>QHXX01000029.1 GCA_003223135.1 Acidobacteriota bacterium | reverse complement strand
AAGGAGAAGTTTCTCCAGCGCGTCAACAGCGAGATCTGCTCCTGCGGCTGCAAGAACGACACGCTGGCCCGCTGCTACGTCAACGACCCGCGCTGCCCTCTCGTCAAATCAATGGTCCAGAAGGTCTACGCCGAGGTGAAGGCGGGAAGGTGACGTGCGCGGGTTGAGGGAATCCTCACATGAAGCTCTATGAGATTTCCGAAATCCGCAATCTCGGCATCATCGGTCACGGCTCCTGTGGGAAGACTTCCCTCACCTCGGCCCTTCTGTTTTCCTCGGGTACCGTGAACCGCCTGGGCAAGGTCGATCAAGGCAACACGGTCACCGATTTCGACGAGGAGGAGATCGCGCGCAGGGTCTCGATCTCGTCCGCGCTCTGTCACCTCGAGTGGAAGAAAATCAAGGTGAACATCGTGGACACACCCGGGTACGGCGCGTTCATCGCCGACGCCAAGGCGGCGCTGCGTGTCCTGGACGGCGCCCTGGTCGTGGTCGACGGCGTGGCGGGAGTCGAGGTCCAGACCGAGGAAGCGTGGGGATACGCGGAGGAGTTCGAGCTCCCTCGCCTGTTCGTGATCAACAAGCTCGATCGCGAGAACGCGTCGTTCGCGCGGGCGCTAGAGTCGATCGGCCGGGCGTTCGGCCGCCAAGCGGTCCCCGTGCAGATCCCCATGGGCGCCGAGAAGACCTTCGCCGGCGTCGTGGACCTGGTGGCCAATAAGGCCTACGTCTACGACAAGGACGAGAGCGGCGGGCACCGTGTCACCGACGTCCCGGCCGACCTCACCGGCACGGCCAAGGAGGCGCGCGACACGCTGATGGAGATGGTCGCCGAGGTGGACGACGCCCTGATGGAGAAGTTCTTCGAGGGCGGCAGCCTGTCACAGGAGGAGCTGGCCGCCGGCCTCGCCAAGGGAGTGAGGCAGCGGAAGCTCTTTCCGGTCCTATGCGCCTCGGCCCTGGCGAACATCGGCGCGCACCCCCTCCTGGACGCCTGCGTCGCCCTCTTCCCCCACCCGGGTGAGCGCGGCCCGTTCCGAGGCGAGAATCCCCGGGACCACGCGGCGGCTGAGCGCCGGGGGACGATCGAGGAGCCCTACTCGGCCTTCGTCTTCAAGACCATTGCCGATCCGTACTCCGGCAAGGTCTCGCTGTTCCGCGTTGACTCAGGCGTCCTCAAGTCCGACTCCACGGTGTACAACGCCACGCGGGACGTGCAGGAGCGCTTCGGGTCGATCCTGATCCTTCAGGGAAAGGAATCGCAGGCCGTGACGGAAGTCCGCGCGGGCGACATCGCGGCCATTCCCAAGCTGAAGGAGACCTCGACCGGGGACACCCTGGCGGACAAGGCGAATCCGATTGTCTATCCCAGGGTCACCTTTCCCGAGCCGTCGATCGCCTTCGCCCTGCGGCCGAAGTCACGCGCGGACGAGGAGAAAATCTCCTCCGTCCTGCCGCGCCTGGTGGAGGAGGACCCGACGATTCAGTTCCGGCGGGACGCGCAGACCCACGAGCTGATCATCGCCGGCAACAGCGATCAGCACGTCGAGGTGACCCTCGCCCGAATGAAGAAGAAGTTCGGCGTCGAGGCGATTCTGCACGCCCCGAAGGTTCCCTACTTCGAGACCATCAAGAAGAAGGCGGAGGCCCAGGGCAAGCACAAGAAGCAGACCGGCGGGCACGGACAGTACGGCGACTGCTGGATCCGCCTCGAGCCGCTGCCGCGCGGCGCCGGCTTCGAATTCAAGGACGACATCTTCGGGGGCGCCATTCCGAAGAACTTCATCCCGTCCGTCGAGAAGGGAATCCAGGACGCCCGCATGCAGGGGTTTCTCGCTGGCTACCCCGTGGTCGATTTCCGTGTCGTGCTGTACGACGGTTCGTACCACGACGTCGACTCGTCCGACATCGCCTTCAAAATCGCCGGTTCCCTGGGATTCAAGAAGGCGATGGAGGAGGCCTCCCCCACCCTGCTCGAGCCGATCATGGAGATCGAAGTCACCGCCCCGGGACAGTTCATGGGGGATCTGATGGGGGATCTGAATTCTCGGCGCGGCCGGGTCCTCGGGGTCGAGGCGAACGGACACAACGAGGTGATCAAGGCGCACGTGCCCCTGTCGGAAATGCTCACCTACGCCTCGATCCTCAAGTCCATCACCGGCGGGCGCGGCTCGTACCGCATGAAGATGTCGCATTACGAGGAGGTGCCCTCTCATCTGCAAACGAAGATCATCGCCGCCTACAAGGCGGCCAAGGAGGGGACGGGCGCGCACGCCGCCCATTGACTCGCCGCCACCGGTCGACTCCCGTCAACCTTGCCATCGCGTCATGACGTCCGGCATCCCCATCAACACTTGAAGCCCGATCGGCCCCGGCCGGGCCGCCAGAGAGCGCGGTAGGCCGCGCAGCCCGATTTCCAGATCGCGCCGCGCTCCTCGGGCCATCACCTGAAGCGCCGCCCGGGCCAGGAACCCGTGATCGCAGGCCGCCGGATCGGCGAACACGGTCACGGCCTCCCCCTCCCACAGGACGAAGCCGGCCACGGATCGATCGGGGGTCCCTGTTCCCGCGCGCGGGGCGAGCGTGCTCCACGCCGCCCCCGACTGACCGCGCGCGACGGCGACGACTCCGGCGCGCAAGCCCCCGAGCGTCCCTCCCAGGAAATTGCGGGGGTCCAGCTCCGGGAACAGGCGCAGCCAGAGGCTTCCCATCGCGCGTGTGTAAATCGTGAAGAGAACGGGCCAGTCGCGCGGCCCGACCGGCTCCAGCCGCAGTGCGGGCGTGGCGGGCCCGACGGTCGTCAGGACTCCCAGCGGGGCCTTGCCCCACAGCGTGCGGCCGCTCTCGAAGCCCAGTCGCTCGTGCGCCGCGATCGACGCGTCGTTGTCCCAGTCGACGTACGAATAGAGGCGCGCGACCTGCGGCGGCAGGAGCCGCATCCCCTCCACCAGCATGCGCCGGCCGATCCCCTCCCGCCGGCGCGCAGCGGCCACGCGCCAGTGGCCGAACATCCAGGTGTCCGGAGAGCGCCGCGAGCGGACGAACTGCACGCTGCCAACCACGGCTCCCGTCCCCTCCTCCTCGGCGAGGACCGGGACGGCGCGGGTGCCGAGAAGGCGCCAGGCCAACCGGCGCGCGGGCCTCGGGCAAAGGATGTCGGCGACGTGCGGGGGGTGCCCGAGCCGCTCGATCGACGCGCGATCGGCCGGACGGCAGAGGCGAATCAGGGCTCGGCGTCTCCCCGGCAGACCCCCCGTGGGCCGCACGCCCCTGGCAGGCGTCTTCAAGGCTCCCCGACCCTCCCCCGCTATGATGACTGCCTCTATATACTAAAAGTCCTCGGGGCGCCCACCCGGACCGTTCCTTGACCGGGTTCTCCCGTGACCCCTATAATTCCCGCCTCTCTCCGGAGCGCGAGTGTGCAGACGACAACCATCAGAACGATTGGCGCCCACGACGGCCGCGACGTCCGGATCCGGGGCTGGCTGTACAACAAGCGCGAAAAGGGGAAACTGGTGTTTCTGATCGTCCGGGACGGCACGGGCTATCTGCAGGCGGTCGCCTTTCAACCCGAGGTGCCGCCGGACGTCTTCGAGACCTGCCAGAAGGTGACGCAGGAGTCGTCTCTCGAGGTGCGCGGTTCGATCCGCAAGGACGATCGCGCCCCGGGCGGATACGAGATGAAGCTGCAGTCGATCACCGTGCACCAGGTGGCTCAGGACTACCCGATCAGCCCGAAGGAGCACGGTCCCGACTTCCTCCTCGATCATCGCCATCTGTGGCTGCGCTCCTCGAAGCAGCATGCGCTTCTGAAGATCCGGAGCGAGATCTGCCAGGCGATCCGCGACTTCTTCTACGAGCGCGATTTCGTCCTGATCGACTCGCCGATCCTGACGCCGGCCGCCTGCGAGGGCACCTCGACGTTGTTCGAGACTGATTACTTCGACCGCAAGGCGTATCTGAGCCAGTCGGGCCAGCTCTATCTCGAGCCGGCATGCATGGCGTTCGGCCGGGTCTACTGCTTCGGGCCCACCTTCCGGGCCGAAAAGTCGAAGACGCGCCGCCACCTCACCGAGTTCTGGATGGTCGAGCCGGAGGTCGCGTACGCGGATCTCGACGATCTGCTCGATCTGGCGGAGGACTTCGTCGTGACGCTCGTCGCGCGTGCACTCGACCGCTGTCGCCCCGAGCTGACAACGCTCGAGCGCGACATCACGAGGCTGGAACGGATCCAGAAGCCGTTCCCGCGTCTGACCTACGACGAGGCGGCGGCGGTCCTGATGCGACCGGAGATCCAGTCGCGTGCCCGGGGGCAGGATGCGCCGCCCTTCGTCCCCGGAAGCGATTTCGGCGCCTTCGACGAGACCGTCCTCACCGAGACCCTCGAGAGGCCGGTGATGATCACCCGCTATCCGACGAAGATCAAGGCCTTCTACATGCAGCCCGATCCGCAGAACCCCGACCGCGCGCTGTGCGTCGACGTCCTGGCGCCCGAGGGATACGGTGAGATCGTCGGCGGCAGCCAGCGCATTCACGACCACGACCTCCTGCTCCGGCGGATCCAGGAGCACGGACTGCCCCTGGAGGCTTTCCGCTGGTACCTCGACATTCGAAGGTACGGCTCGGTGCCGCACGCAGGGTTCGGGATGGGGATCGAGCGTTTCGTCTCCTGGGTCGCGGGGATCCACCACCTGCGCGAGGCGATCCCCTACCCGCGGACGCTCAACCGGCTCTATCCGTGAGGGGAAAGCGCCCATGATCAAGGTCGGGATGGTCAGTCTCGGCTGCCCCAAGAACCTGGTGGACAGCGAGGTCATGCTCGGCACGCTGAGGCGTGAAGGCTACGACCTCACGCGCGACCCGTCCGAGGCCGACATCATCGTCGTCAACACCTGCACGTTCATCGAGCCGGCGCGGCGCGAGTCGATCGAAACGATCCTGGAGATGGCCGAGTTCAAGAAGACCGGCCGCTGCCGCAGACTGGTCGTCGCCGGCTGCATGGTGCAGCGGAACCTTGACGAGCTTCGGGCCGCGCTCCCGGAGATCGACGCCCTGGTCGGGCTGAACGACATCGAGCGGATCGCCGCGGCTTGCGCCCTGGAGGCGGGGGCGCGCTTCGAGCCCAGCCGGGCGCGCGCCACCTACCTGTACAGCCACGCGTCGCCGCGTCTTCTGGCCACACCGAACCACTCCGCGTATCTCAAGATCTCAGAGGGCTGCGATCACACCTGCTCGTTCTGCGCCATCCCTTCCTTCCGGGGCCTGCAGCGCTCGCGGCCGGTAGGCTCGATCGTCGAGGAGGCGCGCCGCCTGGCCGCGGCCGGCGTGGTCGAGATCAACTTGATCGCACAGGACACGACCGACTACGGGACCGATCTCGGCGATGGAACGGACGCGGCGGGTCTTCTGCGGGCCCTCGACGCTGTCGAGGGGGTGCGCTGGATCCGGGTCCTGTACGCCTATCCGAACCGGATTACGCCCGGGTTCATCGGGGCTCTGGGCTCGTGCGGCCGCGCGGCGCGCTACCTGGACCTGCCGCTGCAGCACGCCGACCACGCCCTGCTGAAGGCGATGCGGCGGGGCGGCAGCGCCGTGACCCACATGAGACTCCTCGAATCGCTGCGCACGGGCGTTCCGGGAATCGCGCTGCGCACCACCTTCATCGTGGGCTTTCCCGGGGAGACCGGTGAGCAGTTTCGCGCGCTCTGCTCGTTCGTCCGGGACGCCGAGTTCGATCACGTCGGCGTGTTCACGTATTCGGAGGAGAAGGGAACACCCGCGGCCGCCTTGCCGGACGACGTGCCGGAAGCGCTGAAGGAGGAACGCCGGGCCGAGCTCATGGGGATCCAGGAGCGCATCGCCGCCCGCCGGGCCCGAGACCTCGTCGGCCGCACGCTTCTGGTCCTGGTCGACGGCCCGCCGGAGGACAGCGATCTGCTCCTCTGCGGGCGCACGGAGGGGCAGGCGCCTGAGATCGACGGCCGGGTGATCCTGACCGATGCGCCCGGCCCCCTCGACCCCGGGGCCTTCGTGCGCGTGCGTATCGACGAGGCGCACGCGTACGACCTGATCGGTACTGCGGTCGAGGTCGTATCCCCCGGCCGGCGTCCGTGACACGCCGCGACCCCGGAACGGCCGCCGCTGTCCTTGTCGCCACGATGTTTGGTGCCGGGCGGGCGCCGGTGGTGCCCGGAACCTTCGGCACGCTGGCCGCCGTGCCGCCGGCGTACCTCCTGGCGCGGCTGCTTCCGCCCTGGGGATTCGCCCTCGCGACCGTTGTCCTGGCGATTCTCGCCATCGGCACGTCCGGAGTGGCCGCCCGGGAGATGGGACTGAAGGACCCGCGGCCTGTGGTGATCGACGAGGCCGCCGGACTCTTCGTGACGCTTCTGTACCTGCCGGTCGCTCCCGCGACGTTTGCCATCGGCTTCGTCCTGTTCCGGCTGATGGACATTCTCAAGCCCTTCCCGGCCCGCCAGGCGGAGGGGCTGCCCGGGGGCTGGGGCATCGTGGTCGACGACCTCATCGCCGGGGCCTACGCGAACTGCGCCTTGAGGATTCTCGGGGCCCTGTCCCTCCGCTGGGCGGGAGCATGAAGGTCTTCGACGACGTCGAGACGCTGCGCGCACATCTGAGCGTCCCGGTGGCGACGATAGGGAACTTCGACGGTCTGCACCTCGGTCATCAGGCCATCATCCGGACCGTGCTTGCGCGCGGCCGCGAAACCGGCGGCAGCAGTCTCTTGATCACATTCGAACCCCACCCTCTCAAGGTGCTCGCCCCGGAGCGCGCGCCGCGCATGCTGACGACCCGCAGGCAGAAGCTCGCCCTCATCGAGGCGACCGGCATCGAATTCCTGCTGATCCTGCCTTTCACGGTGGAGCTCGCCGAGGTGACCGCGGAGCAGTTCGTCAGGCGCTACCTGGCCGTGGGGCTGGGGGTGAAGGAGGTGTATGTCGGAGCGAACTTCAACTTCGGCCGGGGACGGGCCGGGAACGCCGATCTGCTCGTCCGGACCTGCGGTGAGCTGGGCATCCGGGCGGCACAGGTCGAGGAGGTGCGCTACCTCCACAGTCCGATCAGCAGCAGCCGCATCCGTCGCGCCCTCCAGTCGGGAGAGGTGGAGCTGGCGCGCGAACTCCTCGGGCGTCCGTACGTCGTCGAGGGGACCGTGATCCGCGGCGAGTCGCGTGGCGCAAGCCTCGGGTTCCCCACGGCCAACCTGGACACGCCGAACGAGCTCGTGCCGCAGGACGGTGTCTATGTCACGGAGGCCGTGGTGGCGGAGGGACCGCGACCGGCCGTCACCAATATCGGCAGCCGCCCGACGTTCGCGGGGGCGTCCTATGCCGTCGAGACACACCTCCTCGATGATCCGGGAGACCTCTACGGACGGCCGATGGAGGTCCGCTTCCTGGCGCGTCTGCGCCCGGAGCTGAAATTCGATTCGCCGGAGGCGCTCGTCGCACAGGTGCGGAAGGACGTGCAGCGGGCCCGCGACTATTTCGCCGGGAGACTCAATCGCGGAACAGCTTGTTGAAACGCTCGCGCGCCGACGGCGCGTCCCGAGCGACGGCCCTCGGGCCGGGACCGTCGGCGAAGACGAAGAATTCGCAGAAGTTGGCCTTGTCCTTCTCGGCCACCCAGTCGGCCTGCGGCTCGCGGCACTGGTTGCTCACGGCGGGATCGTGAAAGCGGCAATTGCGGCAGCAGTGCAGATCGGAGGAGCAGTGCGGACATTCGTCCTCGCGCAGGATCATTTGATCGGCGGCGATTTCCTGGCCGCACCGGAAGCAGGCGCGCATCCTTCCTCCGCGGCCGAGTATAACAGACTGTGGTACCATGCGGTCCCGTCCCGCCGGGCGGCCGACGGTCCCGGCCTCCGGTCCGGCCGCTCCCGGAGCCTATGACCCCGAACCCCCGGTCCAGCCGCTTCATCACCTTCGAAGGCATCGAAGGGTCCGGCAAGACGACGCAGATCCAGATGCTGTCCAACCACCTGGAGGAGCGGGAGATCGATCATGTGTTGACGCGTGAGCCGGGTGGCACGCCGATCGGTGACCAGATCCGCAGGCTCGTCCTGGACCCGGGCAACGCCGACATGACGCCCATCTGCGACCTGCTCCTGTACGCCGCCGCGCGCGCCCAGCACATCGAGCAGGTGATCCGCCCGGCCCTCGAGGCCGGACGCCTGGTGCTGTGCGATCGCTTCAAGGACGCGACCTTTGCCTACCAGGGATACGGTCGGGGTATCCGGCTCGACCTCATCGACGCCCTGCACGATCTCGAGACGCTGGCGCTGCGGCCGGACCTGACCCTGCTGTTCGACATCGACGCGTCCGTCGCTCTCGAGCGCGCCCGCGACCGCGATTCGGGCGGTCCGCGCGACGAGACGCGCTTCGAGCAACAGGACCTCGATTTCCACGAGCGGGTGCGGTCCGGCTATCTGGAGATGGCGCGGCAGGAGCCCGCGCGCTTCGTCGTGCTGGACGCACGCGGGAGGATCGAAGAGGTCCACCGGCGCGTCCTTCACGTGATCGCGAAGCATCTGCCAGTCCGGGAGGCACGGGCGTGAGCGGGCCTCGCGTCCTGCGTATCGACGAGATCATCGTGGGCCAGCCGCGGGCGACGTCGGCTCTGCAGCGCGCCCTGGAGGCGGACCAGCTCTTTCCGTCGCTGGTGTTCCACGGCCCCCCCGGCGCCGGGAAGCTCTCGACCGCTTTGCTTCTGTGCCGCGCTCTTCTCTGCGACGCTTCGCAAGGACGCCCGTGCGGTGTGTGCCGATCCTGCCGGCGGATCGGCGATCGCTCCCTGGTGCACCCCGACGTCCGCTTCATTCTCCCGGAAAAGAAGTCCGACTTCGACAGACCCGCCCCCGAGGACGAGGGGACCGCCGGAATCGACCCGCAGGAGGCGCAGGCGGACGCCGTTGATAACCCGGTCTGGTCGGTCCTGATCGATCGAGTGCGGCAGGGGATCGGCTTCCTGCAGCGCCGGCCGTCCGAGTCGCGGCATTCCATCCTGATCGTGGACCAGGCGCACCGGATGGAGGCGGCGGCCGCGAACGCCCTCCTGAAGACGCTGGAGGAACCTCCGCCGCACGCGGTCCTGGTCCTCCTCACCCCCTCGTGGCACGCTCTGCTCCCGACCATCCGCTCCCGCTGCCGGGCGGTGCCGTTCCAGCTTGTGTCCCGCTCACACATCGTGTCGTACCTCGTCGAACGGCGAGAGATGGGGGCCGAAGAGTCGGTGCTGCGGGCGGGACTGTCGGGCGGTCGCATCGGCGCGGCCCTCGACCTGGACCTGGACGAGTTCCGCCGCCGTCGCGACGGCGTGCTCTCCCTTCTCGACGACCTGGCCCGGCGCGGCGACCCGGGGCTGGCGGTGGCGCGCGCCGAGGTGATGGTCCAGCGGGGCGACTCGATCGAGAGTGAGATCGAAATCCTGATGACGCTCCTGCGCGACGTCCTCATCCTGGGGGTCTCCCCCACCCACGAGGCGCGTCTGGTGAACGTCGATGTCGTAGAGCAGCTGCGCGATCTGGCGGCGCCCCTCGAGGCGAAGGCCGGCGCCACCCTGGACGCGCTGGAAACGACCCTCGAGGGGATCCGTCACAAGGGGAACCGCCAGCTCCTGATCGAAAACTTCCTGATGGCCCTCCTGCCGGCCGCGGCGCCGTCCGGGCCACGGGCTCCGACCCCCGTCCTCGGCTGAATCGAACGCGTGTCCCTGATCCTCCGGTACCTCCGCCTCTACCGCAGAGACTTCCTCCTGGGTTTGTTGTGCCTGGTGGTCACGAACGCCGTGACGCTTCTCATCCCCTGGCTTCTCAAGGAGGCGATTGACGCTCTGGGGCGCGGATCGGCGCTGCGGAACTTGGCCTTCCACGCCTGCGCGATTGTCGTGGCCGCGCTCGTCCTGGCGGCGATCCGCACCTGGTCGCGCCTGCTCATCCTCGGCGCCTCGCGTCGCATCGTCTACGACATCCGCGACGACCTGTACGCGCACCTCCTGAGTCTGCCCGCCTCGTTCTACGCCCGCCGCCGGACGGGGGAGATCATGTCGCGGGCGGTCAACGACCTGATGCTCATTCGGTCGCTCTTCGGCCCGGGGATTCTCAGCGTCCTGAACGTGGCCCTCCTGTATTCCGCGGGTCTCCCTCTCATGGCGTTTCTGGACCCCTGGCTCACCCTGGCGGCCATCCTTCCGTACCCGTTGATCCTGATCGGAGTCTTTCGCGTCAGCCGCACGATCCACGAGCGCAGCAACCGCACCCAGGAGCAGCTCGCCGAGATCAGTAACGACGCGCAGGAGACTCTGAGCGGCATCAACATGGTGAAAGCGTTCGTGCAGGAAGAAGGGGAGAGCCGTGCTTTCGGCGGACTCAGCCGCGAGTACCGCCGCCGATCCCTCCTCCTGGCGAGGAGCCGAGGTCTGATCGTGACCCTGATGGGCGGTCTCGACAAGGTGAGCACGATCATGGTCCTGTGCCTCGGCGCCCTGCACATCATCGCCGGCACCCTCACGAAGGGCGGCTTGGTGGCCTTCCTTGCCTACCTCGCGCTTCTGTCCGGGCCGACTGTCATGATGGGCTGGGTCCTGGGCGTGTTCCAGAGGGGGCTCGGGGCCATCCGCCGCGTCGAGGAGATCCGGGCGCAGACGAGCGACCTGCCCGGCGACCGTGCCCTCGGAGCGGGTCCCGATGTCCAGGGTGCGATCGCCTTCCGCGGTCTGCGGTTCTCCTACCCGAACGGCGGGCGGGCGGAGAGGCCGGTCCTGCAGGACGTCGACCTCGACGTTCCGGCGGGCGCTACGGTCGGCATCGTCGGCCGGGTGGGGTCCGGCAAATCGACGCTGGTGCAGCTTGTGGCCGCAGTGTATCCGGTCGCCGACGGTACTCTTTGGATCGACGGCCGCGACCTCAACTCGATCCCCACCTCTCACCTGCGAGCCCAAGTCGCCATGGTCCCCCAGGAAACCTTCCTGTTCTCGCGCAGCATCGCGGACAACATCGCCTTAGGGGCGCCCGCAGCACCGCGGAGCCGCATTGAGGACATGGCGCGCCTGGCGCAGATCACCCGCGATCTGCCCGACCTGCCGCAGGGGCTGGACACGCTCGTCGGCGAGCGCGGCGTGACCCTCTCGGGCGGGCAGCGCCAACGGGTGGCGCTGGCGCGGGCGCTCCTTCTCGAACCGCGCATTCTGATCCTGGACGACGCGCTGAGCAGCATCGACGCCGACACCGAAGAGGCTATCCTGGGCGGCCTCCGGGACACCATGCGCCGCCGCACCACCCTGGTGATCTCCCACCGCGTTGCGACGGTTCTGAACGCCGATTGCATTGTCGTCCTGGAGGACGGCCGGGTGGTCGAGAGCGGGAGCGCCGCGCAACTCCTCGCCCGTGACGGCCCGTTCGCACGCATGCATCGGCAGCAGCAGATCGAGAGAGAGCTGGAGTCGTTGTGACCGCCCCCGGGCCTGCCCACGAAGAGGAAGTCCTCGGAAAGGCCTACGACGCGCGACTCGTGCGCCGGATGCTGCCTTACGTCGCCCCGCAGGCGCGGTGGATCGCCCTGTCGGTCACCCTGATGTTTGTCGTCATCGGGGCGCAGCTCCTGCAGCCGTATCTCATCAAGCTCCTCTTCGACGTCTTCATCCCCCGGGCCGATCGTGCCGGCATCGCCGCATTGGCCCTGGTCTACATCGCGGCGACCACCGTCGAGCTCCTGGCGCGCTACGGCCAGCTCTACTCGATGGAGCTGACCGGTCAGAACGTCATCCTGCACCTGCGCGATCGGCTGTTCCGCCACCTCAACGCGCTCGATTCGTCCTTCTTCGACCGTCATCCCGTCGGGCGTCTCATGACGCGGGTCACCACGGACATCGAGTCCCTGGCCGACTTGTTCTCCTCGGGCGTCGTGTCGCTTCTGGGGGACAGCGTCAAGCTCATCGCGATCGTTGTCATCCTGTGGTGGCTGAACTGGCGGCTGGCCTGCGTCACCTTCGCCATGACTCCGTTCCTGTTCCTCCTGTCCGTGCTGTTACGGGGACGCATCCGCCGGTCGTACCGTGACGTGCGCCGTCGCATCGCGCGCATCAATGCCTACCTTCAGGAGTCGATCTCCGGGATGCTCCTGGTGCAGCTCTTCCGCCGCGGGGAAGTGAATCGCCGCGAGTTCGATGCGATCAACGGCGAGCACCGGGATGCCGAACTGCGCTCGGTCGTTTACGAGTCGTCCTTCTCGGCGATCATCGAGCTGGTGGGGAACGTCGCGATCGCCCTCATCGTCTGGTACGGCGGCCGGGAGATGGTGCGGGGCGTCTTGACCTTCGGGACGCTCGTCGCCTTTCTGAATTACACCTCGCGCTTCTTCGGTCCCATCCAGGACCTCTCTGGATTCTATGCCGTCCTGCAGGCGGCCATGGCGTCACTCGAGAGAATCTTCGCGCTCTTGGACGAGCGCCCGGCGATCACCTCCAACCCTCTCCCGGCCGCTCTGCCGGAGCGGGCGCGCGGCCGGATCGATTTCCAGGACGTGCGCTTCGCCTATCGCGACGGGGAGGAGGTGCTGCACGGCATCGGCGTGCGCGTCGAGCCCGGCGAAAAAATCGCCATCGTCGGCGCCACCGGCTCTGGCAAGACGACCCTCATCAAGCTCCTCATCCGCCTGTACGACCCGACCTCGGGGGCGATCCGCCTCGACGGCCGGGACATCCGAACGCTGCCGCTTCCCTGGCTCCGGCGCCAGGTCGGCGTGGTGCAGCAGGATCACTTCCTGTTCACCGGCACCATCGCCTCGAACATCGCCTTCGGCCACCCGGATCTTCCCCGGGAACGCATCGAGGTCGCGGCCCGCCTGGTGCACGCCGACCGCTTCGTCCGGGGCCTGCCGAAAGGCTACGACGAAGAGGTGCGCGAGCGCGGCAACAATCTGTCGGTGGGCCAGAAGCAGCTTCTGTCGTTCGCCCGCGCCCTGGCATACGATCCGGCCGTCCTGGTGCTCGACGAGGCGACCTCGAGCGTCGACACGGAGACCGAAATCCTGATCCAGGACGCCCTGCGCCTCTTGCTCGAGGGGCGCACATCGATCGTCATCGCCCACCGCCTCTCCACGATCGTAGGTGCCGACCGCATCCTGGTGTTCCATCATGGCCGGATCGTCGAGGAGGGAACCCACCGCGCCCTGTTGCAGGCGAGAGGCATCTACCACAGGCTGTACCAGCTGCAGTTCGGGCTGGAAACGGAGACCTCAGGTCCTCTGCCTCTGGCCGCGCCAGAGATATCGACCTAGATCGATCCGGCCGCCGCGCAGGACCGTGATCCCCTCCCGCCGCAGCGCCGCCGCCTGGCGGGGCGCCCCGCCCCCGTCTTCCCCGCCGCGGAGGCTGATCGCTCCCTGCGCGTTGATCACGCGGTGCCAGGGGACCCTCCGCCCGCCGATGCGGCGATCCTCCGACAGGGCGCGCATCGCCCAGCCCACGGTGCGCGCCCCGTTCAGAAGGCCGGCCATGCGCGCGATCTGTCCGTAGGTGGCGACCCGACCGCGCGGCACGCGCGCCACGACCCGCCAGATTTTCTCGAACGCGCGCTGATCCCTCACGACTCTCCGACGCCCGACGCGCGTCACGAGCCTCCGCTCATCGCATGTTAGCATACGCGACCATGGCGGCCGACCCGCGCGTGACGAGCCTGACCGACGTTCCCGGATTTCGCGTGGGCCACGCGACGGACAGCCGGGGCCTGACGGGCTGCACCGTCATCCTCTGCGGCGACGGCGCGGTCCCGGGTCTGGACGTCCGCGGGCTCGCCGCCGGGTTGCGCGATCCCGGGCCCTGCGAGCCCTCCCACCTGGTGCCGGTCGTGCACGCGGTCCTTCTGTCCGGCGGCAGCGCCTACGGGCTCGACGCGGCTTCCGGCGTGATGTCCTTCCTCGAGAAGCGCGGCGTGGGATTTCGGGTCGGTGAGGCCATCGTGCCGATCGTCACGGCGGCCATCATCTTCGATCTTTCCGTGGGCAGCCCGCGCGCTCGTCCCACCGCCGGCATGGCCCGCAAGGCCTGCCGGGCCGCCAGCCACCGCCCGATCACGCAGGGTAACGTCGGCGCGGGGACCGGGGCCAGCGTCGGCAAGCTGCGTGGAATCGGCCGCGCCATGAAGTCCGGGCTCGGCTCGGCGTCCCGGAGCAAGGGCCCGCTCGTCGTGGGCGCCCTGACCGTCGTGAACGCCTGGGGCGACGTGATCGACCCCTCCAGCGGGGAGATCGTGGCGGGGTTGCGCGACTCCCCGCGCGGAACGCGGCGGACCGGCACGACGCAGGCGATCCTTCGAGGCGGATTCGACCGTGCGGCGGGACCTGGGCTGCGCGAATCGTCGACCGACCCCGATCGGCGCCGCGGCGGCGCGCCGCCACCGTCCACGACCCTGGGTGTCGTCGCCACGAACGCCCGGCTCACCAAAATCGAAGCGACCGCGGTGGCGCGGATGACACAGATCGCCTACGCGCGCTGCATCGACCCCGTCTGGACGCGCTTCGACGGGGACGTCATCTTCTGTCTGTCGCGTGGCGACCTGCGCACCGATCCGCTCATCGTCGGAACGCTGGCAATCCAGGCCATGGAGGAGGCGATCCTGCGCGCAGCGCTTCTGGCGCCCGGGCTGCGGGGCCTTCCGGCGGCGCGCGATCTGGAGCGCCACGAGCGCCCGCGCTCCACCTGAGCGTCGCCCCGTTTCCGGCGGCGGCTCAGTAGTTTCGCAGCTGCTCGATATAGCCGAGAAAGTTGCGGGTGATCTCCTTGATCGAGTCGCCGCCGAACTTCTCCAGGAACGCCTCCGCCAGGACGAACGCCGCCATCGCCTCGCCCACGACCCCCGCCGCGGCGATCGCCGAGACATCGGTGCGCTCGACCTGCGCCTGGAACTCCTCCTTCGATTTTAGATCGACGCTGTGCAGGGCCTTCGGCAGCGTGGACAGCGGCTTGACGTAGACGCGCACGCGAATCTCCTCGCCGTTGCTGATGCCACCCTCGATGCCGCCGGCGTGGTTGCTCGTGCGGTAGAAGCGCCGTGTCTCCTTGTCGTAATGGATCTCGTCGTGGAACTCCGAGCCCATCTTTCCGGCCGCCTCGAAGCCGTCCCCCACCGCGATCGCCTTGATCGACTGAATCGAGCAAAGTGCCGCCGCCAGGCGGGCATTCAGGCGCAGGTCCCAGTGGCGGTGGCTCCCGAGACCGGCCGGCACGCCCCGCGCCACCACCTGGAAGGAGCCGCCCACGGAGTCGCGGGCCTGCATGGCGCGATCGATCTCCTCGATCATCGACTGCTCGGTCGCCTTGTCGGCGCAACGCAGCGGCGACCCCTCCGCCGCCAGGATCCGGTCCCAGGCCACCTCGGCCCCCGCCGGCAGGCCAGCCGACCCCAGCGCCACGGTGTGGCTCGCCACGTGCACGTCGAACTCGCGGAGGAACTTCTTGCACACCGCCCCGACCGCCACGCGGGCGGTGGTCTCCCGCGCCGAGGCCCGCTCCAGGATGTCGCGCGCGTCGTCCGCGTCATGCTTCAGGGCCCCGGCAAGGTCGGCGTGGCCCGGCCGCGGGCGGGTGACCCTCTTGCGCTCCTGCTCCGCGATCTCGATCGGCTCGATCGCCATCGCCTTCTGCCAGTTGGCCCAGTCGCGGTTGGCGATTCGGAGCGCGATGGGGCTGCCCAGCGTCCGTCCGTGGCGGACGCCCGAGAGGATCTCGACGCGGTCCTGCTCGATCTTCATCCGCCCGCCTCGCCCGTAGCCGTGCTGTCGCCGCTTCAGCTCGAAATCGATGTCCGAGGCCAGAAGCGGCAACCCGGCCGGCATCCCGTCCAGGATGCCGACAAGCGCCGGCCCGTGCGACTCCCCCGCCGTCAAGAACCGCAACACGCCAGACACCTCATGAGTTTCACCGAGCAGAGTATCGAGAGAGACGGAGCGAGAGTCGGATCGGGTGGCGATTATCCTAGACCCCTCGCGGCACTGTCAACGCCAGTCGCCGAACCAGGCGCCGGCGTTCGCTGACCGGGTCCCGGTCCGGCCGCAGCGCGGCGCAGGACCCCGGAGGCAAGGCGAGGCCGCCGGATAATCGATCGGCACCCCGCAGCCGTGCCCGGTCCCGCGACGCGCTGCGGCCGGCCGTCCCTTGATTCCGACCCCCTACCTGTGTAAAGTGAGCCACTCCCCGGGGAGCCACGGCCGTGGAAGTCCTGACCTCGCAGCAGATGCGTCGCATCGACCGGCGCGCCGCCAGGAAGTTCGGTGTTCCCGAAATCGTCCTGATGGAGAACGCCGGGCTGAGAGTGCTGGAGACGCTGCAGCGCATCGACGGCGATCTGAAATCGCGCGCCATTCTTGTTCTATGCGGAAGGGGGAACAACGGGGGCGACGCTTTCGTCCTGACGCGGCACCTGCACAATCAGGGCATCCCCTTCACCGCCATCCTGTTCGGCCACAGGCGGGACGTGCACGGAAGCGCCGCCATTAACCTCAGGGCCCTGGAGCGGCTCGGTGAAGCGCCCCGCGAAGTCACGGGCAAGGGCGAGTGGAGGGCGGCCCGGGAACTCCTGGAGAGGAGCGATCTGATCGTGGATGGAATTCTGGGGACCGGGCTGTCGCGCCCCGTGGAGGGCCTCCTCGCGTCGGTCATCGAGGACGTGAATGACGCGCGCGCCGTCGTCGTGGCGATCGACGTTCCCAGCGGTCTGTCGGGCGACACCCACGATATCCCCGGGCCGTGCATCCGGGCGGACCACACTGTCACGTTCGTCCGACCCAAGCTGCCCCACGTCCTCCCGCCCGCCGAAGAAATGTGCGGCCGCGTGCACGTCGTCGACATCGGTCTTCCGAACGAGGCGGTCGCTGCCGAAGGGGCCGACCTCGATCTCCTGCAGCCTGGGGAGCTGGCGCCCCTGCTCCCGAAGCGCCGATCGGACAGCCACAAGGGCGACTACGGCCACGCGCTGGTGATCGCCGGATCGCGCGGCAAAGGAGGGGCGGCGCGTCTGGCGGCGCTCGGGGCCCTGCGCGCAGGCTGCGGGCTGGTGACGGCGGCCGTGCCCCGGGGGCTGCAGGCCGGCTTCGTCTCCCGGGCCATGGAGGTGATGACCGAGGGCCTACCCGAGACGGCAGACGGGACCCTGGCCGAATCCGGGCTGCCCCGACTTCTGGCTCTCCTGGAAGGAAAGCAGGCGGTCGCCATCGGCCCTGGATTGACCACCCATCCCGAGACGACGCGGCTCGTCCGCGAGGTGGTCCGCCGGGCGCGCGTGCCGGTCGTCCTCGACGCCGACGGGGTGAACGCCTTCGCGGGGGACGGGAGCCTCCTGTCCGGCAGGAAGCGCCCGCTCATCCTGACGCCGCACCCGGGGGAGATGGGGCGGCTGCTCGGGACCTCCAGCCGCGAGGTGCAGTCCCGGCGGCTGCCGCTGGCGCGCGCATTCGCGCGGACGCACCACTGTCATCTGGTCCTGAAGGGATACCGGAGCCTGGTCGCGACACCCGCAGGCAAGGTGCATGTGAACCCGACCGGCAATCCCGGGATGGCCACCGGTGGGTCCGGCGACGTCCTGACCGGCCTCGTGGTGGGCCTGCTGGCCCAGGGGATCGAGGTGTCGGCGGCGGCCAGGCTGGGTGTGTACCTGCATGGCCTGGCCGGCGACCTGGCGGCCGCGGAGGTCGGCGAGGCTCCGCTCATCGCCCGCGATATCTTGAGGTCTTTCCCCGCGGCGCTCCTGCGTCTGAAGCCCCCGCGGGCCAACGAACGGACCGACGCTCGCAGTGCCCGGAGGACCGGATGAAGGAGAACCAGGGGACGACAACGTCGAGCCAGCGCACGTCGAACCAGGCGAATTCCCTCGCCGGAGGCGCGCCGCTGCGCGCGCCCGCCCGGGGGATGGGCGCGGTCGCCGCCCGCCCGGCGATCCTGCGGGTGGTGATCCGTCCGGCCCGGCCCGACGACCTGGAGGAAGCGACGCTGGTCGAACGGCGCGTATGGGGTCGGCTGGGCGCTTCGCTGAACGAGCTGCAGAGGCGTCTGTTTGCGTTGCCCGAGGCGTTTCTGCTCGCGGAGCTGCAGCGCCCGGGGCAGGCGCCCCAGATCGTCGGGCTGACCAACGGACTGCTGTGGACGCGCGACTTCCCGCGTTCCTACCTGGAGTACGAGCGGATCCTGCCGTCCGCCTCGCACAACCCGCGCGGCGACGTCCTGTACCTCGCCTCCGTGGGGGTGGATCCGAGCCTCCGGGCCCGCGGCATCGGCCTGCACCTGATCCAGGAAGCGATCGAAGTCGGGCGTCGTCGACACCTGAAGCAGGTCCGGCTGATCGCCAACAGCAGGGCCCGCTCGCTGTACGAGCGTGCCGGATTCGCGACGGTCCGTCCCCTCCCCCGCCTGTTCCGGCAGCACCGCGACCTCATGCCCCAACCGGTGCTCATGGAACTCCAGCTCGTCTGAATCGCCCGATGCCGTCGCGGACGGTGATCACGCGTTCCGAAGCCCAAACGCGCGCCCGGGGCGAGGCGCTGGCGCGATCCCTGCACGCCGGCGACGTCGTCCTCCTGTTCGGGGATCTCGGCATGGGGAAGACGGTCTTCGCCCGCGGTCTTGCCCAAGGGCTGGGCGTGGACGAAGAGCACGTGCGTTCCCCTTCGTTCACCCTGGTGAATCGCTACGTCGGCCGCGAGACGGTGTATCACGTCGACCTTTACCGTATCGACCGGCCCGGAGACCTTGAGGAGCTCGGGCTGGAGGAGATCCTGGGAGGCGATGGCGTCGCCGTGGTGGAATGGGCGGAGCGCCTGGGACCGTATCGACCAGAGCGCGCGATCACCGTGCGCCTGACCGACCGCGGAGCGAACGAGCGCGAGATCACCATCGAGGACCGACGCTGAGGGCGCTCACTCCATCCGGTAGTTCGGCGCTTCCTTGGTGATCACCACGTCGTGGGCGTGGCCTTCTTTCAATCCGGCGGAGGTGATGCGGATAAAGCGAGCGTCGCGGCGGAGCGTCTCGATGTCCTTCGCGCCGCAATAGCCCATGCCGGCGCGCAGGCCACCGACCAGCTGCGGGATGAGCGCCTGCAGCGATCCCTTGTAGGGGACCATCCCTTCGATTCCTTCCGGCACCAGCTTGTCCTCTGCCGCCGCCTCCTGGAAGTAGCGGTCGGCGCTGCCCCGCCGCATCGCACCGATCGAGCCCATGCCGCGATACGCCTTGAAGGTGCGTCCCTGGTACAGAATCGTTTCGCCCGGCGACTCTTCGGTCCCCGCGAACAAAGACCCGATCATGACCGACGAGGCGCCGGCGGCCAGCGCCTTGGTAACGTCGCCGGAAAATTTCACGCCACCGTCGGCGATGAGCGGGACGCCGTGACGGAGCGCCGCGCGCGCGCACTGGGCGATGGCCGTGATCTGCGGGACGCCCACGCCGGTGACCACGCGTGTGGTGCAGATCGAACCCGGCCCGATGCCGACCTTGACCGCGTCGACGCCGAGCTTCATGAGGTCCTCGGCCGCCTCCTCGGTCGCGACGTTGCCCGCGACGAGGTCCACGCCCACAAGCGTCTTGCGCAGCCTCTGCACCATCTCCATCACGCCGGTCGTGTGTCCGTGGGCCGTGTCCACCACCAGCACGTCCGCGCGTGCCTCCAGCAGGACCCGGGCTCGCTCCGCCTCGTCGGGGCCGACACCGACCGCCGCGCCGACGCGCAGCCGCCCGAGCGCGTCCTTGCAGGCGTGCGGGTACCTGATCATCTTCTGAATGTCCTTGACGGTGATCAGGCCCTTCAGGTGGTACTCGCGGTCGACGACCAGGAGCTTTTCGATCTTGTGCTTGTGGAGGATCGACTTCGCTTCCTCGAGCGTCGTGCCGACCGGGACGGTGACCAGGTGCTCCTTGGTCATCACCGCCGAGACCGGCAGGTCGGTGCGCGTCTCGAAGCGCAGATCGCGATTCGTCAGGATGCCGAGCAGCCGGCCGCTCCGATCGGTGACCGGCACGCCCGAGATCTTGAACTTCTGCATCAGATCGAGCGCCTCGGCGATCTTCTGCTCCGGATGGATGGTGACCGGGTCGACGATCATGCCGCTCTCGGAGCGCTTGACCTTGTCCACCTCGGCGGCCTGCGCCTCGATCGACTGGTTCTTGTGCACGATGCCGATTCCGCCCTGCTGCGCCATGGCGATCGCCAGGCGGGAGTCGGTGACCGTATCCATGGCCGCCGACACGAGCGGGATGTTCAGCCGGATGTTGCGCGTGAGCTGGGTGGCGACGTCGACGCGGCTCGGAAGGACGTCCGACCGCGCGGGCAGAAGGAGAACGTCGTCGAAGGTCAGCGCCTCGGGGATCGGTCCGTCGATCATCGTCGTTTCGTCCTCAGGCCGCGCGGCGGCCACTCATTCTAGACCCGCACCCCGTGCGGAGCGGCCGGGCGCGCCGCGGTCCCGGTGCCCTCCTCCGAGCCGTGGCACTTCTTGTACTTCTTTCCCGAGCCGCAGGGGCAGGGATCGTTGCGCCCGACCCGTCCCGTGGCGCGCTGCGCCGGCTGCGGGGCCTCCTTGGCCGGAGCGCTGTAGGTCAGGTCGCGCTCGCGGCGGGTGCGCATCTCCCGCTGCTGGGTCACCACCGCCGCGTCCATGCGCCAGAGATTCATGATGATCTCGTCCTCGATGCGCTCCTTCATGAGGCCGAACATCATGAAGGACTCTTTCTTGTACTCGGTGAGCGGGTCGCGCTGTCCATAGCCACGCAGGCCGATCCCCTCTTTCAGATGGTCCATCGCCAGCAGGTGGTCCTTCCAGGCGGTGTCGATGACGTACAGCATCAGGGCGCGCTCGTGCTGACGCATCGCCTCCTCGCCCATGGCGCGCTCCTTCTCCTCGTAGCGCGTCTGCACCTGGGCCCACAGCGCTTCGCGCAGCTGGGCGGCGTTCACCTTCGCCCAGTCGATGCCCAGCGATTGCACCTCGAAGCCGAAGTACCGCAGCAGGCCGTTCCGGAGCTCGTCCGTCTGCCATTCCTCGGGATCGACGTCGGCGCCGCACGTCGAATCGAGGAGATAGCCCAGGATCTCCTCGGCCTTTTGCAGCAGATACTCCTTCTGTCCCTTGCCTTCGAGCAGCTCGCGGCGCAACCTGTAGATCTCCGTGCGCTGCTTGTTGTTGACATCGTCGTACTCGAGAAGATGCTTGCGGATCTCGAAGTTGCGCGCCTCGACCTGCTTCTGCGCGCGCTCGATGGCGCGGGTCACCATGCGGTGCTCGATCGGCACCCCCTCCTCCATGCCGAGCCGTTTCATCAGGCCGGAGATCCGGTCCGACCCGAAGATGCGCATCAGGTCGTCCTCGAGGGACATGTAGAATCGCGACGACCCCGGGTCGCCCTGGCGCCCGGCGCGGCCGCGCAGCTGGTTGTCGATGCGTCGCGCCTCGTGCCGCTCGGTGCCGAGAATGTGCAGCCCGCCGAGCCCGACGACCTGGTCGTGCTCGGTGACGCAGCGCGCCTGGTGCCGCTCCATCCGCTCCTTCCACTGCTCGGGCGTCACGGTGGACGGATCGACCCCCTGCTCCGCGATCTCGCGGCGCGCCAGGAACTCCGGGTTGCCGCCCAAAAGGATGTCCGTGCCGCGTCCCGCCATGTTGGTGGCGATGGTCACGGCCTTGAGCCGCCCCGCCTGGGCGACGATCTCCGCCTCCTTCTCGTGGTACTTGGCGTTCAGGACGACGTGCGGGACGCGGCGCTTCTTCAGAAGCTCGCTCAGGTGCTCCGACTTCTCGATGGAGATGGTGCCGACCAGGACCGGCTGACCCTTGGTGTGAAGATCCTCGATCTCCTCGACGACGGCGTCGAACTTCTCCCGCTCGGTGCGGTAGACCACGTCCGGGAATTCGACACGGATGAGCGCCCGGTTGGTCGGCGCGATCATCACCTCGAGGTTGTAGATCTTGTCGAACTCGACGGCCTCGGTGTCCGCGGTCCCGGTCATGCCGGCCAGCTTCTTGTACATCCGGAAGTAGTTCTGGAAGGTGATCGTCGCGAGCGTCTGGTTTTCCTTCTGGACCTTGACCCTCTCCTTCGCCTCGACAGCCTGGTGCAGGCCGTCGCTCCAGCGCCTCCCCGGCATCAGCCGGCCGGTGAACTCGTCGACGATGATGACCTGCCCTTCCTTGACGACGTAGTCGACGTCGCGCTTGAACAGGACGTGCGCGCGCAGCGCCTGCTGCACGGCATGGTTCAGCTCCATCTCCGCCGGGTCGTACAGGTTCTCGACGCGCAGCAGGGTCTCCGCCTTCTCGACCCCCTCCTCGGTGAGCGCCACGGTGCGCGCCTTCTCGTCGACGGTGTAGTCCTCCTCCTTCTTCAGACGCGGGATGATGGTGTCGGCGCGCGCATAGATCTCGGTCGACTCCTCGGACGGCCCGGAGATGATGAGCGGCGTCCGCGCCTCGTCGATCAGGATCGAGTCGACCTCGTCCACGATGCCGTAGTGGTGGCCGCGCTGGACCATCGCGTCGAGCGAGTACTTCATGTTGTCGCGCAGATAGTCGAACCCGAACTCGTTGTTGGTTCCGTAGGTGACGTCGGCGGCGTAGGCCTCCTTGCGGGCGGGGTCGTCCATGTCGTGCTGGATGACGCCGACGCTCAGGCCCAGGAACCGGTAGATCGGGCCCATCCAGGCGGCGTCGCGCCGTGCCAGGTAATCGTTCACGGTGACGACGTGGACGCCCTTCCCGGTCAGGGCATTGAGATAGGCGGCCAGGGTCGCGACCAGCGTCTTTCCCTCGCCGGTCTTCATCTCGGCGATCTTCCCCTGGTGCAGGACCATGCCGCCGATGAGCTGCACGTCGAAGTGCCGCATGCCGACGGTCCTCCGGCCTGCCTCCCGGCACAGCGCGAAGGCCTCCGGCAGCACGTCGTCCAGCGCGACGCCGCGCTCCAGGCGCTCCTTCAGCTCGACCGTCTTGGACCGTATCTGCTCGTCGGTGAGGGCCGAGACCCGGGGCTCAATCTCGTTGATGGCCGCGACCCGCGGTTGGAGCTTCCGGAGCTCGCGCTCGTTCTTGGTGCCGACGATTTTCCTGAGGATGGCGTCGATCAACATCGGGTGTAGGTGACGACCTCCGCCCCCCGCGGGGGGCCTCGACCCTGGGAGCGAACTGTGGAGGGATCGAATCCAGGGATCGCCGCGCCCGGCGCGGCCTCGCCGGGACCCGCTCGAAGGCCGCTTCAGGGCCCGGCCGCCTGCACCGAACTATAGCAGAACGAAGCGCGAAGTCAAAGCCGGCCGGCGGGTTAGAACGTCCTGTATTCTTCCAAGATGTACTTGATCGGGTCGACGTTGCGCTGGTGCACCAGGAGTTCGTAGTGCAGGTGCGGCCCGGTGCTGCGGCCGGTCGTGCCGACCGTGGCGATGACGTCGCCCCGCTTGACCCGCTGCCCGACCCGGACGTTGTAAGAAGCGAGGTGGCCGTAACGGGTGATGATCCCGTAGCCGTGGGAAATGAAGACCGAATTGCCGAACCCTCCGCTTGGACCGACCTTGGTGACGATCCCGTCGGCGGGGGCGATGACCTTGGTCCCGATGGGCGCCACCAGGTCGAGACCCTGATGGAAGTCGCGCATGCCGGTGAAGGGGTCACGTCGCCAGCCGTAGCCGTTGCCCAGAAGTCCGTGGACCGGGTAGATGCTCGGCGTGGACGACAGCATCAGCGACTGCTTCTGGAAGGCCATGTCGAGGACGCGGAAGGTGTCCTGAAGCGCTCCCGAGCGCTCCTTGAGGGTGGTGATCTCCGACTCGATGACGGCTTGCGAGGCCTTCGGCGAGAGACCCTTCAGATCGAAGGAACTGCCGCCGGCCGCCAGCTGCTGGGACTGCGGGTCGTCCACGCCCGCCATCATGGCGAACTTGGTGGCCTTGGTCTCGAACTCCGCAAGCCGGGTCCGGAGATCGGCCAGTGACTCGTCGAATTTCTCGTTGGCCTTCCTGAGTTCCTGGTTCTCCAGGGACAGCCTCTGGAGGTTGGCGGAGAGCTGACTCGAGCGAAGCAGATAATGAGGGAACATGAGACCGGCCGTGAACACGAGCCCGAGGAAGCAGCCCGCCGCGATGAGGAAGTTCTTGGAGATCTTGATGCGCCGGAACTTCGCGGCGGCATGCGGGACAATCATGATGGTGTAGAACTTTTTGTTCATCACCGTGTCCCCCCCGGATTTGGCGTTGAGAAAAGCTGCCGATGCTACCATCGGCTTTCGGGCAAGTCAAGAAATCCGGCCGCGAAAGCTGCCACAAGATATGGGGGCATCGACCCTTAGGGACGCCAGATCTGGATTACTGCCCTCTTTTCCTACCTCCTGTCAAACCCCTCGTGTAGTCACTTCCAAGCATGCGTAATGCAAATCACACATTTCACATATCTACGTCGTCAATCTAGCTTCTCGATCAACGCGCGTCAAGCTCCATGACACGATTGTCATCGAAGGTGCTCGCCTCGGCGGGCTTGCCTTGCGGGGTGCGCCCCCATCGATTAGAGTACGGGCCGATGCCGAAGGACGGTCTGTCGCTCGAGGACAAGGTCGGTCAGCTCTTCTGGATCGGGTTCCGTGGCACAGCCCTCGAGCCCCCCTTAAGGTCGCTCCTGGAACGGGTGAGGCCCGGGGGTCTCATCCTGTTCGCCCGCAATATCGAAAGCGCCCCGCAGGTGCGCTCCCTGAATGACGCCCTGAACGGTTTCCTGCGGATCCCTCCCTTCATTGCTCTGGACCAGGAGGGCGGCAGGGTGAACCGCCTGAGGCCGATCCTCGGCCCCATCCCCCCGAACCTCGCGCTGGCTCGCCGGAGAGCCGCAGCCAGGGCGGTCGGACAGCAGGCGGGCGCCATGGTCGGGGCCCTCCGAAGCCTCGGATTCAGCGTGAACCTGGCCCCGGTCCTCGACCTGTCCGGTCCGGATCCCGCAAACGGCATCGGTGACCGCGCCTTCGGCGAGGATCCCGCGACGGTCTGCCGCCTGGCCCGGGTTTTTCTCGAAACGCATCTGCGAGCCGGCGTGGTCCCGGTCGGCAAGCATTTTCCGGGGCTCGGTGCGGCCCGGGCCGACACTCACCTGACGCTGCCGGTCATCTTGAAATCGCGCGCCCGGCTCACGCGGGAGGACCTTGTCCCCTACCGGCGACTCCGAAGGCAGCTGCCAATCGTGATGGCGGGTCATGCCTACTACTCCGCGCTCCAGGAAGAGCCCCCCGGGCCGGCCACCCTGTCGCGGGCCGTCATCGAAGGTCTCCTTCGCCGCCGGCTGGGATACCGCGGCCTTGTCGTCACTGACGATCTCGAGATGGGGGCGGTCGAACAGGAGAAGGGTGCCGCCGCCCAGGCCCTGGCTGCCCTGGCTGCGGGCAACGACGGGCTGATGTTCTGCGGATCGGAGGAGAAGATCCTCGAGGCCTACGAGGGAGTGCTGGGTGCAGTACTTACCGGCGAGGTCGACGAGAGGCGAGTCGACCGCTCCCTGAAGAGAATTAACGCCCTCAAGGCGCGCTTCCTGCGCCCGAGACGCCGCGCCCGATTTTCGGAGAAGGCGCTGGAACGATCACGCCGCGCCCTCGCGGCCCTCGGAGCCGGGCAGGACTCCGGCTCGGATCCGACCGCCCGTCTCTGAGGCCGGCCCGCCGCCGGTCCGCTCCCTATTCGAGGCTCCGGCCGGTCAGTCTCGTGAAGAGGTCGAGATAGCGCTTGCGCGTCCCCTCGACGATTTCGTCCGGAAGACGCGGCGCCGGGGGGTTCTTGTCCCAGCCGATCGACTCGAGATAGTCGCGCACATACTGCTTGTCCAGGGACGGCAGCGGGCGGCCCGGCCGGTAGGTTTCCTTCGGCCAGAAGCGCGAGGAATCGGGCGTGAGGACCTCGTCGGCAAGGACCAGCGCGTCGCGGTCGCGGCCGAACTCGAACTTGGTGTCGGCGATGATGATGCCGCGCGATTCGGCGTGCTCGCACGCCTTCGCGTAGATCGCCAGGCTCAGGTCGCGCACCTGCTCGGCCGTCGACCGCCCGACCATGTCCACCACCCTGGCGAACGGAATGTTCTCGTCGTGCCCGCTCACCGCCTTGGTGGAGGGGGTGAAGATCGGCTCGGGGAGTCGGGACGATTCCTCGAGACCCGCCGCCAGCTTGACGCCGCACACCGCTCCCGTCTTGCGGTATTCCTTGAACCCCGACCCCGCCAGGTAGCCGCGCACCACACACTCGATCGGAAGCATGTCGAGCCGCGTCACCAGGACCGAACGTCCTCTCAGGACGTCGGCATGCCGGCGAAGCGGCTCGGGGAACCGCTCCACCCGATGTTCCTGCACGTGGTTGCGGACCAGCCCGGCCGTCTTCTCGAACCAGAAGGTCGAGATCTGGTTCAGCACCTTGCCCTTGTCGGGAATGCCATTGGGCAGAATGTGATCGAACGCCGAGATCCGATCGGTGGAGACGATCAGCAGGGAGGTCCCCAGGTCATAGTTGTCCCGGACCTTGCCGCGTCCCAGGAGCTCGAGCCCGGGAAAATCGGTCTTCATGAGGGGTGTCATCGGCGTCCGGTTCCTCGACCGCCGCCCAGGTGCACGGTTGAGGCGGCGAATCCTAGGACGCCTGCCGGTGGTCTGTCAATGCGGTCCGGCGGCCGCCTGGCGCGGAGTCGTCGTCGGCCGTGCGGCTCCGTTTGACGGTGGGGACTGAAGAGATCTATAAGCCGACCCCGCCGAGACGGTCCGCCGGGTCCGTGCCGAGCGGCCCGACCTCATCGTCGGGGCGGGCCTGCGCGCCGCGCGTCTCATTCGCCGCGAGGCCCTGGATGTCCCCGCAATCCTCACCCTGATCACGGATCCGCGCCGCTACGACCTGCAGACGGAGAGCATCGGCTTCCTCATCAATCAGCCGGAGGCGGACCGGCTGTTCGAGCGCGTGACCGCGGTCCTGCCGGGCCTGAGACGCATCGGGCTGGTCTACCAGGCCGATACGTCGTCGCTCCTGGCGCGCGACCTGCTGGATGTCGCGGAGCGTCGCGGGCTTCACGTCGAGTTCCGTCTCTGCCGCTCGCGCAAGGATCTTCTCCCGGCGCTCAATGAGCTGCGCGGGCAGGTCGATGTCCTGGTCGTTCTGAACGACGATTTGACGTCGACGCCGGGCGCCCAGGAGATCATCACGAAGTGGGCCCTCAAGAACCACGTGCCGCTCGCCGCTCCCTCGCCGGAGTGGGTGGAGCGCGGCGCCCTGTTCTCCTACAGCGCCTCCTACGCCCGCCTCGGGGAGGAGATGTCGGGCGTGGCGGGACTCATCCTGGACGGCGCCATGCAGTCTTCCGACTTCGGGATGCTGCGTTCGCGCGAGTTCGAGCTGGCGGTCAACCAGGCCACCGCCAGGCTCCTGGGCGTCGAGATCCCGCGCGGGCTGCAGGTGGATGAGACCTACTGAAGGAAGCGGACAGGCGTCAGCGCAGCGGCCGTACCTCGCGCACGCCTTCGATCTTCCAGAGCTCCCCCAGGAATCTCTTGTGGTGCGGATGGGCGTCGCAGTACGGCACGGTCAGGACCAGGTGGTCTCCGGCGTGCTTCAAATTAAATGACTCGAGTGGGCGTCCGAAGGACCGCAGGGCGTGCTCGATCTCGCGCCGCGTCCTGCCGTTGTCGTCGTCGAAGGCGATTTGCAGGTCGTTGAAGATGCAGCGCCGGAACACCCTGCGCTCGACGAGCCCGAGGCCCACCAGCACCAGCAGGACGAGCGCGGTGGTGATCACCCCGATGACGCTGTAACCCGCGCCGATCGTCATGCCGACCGCGGAGACGACCCAGATCATCGCCGCCGAGGTCAGACCGGTGATCCGGCCGCGCGACTGGATGATCGTGCCGGCGCCCAGGAATCCGATGCCGGCCACGACCTGCGCGGCGATGCGGCCGGGATCGGCCGGCCGGCCGATAGCGACGACCATGGCGACCTGCGTCGACAGCCACATGAACAGCATCGAGCCGAGACAGATCAGGATGTTGGTGCGAAAGCCGGCGGGCTTGCTCTTGATCTCGCGTTCGACCCCGATGAGGCCGCCGCACGCGATCGCCAAGAGCGCCTTCGGCAGGAAGTCGCTCACCAGGGGTTGCATCGTCTGCCACGATTCGAGCACGCCGATTCTCCTTCGCTGTCCGCCGCGCGGCCGGAGGGTATAATTACATCCTTTTTCAGAGGGATGCAATGAAGCGGGGGCCGGGGGAGGAGGTTGCGGCGATGGAACGATTCGGTCTCGAGCGCACACAGGGAGACCGGCATCGGAGGAATCCGGCGCCGGCGATCGGTCTCCTGGTCGCGGGCGCCCTGTTCGGAGCGGCCGTCGTCGCCGTTATTTCGGGAGCGCGAGGCCCGCAGGCGCCCGCGGCACCGGTCTTTGCGGGCTCGTCGGCATCGCGGACCGCGCAGGACGGCTACGCGGCGGTCGCGCGTGAGGCCATGCCGGCGGTAGTGAACATCTCGTCCCTCAAGGTGATCCGCACCTACGAGTACTCGCCGTTTCTGGTCGATCCCTTCTTCCGCGATTTCTTCGGGGAAGAATATCCCGGTCTGGTGGTGCCGCGCGAGCAGCGCGAGATGAGCCTCGGATCCGGCGTGATCGTGGACGACAAGGGGACGATCCTGACCAATTATCACGTCGTCGAGCAGGCTGCGGAGGTGAAGGCGGCTCTGGCCGACGGGCGGGAGATACGGGCGCGCCTCCTCGGCGCCGACCGGCGCACCGACCTCGCCGTCCTGCGCGTGGAGAAGCCCGCGCTCCCGCACGCCGCCATGGGCGACTCGGAGGCGATGCAGGTGGGCGATGTCGTCCTGGCGATCGGCAACCCGTTCGGCCTGGGCGAGACCGTCACGATGGGCATCATCAGCGCCATGGGCCGGGGCAGCCTCGGTCTCGCCGACTACGAGGACTTCATCCAGACGGACGCGGCCATCAATCCCGGCAACTCGGGAGGCGCGCTCGTGAACACACGCGGCGAAGTGATCGGCATCAGCACGGCCATCTACTCGCGCTCGGGCGGTTACCAGGGGATCGGCTTCGCCATCCCCTCCAACATGGCCCGCGACGTTCTCGAGAGCATCGTCAAGTACGGCCGGGTCGTGCGCGGCTACGCCGGATTCGCCATCCAGAGCCTGACGCCCGAGCTGGCGCGCGCCTTCGACCTCGACGACACGCGCGGCGCCGTCGTGGCCGGCGTCGACCCCAACGGACCGGCGGCGGAGGCCGGCCTCAGGCGCGGCGACGTGATCGTCGCCTTCCGCGGTCGTCCCGTCGTCTCAGACAACGACGTGCGCACGCAGCTGTCGCGTCTCAAGCCGGGCGATCGGGCCGCGCTGGAGATCGTGCGCGACGGCCGCCGGCGGGAGGTGATTCTGCTCCTGACCGAGCCGCCCGGGGGCCGAAGGGGTCCGGGCCGGCCGGGGTAGCTCGGCGCGCGCCGCCTCCGAGCGGCACCCTGTCGAGAAAAGCGGCCTCCTCCACGGTCATCGCCACCGCCCCGAACTCCTCCTCGACCCTCCCCTTCAGGACGTACGGCCGCGCCGTCGTGAGCATGCCGCAGAAGCGCTCGTAGGCGCGCGGGAAGAAGGTCGTCTCGTAGATCGCCGTCGTGTCCTCGAAGGAGATGAACTCCATCGGCTCGTCGTCCCTGGTGGTCACGACCTTGCCGGTGACGAGCCAGCCGATCGTCACAACGCGCTTCCCGACGTGTTCCTTCAGCGCCTCGGCGCGCACCGGCGTCACCCCTGTCCGCCGCAGCGCCAAAAGGTGCTCGCGGTACAGCGTCAGCGGGTGGCGGCTCACCAGGAAGCCGAGTGTTGTGGCCTCGTCCCGCAGGAGACGGGTCTCGTCGTAAGGCCGCGGCGACGGCAGCGGGCCGAGATCGGGAGGAAAGAGCGACCGCGCCGGGGAGCGCCGCCCCTCCGTCTTCGCCTCCCACTCCGCGAGACGCCAGTGCAGGCGCGGCCGGATCGCCAGGTCCGGGGCGGCCGCGCCCTCCGCGTGTCCCGGCACAGTACCGCCCTCGCCGAAGCCGATGCCGTCGAACACACCGGCGCGGATGAGAAGCCGCGCGTCGGACCGATCGATCGGCACGCGCCGCAGAAATTCGTCGAACGAGGTGAACGGCCCGCCGCCTTTCCGCTCCGCGACGATCGCCTCGACCGCCTCGTCGCGCAGTCCCTTGATCTGCATCAGCCCGACCCGCACCCGCCTGTCGCGTCCCGTGTAGGCCTTGTCGCTGCCGTCGATGTCCGGCAGGAGCACGGCCAGCCCCATGCGCCGGCACTCGGAGACGTAGGCGAAGGTCGAGTAGTAGCCGCCGCCGTTGCTGATGACCGCCGCCATGAACTCGGCCGGGTGGTGCGCCTTCAAAAAGCACGCCTTGAACGACACGAGCGCGTACGACGCCGAGTGCGGCTTGCAGAACGAGTAGCCGGAGAAGGACAGGATCATCCGCCAGACCTCCTCGACGATCTCCGGGGCGATGCCGCGCGCCGCCGCCCCACGCGCGAAGCGCTGCCGGTAGTCCTCGACCTTCTTGCCGGCCCACTTCTTCGACAGTACCTTGCGCAGACCGTCCGCCTCGGCGTCGGTGAAGCCCGCCATGCGGATGGCGACACGCGCCACGTCCTCCTGGTAGCACATGATGCCGTAGGTCTCGTGCATGACTTCGTCCAGGATCGGGTGGAGCGACGTCCACGAGCCGCCGCGCAGACGGCGGACGTACTCGCGGATGTAGTCGTTGGCGGCCGGCCGGATGATCGACGAATGGATCACCAGGTGCTCGAAGTCCCCGCGCCGCGTTTTCTGCTGCAACTGCCGCATGGCGGGCGACTCGACGTAGAACACCCCCATCGTGTCGCCGTCGCGCATCAGCTCCTGAGTGCGCGGGTCGTCGAGCGGATCGAAGGCACCGTACGGCACGTCCGGCCCTCCCGCCGCGCGCACGGCGGCGCAGGCGTCGCGGATGACGGACAGGGACCGATTCCCCAGGAGATCGATCTTCACCAGACCGGCCTCCTCCGCCTGGTCCTTCTCCCACTGGATGACGCGCACGCCCTTGGCGGCGCGCTCGACCGGGACGTGGCGCTCGACACCGTCGGGGGCGATGACCACTCCGCCGCAGTGCACCGACAGGTGGCGCGGGAAGCCGTCGAGGCGCGCCGCCGCGTCCAGGATCTCCGGCCAGGGCGGCCGTGCCAGCATCCCGCCCCGCCGGGGGTCGAACTCCTGGCCGCGGAAGAGCGGTGACCGCCTCGTCGCTTCGAGCGCCGTCTCCGCCCCCCAGTAGCGCGACAGACCGGTGGCGACGCGGGCGATCTCCGTATCGGGAAGCCCGTACACTTTCGCCACCTCGCGCACCGCGGCGCGGGCGCGGAACGTGACGTGGTTGGCGATCATCGCCGTACGCTCCTCGCCGATCGTCTTGAACACCCAGGCGAGAAGGTCGTCGCGCTCGTCCCAGCAGAAGTCCACATCGATGTCGGGCGGGTCCACCCGGCCGCGGTTCAAAAAGCGCTCGAAGTACAGGTCGTGCCGGATCGGCTCGACGTGAGTGATGCCGAGCACGTACGAGACTATCGACGCTGCCGCCGAGCCGCGACCACATGTACGAGGCGAGCGCTTCACGATCTCCTGCACCACCAGGAAGTAGTCGGCGAACTCCTTGTCGCGGATGATCGCCAGCTCGTGGTCGAGCCGGGCCCGCACCGCGGGCGTGATGGCGTCGTAGCGCCGCCGTGCTCCTTCTTCACAGCGTGCCAGAAGGAGAGCGAACGAGTCGCCGCCGGGGTCCGCCGGCGCGCCGTCGATCGACAGGTCTGCGAAGCGCGGGAAGACGAGGGCGCCCCAGGGCGCCTCGTCGAGAACGCACTCCTCCGCGATGCGCGCCGTCGCCGCCAGGGCCTCGGGGCAGTGCGGGTAGGCGCGCTCCATCTCGGAGGGCGGCTTGAGCCAGGCTTGCGGCGACGCGAGCTCCTCCGGCGGGACGCGGTCGAGCGTGGTGTTGAGGGCGATGGCGCGCAGCAGCCGGTGCAGGTCGAAGTCGCGCGCGTCAACGAAATGCACGTCGTTGACCGCGACCGGCCCGATCCCGAGCCGCCACGCCGCCCGCAGCCGCTCGAACGTCCCCTCCGCCGCCGACGGAGCCGACGACGACCCCAGCGCCAGGTGCAGATCGCGCGGCCCGCGCGCCTCGAGCGCCGCCTGCAGGACGGCGAGCGATGGCGACAGGACGACGAGCCCCTGGGTGTCGCCCCGCAGCGCGGCGAGGACCGAGAAGCCGGGATCGAGATGCCGCCGCGTCAGGATGCGGCAGAGGTTCGCGTACCCCTCCGGCGTTTTCACCAGGAGCGTCGCCCTCTCCCCCGCCTGCACGCGCCGAGTCTCGGGCGCCGTCACCTCCGCCCCGAGGATCGGCCGCAGCCCCGAGGCCAGCGCGATCTCACGGAAGCGGACCACCCCGTATAGGCCGTCCACGTCCGTGCAGGCGATCGCCCGCATGCCGCGCTCGACCGCGGCTTCGAGAACCAGACGCTCGCCACCAGGAACCCCACGCCCAGGCCGAGGAGACCGACGAAGGAGAGCGCCAGGGCGGCGAGCGTTATCCCCCAGGCGCGCCAGTAGGCCGGGCCGCCCTGCAGGACCCGGCGGAGGGCCCGTGCCGGATCGCACACCTCCCGCGCGTCGAAGCGCCGGCAGTAGTGCGACATGTACCCGGGGATCGCCACCGTGGCGCCCGCCCCCAGGAGAGCCGCCGCGATGAGAAGCACGGTCGAGCCTCTCCACCCGGCCACGAACCCGACGACGATGGCCGGAAGGTAGTACTCGACCATGCCGAGGAAGGTGACCGTCCCGTACTTGAGGAGACGACCGTACCCGCGCCACGCCGGCCACGGCGAAACGCCGGCCTGCATGTTATGGACCATCTGGATCCGGTGGCCCATGTTGAAGAGCCAACCCACGCCCGGGAGGAGGAGAAGGGCCGCGCCGACGAGCACTTCCCTTCGCGCCTCCCGCGTCTGCAGCGGGAAGGCAAAGGCCGACCGCAGGCTCAGCGGGGTGCGCAGATCGATTCTCGGGGCCTGCGTCGTGTCACGCCCGTGACTGCTCATGCCGTCTTCCCCGCGAACATCCTGCCGGAGACAATCGCCCGGCCGCCGAAGCGTCCGCGGATCCGATCGACCGCGTCGGCCAGCGAGTCGGCGGCGCCACCGTCGGACGCCCTTTCGTCGAACGCCTCCGGGCCGAATAGCGTCAGCTGCCGCGGTGCGCCCGCGACCTCCAGGCAGCGCAGCTCGATCCAGCGCACCCGCACCCGGCGCGCCCGCGCCCGCTCGCAGATCGCCCGCGCCTGCGCGAACAGCAGAAGGTCGGCGGCGACAGGCAGAGCCAGACGCTCCTCGCGGTGCTCTACGACGTCGTCGCTATGGCGCAGCGTCACCCGCAGCCGGCCGGCCCGCGCCTCGAGCCGCCGCAGCCGCGCCCCCGCCCGCTCGCACAGACCGAAAAGCGCCCGCAGCAGTGCTCTCTCCTCGTTCGAGTCCTCGGCGAGCGTCTCCTCCTCCACCACCGCCGTCGCCGCCTCCGGCGGGCGAACCGGCGAGGCGTCGATCCCGAGCGCCTGACAGCGCAGCCGCCCGCCCTGCGCCCCGAAGGCGACCAGAAGCTGCGCCTGCGAGAACCGCAGCAGATCGGCCACCCGCCCGACGTTGAGATCCAGAAGGCGCTCGCGCGTCTCGCCGCGCGCTCCCGGCAGCAGCCCGACGGGAAGCGGCGCCAGAAACGGCGCCTCCGAACCCGGGAAGACGTCGCACAGCCCGTCCGGCCGGATCACCCGCGCCGCAACGCGACTCACCAATTTGCTCGTCGCCAGCCCCACCGTCGGCCGCAACCTCAGCCGCGTCTCGATCTCCCTGCGGATGCGCGCCGCCGCGTCCTGCGCCGCGCCGAACAGCCGTGACGTGCCGGTGAGATCCAGAAAGGTCTGCCCCAAAGCGGCCGGCTCGACCAGAGGCGAGTACCCGCCCAGAAGTGCTAAGACCGCGCCCGTGGCGCGCCTGTAGAGCGCCTCGTTCGGATGCAGCACCATGGCACCCGGACAGCACCGCAGCGCCACAGGGAGCGGCATCCCGGCCCGCACCCCCTCCCGCGCCGCTTCCTGCGACACCACCAGCACCAGCGCGCGTGCCGACCCGGGAGGCACCACCACCACCGGCCGGCCGCGCAGGCCGCGATCGATCACCCGCTCGACGGCGACCGGGAAGGCGGCGATGTCAACGTGAAGGACGCTGCGGTCCATGGGGAGGATGTCGTTAACAAAGCGAGTCCCGGGTCAGTCAGTCCAAATCCGGCTTTGCGCGCTCGGACATGTCGTCGCGTGTGCTGCAGCGTGCCGTGAGCGCGCCTCGATCAACATCCCTACGCCACCCGGATCGTCTGGACGCCGACGAACTCGAATTCGAGCTTCGGGTCGCCCTCTTCGAGAAGCATCTCGACGACTTCGCGCAGGTTTCTCTCCAGCTCGTCGAGGCTGGTCCCCAGGCTGTGGGCTCCCGGCCAGCCGGGCACGCGCCCGACGTACAGGCCCGAGTCGGGATCCCGTTCAATGACCGCGTTGAAAGTCCGCATGGTCCCTCCGCCCTCTCACCGGTGAAACTTCCTGATCAGCCCCACCACGATCCCCTGTACCTGCAGGTCGCCTTCGTCCACCATGATCGCCGACATGCGCGGGTTGGCGGGGCGCAGCTCGACGCGCGTGCCGCGGCGGTAGTACTGCTTGATGGTCGCCTCGTCGCCGATCAGGGCCACCACGGTCTGGCCGTTCTGGGCGTCGCGCTGGCGCTTGACGATGACGATGTCGCCGTCGCGGATGCCCTCGTCCACCATGCTGTCGCCGACCACCCGCAGGGCGAAGTTGTCCTCCCCCCGCAGGAGCATCTCGGGGACCTCGACGGTCTCGGGGTTCTGGATCGCCTCGATCGGGCGGCCGGCGGCCACCCGACCCAGGAGCGGCAGGACGGTCGTGGACGGGCCCGGCTCGACCAGGGTCAGGGCGCGCTTCTGGTTGTCCCAGGGGGTTCTCAGGAACCCCTTCGCGACCAGGCTCTTGAGGTGCTTCTGGACCGAGTTGTAGGAGCCGAAGCCGAAGTTCCGGCGGATCTCCTCGTAGGACGGCGAGACTCCGTGCGTCTGGATGTAGTCCTTGATGAAGTCGAAGACGATCCGCTGTCTCTTGGTCAGGTTGCCCGCCGGCCCCGCCTGCGCACGCACCATCCTCGCACCCCTGCCGGGCGGAAGAAGCCCGCAATAAATTAAAGATGAGGTCCGCGGCCGGGGTCCCCGCCTGGACGCGCTCCCCCCGGAGACCGTCCCGAGCGGCCGGTCCCCCGGCCCGCAAGCAGGTTAGGTGTAAATCAGGTGAATGTCAAGAGGGGGCCGGTCCAATCCGCGGGAACCAGTCCACAGCACCCGACGTAATATCCGGCAGTCGCCCTGACCGCGCGCGGAGGACCCAGCCATGACCCCTGAGCTCGTCGTCGACAACGTCACGAAGACCTACCCCAACGGCGTGCGGGCGCTCAAGGGCGTCTCGCTGCGCATCCCCGCCGGCATGTTCGGGCTTCTGGGGCCGAACGGCGCCGGCAAGTCGACCCTGATGCGCACCATCGCCACCCTGCAGGAGCCGGACGGCGGCTCGATTGAGTTCGGCGACATCGATGTCCTGAAACAGAAAGATGCGGTGCGGCGCGTCCTCGGCTACCTGCCGCAGGAGTTCGGGCTCTACCCGAAGGTCTCGGCGCTGGAGCTGCTCGACCACTTCGCCGTGTTGAAGGGGCTCGTCGACAAGCGCCAGCGCGCCGAGATCGTCAATTCGGTCCTGCACCGCACGAATCTCTGGGCCGTGCGCAGGCAGCGGCTCGGTACTTTCTCGGGCGGGATGAAGCAGCGGTTCGGGATCGCGCAGGCGCTTCTGGGCAGCCCACGCCTGATGATCGTGGACGAGCCGACCGCCGGTCTCGATCCGGCAGAACGGCTGCGGTTCCACAACATGTTGAGCGAGATCGGCGAGAACGTGGTGGTCATCCTCTCCACGCACATCGTCGAGGACGTGAGCGATCTGTGCAGCCGGATGGCGATCATCGCCTCGGGCCGGGTGCTCCTGAGCGGCGACCCGCAGTCGGCCATCAACACGCTGCGCGGTCGCATCTGGAAGAAGTTCGTCGCGCGCGACGAGCTTGCCTCGTACGAGCGCGACCTGGCGGTGATCTCGACGCACCTGGTCGCGGGCAGAACCGCCGTCCACGTGATGGCGCCGTCGCGCCCCGACCCGTCGTTCGAGGAGGTCCCGGCCGATCTCGAGGACGTGTACTTCTCCACCCTGCACGCCGCCGATCAGAAGGCGGCCTGAGGCCGATGCTCGGCCGCATCTTCGCCTTCGAGGTCCGCTACCAGCTGCGCCAGCCGCTGTTCTGGTTCGCCGCGGCGTTTTTCTTCCTTTTGACCTTCGGCGCCGTGACCACCGACGTCGTCTCGATCGGAGGATCGATCGGCAGCGTCAACCGGAACGCCCCCTTCGTCCTGATGCAGATTCTTCTGGTCATGACGGTCATCGGTACTTTTCTGACCACCGCGTTCGCCGCCAACAGCGTCTATCGCGACTTCGAGAGCCAGGCGGACGCCATCTTCTTCTCGCTGCCGCTGCGCAAGGGCGATTATCTGTTCGGACGCCTGTTCGGCTCCCTCGCAGTGTCGTGGCTGGTGTACATCGCGGTCCTGCTCGCGGTTGGGATCGGCGGGCTCATGCCCTGGCTCGAGCCCGAGCGCGTGGGGCCGTTCCAGTTCGCGCCCTACGTCTTCTCGATGCTGGCCTTCGTGCTCCCGAACGTCATCATCACCGGTGCGATCTTCTTCGCGCTGGCGACTTTAACCCGGAGTCTTCTCTATACCTACGCCGGTGTCGTGGTGTTCTTCGTCGCCTACGCCATTTCCGGCATCTTCCTGGGCGACCTGGAGAATCGCACCCTCGCCGCCATCGTCGATCCCTACGGCTTTGGGGCGTTCGAGCTGGTGACGCGCTACTGGACGGTGGCCGAGAAGAACACCGGGCCGATGCCGTTGCGGGGGATCCTCCTCGAGAACCGGCTCCTGTGGCTGGGAGTGGCCGCGGCGGTGATGCTGTTCACGTGGGTTCGCTTCAAGTTCACGACCGCCGCCGGCGGCACGGGCCGCCGAAGGCGCCGGGAGCCGGCGGCCGACGCTCCGGCAGCGCCTGCGCCGGCCGGCGCGCGGCCCGCCGTCGCCCCGCGATTCGGCGCGTCCACGACCTGGACGCAGCTGCTGCGCCAGACGCGCATCGAGACGACCGATGCCCTGCGCGGCGTGCCGTTTGTGATCATGTTGTTCGCCGGGCTCGTGAACGTCTTCGGTTCGACCTACTCCATGGATGATCTCTACGGCACGAAGATCTATCCCGTCACAAACCTCATGCTGCGTGCGGTGATCAGCTCCTTCGCGCTGTTCGTGTTCCTCATCCTCACCTTCTACAGCGGCGAGATGGTGTGGCGCGAGCGCACTCTGCGCATGTCGGAAATGCTCGACGCCCTGCCGGTCCGGACGTGGGTGGCCTGGGCCTCGAAGCTGGGAGCGCTGGTCGCGGTTCTCGCGACGATGCTCGTGGTGGTCATGCTGGCGTGCATGGGAATCCAGGCGTCGTCGGGTTACACGCACTTCGAGATCCCGCTCTATCTGAAGGGCCTGTTCCTCGTCGACATGCCCACCTTCCTGTTCTTCGCCGCGCTCTGTCTCTTCGTGCAGGTGCTGCTCGACAACAAATTCCTGGGGTGGCTGGTGTCGAGCCTGTTCTACATCGCAGGGTTCGTCCTGCCCGCCCTAAGGCTCGAGCACCACCTGTACCGCTTCGGGACCGCGCCCGAGGCGCCCTATTCCGACATGAACGGGTACGGGCACTTCGTGCAGCCGCTCGCCTGGTTCTACCTCTACTGGGGCCTGGTGTGCGCGGCGCTCGTGGTCGTGGCGCACCTGTTCTGGGTGCGCGGGGCGCACACTTCGTTCGCGCTCCGCGCGCGACTGGCGCGCAGGCGTCTGACCCGGCCGGCGGCCACGGCCCTTCTGACCACCATGGCCGGAGCCGTCCTCGCCGGCGGCTTCATCTACTACAACACCAACGTCCTCAACCGGTACCTTCCCACCAAGGCGCGCTATGACCGCCAGGCCGCGTACGAGAAGAAGTACCGGCAATACCTCGGCCTGCCGCAACCGCGCATCACCGATGTTGACGCCGATGTCGATATCTATCCCGAGACCCGCCTGGTCAAGATTCGTGGCCGCTACACGCTGCAGAACAAGACGGGCGGCCCGATCGATCGTCTGCATCTTTATTTGAACCCCGAGGTGACCGTTCATTCCCTCCGGCCGGCGGGCGGCGCGCTCGAGATGCAGGATGAAGACCTCGGCTATCGCATCTACCGTCTCGAGCCGCCCCTTCCCCCGGGGGCGGCGATGCAGGTGACCTACGATCTGGCGATCGAGAACCGCGGCTTCGTGAATAATGGAAGCCGCAACGAGATCGTCTCCAACGGCACTTTCTTCGACAACATCGTTTTCTTCCCCCACGTGGGTTACGTCAAACGCGCCGAGCTGGGCGATCCGAACGAGCGCCGGCGCCGCGACCTTCCGCCGGTGCAGCGCTTCCCCAAGATCGGCGACACCGCCGCGCGCGCCGACAACTATCTCTCCAGCGAGGCCGATTGGCTGCGCTTCGCCACCACGGTCAGCACCAGCCCCGACCAGATCGCCATCGCCCCGGGGTATCTTTCGCGCGAGTGGACCGAGAACGGCCGGCGCTATTTCCGCTATGAGATGGACTCCCCCATCTTCGACTTCTTCGGATACCTGTCGGCGCGATACGCCGTCAAGCGCGACCGGTGGAAGGATGTCGACATCGAGATCGATTACCACCCGGATCATGCCTACAACGTCGACCGGATGATCGACGCCGTGAAGAAATCTCTGGATTACTTCACCGCCAACTTTGGTCCCTACCAGCATCACCAGGTGCGCATCGTCGAGTTCCCGCGCTACGCCCGCTTCGCCTCATCGATGCCGAACACCATCCCGTTCTCGGAGAGCATCGGCTTCATCGCCCGGCTCGACGACCGTCCGGACGCCCTCGACTACGTCTCCTACGTCACGGCGCACGAAGTGGCGCACCAGTGGTGGGGGCATCAAGTCGTGGGCGGCAACGTGCAGGGGGCGACGCTTTTGTCCGAGACGCTCTCCCAGTACTCCGCCTTCATGGTCATGGAGCGCGAGTACGGGCGTGACAAGATGCGGCGCTTCCTGAAGTACGAACTGGACCGCTACCTGCAGGGCCGCGGCGGGGAGCGGATCGAGGAGCTGCCGATCTACCTCGTCGAGGACCAGCCCTACATCCATTACCGCAAGGGCAGCCTGGTGATGTACGCGCTCAAGGACTACGTCGGTGAAGAGGCCCTCAATCACGCGCTTTCGGAGTACGTCCGCGCGATGGCATTCCAGAAGCCGCCGTACACCGACTCGCTGGAATTCCTCGACTTCGTCAAGAAGGCCGTGCCGCCCGATCGGCAGGCGATCCTCGACGACCTGTTCCGTAACATCACGCTGTACGCGAACAAGACGACGAAGGCGACCTGGTCGAAGCGCGAGGATGGCAGGTACATCGTGCGCATCGAGGTCGAAGCGGCGAAGTACCGGGCCGACGGCAAGGGGAAGGAGACGCCCGACGCGCTCGACGACTGGATCGATATCGGTGTGTTCGGCGAGCGCGATCCGAAGGGCCCTTCCGAAGGCCGCCTCCTGGCCATGGAAAAGCGCCACGTCGACAGCGCCAGCGCGACCTTCGAGATGGTGGTGGATCAGGCGCCGAAGAAGGCCGGCGTCGATCCGTTCAACAAGCTGATCGATCGCGACCCCGACGACAATCTCGTGACGGTCGTGGCGGGAGCCCCTCCCGAGCGCCTCGTCGGGAACTGACTCCGTCGATGCTTATGGCCGTCCCCGGGGCGGCCCCTCCCCCGGCGGGACCAGCGGCGGGACGTCGCCGGGAGATGGCGCGCCGCGGGGCGGCGCGCCCGGGAAGGCGTCGGGCGGCGGCATCGGCTGTCCGGTCTCGTCCTTCCAGAGCGTGTAGGTGTAGAAGATGATCTTGTCGGGATCGAGTCGGGCGTCGGCGATCTGGGTGGCGTCGCCGAGCGGGTAGCGCATGATCAGGTAGCGCAGCGTCTCGGCGAAGGGGCGGGCGTACTCGATGACGAGCGTCGCGCTCGTGGGCATCTTGATGATGCCGTCGAGATCGAGCGTCGAGGGGTCGCTCACCAGGGAGACGTTGGGACGGTTCCCGATCAGGTACCTCAGGGTGTCGACCCGCAGAGTGTGCAGGACATAGACCACCCGATCCGACGGCAGGGTGCGAACGAACATCCCCATGATCGTCTGCGGGGCGCCGAAGTGCTGCATCGCCTGCTCGGACTTCCCGGCGCGCAGGAAATAATTCGAGTACCCCTGCGCCGCGCTCCAGGCGACGAGGGGGGCGACCAGAAGCGCCCCGAGCCAGACGGTGAGAGGCGGACGCAGGGCCGCCACGTCCTCGAGCAGGCGTCTCGCGATGAGCGCCCCGAACAGGCACAGCCACGGGACGTTCACGAGCATGCGCGTCAGACTCGGCCCGGCGACGCCGACGGTGAGCACGAGCGCCAGGAAGCACAGGACGAGGAGCCCGCAGGCCGCGTCCTGTCTTCGCAAGGCGCGCCACGCCGCGTAGACGATCCCGAGCGCCGACAGCGCCGCAACGACCGTGGTCTCCGGCGCCAGCCCGATGAGGCCGTAGACGGCGCTCATCCCGTCGCTGATGAACGCCTCGCTCTGGATGACGGCGTAGCGCCATGGAACGTAATGCGCCATGAGGCCCGATGTCAGGATGTTCAGAGGGAAGTTCGCCTTCGGCACGATCAAGGAGGCATACGCGCCGCGCGTCAGGAACGCGACCGGACCGAGACCGGAGAACACCATCAGCAGGCCGAGGACCGCCGCCGCGACGCCCGCGGCGATGAGGAGGGCGCGGGGGGCGCGCGCCTGGGCGGCGGTTCCCGCGACCCATCCAAGCGGCCGTCGCAGAAGCACGAAGCCGACCATCGCGATGGGGATGGCGCGGAACGAGGTGTAGCTCCAGAGACCCAGGCCCAGGCAGACGCCCCAGGCGACGTGATCGGGCATCCGTCCCGTCTCCAGGGCCCTCAGGAAGAAGCCGATGGTCGCGATGGCGAACAGCGGTGCCAGGATCGCGCGCTCGCCGACCCGGCTGTACAGCAGGTGCCAGGGGGACACGGCCAGAAACGCCGTCGCCAGGAGGGCGACGAGCCAGCCGAACCGATCGCGGGCGAACAGGTACAGCGCCAAAAGCGTCAGCGTCCCAGCCGCGATCGCCACGCTGCGCAGGGGAAAGACCAGGGCCATCAGGGGATCGTCCACGAACTTCCGAGTCAGCCCGAACACGGCCGGCATGGCCTTCAGGAGATTGATCTCGATCTCCCCGCTCCCGAACGCGAACGCCCCGAGATAATGGAACATGGTCTCGCGGTTGAGACCGCGCTGGGTCAGGGTCGCGAACGGGCGGCCGTCCATGATGTCCTTGATCTCGAGGGCGTTGATCGCCTCGTCGTTGTTCAGGCCCCACGGCACGAGGTCGATGCGGTACAGGCGAAGGTAGAGCCCGCCGAAGACGATAAGCGCGATGAGCGTCCATTCCAGGCCCGGCGGGAGATCGCGCAGGCCGGCGGCCGTCCGCTTCCCGCCCCTCGGCTCCTCCGCGTCCTCGAAACGCCGGCGCGCCAGGACAAAGATTAGGAGCGCCAGGGCCAGCGCCAGGAGCGCCGCTCCCGGCAGCAGGCTCCTGGAGTACCCTCCGGGCCGCGACAGCACGACCTGGCCCATGAGCGCCAGCGCGGCCGCGAGAGGGATCGCGGCCATCCGCAGAAAGACGCCGAGCGGTCCGCCTGGATGATCGGCTGTCCCTTGTGCCGCCACTCGCATGCTCCTCCGCCGCACGCCGCCGCCTCAGTTGACGTAGCCGAGGGATCTTAGTTGTTCCCGGATCTCGTCGTCCAGGACGACGCCCTGGTCCGGCCCGGCCGGACGTAGACGCCAGATGAAGTATCCGAGGTCACGGCCGTCGGCGCGGGGCGGTTTCGTGAAAGCGGCGTCGACCGTCGGCCGTCCCTCCAGCGGGAACGGCAAGGCACGCGGGTTGTGCTCATTGCCGCCCAGGAAGACGCGTTCCGGCAGCGGCCTGCCGTCGATCAGAAGATAGAACTCCGCGCCGGCGTCCTCCGGTGCGGTCGTGAACGACAGGCCGCTGGCGCCCGTCTGGTCCACGTCCGAGAAATTCAGGATGCCCGGCGACTCCAACACATACTTGCCGCGCTCCCGGAACAGCGGCACGACCGTGCGGAAGATCCCCTTCGTGCGGATCTGCCCCTGGAAGCGGTGCTTGCTTCCGTCGCTGCTCCAGCGGACGTTCCAGCCACCGGAAAGGAAATCGACCTGCGAGAACAGGGCCCGCGCCAGGGCCCGCCTTTCGTCCGGCCGCCGCTCCGACAGGTCGTCGCCTTCACGCGGATCGGTGTCGAGGTCGTACATCTCGGTGCGATTCTCGTCCATCGACTGGATCAGCTTCAAAGGTCCCCGGCGGACCGCCTTGAGGTGAGCGTTCAGCCGGATCGTCTCGCACACCAGCGGCCGGTCGGCGGCAGGCAAGGCGCCCGCCTCGTCAAGGAGCGGCGCCAGGCTCCTTCCCTGCGCGCCCGCCGGCGCCCCGACGCCGGCGAGCCCGGCGATCGTGGGGAGGAGATCGATGCCGCTGACCGGCACGCGCACGCGGTCCGGGGCCGCGGCGCCGGTCGGCGACACGCGGCCCACGATCAAGGGGACGCGGACCACCTCCTCGTAGAGCCGGCGGCCGTGCCCCATCGAGCCATGGTCCTTGAACTCTTCGCCGTGGTCGGCCGTGACCACGACCCAGGCGCGCGACCCGCGCCCCAAGGCGACGAGACCATCCAGGAGACGGCCGATCTGCTCATCCACGAAGCGGATCTCGCCGTCATACCGGTCGAGCAGGAAGCGGCGGTAGTCGTCCGGCAACGGCCTCCGGGGGTCCTGGAACTTGGAGATCGAGTCGTATGTCGCGTCGAACGGACCTCGGTAATCGTCCGGGTACAGCGCCCGAAACCTCTCGGGCGGGTCGTACGGCCAGTGCGGATCGAAGTAGTGTACGAACAGGAAGACGGGCCTGCGCGCCTGGCGCCCGAGCCAGGCCAGGGCCGCGTCGGTGACGCGGTCGGCCCTCGGCTCCATGCCGGCCTCGAGCCGATAGCCCGGTTTCGACACGCCGAAGTCCTCGAAGGTCCCGAAGCCGCGCGCCAGGCCGAACGGTGCGGCGACGTACACGTGCGACACGAAGCCGCCGGTGGCGTAGCCGGCCCGCCCGAGCGTCTCGGCGAGAGTCGGGACCTCGGCTCCAAGCTTCAGACCGTCGTTCTCGACCCTGTGGCTCGACGGATAGCGGGACGTCATCATCGAGGTCACCGAAGGCAGCGTCCAGGGCGCGGTCGACCAGGCCGCATCGAACACGGTCGCCCGCCGTGCCAGCCCGTCGACGCGCGGTGACGTGCCGCGGTCGTACCCGTAGACGCCCAGGTGGTCCGCGCGCAGCGTGTCCACGACGATCAGGATGACGTCTTGGTGCGCGGGATCGAAGCGGCCGGCGCAGCCCATGACCAGGACAAGCGCCGTCAGAACACCCAGGCCGAGGAGACGGGCGGGGCGTGGCCCGGGGCCGGGCTTTCGCCTGTGGTGTGCCGCGACCCGCTCGACGATCATCGACTCAGCGGGTCGCGGCGGGCTGCAGCTCGTGGACGACACGGCCGCCCACCACGGTGGCGACCGGCCAGCCGCTCAGTGAGAAGCCGTGGAACGGGCAGTTGCGCGACTTCGACTGGAACTGCGACACGTCCACCTTGCGCACCAGGCCGGGATCGATGACCGTGACGTCGGCGTCGGCCCCGACCTCCAGGGTCCCTTTCTTGATCCCCAGGATGCGGGCCGGGCCGAGCGACAAAAGCTCCACGAAGCGGGCCGGCGTGAGAACGCCCGCACGCACACAGCGATCCATGATCAGCGGCACCGTGGTCTCCAGCCCGATGACCCCGAACGGCGCGTCGTCGAACTCCACCAGCTTCTCGTCCGCGTGGTGCGGAGCGTGGTCCGATGCGATGGCGTCGATCGTGCCGTCCCTGAGCCCCTCGAGGAGGGCCTGCCGGTCGTCCTCGCCGCGGAGCGGCGGATTCATCTTGGTGTTCGGGTCGTAGTCGGCGTCCGCGACCGCCTGGTCGGTGAGGACCAGGTGATGCGGCGTCGCCTCGCAGGTGACCACAACACCGTCCTCCTTCGCGCGCCGCACCTTCTCGAGGCTTCCCCTCGTGCTCAGGTGCGCCAGGTGCAGCCGACCCTTGGTCATCGCGGCGACGGCCAGATCCCTGGCCACGGCGATCTCCTCCGACGCCGCCGGGATCCCCTCGAGACCGAGGACCGTCGAGACGTACCCCTCGTGCATCACGCCCGTGGCGCTCAGAGTCCTGTCTTCGCAATGGTCGATGACCGGGATACCGAAGATCTTCGTGTACTCCAGCGCCATGCGCAGAAGGTAGCTGTTGCCGACCGGCCGACCGTCGTCCGACACCGCCACCGTCCCCGAATGCACCATGTCGCCGATCTCCGCCAGCTCCTCGCCCCGGCCGCCCTTGCTGACGCTGCCGATCGGGTGGACGTTGACGACCCCCTTACGGCGCGCTTCGGCCACGATGTACTCCGTGACCGACAGGGAGTCGTTCCAGGGATCGGTGTTCGGCATGCATGCGATGGAGGTGAAGCCGCCCGCCGCCGCGGCGCGCGTCCCGCTCTCGATCGTCTCCTTGTGCTCCTGTCCCGGCTCGCGCAGGTGCACGTGCATGTCCACGAGACCGGGGCAGACCCAGAGGCCCGCCGCGTCCAGGACCCGCGCGCCCGCGGGCGCACCGCCGCGTCCCTTCTCGGGCGGCCGTCTCTCGGCGATCCGGCCGTCGGTGATCAGCAGGTCCATGACGGCGTCGGTCTTCGTCGCCGGGTCGATGACCCGGCCTCCTCTAATCAGCAAGCCCGCCAGGGGTCCCTCCCGCGAGAAGATACAGGACCGCCATCCTCACGGCCACGCCGTTCGTGACCTGCTCGAGGATGACCGAGTACGGCCCGTCCGCCACGGCGCTGTCGATCTCGACGCCGCGGTTCATCGGGCCCGGGTGCAAGATGATGACGTCCGGCTTGGCGCGCCGGGCGCGCTCGACGGTCAGGCCGAACAGGTTATAGTACTCGCGCGTCGTGGGAAAGGCCCCGCCCTTCTGTCGCTCCCGCTGGATGCGCAGCATCATGATCACGTCGGCCCCTTCGACCGCTTCGTCGATCCGGAAGGTCACCTGCACACCCAGGCGCTCCAGCTCGACCGGCGTGAGCGTCGGCGGGCCGCAGACCACGACGTCCGCCCCCATCGTCTTCAGCAGGAAGATGTTGCTGCGCAGGACGCGGCTGTGCATCAGGTCGCCGATGATCGCCACGCGCAGCCCCTTGAGGCGCCCCTTCTTGCCGCGGATGGTGAAGGCGTCCAGAAGGGCCTGCGTCGGGTGCTCGTGCCAGCCGTCCCCGGCGTTGATGATGTTCGATCGGCAGTGCCGCGCCAGGAAGTGCGGCGCTCCCGAGGCCTTGTGGCGGATGACGATCATGTCGGGCGCCATCGCCTCGAGGTTGCGCGCCGTGTCCAGGAGGCTCTCTCCCTTCACGACGCTGGACTGGGACAGCGAGAAGTTGAGCGTGTCGGCCGACAGCCGCTTCTCGGCGATCTCGAACGAGGAGCGCGTGCGCGTCGAAGGCTCCATGAAGAAATTGACCACGGTCTTGCCGCGCAGGGTCGGGACCTTCTTCACCGTGCGCGTCGAGACCTCGGCGAACGAGCGCGCCGTGTCGAGGATGACCTCGATTTCCTCGGAGCTCAACCCCTGCATCCCGAGAAGGTGCCTGTGCTTCAGGGAGACCAGCGGCGTTTCCGCCCGCGGCTCCGCGGCGGGCGCCTGCACGCGCGCCGGCCCAGTCTCCTCCGTCCGCCGGGCCGGGGCCGGCCGGCGTGCCGCCGCCCGGGTGCCTCCGGCCGCGGCCTTCCGGCCCGCCGTCTGCAGCCTGCCGCCCTCGATCGTGGCGCTCACCTCGCCGCCCGGGCCGCGTCCCGGGTCGCATGTCTCCGGCTTTCCTTCTTTTCCGGCCGCTTCACCAGCAGCACCTCGTCGCGGCCGTCGTCCTCCTGGAGCAGCACCTGCACCATCTCTTCGAGATTCGTGGGCACGTTCTTGCCGACGTAGTCGGCGCGGATCGGCAGCTCGCGGTGTCCCCGGTCGACCAGGACCGCCAGCTCGATGCTCTTCGGCCGCCCGAAGTCCATCAAGCCGTCGAGGGCCGCCCGTACCGTCCGGCCGGTGAACAGCACGTCGTCCACCAGAATCACCCGGCGCTCGTCGATCGGGAAGTGGATGATGGTTTCCTTGAGGATGGCGGACGGGCCGACCGAGGTGATGTCGTCGCGGTACAGGTTGATGTCCAGGATGCCGAGGGGAAGCTCCTTCCCCTCGATCGCCCGGACCTTCCCCTGCAGCCTTCGGGCGAGGGGGACGCCGCGGGTGCGGATGCCGACCAGAACGAGCCGCCCCACGTCGCGGTGCCGCTCGACGATTTCGTGCGCGATGCGCGTCAGGGAGCGGTCGATCTTGTCCGCGTCCATGACGCTCACGCTCTTCGCGTCGGTCATGGCGCCCCGGGCAAAAAAAATCCCGCGGATCCGCGGGCGTCTCGTTTGCGTGCTTTGGGGTCGTGTGCCGCCACTGCCGCCACCTTCCCGGCCTCGCCGGACCGGATTAAAAGTGCCCTGCTCCAGGCAGGTTTGGAAAGGATACCCGAGGCGGCCGCCGCTGTCAACCGGAGTCGGGGTCGAGGCGGCCCTTGACCAGTGCCCGACCCTGAGGTATCCCCAGTTTGGGGCGCCGTCCCTGCGCTCGCGGGGGACGCCTCCGGGCCGCTGGCACGGCCCTCGGCTCGGCTCCGTTCGCTCCGCCCATCGCGCCTGAAGCCGCGCGATGGGACCCCGTCGCTCACTTCCGCACGCCCCCGCGCACGCAGGGCCGTCGCCCTCCTCCGGTGATCCTTCACGCCTCTCAAGCCAGAACCAGGGTCGGGCGCAACAGACGGACACCGCTCGCCAGCCGTCTGGCATACTCCCCCCAGCACATCCGCCCCAGGGGCGTGTCTTCGGGACTACCTGCCATCTCTGGCCAGCTGCGTTCGGCTTCTGCGTCCCGTCCTGGTGCGGCTATGAAGAGCGGCAGTTGCCAGTTGGCGAACAAAGGGATCTCCAGTGGCACGTGGCAGGCCGCAGCGCGGCGTGGCGACTTCGAGCCGCGCCATGCGGACGAGATGGACACCCAAGACCCCGCGCGAGCGAGCAGGAGCCGCGACGCGCTGCGGCCTGCCACCCGCAACTCGGGATAGCTCAGGAGGCGGCCCACGTCGCCCGCGGGCTGAATCGGGCCGCGGGCCGCGCCGGAATTACGGCGGCCCTCGCATGCCCCTCAAAATGTGGACCTTCAGTCGACGATCGCCCGCGGTCAGCGGTCGGTGTCGTAGCTGCCGATGACCGTCACGGGATGCGTGGCCGTGAAGGCTTCGCTGAACACCCGCGCCAGGATGCCGCCGTGCGCGTCGCGGGCTACCGGGAGACCGAGCGCGTAGAGAACCGTCGGCGCCACGTCGGCAATCGATCCCTTGCCGAACACGCGCCCGCGCAGCGCGTCGCGGCCATGGACGAACAGGAATCCTGGCGGCGCGTCCTCGTGGATTCCCGACAGATGCTCACCACCCAGGATCTCGTCCTTCAGGCGGTGCAGCGGAGGCGCCGGCCTGATGCCGTGCGTCGCGCTGACCATGAGGAGCGCTCCCGCTCCCTCAGACTGGAGGGCGCGCCCGACGATGCCGTCGATCCTGCGGTAATAGCGCTCCAGGATCGCTCCGTAGAGATCGACATCCCGCGGGGAGACGTTGCCGAAGTCGGCGGGACGCGCGTAGCGCAGGAAGATGTGCGCCACCCGATCCAGGCCGGGGAAGGACGCGGCGGTCACCCCGCGGCCGGCGTGCTCCTCCAGGCGCTGCAGCGCGTCCAGAACCAAGGCATCCGCCGCGGCCGCGCGCGCGACCTCGGCGACCAGGGCACGCGCCGCAGGCTCTTTCTGACGCTGGACTTCCGGGTCGAGAAGATCGGCGATCCAGTCCTGCGGCGCCGCCGGTGCGGCGCGGCTCGCCGCCGCGGGACGCACGGCATCCTGATCGTCGTCCCAGCCTGCCGCCTCCCCCAAGCCGCCCAGTCGCGCGCTGATCTCCCAGAAGGTCGGCACCTGCCGGTCCGAGACGCGCGTCGCCCGGCGCTCGAGGACCGGGGCCAGGACGACATCGAACCCGATGCCGGGCGGGACCACGTCAATCCAGGGGTCACCGCCGAGCACGCTGCGCGCCTGAGCGCTGCGCACGCCGTTCCGGTACGGCAGCATGCCGGTGACCAGCGTGGCCCTCGTCACCGAGGCGACGCACGGCAGGATGGATGCCAGGCGGCCATACGTTCCCTCCTGCACCAATCGCGAGAAGGCCGGAAGCTTGCCCTGCGCCTGCATCGTGAGGATGGTGTCGAGATCGGCCCCGTCGAAATTGAGAAGCACCAGCCGGCGCGCCGGGGGTGCGGTGGTCAATGCAGGTCGGGCCTCAGCCGGCGAAGGGCCCGTCGGCGGCGCCCCGGCCGGCCGTGATGCGGTCTCCGTGGCGTGTTCCGACAGCGCGCCCGTCACGAAAGCACCGTCCGATCGCGCCGAGTCGCCATGGAGGGAGACGAGGAGGGCGACCAGGGCCAGTCCACCGGCGGCGGCCTGCAGGTGAACCCGCCGCCTCAGTCGCGGCACCGTCGCGACCGTCGCGGCGGCAAGCCACGCGACCGTCAACCAGCCACAGGCCGCGGCCAGGCGGTCCGCTTCCGGCGGAGCCAGGGTCGCCCGAAACTTCGACAGGATGAGCCAGCCTGAGCCCAGGATCAGAGACGTGTTCACGGCGTGGAAGCCGATCAGGTAGCGCAGGCTGAGCCAGGTCAGGCGCAAACGGTGCCTGGCGAAGAACCGCAGCGCGACGTAGAGAACGGGCCAGACGACGGCCGCTGCCAGGGTGTAGGCCAGCACGACGAGGAGCAGCGTGGGAGCCTGCCCTCCACCGGCCGCGCCGACGGCGGGGTTGGCCAGGCGGAGGAACAGCGCCACGACGAGACCGCCGTAGAGCCCGGCCAGCGCGGCGTGCACGACCAGCTTGGGAAAGGTCACGGCGCCGGATGGTAGCACAGCGAAAGCCCCGGGCCGGGCTCCCGACCGGCCCTTCGTCGGTCGTTGTCCGGCCTCGGCTGTTGTGATAGAGTCCGCCGCCGGAATGCCGTCCGACATTGCGGCCCCGGTGATCCGCCACGACGTCCTCGGCCGGGACCATTTCCTTCTGACACTCGAGTGCCCCGCGATCGCGCGTGAGGCCCGCGCGGGACAATTCGTCATGCTGCGGGCGGGACGGGGGTTCCAACCGCTGCTGCGGCGCCCGATGAGCATCTGCCGTGTCCTGCCGGGACGCCGCGGCCGAATCCAGATTCTCTACAAGATCGTGGGCGAGGGGACGCGCTGCCTGTCGCAGCAGCCGGTGGGCGCCACGGTGCCAACCCTGGGCCCACTGGGCAACGGCTTCCGCCTTGCTCCGGACGGCACGCGGCCGATCCTGGTGGCGGGAGGTATCGGCATCGCCATCTTCCCTTTCCTGGTGGAGGCGCTGCGCGCCGCGCGGCGGGCGACGCCGCTGCTCATCTACGGGGCCCGCGCGAACCGGGATCTGGTGGCGCTCGACTTCTTCCGCGCCCGCGACGTGCCGATGCGCTTGGCCACCGAGGACGGGAGCCGCGGGACGAAGGGTTTCGTCACGCGCATCCTCGAGCCGCTTCTCGCGCGCAAGGACCGCGGCCCGCGCATGGAAATCTTCGCCTGCGGCCCCACGCCGATGCTGAAGGCGGTCCGGGAGCGGGCGCTCGGGGCCGGTGTCCCGTGCCAGCTCGCCCTCGAGTCGCAGATGCCCTGCGGCATCGGCGTCTGCCTGGGGTGCGTGGTCGGCTGCCCTCCGGACGAGCGGGGCCCGATCTTCCGGCGCGTCTGCGCGGAGGGGCCCGTTTTCGGGGCCGAAGAGGTCGTCCTGTGAGGCGCCGGGCGGACCGCGCCCCGCGGGGGACGGTGCCACGCGTACGGGCCGCGGCGGGGAGGCCGCGAAAGAGGGGGGTCGACCTGTCGGTGGACCTGGGGCCGCTTCGCCTGAAGAACCCAATCGTGGCGGCGAGCGGGACGTTCGGTTATGGCACCGACTTCCTTCCCTATCTCGATCTCCGTGACCTCGGCGGCTTCGTCACGAAGGGGCTATCGCTTCTTCCCCGACGCGGCAATGCGCCGCCGCGCACATGCGAGACACCGTCCGGGATGCTCAACGCCATCGGACTGGCCAACGTCGGGGTCGAGGCGTTCCTCTCGGAGAAGCTACCGGCCCTGCGCGACTGCGGCACGGCGATCATCGCCAATGTCTTCGGCGAGACACAGGAGGAGTATGTCGCGGTCGCGCGGCGCCTCAACGGCGCGCCGGGGCTCGCCGCCCTCGAGCTCAACCTCTCCTGCCCGAACACCGAGAAGGGCGGTCTGGCGTTTGGAGTCTCGCCGCCGGTCGTCCGCCAGGTCGTCGCCGCCGTGCGTCGCGCCGCTCCAGACCTGCCCCTGATCGTCAAGCTGACGCCGAACATCACCGATGTGGCCGTCGCGGGGAGCGCTGCCCGCGAAGGCGGCGCCGATGTCCTGTCGCTCGTCAACACCTTCCTCGGCATGGCGATCGATCTGGAAACCCGCCGACCGGTCCTGGACAACGTCGTGGGAGGGTTGTCCGGCCCGGCGATCAAGCCGCTGGCGCTCTACATGGTCCACCGCGTGTACCGCGAGGTGGGCCTGCCGGTCCTGGGCATGGGAGGGATCAGTTGCGCCGAGGACGCCCTCGAGTTCATGCTGGCCGGCAGCGCCGCCGTCCAGGTGGGGACGCTGAACTTCTTCGACCCCACGGGCTCGGTACGGCTGGTGCGGGAGATCGAGGCGTGGTGCCGGAGCGCGGGCGTGCGTGCCGTGCGCGATCTCACCGGGACGCTGCGGCTGCCCGCGGGACGGCCGCCGGCGCCCTGCTCCGGCTGACGGAGGGCACGCCCTCGCCGCAGCTCACATCGCGCTGGTCGAGGGTTTCTCGGTGGCGCGGCTGACGTCGAGCGCGTCGGCGCCGAACAGGCGGTCCAGCTCGTCGAACACCGCTTCGCCGACCGCCAGTTTCCGCCCGTTTCCGTCGAACAGAACCAGGTACGGCAGCTCCTCGATACCGTACTGCTCGGCGACCGGCATGGTCCAGTCCACGATGTCCACCTTGCGAATCGCCAGCTTGCCTGTGTTGCGGGAGGCGAGTCTCTCGAGCGCCGGGCTGAGGGCGCGGCAGGGCGGGCACCAGACCGCGTAGAAGTCGAACACCGTGTACTTGCCGGGCACGGCGTGCGCCTGGATGTCCACTCTCTCGCCGTGGGTGATGACGCGGACGTCCGCCTCTCCGTGCGGAGCCCGTTTGAGGGCGTAGGCGCCCAGGAGCGCGGCGGCGCCCACGATACCGGCGGCGGCCACAGCCAGAACGCGCAGGCCTCGGGTCATCGAGATCGATTATCGACCGCCCACGACCCCGGGTCAAGAGCGGCTCCGGAAGCCGCTTCTTGCAAAGCGGGCCGAGTTCTGCAAACATTTCGCCGATGCTCGCAGCGGAAAGACTCATCGTCGCACTGGACGTCAACTCGCGGGAAGGAGCGTTGTCGCTCGTGCAGGCTCTGCGGCCGCGCGTGCAACGCTTCAAGGTCGGCGTGGAGCTGTTTACCGCCTGCGGACCGCCCCTGGTGCGCGAGATCCTCGAGAAAGGCGGCCAGATCTTCCTCGATCTGAAGTTTCACGACATCCCGAACACGGTGGCGCGCGCCGCGGTCGCCGCCGCCCGGCTGGGCGTCGGAATGTTCACGATCCACCTTTCGGGCGGCCCGATGATGGCCCGGCGGGCGGCGGACGAGCTCGAGGCGCACTGCCAGGTCTACCGCGTGCCGCGGCCGAAGATCCTGGGCGTGACCGTCCTGACCAGCCTGTCTCCGGCCGACTTCGAGCAGCTGGGTATCGGACGATCGATCGAGGATCAAGCGGTGGCCCTGGCCGAGGTGGGCAAGGCGGCCGGACTCGACGGTGTCGTCTGCTCTCCCCGCGAGGCACGCCTCATCCGAGAGGCCTGCGGGCGTGACCTGCTGATCGTCACGCCCGGCATCCGCCCCGAAGGGAGCGAGCCGGACGACCAGTCGCGCACGCAGAGCCCCAAAGTCGCGCTGGAGGCGGGCGCCGACTTCATCGTGGTGGGCCGCCCCATCGTCAAGGCCGCCGACCCTCTCGAGGCCGCCGAAAACATCATTCTCCAGATGGACGGCGCATGACGCCGCGGACGGCGCGCGCCTTCCTCCTGCTCCTGATGTTCGCGGCGCTGTCGAGGCCTGCCGCAGGCGCCCCGCCTTCGAGCTCACGACCGCTCACGAACGAGGACGTGGTCCGTCTCGTGATGACCGGAACCGCCGAGAAGGACATCCTTTCGGTCATCGAGTCGCGCACCGTCGATTTCGACCTCTCAACCGACATGATCGAGGAGCTGCGGCAGGCCGGCGTCCATGACAGGATCATCGAGGCGATGCGGCGACGCCAGGCCGCGATGCCGAAGGCCGCAGGGCCCTCCCCCACCGCCACGCCGGCCCCCGGGCGCACGGGGACGCTCCGCCTGGAATTCACGGACGAAGCCGCGGACAAGACGCCGTCCGCGTATTCCGCCATCGCCCTGAAATCGCTCCCCAAGGGGATGCGGCGACGAGGCGGAGTGGAAGTCGGTCTGATGACCGACATGGCGCTGGCGGTCCTGTGCATTACGTCCGACCACGTGCCGGATCACTGGGATACGCGCTCGCCGCTCGAGGGCGCACCGCGGCACGAGCTCCTGCTGTTCCGTCCGCAGAGCGCCACCGACAAGGTCAAAGGCCATGAAGTCCTCTATCTCGATCACCAGCCGTCGTACGAGATCCCGGTGCCCGAGGGGCCGCACAACATCGTCGTGGCGGCGGCCGGCAAGCAGGCCGGCCCGGGCACCTGGCGTCTCCTCGAATCGGACGGCGCCCGGGTCAACATTCTTCCGGGGCGCACGACGCGTCTGAAGCTTCTGGCCCGAAGCCAGGTGAAGGGCAGCTCGATGGTCGGTTTCACCGTCGACAGCGAGTGGAAAATCGTCGGGGTCGAGGTCCTGGAGGGGGACGCGAGCGGGGCGGCGGCCACCGGGACACCGGACGTGGAGGCGCGCCCGTGACCACCGAGACCCGGCGCGGCCCCCTCAGCCTGGTCCTCGCCGGCGGCGGCATCACCGGGGCCATGTACGAGTTCGGCGCCCTGCAGGCGCTCGACCACTTCTTCACCGGCTCGTTCCGGATCAACGACTTCGACATCTTCGTCGGCACCAGCGGCGGCGCGGTCGTCGCCGCGCTCATGGCCAACAACGTCCCTCCCGGCGAGGTCGGACGGTCCATCATCCACAACACCGACAGCCCCCTGAACTTCAAGCAGGACGACATCCTGGAGATCGACTGGCAGGAGATCAAATCGTCACTGCTGCGGGCCATGAGGGTGGTCCCGGCGCTCTTCCGCTTCTATCGACGAAACCCGAAGCTGTTCTCGGTCGCCAGGGCGATCTACGCGCTGGAGGAGAACATGCCGCCGGGAATTTACGCACTCAACAAGTACCAGGCGTACCTCCGCAAGCTGCTGACCCGGCCCGGCTCCGTCAACTCGTTCGAAGAGCTGCGCAGGGAGCTGTACATCCCGGCGATCCATCTCGACATGGGAGACCGCGTGCTGTTCGGCACCCCCGGCTGGCGCGACGTGGCAATCTCCGACGCCATCGCCGCCTCGTCCGCGCTGCCGCTCTACTTCCAGCCGGTGACGATCAAGGGGCTGGATTTCGTGGACGGCGGCGTGGCCAGCGTCGCGCACCTCGACATCGCGAACGAGCGTGGTTCCCGCTTCCTCGTCCTGGTCAATCCGATCATTCCGCTCCGGAACAATCCGGAGGAGGTCTGCATCCCGACGTTCTCGGGACATTGCGCTCGTATCCGGGAAAAGGGGATCACGTTCGTCGTCGACCAGACCCAGCGGATCTCCGCCCGGGAAAAGCTGACCCTGGGCCTGGAGCGCTTCCGCGCCCAGCACCCCGAGTCCCGCATTTTTCTGATCGAGCCGCCCTGGACCGATTCGTTCATGTTCATGGAGAACATTCTGAACTATGGCTCGCGCGTCGCCATGCTGAACTACGGCTACCGCTCCACGGCCCGGCACCTGCGCGCCCATTTCGACTCGTACCGGCAGGCGTTCGCGGCCTACGGGATCGACGTGTCGCTCGAAGGCCTGCAGGAGGACAACCCGTGGGAGCCGTCCCCGACGCTGGCGGTCCCGCCCGCGGCGCCCCAGAGCGAAGCGGCGGCGGCCCTCCCCGTGAGCGCCGCCGACGGCCGGAACGAGACCGCGGCGTGAGCCGCGGGGTTGCCCGCGTCCTTCCCCGGCATTAAGTTTCCGGGCGATCGCGTCATCCGGCGCGCGGGAGGCCACCCCTGGAGAACGTCCGTGACCTCGAGCTTCTGATCGTCTCGCATCACGCCATCATCGCCATCGAAAGCCCCGAGGAAGAACGGGTCCGCGCGCTGGTCGCGGAGGCGGCGGAGCGGCAGGACCTGCCGCTCTTCGAGTGGAAGGTCACGTCCGGACTGGCCCGCGTCGGCGCCGGCGATCCGCTGCCCGACACCGAAAAACCCGATCGGGCGCTGCGCGCGGTGGCCGGAATGCGCACCGAGGCGGTCTATCTGTTCTACGATCTTCACAAATACTTCGACGACCCCGCGATCTTGAGGGCGCTGCGCGACATCGGCGAATCGTTCGCCGCGGACCGCCGCACCCTCGTCCTGTGCGCCCCGACGATCGATGTCCCCGAAGACTTGAAGCCCTGCACCGCGCGCATCCAGTTCGAGCTGCCGGACGTGGAGGCGCTGCGCGAGCTGACCGTGCGGACATTGCGCCATCTGGGCGCGCCGAAGCGCATCAAGATCGATCTGTCCGTGCCCGAGCTCGGGCAGCTCATCGAATCGCTGCGCGGTCTCACGCTGGCCGAGGCCCAGCGCGTGCTCACGACGGCCGCCCTGGATGATCTGAGGCTGGACCGCAGCGACTTCAAGCACGTGCTCGAGCGCAAGAAGGACCTGATCGCGAACGACGGGGTTCTGGAGCTCACACCCCAGGACACTACGCTGCAGCAGATCGGCGGGCTGGACAACCTCAAGGCCTGGCTCAAGAAACGCGGCGCCGGCTTCGGCCCGGACGCCGCCCGCTATGGCCTGGAGCCGCCGCGCGGCCTCCTGATTCTCGGGGTCCAGGGCTGCGGCAAGAGCCTGTGCGCCAGGGCGGTCGCGAGCGAGTGGCGCCTGGCGCTCCTGCGCCTGGATGCGTCCGCCATGTTCGACAAGTTCGTGGGCGAATCCGAAAGGAAGTTGCGCGGGGCGCTGCGCACCGCGGAGTCGATGGCCCCTTGCGTGCTCTGGATCGACGAAATCGAGAAGGGGTTCTCGGCCCGCGCAGGTGCTGAGGCCGACGGCGGCCTGGCGCGCCGGATCTTCGGCGCGTTCCTCTCCTGGCTGCAGGACAAGAAGCGCCCGGTGTGCGTCGTGGCGACGGCCAACGACATCCAGGCGATGCCGCCCGAGCTTCTGCGCAAGGGACGTTTTGATGAGATCTTCTTCGTGGACCTGCCGAACGACGCCGCCCGGCGCTCGATTCTGGCGGTCCATCTGGCGAAGCGCGGCCAGGATCCGGCCGGCTTCGATCTGCCCGCTCTCGCCGCCGCCTCGGAAGGTTTCAGCGGCGCCGAGATCGAGGCGGCGATCGTGGCGGCCCTCTACTCTGCCTTCGCAGATAAAACACCCCTGTCCACGCCCCACGTCCTGACCGAGCTGCAAAGGACCGTGCCGCTGTCGCGTACCTGCCGCGAGGCCATCGACGAGCTGCGCGCCTGGGCGAAGGGGCGCACCGTCCCGGCGGCCTCCGACCCCGCGCGATCGGTCACCAGCGCCGCCTGAAGCCCGTGCAAAGGCCCCGTCTCGCCCGTGCCCTCGTCCCTCAGAGAGCGGGCCAGACCCCTGCCAGGCGCGCTCCCCAGCCCAAAAGCGACAGCGCGCCTCCGAGCCACAGGACCAGCCCGAGGAGGCGCGTCCTCGCGCCCGCCCCCAGGTCACGATTCGCGGCCGCCTCGCCGGCGAGCCACGAACACACGACGGCGAGAGCGCCGAAGGCGAGCCAGCCCGCCGGATGCATCCGCAGACTCGCGCCCCATTCTCCCTGCGCGAACAGACACACGGAACGCGTCAGACCGCACGTCAGGCACGGAAGGCCGGTGAGCCGATGGAAAGGACAGACGTCGAACGGCAGCGGGTGTCGGGCGGGCAAGAGAAAAGCCGCCGCCAGGAGGCCGCCCGCGACGAGGGCCGCGCGTGCGCGCCGGGCGCGGCGCGGGCTCACGCAGGGCCCGGCGCTGGCGCCCCCTTCTTCGCCTGCAGGAAGCGATAGGACAGCCCCAAGGCGGCGTAAATGACCGGGATCGCCACCAGCACGCCCAGGCAGAAGACCAGGAGGCCCAGACACAGAACCGGGATGGACGCTAGAAGGAGGAGGAAGAGTCGCCAGCGATACTCCTCCGTGAGTCTGGCGCTCTCGCGCATCGCCTCCCAGAATCCCAGGTTGGTCTCGGCGATGATGGGGTAGGTGAACATCCACATGATCGACAGGATGATCCCCGGGACGCTGAGGCACAGGACCCCAAGGAAGATCAGGATCCCCATGATGAGGTGCGCCAGGGAGGCGTCGCCGAAACGGTCGAATCCGTGCAACATGATCCCGAGGATGATCACCGGAACGATGAGGCACAGGAACCCGAGGAAGATCAAGATCCCCCTGATCAGCTGCGCCAGAAAGGCGTCGCCGAAGCGGTCGAACCCCTGAAACATCATCCCGATGTCCGGCTTGCGCCCTCCGATAGCACCAAGGATCGCGCGCCAGACGCCAACCATCAGGGCGCCGCCGATGATGAACGAGGCGAGGGGTCCGAGATACGGCACCCCCTCGATGGCCATGAGGATGAAGAACATCCCCGCGAATATCAGCCAGTGCGGCTTCACGACGTCCCATCCGCGGCCGATGAACTCCCAGACGCGGAACTCGGACGGCAGGGTCACGGACGACGGGAGGGACTGCAGGGGCGGCGCCTGTCCCGGGGCGGACGCGTGCGGGTCGCGCGGCGGGAAGAGATCGACCAGCTCGGCCATCTTCCCGGCGTACTGGACGCCGCCGCCCGCCTGCTTGATGTGCGTGCCGTGGACGACGCGTCCCTCGCGCACCCACTGGCGGAGAGTCTCCAGGTCGGCGGGACCGTATTCCTTCCCGTCGGCCGCGACGACGAAGTACTGCTCGTTGGCGCTCATTCGAAACGCAGCGGCAGGATTTTGGACACTCCGGGTTCCTCCATGGTGACCCCGTAAAGAAGGTCGGCTGCCTCCATGCTCTTGCGGTTGTGGGTGATCAGGATCAGCTGCGTGTCGCTCCGGAGCTCTTGAAGAAGGCGCGTGAAGCGCTCGACGTTCGCCTCGTCGAGCGGCGCGTCCACCTCATCCAGGATGCAGAAGGGGGACGGCCGGTATCGAAACAGGGAGACCAAAAGCGCGACCGCGGTGAGCGCCTTCTCGCCGCCCGACAGAAGCCCGATCTTCTGCAGCCGCTTGCCGGGTGGCTGCGCCGCGACTTCGATCCCCGCCTCCAGCACGTCCTCATCCTCCTCCGAAAGGCGCAGCTCGGCCCGGCCACCGCCGAACAGCGTCCGGAAGGATTCCTGGAAGTGTTCCTGGATCGCCTCGAAGGCGCCCCGGAAGCGCTCGCGCGCCTCGCGGTTGATGGTCCTGATCGTCTCGCGCAAGGAGGCGATCGCCTGCTCCAGATCGTTCTTCTGCGCGGTCAGGAAGGAGAAGCGCTCCTCCAGGTCTTTCTGCTGCTCGACCGCCATGAGGTTCACGGGCCCGATCGCATCGATGTCGGCGCGGATCCGCTGCACCTCGCTCTCGCGCTCCTGAAGGCCGGAGCCGTCCTCGGGCGGCGGGGGCGAGGCCCGCAGGGCCTCGATCGACGTCGCCAGCTCGTCACGACAGGTGCGTCCCATGTGCTCGAGATCGGCGTCGATGCGCGCCCGGTGCAGCTCGTGCTGCTGATGACGCTCGCGCAGCGCGACCTGCGCGACGCGCCCCTGCTTCACGGCCTGCTCGCGCGCGTGCAGCAGGCTTCGCTCATAGGCGAGGCCTGCATGCGCCGCCTCGTCGCGCGCCGCCGCCTCGGCGCGTGCGTTGAGCGCGGCCTGGCGCTGCTGCTCGAGTCCCCCATCCTGCTCGCCGATCTGCGCGATGCGCGCCGTCCATTCGTCGCGCTCCCGGGTGCGCCGCGCCATCGACGAGGCCAGGTCACGGATCGCCTCGTCCAGCCCGTCCCTCTCGCGCAGAAGGGAGGTGTGGCGCTGCTCGGCGGCCGCAAGGGCCGCGCGCGTCTCCGCCGACGCGCGGCGCGCGAGCTCCAGGTCCGCCCGTAGCCGCGCCAGCTCCGCGCTCCTCGCCGCGATCGACTCCTCGGAGGTGCGGCGCTCGGCCTCCAACACCTCGAGATCCATCGCGCGCCCCGCCATCCCGGCGACGCAGGAGGCGATGTCGCGCTGCAGCCGCGCCTGTTCCCCCACGAGGAGCGGCAGCGCCCGGTCGATCCGGTCCAGCTCCTCACGGCCCTGCTGCAACCTGAGGGCGCTCTCGAACGCCACGCGCGACTCCACCTGCACCTCGGTCGCCGCGCTCGTCAACCGCTCCTGCGCCGTGACCCGTTCCTCGCGAAGGCGCAGGAGGGTCCCTTCGGCCTCTTCCCGCGCCGCCGCCACTTCGGACATGCGCCGATCGATCTCCTCCCTCTCCACCCGGCGCTGCAAAAGCCAGTGTGAAAGGGCCCGCCCGTCGCCCCCGGTCACCGAGCCGTCGAAACGGACGATGTCGCCTTGCGGTGTCACGCATGCGAAGGCAGGATGCGCGTCGTGCAGGCCATGGGCCTGTTCGAGGCTGTCCACCAGGAGCGTGCGCGCCAGGATCCGGGAGATCGGCCCCAGAGGCGCGCCGCCGATTCTTTCGGACAGGCGACAGTGGACGGCGGGGACGTCGGCCGGGGGATCGCACGACGATGTCCCCGGCGACTCGTCCCTGGCCGGCGCTCCTTCGTCCGCGACGAACGACACCCGGCCGCGCCCGCTGGCTCTCAGGTACGCGACCCCGCGGGCCGCCTCCTCCGCTCCACCGACGACCACGGCCTCCAGGAGATCCTGGAGGGTTGCCTCCACCGCCTTCTCGAGGCCGGGCGGCACATCGAGGCGGTCGCCGACAACACCGCGCGGTTCGATGCCGGCCGTTCCTTTCAGGAGATCGCCCACGCCCTCGGAAAACCCGGCGCGCTGCCGCTCCATCTCCGCCAGCGCCGCCCTGCGCTCCGCCAGGACCGCCGCGCGCCCTTTCAATTCCTCGGCGCGCCTCTCGACGGCGGTCATGCGACCGGCCGCCTCGCGCTCGGCCGCTGTGACCGCCTCGTGCCGGACGGCCGTCTCTTCCGCCCGCCCGCGCCCGGCCGCCGCCTCCCGCTCCAGCCCCTCGACCTCCGCGCCCAGACGCCCGCGGGACGCCCGCAGCTCTTCCATCTCGCGCTCAATCTTGAGGAGCGATGCGCGCGCCGCGCGCGCCTGCTCCTCGAGAGAAGCGCTGTGGCTCATCATCGCGGCGTGGCGTTCGATCCGCTCCAGGAGCCCCGCGCGCGTCTTGTCCAGATCCGCATCAAGGAGCTCGATCGCAGCGGCCCGCTCGCCGTCGTCTGCCGAGACCGCCACTGCCGATGATGCCGCCGACCGCAGCCGCTCCTCGACGTCCGCGATCTCCCGGATCGCCTCGGCGAGACGGGTTTCCTGTTCCGCGAACCGCGACCGCAGCGCCGTCAGCTCCCGCTCCCCTTCGGCCAGACGCGATTCCAAGTCCCGCACCTGCTCCCGGCCCGCCCGCAGACGTTCCTGGATCCGATCGATCTCGAGGTCGAAGGCATGAATCTCCTCGCGCCGGCCGCGCCCGGCCGCCTCTCCCGCTTCGAGCTGTAGCCTCAGGCGCTCGAGGTCGGCTTCGTCGGCCACGAGCGCCGCGGCGGCGGCCACCTCCTCGGCCCGCAGGGCCTCGATCGCCTCCCCGGTCCGGTGCCTCTCCTCGTCCGACGCCGCCAGGCGTTGGCGCGCCAGGACGAGCCGTCTCTCGCTCAGGTCGTCGACGAGCCTCTGGTAGCGGCGGGCCTTGGCCGCCTGCCGCCGCAGCGCATTGATCTGCTTTTCGACCTCGATCACGATGTCGTTGATGCGCAGCAGGTTCGCCTGAGCGGCTTCGAGTTTCAGCTCGGCCTGCCGGCGCTTCGACCGGTAGCCCAGGATTCCGGCGGCCTCCTCGAACATGGCTCGACGATCTTTCGGCCGGGCGGCGAGCACCTGATCGATCTTGCCTTGCTCGATGGTCGAGTACAGGCGCGAGCCGATGTCCGTGCGCGCCAGGAGATCCTGGATGTCTTTGAGCCGGCAGCGTTGGCCGTTCAGGACGTACTCGCTCTCTCCCGAACGATAAATGCGGCGGGTGACGACGACCTCCTCGGGGATCTCTTCAATCTCCGTGATCCGGAGCGCCGCCGCCTGGCTCTCCGGCGCGCCGCCGGCCGCAGGCCGAGCGCTTTCGGCGGCCTCCGGGATGGGCACCTCGCGATCGGCCGCGACCGTCACCTCGGGAGCGGCGCCGTGGCCATTGCCGGCGCCGTGACCGTTGCCGTTCGCGTGACCGTTCCCATCCGCCAGGAGGTTCTTGAAATGGAGCGAAACCTCCGCCATCCCCAGCGGCCGCCGTCCCTCGCTGCCGTTGAAGATGACATCTTCCATCCGATCGCTGCGCAGAGAGCTGGCCTTCTGTTCGCCGAGCACCCAGGAGATCGCGTCGCCGATGTTGCTCTTGCCGCAGCCGTTCGGGCCGACCACCGCCGTGATGCCGTCCGGGAAGTCGAACCGGGTCCGGCCATAGAACGATTTGAAGCCGAGGATCTCCATCCGGTCGAGCCTGAGGATGCGGGGCATCAGTGTCCTGTCTGGCCGGGGAAGAAAGGAGCCATCGAGCCAGGGATTCTAGCACAGCGAAAAGAGATACCGAGGTCCGAAATGGCCAAGATGTGGGGGTCGCGCGACCCGGAGACCCTAAATGTTGAGGGGCGGCGGGATCAACCGGGATCTCGTGTCCCCGAGCTCAGTACTCCCGGAACAGAACGAAATCGGGCAGCGCCATGAGGGCGTCGCGCACCGGAGAGCAGGGGAACACCTGCAGGGCCGCCTGCGCCCGGCGGGCATAGGACACGGCCAGCTCGCGTGTCCGCTCGAGCGTGCGGGCGCGCCGCAACAGGCCGATGATTTCCTGACGCGGCACCGTCCTGAAGTCGCGTTCCTCCAGGACGGTCTGCACCATGACGCGCGCAGCCGGCTCGCTTTCCTGCAGCAGGTAGATGAGCGGCAGCGTCAGCTTCCCTTCTTTCAGGTCCGAGGCCACCGGCTTGCCGAGGACGCTCTCGCTGGCGGTAAAGTCCAGAAGGTCGTCGATGATCTGGAAGGCCATGCCCAGGTTCATGCCGTATTCGGCCAGCGCCATGACCCGTTCCGGCGGCGCCTTCGCGAGGACGCCGGCCACGCGGCCGCAGCCGGAGAACAGGCAGGCCGTCTTGCGGCGGATGATCTCCAGGTGCTCCGTCTCGCTGATGTCGATGTCCGATCGTCGCCGATCGGCGATCAGCTCGCCCTCGATCATCTTCAGAGTGATCTCCGCCAGGATCTTGATGATCTCGAGGTCGTCGGCCGCCAGCGCCATGTTCATCGACTTGATGTACAGGTAATCGCCGAGAAGCACGGTGAGGCCGTTCCCCCAGCGGGCGTTGAGCGACCCGCGGCCGCGCCTCAGCTCCGCCTCGTCGATCACGTCGTCGTGCACCAGCGTCGCAGTGTGGATGAACTCGAACACCGAGGCGAACATGACGTCGCGATCGCCCTTGTAGCCGCAGAGCTGCGCGGACAAAAGGAGCAGGATGGGACGCACGCGCTTGCCGCCGCCCTCGGCGATGTAGCGGCCGAGCTCGTCGATGACGCCGACTTCCGAGCGCAGGTGGCGCCGGCACTCCGCCTCGACCTGCGCCAGCTTGTCGCCCACCAGCAGCATGATTTCGGGAAGACCGGGTGGCAGCGAGCGCACGCCGCGGGGGGCGGCCGCGCGAGGTGGCGCGCTGCCGGGCGCCGCGGGTCGCGTCCGCGCCGCCTTCAATTCGGAGGCGAGGTCGGTCACGGCTCGTCCACCCGCACGGCGGGGATCGGCTCGTCCTTCTTGGATTCACCCTCGGCGCTCTTCGCGCCTCCCGGGAGCGTGCGTGTCTCGATGATCTTGGCGCCCTCGACCACGTAGGCTACGCCGGCCTTCTCGTAGGTCCACAGCTCGCGCCCAGGCCCTTCGGGCGCTCGGAAGGACGGCAGCCCGAGCGAACGCAGGACCTGCCCGACCTGGCTACCCGCCGCGTAAGTGTCGAGGAGCGCTTTGACCTTCGGCCAGTCGGGCTGGAAACGCAGGGAGACCGAGACCTGCACCGGTCGTCCCGCGCGCAGCCGTTTCGAGACGTCCCGGTCTTCCGGCAGACGGTACTTCACCGCGTCGAACGTCTTCGGGTCGTAGAAGCGCAGGTAGTAGTAAGGGAAGGCGGGATCGGGGCGGTCCTCGAACTCGAAGAAGCCGAGCGTATCGGTCGTGGCCCTTGCCTCCTCGACGCTCTGGTCGAGGGACCGCAGGCCGCCGATCTTGACGTAGGTGCGTGATTTCAGCAGGCGCACCGTCTGCCCCGCCAGCCCCGCCCCCGTCTCGTCGATGATCCGACCGCGCAGGACGACCCGACCCTCCTCGCCTTCTGCGAGAGCCGCGGCGGGCGCCAGAAGGACGAGCAGCAGCGCCGCGGCGGACGCGATCCGTCCCGCATTGCTACGAACCGCCTCGCGTGCCCGGACGTTCAAGGGCGCCTCCTCAGCGGTAATTCGTGAACTGCATGTCGAAGTCCAGGGCGCAATCGCGCAGGACCTTGATCGCCCCCTGAAGCTCGTCCTTGCTCTTCGCTTTGACCCGCACCTGGTCGGCCTGGATCGACGCCTGCACCTTGAGGCCGCTCGACTTGAGGATTTTCACGATTTCCTTCGCCTGCTCCTGGGGGATCCCCTGCTGCAGGACGACCTCCTGCCTCAGGCTTCCTCCTGTGGCCTGCTCGGGCGTCTTGAACGTCAACCCCTTCGCCGGCACGCGTCGGGCCGCCAGTTTCTGCAGCAGGATCTCGGTGACCGCCCGCAACTTGTACTCGTCGTCCGCCACGAGGTGCACGATATCCTTTTCACGCCTGATGTCGGAGATGCTTCCCTTGAAATCGTAGCGCTGTCGAATTTCCTTCAGGGCCTGCTGGATGGCGTTGTCGACCTCCTGCAGATCGATCTTCGAGACGATGTCGAAGGTGTTTTCGGACGCCACCACGTCCTCCGGAGGGCGAAAAGGCGGGTGATCTTAGCACCCTGATCCGCGCCATTGCAAGATTTGGAGGACGGCCAACCCGCGCATCACGGCGGCGGGATTTCCTGGATCTGGACTCCGGGTGGCGGCTGGAAGCGGAACAGGTCGTCGTCGAGCGTGTCGACGAGCCTGAGGTGATCGAAGCGATAGGTGACCCGGCTCCCCAGCGGGTCGACGATCGTCAGCGCCCGCACCAGGTGGTCCGGTCCAGTGAACAGAAGCAGGGAATCGTACTCGGTGCGGGGGGCGCGGGGCCTCAGGAGCAACGGCCGCGGCCCGGTCTCGGCGCCTGGCCCCCAGCCGATCTCGAACGACCCGACCAGGTCGACCCGATTGAGCAGGAGCCCGATACCCGTACGCGTTCCCTGAGGATCGAGCGGCGCCACCAGGACCTGTCGTTCCTCCGGCAGGTAGACGTAGCTCTTCCGGCCGTCGGCAATCGCCAGCTTGCCGCGCGGTACCTCGTAGTCCCAGCGCATGCGCCCCGGCCTCAGGAGGTAGACCTTCCCCTTCTCGACCTGGGGTCTTGGGAGCCCGGCGGACTCGACCGTCTGGGTGAACGAGGCCACGAGCCCGTCCAGGCCGTTGAGCGCCTCCTCGACGGCGCGCGCTTCGGTCACGGCGTCGGCTGGGACGGCCGGCGAACCCGCGGCCGGCGGTGCCGCCGCGAGGCGCGACCCGGCGAGGATCGTCGACACGGTGACGAGAGCCATGCGCGACACGAATCCCATGGGGCCGATCGTACACCCACGGCCTTCCGGCGCGCTCGTTGACTCTGCGCGGGGCGCGGGTGAGACTCGCGACTCGCTCACGCGCCGCTCCGGTCGCGGTGTTGCGGGAACCACCGGGGACATCTCGGGACATGCGTCTCAAGGGCAGATGGTCGTGGATGCTCGTCGCGCTCGTGGCGCTGGCGGCGGCCAACGTCGCCCACGTCCCGGCGGGGGACTTCGCCGTGCGCGAGGGGCCGGGTGGATCGGTCCTGCCGCTCGGCTCCGGCCTGCACCTGCGCGTCCCCTTGTACCACCGCCTGTACGTGTATGACAGCACACCGGTGGTTCTCGACGGTCCGGTCGACGTCGTCACCAAGGACCACGCCGGCTTTAAACTTCCGGTGCGGATCGCCGGCCGCGCCTCCGCGAGCGACGTGCTGACCTTTCATCGTGGCCGCAGCGGGCGCGAACCCCGGGTCTACATCGAGGAACGCCTCAAGGCGGCCGTGATCGCGGCGGCGCGCGGATTCAACGCCGACGAGATCCTGTCGCCGCAGATCGACCGCCGGCTGGCCCCGCTGGTGTCCGCCGACCTGATCACCCGGGGTATCGCGGACGACGGCCTGATCGTGAGCAGCCCGGAGCCCCGTGTCGTGTTCAACGCCGTCGTCGACTACCTGCGGCGCCGGTTTCCCGCCTCGGCGCGCGCTCTGGCCGAGCGCTCGCTCGTGGCCGACCCGAAGGAGGCGCTCTATCATGCCGCCCTGGGCCAGGTCCTGGAGGCGGAGGGAAAGAAGGACGAGGCCGAGCAGAAATACCTGGAGGCGCTTTACTACGACCCGACCGCGCTGGAGCCGATGAGCCGGCTCTACGTGTTCTACCAGACGACGCAGGACCCGGCCAGGATCATGAAGCTCGAGCGCCTGCTCGAGGCCAGTCTGGAGAAGAAGAAGGATTCCGCGATCCACCACGACTGGCTCGGGCAGGTCTACCTGCGCGAGGGGAAATACGACAAGGCGACGATGGCCTTCCACACCGCCGTCGGTCTGGCGCCAAAGGAGGCCCAGTTCCAGATCAACCTGGGCGGCCTCGAGGCGAAGCAGGGCAAGGTCGACGATGCGATTGCGGCCTTCCAGAAGGCCCTGGAGCTGAAGCCGGATCACCCTCTGGCGTTGTTCAATCTGGGCACCGCTTACGCTCTCAAGGGTGAAATGGACAAGGCCCTGGAGTACTTCCACCGCGCGGAGCGTTCCGGCCCGCCGAACCACGCCCTGTTCAATTCTCTCGCCCAGGCCTACGTGCAGAAGGGACAGCTCGATCGGGCCGCGGAGTACTTGCGGCGATCTCTGGCGTTGCGGCCGGACCAGCCCGACCGCCGGGAGACGCTGAAGAAACTCGAAGCGCAGATTAGGAAGAAGGCGTGAGGAGGACCCGGCGCCTTCGCCGGGCGCGCACGATCGTCACGGCCGCGTACACCCCGACAACGATGGCGATCCCCCAGACATAGCGCCGGAAGACGACGCGCACGTCGTCCCAGGTCGTTCCGAGACTCGTTCCTCCCCAGGCGAGGAGCCCCACCCACAGCGCATTGCTCGCCGTCGAGTAGAGGAGCACCGGCCGCGGGCTGACGCGACCGATCCCCGCGGCGTACAGGAAAAAGCCGCGCACCCCTGGTATGAAGCGGTTGATCGTGAGGAGTCGCGGCCCGAATCGTCCGAACCAGCCCTCGACCCTGGCAAGCTCGTCCCTCGCCCACGCGGACCGCAGGAAGAAATAGGACCGCCCCAGGCGCGCCCCGACGGAGTAAGCCGTCAGCGCGCCCAGCACGCTCCCCGACATGGCGGCCGCCGTCACCGCGGCCAGGGGAAGGGCGCCGGCGCCCGCCAGGAAAAAGCCGAACAGCATGGTTGAGTCGCCCGGCACGGGCGGGAAGACGTATTCGAGCCAGGCCAGGAGGAAGACCAGAAGCAGCGCGGCCCAGGCGTGGGCGGCCATGGCGCTCTGGATCGCCTCGCTCATGACCCGCTCAGATCTTCTCGACCAGGTCGCCCAGGAAGGGGATCGCCCAGCGCTCGCCGCGCATCGCCTTGATGACGCACACGATGGCGATCGCCAGATAGAGCAGCACCAGGTTGATCAGGCCGAAGGCGAACAACCAGGCGAACACGCGGGAGATGGTGGCGAGCACGGCCCCCACGAAGATCACGCCCAGGAAGACCAGACAGGCGACGCCGCACAGGATGAGTCCCTGCTTGGCGTGCCAGCGCACGTACTCGCGGCGCGTGACCATGAATGGCACGATGGCCAGGACCCAGAGGTACGAGAAGACCAGCATGACCTTGTCCTCCTCGTTCAAGTCCTCGGGAGATACCTGGGCCTCGTCTGTGGTCAGAGGATCGACGGTCATCGGGCAGGAACTCCTGCGACGCGGGACATCGAAGACGCTGTTTTATAATGGCGGGCCCTGCGAATGTCAAGGAGCGCCATGGACACGCTCACGCCGATGCTCCGGCAGTACCGATCGATCAAGGCGCAGCACCCCGACGCCGTCCTCATGTTCCGCCTCGGCGATTTCTACGAGATGTTCTACGACGACGCGCTACTGGCCTCCAAGGCGCTGTCACTGACCCTGACCTCGCGAGGCCGGGGCACGAAGAACGAGGCGCCGATGTGCGGTGTACCTTACCACGCGGCCGACTCGTACGTGGCGCGTCTGATCCGTCAGGGGCACCGGGTCGCCATCTGCGACCAGGTGGAGGACCCGCGCGTCGCCAGAGGGATCGTGAGACGCGCCGTGACGCGCGTCGTCTCTCCCGGGACGGTCACCGATCCGGCACAGCTCCGGGCCTCCGAGCCGAACTACATCGCGGCCATCCAGGCCACCGGGGTCCCCGAACGCGGCGGCGCGGGCGACGGCTTCGGGTGCGCCTATCTCGATCTGTCCACAGGCGATTTCCGACTGTCGGAGCATCGCGGTCATTCGGCCGGCGACTCCCTCGCGGCGCAGTTGGCCCTGTTCCGGCCGCGCGAGATCCTGCACCCCGAGGAAACGTCTCTCGAGAATCTCGTCCCCGTGGAGCTGCTCGAGGGCGTGCTCGCCCATGCCGTCCCGGGCTGGACGCTCGGCACCGAAGCCGCGTCGCGGCTTCTGAACGAGATCCTGGGGACGGCCTCGCTCGCCGGGTTCGGCGTCGAGGGGCGGAACCTGGCGGTGGGCGCGGCCGGGGCGCTCCTGCACTACCTGCAGGAGGCCCACAAGGCCGACTTCAGGCACGTGACGCGGGTCGTCTGGCACCATCCGAGCGAGGCCATGGTTCTCGACGCAACCACGCGGCGCACGCTCGAGGTGGCCGAGAACACGCGCGACGGCGGGCGCGACGGGACGCTCCTTTCGATTCTCGATCGCACCGAGACGGCGATGGGAGGGCGTCTCGTGCGCGACTGGGTCTTGCGACCGCTGCTGTCGGTCGGGGCGATCGCGGAGCGCCTGGACGCGGTCGAGTTCCTCCTGGATCGGCAGGGCGAGCGCTCGGCCTTGCGCGCCCGCCTGGCGAACATCCACGACCTCGAGCGCCTCCTGGCGCGCTGCTCTCTCGGCACCGCCTCGGCACGGGACCTCGTCGCGTTGCGCGATTCGCTCGCGGTTTTGCCGGAGATCGCCGCGTTCTCCATGGCCCTGACGTCGCCGCCCCTGGCTCGGATCATGGCCGGCTTCGATGGGCTCGCCGATCTGCATGCGCGGCTTCAGGAATCGATCGCCGACGATCCGCCCGCGACCGTCAGAGAAGGCGGTCTGCTGCGCGACGGCTACCGGCAGGAGCTCGACGAACTTCGTTCGATCAGGCGCGACAGCCGCGCCTACCTCGCCTCGATCGAGACACGCGAACGCGAGCGCACCGGGATCGCATCGCTCAAGGTCCGCTACAACAAGGTCTTCGGCTATTACATCGAGATCAGCAACGCGCATCGGAAGTCCGTGCCGGCCGACTACGAGCGCAAGCAGACACTGGTCGGCGCGGAACGTTACATCACCCCCGAGCTGAAAGAGTACGAAGCCAAGGTCCTGACGGCCCAGGAGCGCATCGAAGCGCTGGAGTACGAACTGTTCGTGGCCCTGCGCGACGAGGTGACTCGCGCGGCGCCACGCCTGGGCGCAACGAGCCGGGCGCTCGCCACGATCGACGCCTTGGCGGCCTTTGCCGAAGCGGCCTCCGTGTACGGCTACCGGCGGCCGAAGGTGGACGACAGTCTCGGCCTGCGCATCGTGGAGGGGCGCCACCCGGTGGTCGAGCAACTCCTCGACACCGAGCGCTTCGTCCCCAACGACTGCCTGATGGATGTCGATCGGACAACCTGGCGCGGGGCCAGAGCACTTTTCTCGTGGAGATGATCGAGACCGCCAACATCCTCAATAACGCCACGGTCCGCTCGCTCGTTCTCCTGGACGAGGTCGGACGCGGCACCTCGACCTTCGACGGGCTGTCGATCGCCTGGTCCGTCGCCGAGTATCTGCACGACACGCCTTCGGTCGCGGCGCGAACGATGTTCGCCACGCACTACCACGAGATGATCGAGCTGGCGCTTCTCAAGCCGCGCGTCTGCAACCTGACGATGGCGGTGCGTGAGTGGAACGACACCATCGTCTTCCTGCGCCGCGTCCTGGAGGGTGCCGCCGACCGCTCTTACGGCATCCAGGTGGCGCGGCTGGCCGGGCTGCCGCGCGAAGTCATCGAGAGGGCCAGGGAGGTGCTCCTGAACCTGGAGCGCGAGGAGCTGTCGCGCGACGGCCGGCCGAAGCTGGCGCGCGGGCGCGGCCTTCCGGGGCCGGCGGGGACGGTCCGTGCCGGGAGCGCGGCCCCCGGCGCGGCGGAGACCGCCGAAGGCGGGACCCCGCCCGCGCCCTCCCAGCTCGGCCTGTTCGCCCCCGAAGAAGATCCGGTCCTGGAGGAGATCCGCAGCGCCCGGATCGAGGAGATGACGCCGATCCAGGCGTTGAATTTCCTGGCCGACCTGAAAAAGCGCCTGCTCGCCTGAGACCAGATGACGCTCAGATCTCGATGGCGCCGTTCAGTCTCGAGAAGGTGGGGATGGTCATCTCCAGGCCGGCCATGTGGTAATAGCCGCCCGCCTGGCCCGGCTGCACGATGAAGCGGATCTCGACCCCCTTCTCGCGTGCCTTGTGGTACACCTCCGTCGCCGCGCTGGCCACGCTGTCGTCGGCCAGGAGCGACTCCGTCAGGTCGACGACGACCCGCCGGGCTCCGGATTGCAGGAGGCCGTCGGCCGCCTCAAGGAATCTCTTGTGCGGCTCCCCCGAGACGAATTTCCCTCGCACCTGCAGGATCTGCCAGTCGGCCATGGAGCGGGTCTCGATGTGCCAGGGCCCGCGACGACGCAACCAGGTCAGTCCGGTCATAGGGTGGTCCTCCAAGATCGTGGGTCGTGCCTCGACACCTGGAGGACAGGGAGGAATGGGACACGGGATGACGGGGTGCGGTGTCGCGGCGTCCCCGATCGGACACCATAGATACTCCTCCTGGGGGAGCGCCGTCAAGAGAGGGAAAGAACGCGCACCGGCGGGGAGCCGGGCGCCGGCCCGGCTAGAAGCTGGCCAGCGCCTCGCGCTCGTCGCGGTAGATGTCGAAGATCTCTTGAAGTTTGGTCAGGATGAGCAGATCCTGAACCTTGCCGTTGGGATTCAGCAATTTGAGGGCCGCGCCCTTCTCCCGGGCGCGCTTGTAGCAGGCCACCAGCTCGCCGATCCCGGCGCTGTCCATGTAGGACACGCCGCCCAGATTCAGGATGACGTTCTTGCGGCCCTCGTCCAGAATCGAGTTGACCGCCTGGCGGAGCTTGATGTCCCCCTCCCCGATGGTAATCTTCCCGGAGAGGTCGACGACGGTGACTTTCCCGTGGTGCCTGGCGTTGGCCTTCATCCCTTCCTCCGCTTGATGACCTCGCCGCCGCGCCCGGCACGGCCGGCCTGTTCGAATTTTTTCTCGAGGACGACCTCGGTTCCCTGCCCCCGGCGGCGCTGGAACTCGACCCGGTCGACGAAATGTTTCATGAAGAAGATGCCTCTGCCGCTCGTGCGGAAGATGTTCTCCCGGTCGAGAGGGTTGGAGGTGTGGGTCCAGATCCTGCGGGCGAGCCCCTCGGTCATCTCGTGGACCAGGTCCACGTAGACGATGCGGCTTTCCAACCTCAGCCTGACGTTTCTTCCCACGCCGAACGGACGCTCCGGGCGACCCAGCCCGGGGCGCCGATCATCTTTCGCGCCCCCGATGGCCGCGGCCGCTCCTGGCCTTCTGCCTCGCTTGCTGGGACCTGGAGAGAATGGCCGAGGCGATGGTAGCCAAAGCGCGCTGGGGGTGTCAAACAGGACCCCGCGATCGCGCGCTCACCGGCACGGCAATTCTTCGACCTCCGAGCCAATCTGTCACCTGGCGGCGCCAGGTCCTGTGAGCTAATTAATCTACGCTGATGTCCTCAGCGAAGGACACGAAATTGTCAGTGTCGATTACGTTGACAGGGTGCCACATCTCCGACAGCCCATGCTCCAAATGTCGACAGGCGTTGAAGTATTTGGAATCAGAGGGTTGCGAAGGAGGAATCGCGGCATAACACTATCGGTGGTGGCAGCCCGCTTGCAGTGACCAATATGTCCGCAGTCTCCGGCCTGCCGTTTTGCCGGCTGCCTAGGGGGGGCGATGACGACTCACCGCGGGCTCTTACAGTCGGTGGTCGGCTCGACCGGATTCCTGATCGGTCTAATCCTTTTGATATGGCCGACTGGAATCCTCGAAGCGGGTACGGTGGTCAGTCTCGCTTGGGACGCCAACCTCGAATCGGACCTGGCGGGCTATCGGATCCACTTCGGCACCGCTTCGCGCAGTTACACCCTTCCCGTCATCGATGTTGGCCCGGTCAACGGCTATTCGGTCCCGAACCTCGCAGCGAACACGACCTACTACTTCGTGGTCACCGCCTACGACCGCGCGGGGAACGAGAGCTTGCCTTCGAACGAAGTCGCCGTCCAGCCGACGGTGACGACGCTGACGCCGACCATCAGTCAAGCCGTCGAGCTTGGTACGGGGTCGGTTTACATTCTGCAGTCCGGAAGCCAGACCATCCAGGTGAACGGGAGCAATTTCCAGAGCGGTGCTACTGTGGGATTGGGCGCCGACATCAGCGTCGGCCCAACCTCACTGATGGACTCGGGCCACTTGACTGCGTCGATCACCGTAAGCTCCTCTGCGCTCCTGGGGCCCAGGACCCTGTCCGTCACGAACCCTGACAGCGGTATGGCAAGCAGGCCGAACACCCTGACCGTGGTGAAGACCGCGGACATCAACCGCGACTGCAAGATCGACCTGTTCGACCTGAATCTTCTCGCCCGTGCCTGGAACACGCTGAGCTCCGATCCCGCCTACATCGCGAGTGCCGATCTGGACGGCGACGGTGACGTGGGAGGCGCCGATCTTGACATCCTCGTGAGTTACCTCGGTCAGCGGTTGGCGGTCTGTCCATGAACAGAAGAAGACTGCTGACCGGCGTCGCTCCTCTCGGCGTGCTGCTCCTTGTGCTCGGACTGGGATGCAAGGGCGGCAAGGGCAACGGAGACGACGTGATGCCGTGTACCCCGATCGCCTTCGCCCCCTCGATCGGCTCCCCGGGAGCGGGGGATGTCTATCTCCTGTCGCCGATCAGTTCCTGCGATTCGGTCGACATCAGCGTTTTGGTGACGAACCTTTCGGGGATCTTCACGGTCGGGTTCGAAATCAACTATCCGTCCTCGGTGATCGAGTATCAGAGCTTCAGCCCGGGCCCTCTTCTCCAACAGGGTAGCCCGCCGATCCCACCGCAGTTCTTCGTCACGAATCCTTCGCCGGGGGATATCGTGGCCAGCGCAACGCTCTTCAGGCCCGATTCGAGCGTCTCCGCCGTAGGCAGCGCGAGTCTCATTACGTTCCATTTCGTCAAGGTGGCCAGCGGCGTGGGCACCGTCGACTTCAACACGGGCGGCTCGATCAACAACCAGATCATCGATGAGAACGGTAGCGTCGTCGCCGCCTCCTTCGGCCCCGGACACGGCGGGGTCGTTCAGGTGCCCTGATGAGCCGAATCATCTACTGGTCCATCATGGCGGGGGCCGCGCTCATGGCCGGAACTCTCCTGGCCCTCCCTCTCTGGGACTATTATCACTACAGGCAGCCGACCTCCGGGGGCCTTCCGACCTCCCCGACCACGCTCGCCATGATGACCGGGGCGCCCGTGCCGCCCTCGTTCTACCCGGCGGCTGAACTTGCGGCGATCGCAACCACGGATCGGAGCATCGCCGATGGAGCAGGGGGTGGGCTCGGCTTCGCGCGCGCCGGCGGCTGCGTCGCCGCAGGAGCACCCGCAGCCCGCTGTGAACCAGGTGGCTTCGATCGGTTGGATCGCAGGCGGCAGCTTCCCGGGCTCTCCGTCGATGCCTGCAACGGGTCCGCAGTCGACGGCTCCGAATCACGACCGTCCCGGACAGAACGATGAATCCCAACCATCCGAGAGTGAAGCGACTGTTCCGGAGCCCCAGGACGCTCAATCCCTGCGCCTGACCCTGGCCCCCGATCGACATGCAGTCTCCCGAGGCGAGACGATCTCGGTTGCGGTCGCCCTGACCGGGGCGCGTGATGTCACGAGCGTTCCATTTCACCTCCAATTCGATCCGGGGGTTCTTCAGTACGTCGGGACCCGAACCGGACCGGCACTGAACGGCCGCTCTCTCCAGCCGATCTTCCTGGCTTCAGTGAATCCCGACAGGCCCGGAGATCTGGCCGTCGGGCTGTCGTTCGTCCGCTCCTCCGGAACATTCAACGGATCGGGTGCTATCCTTCTCATCGATTTCCTGGCGCTGGGACGCGGAAGATCCGACCTCCACTTCGATCGTGCTACGGTCCGCGGCGCCACGAGCGAACCCTTGACCGCCGAGGTCGTCGGATCCACTGCCGAAGTACGATAGGGTCTCTCAGGGCAACAGCCGGTAGACCCGATAGGTGCCTCGATGATAGGCCTCTGCGAGGCACGGCCACGGGTTGGGGCGGACGAGGAGTGGAAAATCCCGCTCCTCCGGCGGGCCCACCACAAGGACCGCAATGCCCAGCGACCGCAGGATGGGACAGGTGATTGAGGGATCGGGGTTCGAAAAGGCCTCGCGCAAGGAGGTCATCCGGCGCGCAAAGTCTTCCGGCTCCGAGTAGAACAGTCCGGCGGCCCAGGTGTCCGAGAGGACCGCTGGATGGCCGGTCAGGTAGACCAGCTCAGGACTACTCCGAAGCGGAGACCCCTGCACCAGTAGACCCGACGCGATATGGGTCCTGACCCATCGGCCAGCCGCCACCTCGTCGGCGGGAAGGGTCGGCTTGGCCACCGCGGCACCGATTGCGAACCAGACAACCGAGAGAAAGCCGAGCGCCAGCGCGGCCAGCGACGCGATCCGGTCCGTCCAAGTCGCGGACGCCGGATCCGGGAAGACCTCCAGAATGCGATTCAGGGCGACGCCGCTGAAAACGGCAAGGCACAGCCACAGGAGCATGGAGATCCGCATCGCCAGGTCATTGTTTTCGCCCGTGGAGGCCACCAGGCAGATGAGGGGCAGGCTTACGACACCCATCAAGAGAAAGGGGATCGTTCCCCCCTTTTCGGTTACTTGACGCCGGGACATAGCCAGCCCCACCAGGCCCAGGATGAGGGCCGGTCCAAATTCCAGGATGATCTGTAGGGGAGCGAGCGGCCCCGGCCGCGCCCAACGAAACTTGGCTGTGTCTCCTTCGTGGCCGACATAAAGGTTCAGGACCGGCAGGCTGAGGAGAATCGCAAAACCTCCAACCAGCGCGCTGCGGAGGAGAATGCCGCGGCCGGTCCGGAAACCGGAGGCGAGGAACCTCACGAGATCGATGCCCCGCAGCAGAATCAGGGTCGCCGCGCCGGCCAGGGCCACGTATCCGTTGTAACCGGCCATCGAGGCCAGGAAGACCGCGGCCACGGCCCCGGTGTCGGCCTCGGTCCTCCTGAGGTAGAGCAGAGCCAGCAGGAAGACCACCACGGCCGCGACCGCATGGGGCACCCAGTAGAAGCTGGCGAAGAAGCTGGGCACCAGCATTCCCCGGTTGGAAACCCAGCCATCCACGTTCCAGTGCCGCAGAAAGAAGTCCACTGGGGAATGGATTCCGTCCTTTTCGAAAAAGGCCTTGACGGCCATCGGAATCATGTCGAAACCGCCGACCAGACTGACCAGTGGCAGCGAGAAGAGGGCGACACGGTCGTCGCCCGTGAACTCCGAGACTGCCCGGTAGAAGGTGGAGAGGAAGACGGCAGCGAGCAGGAGCGTGAGCAAGGAAATGAGCAGGTAGGAATGGGCACCATTCCCGGCGACAACCAGCACCGCTCCCAGGAGGATATGAAAGAAGGTGTGGTAATAGAAGGGGGAATCAGTCGCCAGGAACGGGTTGAGCGGAGGCAGTCCCCGGGTCGCGATCGACTCGGCGATCGCCAAATGGTTATTCAGGTCCCACCCTTTGACCCGGCTCTCCCCGCCTTCGGGGGTCGGGCCGATAGCCAAAGTCGGCGCCAGGAAAAGCAGCGTCGCGATCACGATCGCGAGGACGGCGAGCGGAGTCTTTCTGCGGGAGGGCGTGAGGGCGACTCTGGGGCGAAGCGCGCCGAGGACAAGCATCCCTAGTGTGACCCCGGCCAACACACCGAGCACGTGAAGTCGGTCGAATGGAAGGATGACAGAGGCCAAGCGGAGAGCAAGCGGGGTAATCGCAAGCGAGGCCGCAACGCAGTCGAGGACATCAGGCGGCCAGTCAAGTCGGCCACGGGTTCCGAGGCACAACAAGAGGGCGTAACCGGGGAGAAACAGTCCGAGGAGCGCGCCACCCGTCGTGCCGGCCATTTCCCCCGGGAGAAGCGAAAGAGCGAGGGCGACGACGAGAACCACCAGACCCCATAGCAATGGACGCCGGGGCCCCGTCACGGCTCTTCTCCGTCCCCGGGTGCTGGCGGGGAACCGGTCCGGGGCATGAAAAGGTAGGCGGCGGCACGGTAGGCCTCGAATCGCTCCCCGGCCAGGAAACGGGAATCGACTGCTGCCAGCTCCCCACGCCGCTCGGCGCTCCAGCCGTGAGAGAAGACAAGCCACCATCGCGATTGGGGGGCGGTGGCCATCATACGATTCACCTCGGAGATATAGTCTCGAATCACCGATTCCTTGCCCTCCACCACCCGGACCCGGCTCCCGCGGTAGTAGAACCGGAACTGGGGCAGCGCGTCCTTGTTGACCAGAATCCGGTCCTCGGGACGGGCCGCCACCTCCAGCGACCGAATCACCGGGCGCATTTCCTGGCCCCCGGGCTCGGTGTGGTACCGGTAGAGGAAAATCCCGGAGCCACCGGCGATGGCCATCAGGACGACGACGGCCGGCACTCCTCGAAGATGATGGCGCAGCGACTCGATGCCGGCCGCGCCCAGAACATAGAAGACGGGTGAGGCGAACAGCATCTGCCGGGTTCCCCCGTACGGATAGAGGCGAAAGGCGGAGGCGGCGGCCGCTGACACGAGACTCCCCAGGAAGACGACCTGCAGGTCTGCACAGCACCGCTGTCGGCGGAGGCGGACCATCCCGAGGACCGCCAGGGCGCCGAAGAGAAAGCCGGTCCCCGGGTGGATGAAAGAAAGGAAGGCGAAGAGATCCGAGGTGCCCCGGATCAGGAAGCCGACGGCGGGCAGAAAGGAAAGGGGAAGGAACTTGTCCTCGTAGAAGGAAGACGGCGTCCCTTCGGTGAGCTGCACCGGAAGGGAGAGCAGATACCAGGGAATGCAAAGAATGGTTCCCGCTGCCAGACCGATCACGGCCCGCCGCCACGCCCGCCCTCTTTCCCGGCGGCCGCGCCAGGCCAGGAGGATCGCCATCATCAAGATGAGCCAGACACTGCCATAGACGGAGAGGAGGGCCGCGAAGGTGGAGAATCCCAGGATGAGCACGTCGCTCCATCCCCGCCGGTCTCCCCCGTCCTTCACCTGCAAGAACGCCGCGACGAGCACGGCGGCGAAGAAAATCGCCTGGCTGTAGACGCGAAGGGACTGGGAATATCGAATGGGGTAGGGCGCAAGGGCGATGAAGAAGGCAGCCGCCCGGGCCGTCCATCGGTTGGCGGTGCCTGCGATGCCAAGACGGTAGACGGCGGCGATCGCGAGGATGCCGAAGAGACAGGGCAGGAGACGCAGCCAGGCCTCACTTCGGCCGGCGGCGGCGTGGAGGTGGAGCAGGCCTGCGAACCCCGGCGGATCCAGCGTGATCACGCGATTCGAGATTAATACGTTCCCCTGCGAAGCCCAGAACTGCTGACACTCGTCGTAGGAAAGGCTGCGCTCTCCGAGACCGACCAGGCGAACGGCCGCTCCCAGAAGGAGGATGGCCCAGAGCCAGCGATCGTTCTTCATCCGATTCGGTTAAGCCAGGGGAGCGAGGATACGAAACTCTATGGCGCCTCGGACCATGCCATCGAGCTACTCCGCCGGCTGAAGCGGGCGACCGGCCGCGTTGCGGAAGAGAAACACGGCTTCGTTGTCGGGCGTCATCAAGGAGTCGTTATGCGCCCTGTTCTTGGACAGGATGAACTCCGCGTGGCTCGCGTCGGAATAGTAATCGCCGGCCATGTAGAAGCGTAGCTGCTTACTCTCCTGCTCGAACTCCTTGTCATCGGTCCCCGCCTGGATTCGCCTTCCGTTGCCGATCAGAGCGTCGATCTTCGCGAAATCGCGGGTGTAGGAGGCGAAATATTTCGATCCCTCGGCCTTCTGCCGATTCAGGTCGGCATTGGAATAGACGAACACCACCATGGCCAGACCCACGACCGCACCGAGAGCATTTTCAGGCAGTCTGTGCAGCATCGCGAGGTAAATGACAAGGACCATGCCCACATAGAAGATACCCTGAAAATCGTGGAAGGCCGTGAAGTACTTCATGGGGATCGTCCAGAAGAGCCCCGATAGGAAGACTGCGAGGAGCGCGAGTCGATCCGCGCTCTCACGGAAGAGCCGCCAGAAGAAATAGGAGAAGACCACCACCGGCAGAATCAGGAGGCCCACGAGTCTCAGGCCGCCGCGTCCTTGCATCCGGTCACTGAACTTGTCCAGCAGGCCGTGCAGGGGACGGGTCGGGACGGCTGCCTTGAGGATTCTCCGCACTTGCATCTCCAAAAACGGGCGCCATCGCAGATCCTGGTAGGTCGGAAAGTCCGCCGCACCTCCTGCCAGGCCCAGCCTGAACTTGATGGAGCGCGCCGAAGGCAGATCTCCGATGTCCTGGTGCATCACCCGGGATTCGTTGTAGAGATTGAAGCTCAAAAGCGAACCACCCCACAAGACACCAACCGCCAGCGCGCGCGTGGCGGGGTGGCGGACAATCGTTGTCACGGCGACCACTCGGTTCCGCCAGGAGCGTTTCGCAATCCACAGAGCTTCCAGCGTGGTCCAGCAGACCAGAACCGCGTAGGCCTGCCAACCCAGTGCTATCGCCACGAAGATCCCGATGTAAAGAAGTTGACCTGAGCCGGTGTGCCGCCACGAGACAACCCCGAGGAGGACCAGCAGAAACCCGAAGAGAGCCGGAATGTCGTTGAATATCATGTCGTTGTAATACTGCATGTAGTAGGAGGAATAGCTGATGAGGCAGACCGCAATGGCCAGCAGCGGTCTTCCGGACATTTGCCGGATGAGGAGGTAGCTGCAGACGAGTCCCCCCCAGAAGAACAGGTTCATGAGTTGGTGGGCCCATCGCATTTGCGCATCGAGATCGCCCCCGGAGAGAGACATGGCCCCCTTGATGAGCACGTAGGAAAGGACGGGGAAGCGATTGTGCGGACTGAAGACCTTGTTGCCCCCTTCGTCGATTGCGACCTGGGTGAACATGAGGAATCTGTTTTCCGGGCTCAGGTTTTTCGCCATGGCCAGTCCCATGGAAGTGAGGTAGCCATGGTGGCCCGGCTGGAACCCCAGACTCCCCTGCTGAGAAACCAGGAGGACTGCGAGGCAGAGCAGCAGCACGAGCCACGCCCATCGCCCTGCGGCGGCGTCGGTCATTGGCGGGGGCCGTCATCGGAGACCGGCGCCTCTTCACGCCGCTCGTAGATATGAATGTTGGGGCCGGGCCGGGAAAAATTACGGAAGCCTTCCAGCGGCATGTAGAAGATGTCCCGCTCGTCGAATACGCTCCCAGAGAGATCGTCGTAGGCGAGCAGCGACTTCGTGAGCGTGTATTTCCTGGCCGCGAGATTCCTGACCTCCTCGGGCGCCATTCGCTTGAGCACGGGCAGCGGGGACTCCTCCAGGATGAGAACGTCGGGAAGGGAGTCCATGACCTTTCCGTCCATGACGAACCTTCCCGACTGGGAATCGTACTCCCACAGCCTGTATCCGGGACGCGCTTTGGCCTGGAGGGCCTCGAGCCTGGCGGAGGCCATCCACCGCCGTATGCTCCCGGGTGGCTCCGCCTGCATCTGACGGGTGAGCGCATCCGAGGTCGGGTAGAGATCAAGCTCGCTGAATGTCAGGGGAACAACGCACACCGACGTCCCTGGCGGGATTGCGCGTTCAACGTAGCGTCTGGCCAATACCCGGGTATCCGTCTTAAGCAGCAAGGCGTCGAAGCCGACAATCTTGACCAGCCCCGGCAGGAGGACCGCACAGCACATCAGGCTCAGCAACGGGGCGCGCGCGCGGGGGGTCCATCGGCGTGCCACCATGGCGCCCAGAGAACCGACGAACACTCCGGCGGCGATGCAGAGGAAGGGCACGAGTGGGACGGCGTAACGGGTGAAGTTCCTGTAACCCCTGCCCATGAGTGCGTAGTAGACGAGCGGGAAGCTCAGCAGGACCCACGCCTTTCTCTTATCCACTCGAAAGGCCAGAACGAACCCGGCCAACGACGCCAGCAGCAGCGGCAGGCCGAGTCCGTGGCGCAGCGAGACGATCAAATGGTACAGCCAGCCAATGTGACCATGATCGCTTGTCGCCAGGACCGCCCGGGCCTCCCTGCGAAAATCCCTGAAGGCGTTGAGCGGCTCCGCGAGCGAAAAGGGAGTCCCAAGAAAAAAGAGGAGAACGAGAGCGCCCCCGAACCAGAACACCTTCCGATCCAACGCAAGACCAGGGCGGAACCCGGCCTCTTTCCAATCCTTGAGATGAACCAGCATCATGGGGACCGAAATCAGCACTCCCAGGTACTTGGTGGAGGCGGCGATGCCCGCGAACGTTCCCGACATGAGGTAGGCCCGGACCGAGGGTGCCTCAAACGCCTTCGCAATCCAGACATAGGAGCAGAGGATGAAAAAGGTCGCTGGCACGTCGGTCGTCGCGAAATGTGAATCCCGGACATGCAGGTAGGCGAAGGCCAGAAATAAACCGGAGATCAGCGCGACGCTCGTGTCGAAGAAGCGCGCAGCCAGCCGGTAGGTCAGAACCACCGAGAGGGTGCCCAGAAGTCCCGAAACGGCCCGGCCCATCAAGAAGAACCGCGTCGGATCGTTTGCAAACTCGACGATGAGCTGGCCAGATGAACCGAACCGTCCCGACGCCAGGCCCAGAAAGTAATAAATCCTGTACATCCCGTAATAGAGGTACATGAGAAGCGAAGGGTAACTGAAGAAATGCGGGTTGAAATCTCCGGAGAAGAAGCCGATGGCGTGCGCGATCAGGGTCAGCTCGTCGGGGCGGCAGTTGACGAGGGGGAGCCCGAAACCGATGCCTGCAAACCTCGCCACTGCGGCGAGACCCACCATGAGGCCGAGGGCCAGGTCCACCGGAGCGAGCTGTGGGCGCCAGGGTCGGCTCAAATCCCCTCCCTCCTCGGCACGTACAGGATTTCCGGTCTCCTCTTAGCACCGGTCACCGGATAGAACTCCTTCCCCTGAAGGACCCGCGCCTTCTCCACGTAGTAGCGGTCGAAATCGGGGAGGAAGCCCGAATTCCCGTCCAGGAGGACCAGGGCGAAGCGCCGGCTGCGCAGGGCTTCCGCGATCTCCCGCTCCACCGCCTCCTTCTCGGGGGTGCGGGACCTCTGCACCTCCTGCAGGGCCATCTCCGTCGCCGAAGGCTCCTTGCCGGCCAGCGCAACGAGGTAGGGGTGCGAGGGGATGAGGACCTCCCCCGTCGCGTCACGAACCATCCGCACCAGGTTCCTGCCCGCCATGAGGTCCAATTGAGTGGGAAGCTGCAGCCGCGGATCGTAGAGAAGGCCCGGGAACGCAAACTGCACGAGACATGCCATGGAGACGAATGCCTCGCCGCTGTGTCTCCATTCCGGGCGCAAGCCGGCGACCCATTCCCGGATGGTGCTCTGGGAGAGGCCGAACAGCACGGAGAGGATCGCGAGCGCGGGAAGCAGCACATTCTCGTATCCTCCCTCGAAGGTCCGCATCAGCCAGGACCCCGCGAGCATCCCGGCGGTGACCGCGAGCCAGAAGGGACCCGCGAAGCGGCGGTGGGGCGCGAGAAGCGGAAGCGAGGCGAACATCGCAATCAAAAGGACGATGGGCAGGGTGGACAGTAGATCCCGGAACCAAAACGAGAGCCAGACGTCCCGGGACCACGCATGCTGTCTTGGAAGAAGGAGGACGTAGTAGGAGAACCATCCACCGGTTGCACGGTCCTGCAGCACGGTGGCCCCTCCCAGGAAGAGAGCCATGGGAGCCGCCATGGCCACCGCCCGGGGCCAGCTCTTCCAGAGCAGGTAGAGGATCAGAGGAGCGCACATCAGAAGCGCGGCCTGCTTGGTCAATGCGGATAGGGAGAATAGAACGCCGGCCGCCAGGCACCGTTTATTGGAAAGGCGTGGCGCAATGACATACACCCCCGCCAGGAATAACGCCAAAAACATCGAATCCACCCTCGCCACATCCAGCCAGGCACCGCCCGCACGGAAGGTCGCCGCAAAGAGGGCGCTGGACAAGAACGACGCGGTCCGATCGCCCGTCTGTTTCAGCACCATTCGAAAGATCAGAACGAAGCAGGCGAGGGAAGACACGAACGACACGAGGCGCAGGGGCAGGAATCCCTCCTGCCCCATCATGCGCGAGGCCGCGGCGGCTGTGTAGTAGTAGAGCGGAGGGTAGATGAAAGGAATGTACGCCATGCTCGGGCGCGTGTACAGCGGCTCTCCGCCCAGGATCCTCCCGACCTGCGCCAGGCCTCCCCCCTCCATCCATTCGAGCTCGAATGGATACCGAAGCCGGTAATACGCCAGGCACAGGTAGACGACGGGATACAAGGCGGCGCCGGCGAGAAGGAGGGTGCGGAGAATCTTGGCGGGAGATCCCGGAGGCGGCTTCAAAAAAGTCAACCTTCCCCCCGTCCCCTCGGGCCAAAGGCCCAGTGCAATCAATTCTCCGGGGCACCCCGGTTCGAATCGGAAAAAGTGAACCTGGCTCCCTCGGGCAAGGTCGCCGCGAAACTGCGAAGCAGCGGGATCACCGCTTCCCGAGTTTCGTCGTCGCGGGCGTAGAATTCCACCGCTTCATTGTTGACGGAAATTTTTTCCCGCCCCAGGTGAAGCTCGCCTATCTTAATCCACCGGTCAGCGATCGGAGCGAACCAAGCGCCGTAGATCATCGCGAGACGAACATCGTGAACCCTAGACGCCTCCTCGAACCAGGCGGCCGTGTCGCCTCGCTTCAGGGCCTTCAATGCTTCACTCGAGGCGACCCCTGCCACGTCCAGAACGTAGGCGTCATTGCCGTAGGATGGATAACCGACGTCATTCACCGCAATGGGTCTCTTGTAATACTCAACGGCAAATCGGCGGATCTGGCGCTGCTGCTGGTAGACGTTGTTCGAGGCGAGCGGAGTCGTGGCGAGAACCTGGATGTAGGGTAAGCAGGTGAGCACCACCGTCAGCCCCGCGAGGAAGCCGACCGCGTAGGGACCGTCACGAGCGAGCCTCCGGGACAGAGCCTCCCTGCCGAGATAGAGGACGGACAAGATGGACGCCGTCCAGATGTAGATCTCGTACCGGCTGTACCATCCGTACTCCCCCGCGAGCAGGTGCAGGGCGACGCCCGACGCGATACACCACGCGAACAGCCTCTCAGCTGGCTTCCGTCCCCCGGAGCGTGCGAGCCAGCAGAGGGCCAGACAGACCGCCGCCAGAATGCTCCCCCTGGGGTTGTTCAGGCTGCCCCCGAAGTGACGAACCATGAGCCGGAGATTTCCGCCCGAGGAGACGACCTTCGATTTCACCATTGTGGAGTCGGGAAGAGGATCCAGTCCCAGATGGACGAGAAATGCCGAGAATCCCCACAGCGCCATGCCAAGGACCACCGCCGCGGTCAGCGCCTCTTTTCGGTGTCGACGCAGGAAGAGATAGAGCAGCCCCGGCACCGAGATCGCAAGGCTCTCGTATCGAACCAGGGGGGCGAGGACCAGGGGCAGGACCAGCCACCAGTGCGCCTTGCCCCCTCTCGATTCCTGGATCAGTCCCCACACGATCAAGGTCACGAGGAAGACCTGCAGGGAGTGCTCCATCCCGGTGAAGATGAGTCCGATCAGGTTCGTGGCGACGATCAGCAGCGACACGAGGAGGGTGGGGACCGCGGTCGATGAGACGACGTCGGTCTGATAGTCACCCATCGCGACGCCGACGACTCTCCAGAACAGGAACACCGTCCCGACGGACACCAGGACGTTCAGCACGAGAGGCACCAGCGTGCCCAAGGCGGACCCGGCGACGGGCGCCAGAAGGAACGGCCAGAGAATGCTCGAGGATGGAGAAGAAGATTCTCCGAGGTTCACGCCATAGTGACCCCGGGCAATGTTCTCGGCCAGGGACAGATGGATGTAGGCGTCGTCCAGGGTGTAGACGAGATGGCCGGAATTGATCAACAAGATGGCCGAGATTTCTGCGCCGACTCCGCCCAGGAAGAGCAACAGCACCATCATGAACGCTCGCTTCATGTTAGAGGGCATCCGATCCTGCTCCCTGCAGGAACACCGCGACGAGCACGGTGGCGAAGACCATGGCGTGATTGTAGACCGGAGCCAGCGATCGTTCCTCACTTGATGAGGGTGAGGGCTGCGTCGGCGATGGCCTGGGCGGCCAGCTCATGCCCGAACGTGTTGGGATGACCGTCCTCCACCGACACTCTGAGATCGGATGGAGGGTAGCGAACGAAGACCGGCAGGAGATCCACGACCTCGAATCCTTCCTTCCGGGCGGTCTGCGCCACCTGCAGGTGGAGGTCGCGGTAAGGATAGCTGGTCCACCCGTCCGGTGGGACCAGGGGAAAGATGACCACCAGGACCCGCGATCCCCTCTCCCGGGTGAGGGCCCCGATTTTCCCGAAGGCGGTGACCACGCTTTGCCACTTCTCGCGGTCGGGCGCGTAAAGATAGCGGATGTAGTCCCCTCCCCCGTACCGCCAGACGTCCAGCCAGTTCCATCCCAGATGGACAAGCCGCAGGACATGGGAGTGTCTCCACCAGACGGGGGGATCGAAGTACTTGTGGAGCGACGGGCGGGGATCGATTTCCGGATCGTTGAGGACATACCCTACGATGACCAGGCGCGGATCGAGAGCAAGGACCTTCCGCTCCACGACCACCGCCTCGTCCTGGGTGTTGTACCCGACCACGCCCAGGTTCAACACCTCGAAGCGTTGATTCCGGCCGGCTGGCGATCGGTTCAGGATTCTCGCAAGGACGCTGGGGTAGGTCTCCTCCTCGGGAACCCCGAAGCCGAAGGTGAAGGAGTCCCCCACCACCGCCACTCGGAGGAGCGACGGGTCGGGAGGCGCCGGCTCTGGTCCGCGCATGCCGAGGCTGTTGGTACGCACCGACATCCCTTCGAAGGAACCGTTACGGCCCGGAACCATCTCGTAGCTGAGCCCTGGGATCAGGGAAGGGCGGTAGAGCGACTCTCCCTGTTCTTCCGGCCGGATCGGGGTTGGCGGCTTGAGGTACTGGACCGGCCGGAAGAGTCGCAATCCGACTTCGGATAGCGCCAGCGCCAGGAAAGAGGAAGCGGTGATCAGAAGGAGGGGGATTCCAATCCTACGGAGCAAGGGCATCTCACCTAGGAGTGTGTCCGAGTAATAGCATGGGTCGCGTTCGCGGCGCCGCGGGGTCGGCCGCGAGACGCCGCGACGACCGCGATGTGAGTCATCTCGGAGGAGCGGCAACGACGCGGACGGCCCCGCGCCGCCGCGAACCCGCAGGGCACATGGGGATTGCGGCCCCATGCTTCGTTGCTCATCGTCAACGATGCGACCAACATCGTTTCCTCCTCGCGCCTCGCCTGGGACTCGCAAGCCCCATGTGCGCGGCCCATGCTATTACTCGGACACACTCCTAGTGCAGGTAACCGAGGGAACGCAGCTGTTGGAGAAGCTCTTCCGGGAGCGGCGGCCCCGCTTCGTCGTCCCGCGTCGGGCCACTCAAGACTCCCCTCGCCCGCCGCCAGAGCACGTCCACCATCTCGGCGACCGGCTTCGTCAGGTGGGCGGAGAGGTCGTGCCGTTCCAGGGGGTCGGCGTCAAGGTCGAAAACCTCGAGGGTGCGGGCCGGGATCGGGACGATGCTGAAGCGATCCGGGTAGGGGGTGAGAACGACTTTGAGGTTTCCTTCCCGAATCAGGAAGCGGTCCGGACCAAATTCGATCGCCTCAGCCAGGATCGGCCGGGGCGGTGGTTCTTCGGCCGTCTGCATTGTCCTCGCGAGACTCCTGCCCTGGTGAGCGGGATCACCGGGGAGCCCGGTCAGCGCGAGAAGGGTGGGTGCCAGATCGATCAGGCTCACGGGTGTGCGGATACGCGACCCCGCGGGAACTCGACCGGGCCAGCGCACCAGCAGCGGCACGTGCATGAGTTCCTGATAGAGCGAATGACCGTGATCCGGGCTGTAATTGGGCTCCCGGTCCCATAGCTCCTCCCCGTGATCGGAGAGCACCACCAGAAGCGCACCGTCGAGAATTCCCTCTCGTCTCAGTGTCTGGAGAAACCTCCCGATCACCCGATCGGCGTGGGCCACATCCCCGTCATAGAGATCCGTCAGGTAGCGGCGCTCGGCCTCGGACAGGATCAAAGCGCCGCTGTGGATCGCATCGATCTCCTTGTAGGTCACCACGGAGGGCAGCCGGCCGGCATCGGAGGGATTGGCGAAGTCGGCGTGCACGTAAGGGTAATGCGGCTCGTAGGTGTGGACGAAGAGAAAGAATGGGACTCTCCGGACGGCGCGGACCCATGCCAGGGCCGCGGCCGCGATCGTCTCGGGGCCACCTTCGACCACTTCGTCGTGATCTTCGTAGATTTCGAAGCCCTGACTGAAGCCGCACTGAGCGGAGACGTAGCCGCCCCCGGTGAATGCCGCGGTCCGGTAGCCGGCCTCGCGAAGCCGCTCCGCGAGTAACGTCTGGGGGAGCGGGACCTCGTGGTTGTAGTCCCAGTGCCGACTCTGGTCGAATGGAAGGCGCGACGCGAACAGCGACGCGTGGGCAGGGAGGGTCCACGGCGCGGCGGACATCGCCTGCTCGAAGACCATCCCCTCGGTGGCGATCCCGTCAAGAAGGGGAGTCAGAGGTCGTGCCGAGCCCAGAACGCCAAGGCGGTCGGCACGCAACGTGTCGAGCGATACGAGAATGACCGAGGGCCGGCCGGAGGCCCGGGCGGCGGACAGCCGAGGCAGCAGAACCCAGGGAATGAGCGTCAACGCCACCCATGCCGCCGCCAGCACGGCGATGACGAAGCGGAATCTTGTCAAGACCCCGAGGTTGCCGGAGTCCCCCGCGCGACTCAAGGCATCCCAGGAGCGCCCGGCCAGGAGGAGAAGAGACGCGGCGGTGATCAACCCGAAGACCGTTCGCGTGAGAGCGTGGCTGCTGAACCGGTGTAGGACGAATGCCGTCTCACGGAAGGGGAATGCAAGCGCGGCCAGCCCCGCGATCCACAGGAGCCCAAAGCAGACGATTGCGATCCATAAGGGTCGCCGCCCCCGCCGAGCCAGCTCCCCCATCACGAGGGCGAGCGTTGCGGATGCCAGGATGCCCCAACCGGCGCCGCGCACCGTCGGTCCCGCCAGGCGTTGCGTCGCCAGCCAGAACATCCGGTGGCTCAGGTCGGAATTCAGCCAGACCTCCCACCATCCGAGGAGACCCCCGACGAACAGCCCGACCGCGGCTCCCTCCCCAAGGACCACGACGAGACGCCGTGACGAACTCAACGCCGCATCCTCCTCCGCACAACCGGCAGTCGGTGACTTAGGTCAACATGGCTGCGACGCGACGTCCATACCCATTGCTTCGCCAGGCCGACAGAATTATATTGATGAGTCGAGGCCATTTGCACGAGGATCGGATTTCTCGCCTATGAAAACCGCGGCCACATGTGTTCGCGCGACGCTTCTGCGTTTCGCCTCCACGACTGCGTCAGACTCCATGAAAAGACCGGATTGAACCGGTGTAGGGTAGAGGAAAGGTCTCCCTTGCGTGGTTCCTTGGGACAGACATGGCAGTCTCTTCGGCAGGACATGCGAACGCACCTGCAAGAAGTTTCGCCGGGAAGGCGCTTTGGAGCGCTGATCAAGCGTTTGATCAAGTATGCCACGGCCGCGATTCTCTATTCCGCCGGTCTGACCGGCCTGATGTTGCGCCGAACGCTTGAGACCGGACATGCTTGCCTGATCCTCGGATTCCACGGAACCACGGATGCGGCCCCGGGGTATTTCTCCCCGGGTCACGCCATCTCCAATGTCCGCGATCAGCTCCGGTACCTGACACGACATCTCCGTCAGGTCTCTCTGGAGGAAATCGCCCTCGCGGTTACGCGGGGAGAATCGCCGCCGGTCGCTTCATTCGCGGTGACGTTCGACGACGGATTCACCAATAATGTGATTTTTGCCATACCCGTGCTCCAGGAGTTCAATATTCCAGCCACTTTCTTCATGCCCAGCGCTTTGGTAGGGTCATCCCGCGACCTCTGGATTTCATCGCTTCGGGAACTGGTTCGTCGCTGGCAGGGCGCGACGATACCAGGAGTCCCCGGCCTCTGGCCCCTGTTGCCAACGGTGGACGAGGCGAGCCGCTACGCCGCCTATTTCAGAATCAAAGAGGCCCTCAAGACCCAGGACGGAAGGCGCCAGGAGATCCTCGACCGTCTGGCGGAGGAGGCCGGTGGATACACCCGCCCCCCTGAGGAGGATCGGGTGGTTGGACCCGATCTGCTCCGCCGCATGACGCAGCGCCCCTTCACGGTGGGCGCCCACTCCAGGACCCACCCTATCCTTTCGACGCTGGAACCCGAGAGTGCCAGGGCGGAAATCGATGGCTCCCGCAAAGACCTCGAACGAATGCTGGAACAGCCCGTCCTTGATTTCGCTTACCCCAACGGTCGTTTTCCCGATCTCAGCGACACCACCTGCAGGCTGGTTGCCGAGGCTGGCTACCGCTGCGCCGTCACCACGGAGCCGGGGACGGTGCGCCGTGGTGATGATCGTCTGGCTTTGCGTCGCTGTCTGCCGGGAAATGTACCCGCGTTCCTGGCGTCCTTCGAGCTCCTCGCCCGGGCCTGGGCCGACCGCCGTCGTACGGGTGACCTGGCCTGGCCACTGGGTCGGCGCATCTCCTACCTGCGCGCCCGCGAGGCGAGGGTCGAGTCTTGAACATCGAGAGGGTCCCGCCGGCGGAATGGCCGCACCGGCTTCTTCCCGAGTGGAGCCGTCTGTTGGACGAGGCGTCGGAGTCCGAGATCTTCTTGAGCCCCGAATGGATCATCGCCTGGATGAGGCACTACGGTGATGAGCGCGAGGCGCTTCTGATCACGGCGCGCGATGAGTCGGGGACCCTGGTGGGTCTGGCGCCGTTCTATCGCCGGCGCCTGGGGCCGGGCGTGCTGTCGCGGTCCCTGGTCCTCTCATTCCTGGGAGACGAGGGGGTCGGCTCGGAATACCTGGGAATCCTCGCGCGCAAGGCTGCCGAGGAGGAGTTTCTGTCCGCGCTGACGCGCGTCATGGAAGGAGAATGGGCCCTGGCCGACCTCCGGGGACTCAGGGAAAACCATCCTTCCGCAGATCTGCTGATTCGACTCTTCGGCGCTCGCGCGCCCGATCGGGTTCACCGGGAACGGCACCCGTGCTCTTCCGTCCCGCTCCCGGGCGACTATGAAGCCTACCTGAACTCCCTGCCCACCAAGTTCAGGACAACGGTCCGCTACCGCACCAATAAATTGACGAAAAATTTCAAGGTGAGGCTGCTGCGAACCGGCCGCGAGGAGGAGCTTGACGGACACCTGGAGCGCCTCTTCGAAATGCACCAGGGAAGATGGGAAGCGGAGGGGCACCCCGGTTCCTTCTATAACCCGCGCAAGCGGGCGTTCTACAGGGAGATCGCGGACGGATTCCTGCGCCGCGGCTGGCTGCGCTTCTATCATCTCGAGGTGGACGGGGTGATCCGGGCGGCGCAGTTCGGCTTCGCGTTTCGCGGCGTTCTGCATTCCCTCCAGGAGGCGTTCGATCTCCATTTCCGGCCGCGGGGTGTCGGCGGTGTTGGAGTCGTACTTCGGGGAATGGCCATCCGGGAGAGCATCGCCGAGGGCCTCGAGTCGTACGACTTCCTGGGAGGCGTGGAAGAATACAAAACCCGCTGGGGAACCACGAGCCACTTCGTCCGGCACGCGCGGATCGGGGCCCCGGGCCCCGCCGGGGGCCTTGCTTACCTCTGCACCGCGAAGCTACGTGACGCGAAGTTGTGGGTCCGGGAGCATCTCCCGGAGCGGCTCGTGGAGGCTCGGGATCGGTGGAGAATCCGTCGACAGGCGCGGAAGGCCCGCGAGCTTGCCGCGGGCTCGGAGGAGACTGCCCCATGACGGGCCCCGCGCGCGGAATCGAGGAGTTCTTCCGCCGGCGTTATGACCGGGAGGCGCTGTACGTCCCGTCGGGTCGTCTCGCTCTCTACCTCGCTTTCCGCGAGTGGCTGCGACCAGGGGATCGCATCCTGGTCTCGCCTATCAACGACGACGTGGTCTTCTTCACGGTCCTGGCGGCAGGCCTGGTGCCGGTGATGGGTCCTCTCGACCCCGCAACGGGCAACCTGGATCCCTCGAAAGTGGATGAGAGCACCTGGTCGAGCCTGAAGGCGGTGATGACCACGAACCTGTACGGGATTCCCGATCGGATGGATGTCCTCGACGAGAAATGCCGGCGGCACGGCATCCTTCTCATCGAGGACGCCTGCCAGGCGCTCGACAGCCGGTTCGGGGATCGCCGCATCGGCCAGTTCTCTCCTGTGGCCGCCTTCAGCCTCACGAAGCACGTTCAGGGAGTTGGGGGGGTTCTGTGCTTCTCGGAGGGGGACAGGAGACTCCCCCTGGCACGGCGAGCGGAGTCGGAGACTCACCGACGGGGCGTCGTCCAGAGGGCCCGTGATGAAATCCGCCTGCTCGTCCTGGACGCGGCCGATCGAACGGCGACCCGCGGCGCCCTGTCGGCCCTGCGCCACCAGGTCCATCCCGCCGAACAAGAGCGCGAGGGGCACCGTATGCCTTACGATCTCGCCCAGGTGCTCCGGGCCCGGGAAGAGGGAGGAGGGCTGGACCACTTCAACCGCTGGGTTCGCGTGGACAATCCCAACTACAGGACCGAGCCATTGTCCCGGGAAATCACCAAGACGCTGACCCAATTGACGTGTTTCGAAGACAATCGACGCCGGCGGCTCGAGGGGGCGCGCAAGCTTCTCTCGCTCGGCTTCACCCCTTCGTCCCTGCGGGTTCCGGCGGACATCGCCCTGTTCCGGGTGCCTCTCTTCGTGCGGCAGAGGGAACATGTCCTCGCGCATTTCGCCGGCCGTGGCCTACCCCTGGACTACATTTACGACCCACCTCTGGATCTCTACGCCGCCCCGGCGCTGGCAGCGCGCATCCCCTCACCCGACCAGGCGCTGGCGTGGAGCCGGGACGTCCTTCCCGTGGATCCGCTGCGGGCGGACCAGTTCCTCTCCATCATGAAAGCGTCTCCTGGAATCCTCTCCCCTTCCATGGAATTGGGTGGATAGACGTGCGGGGGATCCGCCTCCGGCAGGCGATCGTTCTCGCGGCGCTGCCGGCTTTTGCGGCGGTTCTTCTCCTCTCGCTGAAGGCGTCGCAGCAGACGGCGGACAGCCTGGACTATGCCCTCTCGGCCAGGACCGGGCGGGGGATCTACCACCCCCATCATCTCCTCTTCGTCCCGCTGGTTCGAGTCGTCCAGGAAGGCATGATCTCTCTCGGTCTTGCCGCCGATCCGGTGGTCGCCGGTCAGCTGCACAATGTCTTCTGGGCCGTGGTCGCCGTCCTCTCCATGTTTCTGCTGGCGCAACATCTGCTGTCCTCCACCGCCGGGGGCCTCCTTGCGGCCCTCTTCCTGCTCCTGGCGCGAGGGTTTTGGTTGTACTCCACCCAGATGGAGGCCTACGTGCCGGCTACGGGAAGCCTCGCGCTTTTGACGGTGTTCCTCTTGCTCCGGGGTCGCAGCCCCACGGCGCCGATCATGAGCCTGGCCGTGTCGGTCCTCCTGGCGCTCTGCATCCTCTACCACCAATCCAATGTTTTCATCTGCGTTCCGCTGGCGTACTGGCTCGTTGGAGAAAGAAACGGACGAAACGGAAAGAGACTCTGGGTCCTTGGTCTCTCCGGTGTCCTGGTTCTCTTCGCCTACCTCCTGGCCTTCCTCCACGCGGACGTGGAGGGAGGCATCGCGCAACTCTCCTCCACCGGATCGGATTCGGCCCTGAGCCGCTTCGTGCACTTCTGTCTTGCCTACGCGTTCTTGCCAAACCCAGGCTGGGGAACCGCCCGGAATGTCTCCGTCCTCGGGGTGGGCAGGCTGATCCACAGCCAGATCCGTGACGTCATCACCTTCCCATGGTCCTTGCGCCTCCTCGTCATTCCTGGATTCGCATTGGCGGTGGCGGGACTGGTCTTGTGGCACGCCATCCGGTCGTGGAGGGGCGCGGAGCTCGCCTCGGAGCGGCGCTTCCTCCTGATCTGGCTTCTGACCTTCTACGCCTTCTTTCTTTGGTGGTTCCCGGGCGAGAAGGAATTCTTTATCGTGACCCTCTTTCCTCTGATCCTTCTCGCCGCTCTGGCCGTCAATGACCTCTTGAAGCAGGGAGAGGCGGGCCACGGACGCCGACGGGCCGCCCTCTGCGCTCTCTGCTGCGGTGCCCTGGTCCTGATCGGTCTTGTCAACGCATCCGAGACGATCCTGCCGTACCACCGCGACCGCGGACCGGCCTTCGCTACGGCCTCGACGCTGGCGGCAAGGCTTCCGGCCGGCTGCCTGGTCATCGGAGATTTCTCCGTCCTCCAGAACCTCCGCTACTACTACGGAAGGGAGCGAGTCATGGAGACGGCGATGCCCCTGTTCTACTTCTACCGGGGCCTGACTCTCCCCGACCGCTATCGGCTGGACGCGGAGGAGTGCATCGCGGCGGATCTTGCCCTTGTCAGGCCTGACTATTCACTGGGTGGCATGGACGGGTACCGCAACCCCGCAGGCTGGTCGTCCTTTGCGGCGTGGTTGCTGGGCGTCCCTTCGGACTTCTCGTCGAAGGTCTCCTTCTGCCGGAAGTTCGAAGGGCTGGGCGATGTCGAGGGCAGCCCCTATCTCCGGCTCTCAGCCGTCCGCGAACCGGTGAACGGCATCGAGTCCGTCTTCGCCCGCCTGGACCGCGAGGTGGGGAAGGGCCCTGAAGACGGTGAGCCCTTTCAAACCTGGCTGAAATCGGCGCCCCGTCCCTCCCTGCCTTGAGTCCCGGAGAGGAGCCGGGCGTCGCCACTTTCAGTGAAAGAAAATGGCCTACAACAGTGGAGGTGCGGTCCCTGGAGACGTGCCCTAAGGCATGTAAACGAAGGAGATCGGAAGGCGGATCGTCGTGGGAGGGTCACACGCCGCAAGAGGCGGTCGAACACCTTCCGTTCCAACAACTTCGACGACGCCACCTCCACGGAAGTAGGGCATTTTCATTCAGTGAACGTAGCCAAGGGAACGAAGCTGTTCGAGGACTTCGGGATCGATCGCAGCAGGGTATTCGCCCCTGATGCGGTAATGTTCTCGAAGCGCGTCGTCGGCCTCGCGCAGACTCGCCAGATCGTCGAACGCCTTGCGCGTTTTCTCGGGCGACGTCATGGAAAGGTCACGCTCCTCATTGGGATCACGCGTCAAATCGAATATCTGCATTCGATCCGTAACGCGGGAGTGGATACATTTCGTCGAGCCCTGGATCCACGCTTCCCGGTCCTCGTAATAGAGGGGAGACGCACTCAGGACCGGATCATCGTTGAGGAGGCCGCCTCTGAAGCGGGGGGTCAGAGGTCCATAGGAGAGCCACCTGGGATCGTCCTTGATTCCGCAGAGTCCGAGGACCGTGGCGTAGATGCTGCCGGTGGAAACCCGTCTGTCATCCCGAAGTTTCAGACCTTCGCCGGGCAGCTTGATGAAAAAAGGGACGCGGATCAGCTCCTCATAAAGCGTGTGTCCATGCTCGAATGAACCGTGCTCCCAGAATTCCTCGCCGTGGTCCGAAGCAAACACAATCAACGTTTCATCGTAAATCCCCAATCGCTTCATCTCCGCCGTTAACTCCCCCACGTTGTCATCCACGAATCGCACCTCGCCTTCGTAGAGTTCCCTCACCCACAGTCTCTGGGGCGGCGGGATCACCACCGATCCCATGCGGATGGCGGGTGCTCCGCCGAACCTGTAACCCATCCCCGCCGGAGGATTCTCCCGGGGCCGGTAAGCCTCCGGAGGCTCATAAGGTCCGTGTGGTTTGAAGTAGTGCAGCCACAGGAAGAAATCGTCGTGAGCGTGTTCGTGGAGCCAATCGTCGGCGAATCGCGTGATCTCGGGCGTCGTGAGGGTCGGTTTGAGCCTGCCAGGGAACAGCCGCGCCAACAAGCGTGAGCCGAGCGAACCTCCGTATTCATCGCGCGGGCAAATATCGTAGCCCTCGAAACCCCGCGACATCCCGTGCTCCGGCCGGAGCCACGGGTTGTGTCCGATGGCGGCAGTGATGTAGCCCGATTCCCGCATCCGCTCCGCAAGCGTCATGAGGGATTCGGGGATCCGCTGGCGGGGGGTCTTCACGCCGTGAACCTGAGGGGCGACCCCCGTCATCATCGAGACGAATGAGGGCAGGGTCCAGGGCGCCGGGGAGTAGGCGCGCGTGAAAACCAACGAATCAGACGCCAGGGAGTCCAGGGAGGGTGTCGGAGGCGCAACGGGATTCAGCGCGGAGACCGCGTCGGCTCGAAGCGTATCGATGCTGAGAAAAAGGACCTTGTGAATGGCACGGGTTCCTGCGGTCGCTGGTGGGGAGAGGTGCCGGCTTCCGTTGAACAGCCACATTCCAACAGGAGCGACGACCACCAGCAATGCCAGTCCGCACAGCCATCGCTCCACGCGCACGCGCCGCGCGAGGTGAATCGCAGCCATCACCAGGAGCGCGCCGGTGATCGAGAAGCCCGCGACCCAAAACTTGGGTTAATCCGCAGGAGCGGCGGCCCGCCGATAGGCCCAGCTCCATACAAATAGAAAGCCGGAGCCCAGAAGGAGGGGCAGCGACAGGAAAGCGGCCAAAATCTCCGGCGGCACTCTCGGATCGGTCCAGACCGCTCGTGCGCGATCATATTGACGCGCTCCGATGGCGAGCGACAGGCAGACCACGAGAACCAGGATTCTCGCCTGGATCGCGCTCAGCTCCAGGCGAGTCAGGTTGTAGAACACGGCCAGTCCCAGGAAGGTGCCCATGCCGGTCGCCAGCGACACGAGCAAGGCCCCCTTCCTTTGTCCTGCGGTCCTTGCGGGGAGAAGCGCAAAAGGGAGGAGAGTGATTAAGATGACGAAGAAAAACGCCCCTCCCGAGGCTGCCACGGGAGCCAGAGCGCCGCCGAGATGGCGCAGGGCCCCCGCTGGCCTGTGGCTGAGGCTCAGCGAAACGTCAAAAAAGCCCAGCGCGAGACCCTCGGAGAGCGCTGTCGTGAGGGCGAAGCGGGCTGCTTCGTGCCGTGACAGCGAGCCAGCGGAGAATGCCTTCGTCGACTCGGTCATTGCTCGCAGCTTCCTCCGTACACCGACGATCTAATCCGCGTCAAAAGCGGCTGGATGGGCGATGTGGAGCGAAGGCGGCCTGGCCTCAGTACTCGGACCAGCTCCGGATCTCGAGAGATTCGATCGATTTACGGAGCAGGGCCTGGGCGAGCCGCTGCCCGAGCTGGATATTGGTGATCAACGGCACGCCATGGTCGACAGCGGCACGCCGTATCATGTAGTCGTTGGTCAGTTCCTCCTCCGAGGCATCCTTCGGGATGTTCACTACCAGATCGATTTTGCCGCTCCGAACCAGATCGAGAGCGTTTGGACTCGACTGCTCCAGCGGCCAGTAGACCGGTGTTACTTCGACGCCACTCTCCGCCATGAATGCCGCGGTCCCGCGGGTGCCGTACAGTTTGACGCCGCCTTCAGCCAGGGCCCGTGTGCTTTCGAGAAACGCTGCTTTGGAGGCGACCGGACCGGTGCTGAGGAGCACGCCACGGATCGGCAGGCGATAACCGACCGACAACAGCGCCTTGAGGAACGCGTCATCGAAATCCTCTCCGATGCACCCGACCTCCCCCGTCGACGACATCTCGACGCCGAGGATCGGGTCCGCCCCCTGCAGCCGCGTGAACGAGAACTGCGGCGCCTTGACGCCGACGTAGTCGAGCTCGAACACCGAGGCGTCGACCTTCGGGATAGGGCGATCCATGATGACGCGGGTCGCGAGATCGATGAAGTTGACCTTGAAGACCTTGGAGGCGAACGGGAAAGAGCGGGACGCGCGCACGTTGCATTCGATCACCATGACGTTGTTGTCCCGCGCCATCAACTGGATGTTGAACGGACCATTGAGGGTCAATGCCCGCGCGATCTTGGCGGCGATTCGTCGCGCCCGTCGGGTGGTCTCGATGTAGGTCCGCTGCGGCGGAAGCACCAGGGTGGCATCGCCGGAGTGGACGCCGGCGTTCTCGACGTGCTCCGAGATCGCGTACACCACGATCTCGCCGTCCTTCGCGACCGCGTCGATTTCGATTTCCTTGGCGTTCTCGATGAATTTAGTGATGACGGTCGGGTACTCCGGTGACACCTCCGAGGCGCGCTCCAGCACTTCGTGAAGACTGGCGTCATTCTCCGCGACCGCCATGGCGGCGCCGGAGAGGACATAGGACGGCCGGACCAGCACGGGAAAGCCGACGTCGCGGGCGAACTTCTCCGCAGCCTCCACGGACGTCACCTCGGCCCACGGCGGCTGGTCGATTTCGAGAGAATCGCACAGCGCCGAGAACTTGTGCCGGTTCTCGGCGTTGTCGATGCTCTGGGCCGAGGTCCCCAGGATCCGGAGACCGGCTTCTGCACACTTCAGCGCCAGGTTGTTCGGGGTCTGGCCACCGACGGACACGATGACCCCGTGGACCCCCTCTTTCGCGTGAATTTCCCGAATGGTCTCCACCGAGATCTCGTCGAAGTACAGCCGATCGCAGACATCGTAGTCGGTGCTGACGGTCTCGGGATTGCAGTTCAGCATGATGGTGCCGTAACCCAGCTCATGCAGGGTCTGGACGGTGTTGACGCAGCACCAGTCGAATTCGACCGAGCTTCCGATCCGATACGCCCCGGACCCGAGCACCAGCACCGAGCGTTGCCGCTCGAACGAAACGTCGTCCTCCTGGCCGTGATAGGTCAGATACAGATAGTTGGTGTGGGCCGGATACTCACCGGCGAGGGTGTCGATTTGCTTGATGCATGGGCGGATCCCGGCGGCATCGCGAGCCATTCGGACTTCCTCGTCGCTCTTGCCAATCAGCTGACCGATCTGGCGATCCGAGAACCCTCCCTTCTTGGCCTCTCGCAGCAGCTCGGAGCGCAAGGATTCGCCGTGGGCGGCACGCAACTCGTCGGCAAGCCGGGTGATTCCTCGAATGCGGGTCAGGAACCACGGATCGATCGACGTCAGCTTGTGCACCTCGTCGACCGACATGCCCCGGGCGAGCGCGCTGGCGACGGCGAACGCGCGGCGGTCGGTCGGCTCGGACAACTCGGTGCGGAGGTCCTTGAACCGCATGACTTCGTCTGCCAGCACACCCTCGACACCGATGTCCAGCATCCGCAGCGCCTTCTGGAACGCCTCCTCGAAGCTCCGGCCGATCCCCATGACCTCGCCGACCGACTTCATCCCGGAGCCGAGCCGTGTGGAGACCCTGCGGAACTTCTTAAGGTCCCAGCGCGGGACCTTGACCACCACATAGTCGAGAGCAGGCTCGAAGCACGCCTTCGTGACCTCGTTGACCTTGTTCGGAATCGAGGTCATCGAATGACCGAGAGCGAGCTTGGCCGCGACGAAGGCCAGCGGGTAACCGGTGGCCTTCGACGCCAGCGCGGAGCTACGGGACAGCCGCGCGTTGACCTCGATGATCCGGTAGTCGTGGGACCCCGGGTCGAGGGCATACTGGATGTTGCACTCGCCCACGATCCCGAGGTGGCGCACGACGGCGATCGCGATCTCGCGCAGACGGTGGTATTCGCGGTTGGTCAGGGTCTGGCTGGGCGCGACGACGATCGATTCGCCGGTATGGATCCCCATCGGATCCAGGTTCTCCATGTTGCACACGGTGATGCAGTTGTCGAAGGCGTCGCGAGCGACCTCGTACTCGATCTCCTTCCAGCCCGTGAGGTACTCCTCGATCAGGATCTGTGGGGCGTGGAAGAGCGCCCCGGTGGCGCGCTCGCGCAGCGCCGCCTGGTCGTGGCACACGCCCGAGCCGAGCCCACCCAGCGCATAGGCAATCCGAACCATCACCGGGTAGCCGATGCCCTCGGCGGCGGACAGCGCCCCTTCCACGGATGTCACTGCCTCGCTGCGCGGCACCTTGGCGTCAATCTCGGCCAGGCGGGCTTTAAAGCGTCCCCGGTCCTCGGTGTCACGGATGGTCTCGACAGGTGTCCCCAAGACCTCGACGCCGTGACGTGCCAGCACTCCGGCGTCGTCGAGCGCGACGCCGCAGTTGAGCGCAGTCTGCCCGCCGAATCCCAGCAGGATGGCGTCCGGCTTTTCCTTCTCGATGACCCGTTCGACGAAATACGGGGTCACGGGCAGAAAATAGATCTGGTCGGCGAGGCCCTCGGACGTTTGGATCGTGGCGATGTTGGGGTTCACCAGGACGGTCTTGATGCCCTCCTCCTTGAGGGCCTTGATCGCCTGACTGCCCGAGTAGTCGAACTCCCCCGCCTCTCCGATCTTGAGAGCCGAGCTCCCAAGGATCAAGACCTTCCCGGGCCGCTTCCTGGCGGGATGGCCACCATCGCGCAGATTCAACGCAGCATCTCCAGGAATCGCTCGAACAGGAACGAGGTGTCGGTCGGCCCCGGATTTGCCTCGGGGTGGAACTGCACACCCCGGGCCGGCTTCCACTCGTGGCGGATCCCCTCGTTGGTGCCGTCGTTCGCGTTCACGAACCACTCTCGCCACCCAGCGGGGAGCGTCGACCCGTTGACGGCGTAACCGTGGTTCTGGGAGGTCACCATGCATCTGTGCGTGCCAACCTCGACGCACGGCTGATTCTGCGAACGGTGCCCGAATTTCAGCTTGTAGGTGTCGGCTCCGGCGGCCAGCGCAAGGATCTGGCTGCCGAGACAGATGCCGAAGGTCGGGACGCGTTGCTCCAGGGCGCGCCGGACATTCTCCACGGTCGTGTCGGCCATCTTCGGATCGCCAGGTCCGTTCGAGAGGAAGAGGCCATCGAATGGCTCCTGGAAGAAATCGTAGTCCCATGGGACGCGCAGCACACGGGCGCCGGCCCGAACCAACCCGCGCACGATGCTTGCCTTGGCACCGGTGTCCACCAGCACGACCCGGGGGCCGTCCGTGCCGTATGACACAGGTTCACGAACGCTGACCTCGGCGACGAGGTTGCTCGTGTTCGGATCCCGCCAGGCGATGTCGAGGCCGGAGGGGAGAATCTTTCCGAGCATCGCGCCACTGTCTCGCAGGCGTTTGGCCACCGCCCGGGTGTCGACACCGAACAGACCGGGGACGTTCTCTTTCTTGAGCCAGTCCTCGAGGGCGCGCTCGGCCGACCAGTGGCTGACGTCGGCCGACAGCGACGAGATCACGAGCCCGCTGACCTGAATCCGATCGGATTCGAACCACTCTGGCAGGCCGAGGTCGTCCCGGCTCCATGGCGGAACCCCATAGTTGCCGATGTGCGGATAGGTGAGAACCAGGATCTGGCCCGCGTAGGACGGGTCGGTTAACGATTCCGGGTAGCCGACCATCCCCGTGTTGAACACGACTTCGCCGGCCACGGGAAGGTTGGCGCCGAACAGGGTTCCGGAAAACTCCGAGCCATCCTCGAGCACCAGGCGGCCAATATGGCTCATCTGATCATCGATCTCATGTTGCGGGGCTGAGACCCGGTTCTTGACGACGGGAATGGAATTGTGCTCCACAGGAAGCTTCATCAGTCGCGCCTCCCCCAGCGACCGTGACGACCCGAGCCCCCCACCGGAGCTCCACTGACACGCGGCTCGCGTAGCGGGTCGTCTTCCGGCGGCCCCGGCTCCCCCGCCCGGTGCATTTCCTTGATGATGTAGATCGGCTTCTGCTGCGATTCGTAGTAGGTCCGGACGGCGATCTCGGCAAGGAGCCCGAGAAGAAAACTCTGCCCACCCAGGATGACGAACAGCGCCGACAGAAGCAGGAGGGGGGACTGGATGAAGCTGACGCCCGTGGTGTACTTGAGGTAGCTCAGGATCCCGATCGTCGCGACCCCGAGCGCGCCGAAGATGCATCCCAGCGCCCCGAAGGCGTGCAGCGGTTTGGTGCCATGCACCCCGAGGAACCGCACCGTCACCAGGTCGAGCAAAACCCGGTAGGCCCGCCAGAGCCCGTACTTCGACTTCCCCCTCGTGCGCGGGTGATGCTTCACGGGTATCTCGCCGATCCTTGCTCCCACCCAATGGGCCTGGGCCGGAAGAAACCGGTGCATCTCGCCGTAGAGTGTCATCTGCTCCAGCACCTCTCGGCGGTAGGCCTTGAGCGTGCATCCGTAGTCGTGCAGGGCGACCCCCGTCACGACGCCGATGAGCCAGTTCCCCGCCAGCGACGGGAGCCGCCGGGAGAGGAGGGGGTCGTGCCGGACACGCCGCCAGCCGCTGACGACGTCGAGACCTCGGCCCAATTCCTCGAGAAGCCGCGGGATGTCGGCCGGGTCGTTCTGAAGGTCCCCGTCCATCGTCACGATCACCCCGCCGCGGGCCTGATCGAACCCCGGCGCGAGGGCCGCCGTCTGGCCGAAGTTGCGCCGCAGCCGGACGACCGACACCAGGTCCGGGTGGGATGCCTGCGTCACCTGGAGCCGCTCGTACGTGCCGTCGGTGCTGCCGTCGTCGACGTAGATCACTTCCCAGGCTTCTCCGCCTTCGGCCGCCGACATCGCGGAGACGATCTCCGCGTGCAGGGCGTCGACGTTCTCTTGCTCGTTCAACAGGGGAACCACGATGGACAACGCCGGCGTCCGACTCATGGCGTCCGGCCCCCGGCGGCTTCCGCGTCGGCGACGGCAGGCATCAGGCCGTACCCCCTCCAGCTATTCCGGTTATGCCACACGATCATGGCATCTCGCGCGCCGACGTTACGGTACCACTGCTCGACCACCTCGCGCCGGAGATAATGAGCAACGG
>QHXX01000071.1 GCA_003223135.1 Acidobacteriota bacterium | reverse complement strand
GCGTTTGAGGACCGCGCGGACCAGGATGCCGTCGGCCTCGAGAAGACCGAGGGCCGCGCCGTCGACCGGGAAGAGCCGCCGCAGCGAGCGCGCAATCGTCTCGAGAACCGTGTCGAAATCGTCCGCCCCGGCGGCCGCGGACGCGATCTCCATGAAGGAGAGAAGGATCTTGCGGTCGGAGGACTCGGCGGCGTGGCTTGCGGGTGCGGCCAGGGTCCACTCCGTAGAGTTCAGATGCGCGGCGCAGCCTGCGGGGCGGAACGGCCGCCGGTCCGGTATCCCAAAGGGTCGATGACGGCCGCCCCGAAGCCGGCCGCGAGCACCGCCTCGATGACTCTCAGGCCCTCCGGCGGCCGGGCCGATCTGGCGAGCCCGTCGCCATCGAGCTCGACACGCGCTCCTTCGCCGTGAACACGGACGCGCACCTGGCGATAGCCGAGAGCCCTGATCGCCGCCTCGGCCCGTTCGACACGACCCAGGACCTCGCGTGTCACGGAGACCGACCGCGGGATTCGCGAAGCCAGGCAGGCCATTGCCGGCTTGTCCCAGGTCGGCAGGCGCAGGGATCGGGAGAGGGCGCGCACCATCTCTTTCGTCAACCCCGCCTCGACCAGCGGGGCGCGCGCGCCCGCTTCCGCCGCCGCCCGCAGACCGGGGCGATCATCACCCAGATCATCGAGGATCGCCCCGTAGACGAGCGCCCGGCCCCCGGCTTCGGCCGCGAGCACCTCGAGGACGCGAAACAGCTCGGACTTGCAGTAGTAGCAGCGTGCTCCGTCGTTGCGCACGTAGCGGGGATCGTCCATCTCGCGCGTTTCGACGAACCGATGCCGTATCCCGATGAGATCCGCCAGGAACTCGGCCTCGCGTCGCTCGGCAACAGCCAGGGAGGGCGAAACGGCGGTGATCGCGGTCGCGCCGTCGCCCAGGACGTCGCGCGCAACCTTGACCAGAAGGGTGCTGTCCACACCACCGGAGAAAGCAACCAGGCAGGGACCGATCTCCTGCAGGATTCGCTTCAGGGCAGCGTACTGGGCTTCCATCGCAGGTATCCCGCGTAGGTTCCGGTCGCGACGACCACCTTGGCGAGGTCGAAGAGAATGAAGGGCAGGAGACCCGCGCGCAGCGCGGCGGAGGCGTCGGCGAGAACGACAGAGAGCCAGGCGAGCCCGCAGGCGTGAATCGTCACGGCGCCCAGGAGGAAGATCAGGACGGGACCCACGATACCGCGCCCGCGCCACCTGGTCAAAAGCGACCCGACCGCGAAGGCGGCCACGATAAACCCGACCAGATACCCGCCCGTAGGTCCCAGGAGGTACGCCGGTCCGGCTCCCGGGAGGGCGAAAACCGGCAGGCCGGCCATCCCCATGATGATGTAAGTTGCCTGGCTGGCCGCTCCGGCCCGGGCACCGAGAAAGGCCCCCGCCATGAGGACCACCAGAGTCTGCAGGGTGCCGGGGACGGGTGTTCCGGGCAGGGGGACGGAAATCTTCGCGCCGGCCCAGGTCAAAAGTGCGAAGCCAAAGACCAGCGCCAAGCGCGCGGCGGGTCGGTCGAGAACGCGGGCAGCGAACGCAGCGGTCGCCCCGGAATGACCGTTCATGCTTCCGGAAATATTCGCCGGTGTCTGGCTCATCGACCCTTCACTCCGTCACCATCATACGCCGAAAACGCCGGAAGATAGGCGATTTTAGGGCACCGATGATCCGGCTGTCAATCAACAGGATTGATTTCGCTTCCGTCACCAACTTTCCCTTGACAGCCCCCGGCCTTCACAGTATATGGGCAGCGCATCAACAGATTCGCCGTAATTAAGGCACTGCCGACTGCTGGACAGTTAAAAATCGAGTGAGGTTCGTAGTGGGGGGGCTTCCAATCACCCAGCCCGACCCCGTTCGGGGGTACGGCGGGTTCACGCCTTCCGTTTTTCTGGCTTCCGGGCTCTGCCCGAAAGCACCAGTGGCCTCTTTTTCCGCCGCAGTAGTTTTCGCAGCCCACCAAGGAGGACAAGAATGAACGCACTGTCAAAGTGCAACCGGCTAACCATCATCCTGGGCCTGTGCCTACTTATGGCCGGGCCGGCGATGCTGCTGTGGGCGTCCAAAGTCCAAGTCGCGAACAAAGAGCTCGCCGACGCGCGGCTTGACGCGCTCGAGGTCGACAAGCTGTTGAACAATCTTCAGCTTCCAAAGGCGACGGACAGGCCTGAGACCTTCGCCATATTTGGCAAGGCCTTCAAGGACGGGCCGATCCGCGTCCCTGGTAACGCGCCGGGCATGCTCCGGATGAACATCGGCGATCTGGATCCGAAGAGCCCTGAGGCTCTCCTCTCCAAATTGCCGGCCGAATTGCGCCACACCGACAAGGAGAAGACGAGTCTGGGCGCGAAGGGATCGCTGAGGCCTGGCCTGAACTACGCGATGCTGGGCCCGCAAGCCTTGTCCGGCAAGTCGCTGGACTCGGTCCTGGAGGGCATCCGCGCGGATGCGCGGATCATCAGCTACGGCCCGAACGCAACTTTGATGATCTACGCGGAGGCCGGTCAGATCGGCCGCCTGCGCCAGAACCCGGACGTCGCCTTCTTCCAGGCGATGCCGCCGGGCGACAAAATCTCGCTCGATACCGGCATCCGGCCGCTCATCGAGAAGGCCCGCGCGACCGATCCGAACCTCCTGCTCGAGGTGGCTGTGGTGCCAGGGAGCAACGCGGTCGCCGTCCGCCAGGCGATCGGGCGGGTCCCGGGCGTCGTGAGCGTCGGTGACTACGGCCCCGAAGGCTCGGCGCTCCTGGTGCGGGCGGACTATCGCTCCCTGAGCAAGCTGGCCCGGATCGACGAGGTCCTCAACATCCAGGAGAGCCTGGAATTGATGGAGATGAACGCCAAGGTATCGCCTGAAATCCAGGCCGGTGCGGCGCAGCAAACCAACCAGGCGCGGCCCTTCGACGATTACGGCGTCGACGGTGGCGGGATCGACACGAACAACGACGGCCGGCGAATCAATAACGGCAGCGATACGGTCCCGCCGCAACTGGTGGGCGTGCTGGACAACGGGATCAGCGCGGACACGCCGAGCTTCTCAGAGACCGCCTCGAACGTGTTTCCCATCGGTCAAACGCAGTTCGGCCCCACGACCCGCAAAATCCACTCCATCATCAACGTCGCGGGAGCCGGTGACGGCGGCAACGACTGCGACTCGGTCCTGCACGGTTCCGGCAGCCACGGCAACATCGTCGCCTCGGTGATCGCCGCCTGGCCGACCGGTGTGGGCGCCTTTGCCACCCGTACCGGTATCGGCGGCTCGGCCGAACCGCGCGGCTCCAATCTGGACGGTGTGGCGCGCGGGGCGCGCATCATCGTTTCGGACATCGCCGGCAGCAGCGCCTGCACGACCAACTCCCTGGTCGAGCGCGGCGGCAACGTCTCTCCCGGCAGCCTGGCCACCCGCCTGCAAGAATTGATCTGCCCGGCCGTAGGTGGCACGGGCGTCTGCGCCGGAATCGTCGGCGGCAACGGGGGGACCGGGGTCCACTTGGCCGTGACGCCCTTCGGCGCGCCGGACAACTTTTCGAACAGGCAGTTCCAGCCCGCCGACGGCACCTATCCGCAGCAGTCGGCTGATGTCGACACCTTCTTGTACAACAACCGCGACTTCCTGGTGTTCGGACCCGCCGGCAACAGCGGCGTGTTGATCAGTACGAGCCGTCCCTCATTCTGGACCCCGCGCGTCATCCCCGATCTGTTCGACGGGGCGACATGCGATAATGATCCCAACTTTCCACAGAATGGCCTTCAGATCCCGCCGCCCCAGACGGCCAAGAACATCGTCACTGTGGGAATCACCCGCGCCGACGAGTTCACCACCTTCGAGCAATTCGACAACCTGGCGAACATGGCGACCTATTCCTCGCGCGGCCCGGCCACTGCGGAGTCCCTGAGGATGGCCCCGATCATCGTCGCTGCCGGGGCCGACCTGGGTGCGGGGAGCTTCGACTTCGCCTCATTCGCCGCTTACCGCAGCCGTGATGACGATAACCTTGACCCCGTGGACAACCAGATCGACGAGGGGAACTACGGCTCGTCCTACGCCGCGGCTGCCGCCACCGGCGCTGCGGCGATCGTGCGCGACTACTTCGCCCAGGGCGTCTACCCCACGGGTGACCGCGTCCTCGCCAACCGGACCCCGAACGTCTCCGGCGCCTTGGTAAGGGCCGCCCTCGTCGCCTCGGCCAGGTTCACGACCAACATCCGCACGCCCGGGGAGTCAGCTGCCACCACGGGGAGAACGGTCGAGGACAGGATCCTCCGCCGGTCGCGCGCCTTCGACGTCGGAACGCTTTGCGGCAGCGTGCCGATCGGGATCATGGGGAACAGCGAGCAGGGTTACGGCCGGGTGGTCCTGACGAACGTCCTGCCGATTCCCAACTGGTCGAAGGCCACCCGTCTCGGCGGCGTCGCCGGTGATGGCACGCGCTGGACGGCCGGCAATACCCCTCCGGGCGTGGCGCATTGGGAATACCCGGCGGCGGGGCTCCTGGTGTGGGACGACATCATGACGGGTGAGCCTGCGATCGACGACACCACGCACACTTCCCAGACACACCTGTTCCGCGTGAACAGCCCCGTCACGACGACGGCGCTCGGCGGGGGCCTGGTCGTCGCCAGGGGCCAGTTGCGCGTCGCCCTGGCCTGGACCGATCCACCGTCGCTCCCCGGCACCGGCGGACCGTTGATCAACGATCTCGACCTTCTTATGGAGGGACCGGGCCCGGACAATTGCCTGGGAGGCATTACCGGTGAAACGAAGCCCGACGGCACGGCCTGCCCTGGGACCTCCGCTACTGACAACCGGGTCTACGACGGGAACAACTATCCCGGGACGGAGAATCCGTTCGGCGACCAGTGGTCCAAGGTCAGGACCGCCGGGCAGGCCGAGGTCCACGACGCGAGGAACCCGCAGGAAGCCATCCACCTTACCTGGGACTTCAACAACAACACGAGCCCGATTGACTCGCAGATGTACGTCGGCACCTATCGGCTCACCGTCAAGAGAGGCCTGGGCGGAGCGAATCCGGGTCATATCACGATCACCGGGCCTAACGAGGACGCCAATGGAAACCGCCGCCTGGACATCGGTGAGGACACGACCAATGCCCAGTGCACGGGAGCCGGCGCCCCGGCGCCTTGCTGCACGGGGGCGGGCACCGGCACATGCACCGGCAACGGGAACGGCCTCCTGGACCTGGGCGGGCAGACCTACGCCCTCCTGGTCGCCGGCCCGGTGTTCCTGGCCGAGGCCGCGCCGGTACGGGGACCGCAACAGTTCCCCCAGAGCTCGATCACGGTGGACAAGTCCATGTATTCGTGCGATGACACCCTGACCGCGACCATTTTCGATTCGACCGCCGGCGCGGGCCCCAGCCGATCGACCAGTTCCACGACCTTCACGGTACGGAGCGCGGCAGGTGCTACCGTCGACATCGAGACCGGCATCTCCTTCACCGGCTCCGGCGCAGCCACTAACTCGTCAGGGGTGCCGGTGAAGATCGGTCCGGCGCGCTCGTTCAATGGTATTCTCGAGGTCGACAGCGGATCGTTCGTCACCGTCACCTACGCTCCGGCCGGTCAGCCGGCGGTCCTGGCCCAGGGTAAAGTCGATTGTTCGCCCGGCCTCGTTCCCGGTTTCTTCGCGATCCAGCAGTACACGGGCACCGTCGGAGCGACATCGCTCGGGAGCAACACCATCGGGCCGCAGTATGCGATCACCGGCGGCTGCGACAAGGACGACAGTCTCGACGCCGGTGAGGTCGTCGACTACGGTGTCGCCCTCAATAACCGCGGTCGCGACGACACTGTGGGCACGACGTCCAACGACTACGCCGACGTCGTCGCAACACTGACACCCTCCGGGCCAGGCGCCGCCGCCATCCGCGTTCTCGACTCGCCGAAGAACATCGGCCGCATTCCGGCCGGCCAGGTCCAGGGAGTCTTCTTCCACGTGTTCGTCGACCCCACGGGCGCCAATGCGCTGACCATCCCCAATCGCGTCGTGACCATGACGCTCACGCTGGACTCTCTGAACACGGCCCGGAGGATCAGCCGGCAGTCGTACACGTTCACGCATGCCATCAACGCCGACCGCCAAACGCTGCATTACTCGACGGATTGCCCTGGCGGCTGTCGCCAGGTGCGCGATCTGAACCGCAACCAGTTCATCGACCGTCCCGACGTCATCGACCCGGTCAGGCTGTTCTTCCTCCCGGACGAAGACGTGACCTTCAACAGCATGTTCGTGCTCGGGGCCGACAATCCTGACACACCGACCGTGGCGGCCGAGCTGGTCAGCAACACGCTCGGTGAGGACCTGAACAACAACAACGTCCTGGACGCGAACGAGGTGGACTACGTCCCGAACTTCCGAACCCTGGACCGCGGGATCCTGTTCAACGCCAGCGGCCCGTCGACCGCGGACAAGGTGCCGTGGAACTTCGACCTCTCCAACGGTGGCTGGGTTCCGGTCCGGCACCCGCAGAGTCTCGTGGTGGGGCTCACCAACAATAATCCGTCATGGGAATACAAGCTCTCAGGTGTGTGCGGCTTCCAGACCTCCGGCAGTCCCCCGGGGGCGAATAAGTACGGTATCTGGCACACGGGAGACGGTGACCCCGCTACACCCTCCGGCAACGTCTGCGACACCTACCCCGTCCCACACGACTCGGGCTCGCCGAGAAGGGTGGAGATGATCTTCGACGTGCTGCAGTCGCCCATCATCGCGAAGGTCAACCAGGTTCCGGATGCGCGTGGCTTCAACTACGGCGTCGAGTTCCAGCGGCTGGGGTTGAACGTCAACGATGAGGTGGTCAGAGTGGGCTATTCCGCGGCGGGCATCAACATCGACAACGACCTCGACGTGGATAGTTCGAACTGCTTCGGGTGCCAGGAGATCGACGCTTACTACCTGCGCTTGGGCGGCTGGCCCTACGGCACCGTCGCCAACTTCGGGGGAGGGCATAGCTTCGCCGCAGCCTACACAATCAGCCCAACCAGCACCTCGCCGCACCAGAGGACGTTCGGTCCCTTCAACGATCCGAACGGCGGCGCCCCCAACAACGGCGTCGGCGAGACCGGTTTCACAGGCTTCATTACAGCCTCCGTGCCTCGCACCTCCCCGATCCCGTTGGCGCGTCCCGACTACGTGAAGTTCCCGCAGCAGCCGGGCACGCCCACTCCGGGCGTCTGCAGCCCTCCGGCCACGAATCCGGGAGCCCCGTGCCAGCTGGACGCGGACTGTCCCGGCGGCGGCGCCGGTTCCTGCGCCAAGGAGCAAATCACCATTGCCGGGCCGGTGAGGAACTTCGAGGAGACCCTGGTCGGCTTCGAGGGAGGGTTCGCGACCGAGACCCTGCAGGGTACCTCTGCGCCTGAGAGCGTTGGGGTCTCCAATAACGGGCCGGCCGGCAACCGCTGGGGAATCGCCCTGGGCTTCTACAGCATCGAGTCGACCGCGCTTGCCTTCGACTACGGATTCGGCATCGACGACGTGGTCTTCGAGTGGGACGAGACACACCCGTTGGACGAGTCGGCCTTCGTCCCGCCACACACCCCGGCGTGCAACCGGTTCTCGCCGACGGGGGCGGGGGGTCTTCCCGCGGGTCACCAGTGCGCCACCATCACCGTCGATCGCCAGAATGTGTACGAGTGTGAAGAGGCGCTTCAGATTACCGTGGACGATCCGAAGCTGGCCGCGGCCACTCCGAGCATCCAGGTGATGATCGTCTCCGACAGCGACGCGGATCTCTTCTCCACCGACCGGTTCACGGTCCTCAAGCCGAACGCCAAGCGGTACACGCTGTACGCGCCCGGGACCTGCAGTGGCAATGGCAGCCCCTGCGGCACTCCCACCACTGGCCTCGTCGGCTCGGCGTGCATCGCGCCTGGCACCGGCACATGCACGGCGTTGACTCCCTCCGGACTGTTCAAGGGCAACGTCACATTCTCGGGAGTCGCGAACCTGCCGGACAGCGTCTTCGCCGTTCCGGGTACGGACCAGCAGTTCATCGTCTACTACCTCGATCAAGACTGCGACGGTGACGGTGACGGTCAGGTGGCCGAGGACGATTTCGACAACCTGGACGGTGATAATGTCAACTTCGACGTCGACAAATGTCCGCTCATCTACAACCCCGGCCAGGAGGACGCCGACGGCGACGGTGTCGGCAATCTCTGCGACAATTGCGTGAGCGTCGCCAACCCCGGCCAGGAAGACGCCAACGCGGACGGCGTCGGTGACGCCTGCGATTATGACGACGTGGACGGTGACGGCAGCGCGAATGGCACCGACACCTGCCCCGACCTGTACAACGCCCCTAATTCCGGGTGCTTGGCGGCCGGCAACCCGTTGGCCTGCTGCACCGGGGCCGGCACCGGCACGTGCGCCAGCCAGTTCGGCACATGCGTCTACAGCCCCCCCGGTCCGCGGAGTGCCTGCATAGCGAACACCGACTGCACGGCGCAGATTGGCGGCACCTGCGACACCGGCGCCGGCCACGGCTTCGCCTGCTCCAGTCCGACGCAGAATCTGGACAGCGATTCATTCCCGGACGCCTCCGACAACTGCGTCCTGACCGCGAACAACGCCCAGACCAACACGGATAATGACGCCCTCGGCGACGCCTGCGATGGTGATTGCGCCGGCATCACCTATTTGCCGTCGCCCCCCAACCCCCCCGGTACGCTGCCCACTGTGTGCAGCAACGCGCCTCTGCTCGCCTGCACCAGCAGCCTCGACTGCTCGGGGGGCGGCGTCTGCCAGACGGTCGTGCGCCACAGCGGCGCCTGCTCGGCGGTGGAGGACGACGCGGACGCGGACGGGATCGCAGACGCTGTGGACAACTGCCCCGACATCTCCAATCCGACCCCGGCGTTCCTGCCTCCGGGTTCACATCAACAGCCCGATAACGACCGCGACGGTCTGGGTGACGCTTGCGACCCGCAGGGATCGCAGGACGACGACTTCAACGGCGTGCCGGACGATCTCGTCAGCTTCGCGGGCAATGTGACCTGCGAGAAGCTTCCGCTGGCGAATTTCACCATCCTGCAGACCACCTACGAGGACATCGACGGCGACCACGATATCTTCCCGGACGCCGGCGAGACCGGTCTTGTGACGTTCCGCATTCGGAACAACGGCGCGCCCCTGACGGGATCGAAATTCACCCTGCAATCGGACGACCCTGACGTCAGCTGCATCACAACCCCGTCACTGTTGGGCCCTCCGGTCATACCGACAGGAGGGATCGTGACCCTGGGGAGCCTGACCCCCCTGCAGGCCGGATCGAGCTTCACCTTCCGGGCGAGCGACACTGTGCAGAGCACCGCCTCGTTCACCGCCCATGTCAACCTCTGCCTCACGGCCAGCTCCCTCGAGGTTCTTGGAGGGACACAGTGCGTCAGCGTCCAGGCGGACGTCAACATCCCGACCGGCGTGACCCAGACTTTCATCCTCGGCCCGGACGGCAACCCCAACACTCTCGATGACGGCATCCTGCGCGAGACTTTCGACCAGGACCGCGACGGCGATGGGGAGCTCACGACCGCCGACATCTTCCGACTGTCGGACGCCGGCACCGGTGGCCCCCCCGGCCACGGCTTCTACATGCACAGCAGCACGACCGGCGTCGACGCAGACTCCTTGGCCGCCATTGCCTGCGGCGGCTTCACCAGCCCGGACGAAGGGAACGTGGAATGCAGGCTCGACCCGCAGTTCTCGATGGACTGGCACTTCCACTGTCCGCCGGCTGCCGGCAACTGCCATAACCTCGAGAGCGGCGGCTTTTCGGCCCAGCCTCACACCGGCTGCCCCGGCGGCTGCTCGTACACGTCCGCCGCGGACGGCGCGAAGGCGCTGACGACGCCCAACTCGCTGCACATGGGGGTCCATTTCGATCCGGTCTCCGAGACCGTCGGTCAAGGCTCGCACCTCCGAACCATGCAGGCGTTCGTCTCCAACCCGATCAACCTGGCCATCGCGCCGCGTGCCCACGTCGCCGGTCGCGACGACGATCTGACGATGTCCTACTTCCAGATCGTCGACCTGGTGGACAACTACGCTGTGAGCATGGGCCCCAATCTGTGCGCGGACTGCGCCCAGGTTCAGGTCTCGGTCGACAGCAACACCGATCCGGCCGTGGATGAATGGGGACCCTGGGACACGCTCGCTCCGTTCGACAACGTCTACACGCACCAGACGCGGGCCTGGAGCACCTTCGGCCCGCAGTACTGCGAGTTCACCCCGACCGACACCGGCACGGAGCCACCCGCCCCGCGCACTGTGCACGAGACGATGTGCTTCAACGTCGGGCCCAACTGGTCGCATTGCGGCAGCGTCGCCGGCTCGAGCACGACGCAAACCTACTCGTGCGGCGAGGGTGTCGTCGACCCGTCCGGGAGGGGCGTCTGGACGCAGACACGCTTCAACCTCGAAAGCTTCCTTGGCAATAGGATCCGGATCCGCTGGATCGGCTCAACCTGGCAGTTCGACGACGTCACCAGGTCGTACTTCGAATACGGCACGGGTTGGAGCGATACGCCCCACGACGACGGCTGGTGGCTCGACAACATCGACATCAACGGCGTCATCACCAGACAGATATCACCCGTTCCCGACGCGAAGCCGATACCGGCGAAATGCAGTGGCAATAACCTCCCCTGCGGGACTCCTGCCACCGGCCTCGTCGGCTCGCCGTGCATAGCGCCCGGCACCGGCACGTGCTTGCCGGCCACCGCCTGCCCTGCTACGGCGGCCGCCAACTGCAACGAGAGCGCTACGGGTACCGACAAGGGCACTAGCATAGTGCTCAAGGTGACAGACGTGACCGGTAGCGTGTTGTACGCACGAGATCCGAATCCACCCGTATCGCCCCCGTCACCGGTTGCAGGCCAGTCGATCTTCGTCTCGGGTGTCGACTCGACGATTCCGGGTGGCTGCACCGACGGTGACGCGCAGTTCCAGTTCACCAAGTCAGAGGACAACAATCCCACCTCCGTCGTGGTCCAGGATTGGAGCAACAAGTCGTCCTTCAGGGACGCTCCGCAGTCTCCTCACGCCACTTACTCGCTCTTGGTCCGCTGCAGTTCGGACACGAGCTGCACCAGTGCGAACGCCAGACAGGTTTCCTTGTCGATCACAAACGGAGGCCTCGAGAGCCAGAACAAGGCAGTCGCCTTCGGGTCGGTGCATAGTGCCTTCGACCCGAGGACCGGCGTCCTGTTCGGCAGCACGTGCGCGGGGGGCGCTACGCCGGGCGCATTCTGCATAAGCCAACCGGGTCTTTCGGGCACATGCAGTAACAGCGGCACTGCCTGCATCAAGGATAACCAGTGCGGAGCCGGAACCTGCAGTAACCCCTCCAGCGGCTACGGCTGCTGGGGAACCTGCGTTGGCGGCACGTTGCCCGGAGCCTGCTTGGTGGCCGCGGATTGCGGCACGGGTGGCACCTGCACCGGCCCGGCTCCGGGGGTGTGCAGTACTCCGTACACACTGATTCAGCTGAACTTGGTGGGTGCGGCGACGGGCGACGTGGCGGATATCTTCAA
>QHXX01000070.1 GCA_003223135.1 Acidobacteriota bacterium | reverse complement strand
GGCGATTCGGGCGAAGAGCTCCTTGTTCTGCACGATCTGGTCGTTGAAGGACGCGAGCTTCGGCGCCATCTCCGTCTCGACCTTCTGAAAGTCGTCCGTGCTCATCGTCGAGCTGAAGACGCGGTAGATCGCCGTGACCCGCTCGAGCGGCTTTCCCGCCCGCTCGAAGGCGGCGATCGTGTTCTCGAAATCGGGCTTCGCCGGATTCTTCGCGATCGCGTCGATCTCTTTCAAGTTCTCGGTCATCGCGGTTTCGAGCGCAGGTTTGAAGTCCGCGACCTTGACCTTGTCGAACGGCGGCACGCCGCCGTATGGCCCCGTCCATTTTTCGAGCAGGGGGTTCTTGGCTTGCGCTGGTGTGGCGGCAAGCATTACGGCAGCGGCGACCACGAGCAGACCGGTCCTCGACATGTGAAGAGCTCCTTTCAGCGAGTCAGGCCAGGAATTTTATTACGGATCGGGGCCGGGGCTGCGATCGCCCCGCGTCCCTACTTCTTCGACGGCTTCATCGCCGCGCGGAGCTTGTCGGCAAGCGAGCCGAAACTCTCGGACTGCGCCTGGTCCTGCTGCTCTGCGTACTCGCGGACCTCGCGCTTCTCCCCCGCCTCGAGGACCGCTTTGCGACTCAACTGGATCCGCCGCCCCGCCGGGTCCACGTCGAGGACGATCACCTCGACGTCGGTCCCGAGCGGGAACGCCTTCCGGACGTCGCTCTCCCTGTCAACTCCGGTCTCCGAGATGTGGATGAGACCCGTGCGTCCAGGCGCCAGGAAAACGAAAACGCCGTACGTCTCGACCCGCTCCACCTTGCCCGTGAGGCGGGCCCCGGCCACGATCTCCACCCGAGCCTGCGGCTGCGGGGCCTCGGATCCCGCCGCACCCCCGGTCGCACTCTCGGCCCTCACGGAACCGGCCTCCAACACCGCAACGCCGATCCTCTTCCTTTCCAGATCGATGTTCAGGATCTCGACCGCGACCGCGGCACCGGGCGGGGCGGCGGCCTTCCATCCATCCCGCTTCCCCGTGGGTGCGAACGCGGACACGTGAGCCAATGCCTCGATCCCCGGCTCCAGCTCCACGAAGGCGCCGAAGTCGGCAACCCGGGTGACCTTCCCCTTCAGCGCCTGGCCGACCCTGTACTTCTCGGCCACTGTCGACCAGGGATCGGCCTGCAGCTGCTTCAGGCCAAGCGAGATCTTTCCGTCGTCGTCGCCCACGCGGAGAACCTTGACCGTGATCGTGTCACCCGGCCGGACCACGTCCAGTGGATTTCCCACCCGCGACCAGCCCATCTCCGACACATGGAGGAGACCCTGGACTCCACCGCCGAGGTCGACGAACGCGCCATACGCCATCACCGACACGACGCGGCCCGGCAGGACCGCGCCGGGGACGACGGTCCGGCGGATCGCCTCGGCCCTCTCGTTCTCCTCCTCTTGCAGGAAGACGCGTCGGGAGACCACCAGTTCCTTCCCGTCCTCTTTGCATTCGATGATCCGGAACGTGTAGGCCTGCCCGACGTGGACCGAAGGATCGGCGGTGAAGCGCGCGTCGATCTGCGAGATCGGACAGAAGGCACGCTGCCCGCCGACGCGAACCTCGTATCCTCCTTTGATGGCCTTCTCGACACGTCCCTCCACCGGGAGTCCGGCCCGGAAGGCATCGTTCAGGCGCTGACGCGTGAGAGCGCCCCGGGCGAGTTTGTGGGAGAGCCTCAGGCCGCCGACCGTCGAGACGACGACGGCCTTGACGGTGTCCCCGACCTTCACCTGGACGTCGCTGTCCGGATCGACCAGCTCCTCGATGTCGATGGTCGCCTCGCCCTTTCCGCCGATATCGACGAATGCCACCTCGGCTCCGAGCGCCACGATAGTCCCCTCGACCGTCTCTCCCTCCTTGTGGAATTTCGGCGCGAATGATTCCTCCATCATCCGGGCGAACTCTTCCTTTTCCTCGGAATCGGAGCGCGGGTGGTCGGCCATCTCGAAACCTCTTCTGATAGCGAGCATTTTATCAGCCTCCCGCCGAGCGGGGCTAAGAACCAGTCAGCGCCACGCCCTCCTGAACATCCCGTACCGCTCCTCCACGAACTCCCTGTTCGGCCGCAGCGCCGGGTCGGGCGGCAGGAGCACGCGCGGCGCACGCATCGGTCGGTCCGATGACACACAATGTGTCGAAGGCTACAGGTGTTCGTCCAGGCGCGTGAGCACTTCGAGCAGGCGCTCCAGGACGGCGGAGGAGGGCTCGTGCCCGAAGTTGTGGAGGACGAGCTCCTTGGCGTACAGCCGCCCGAGGTAACGCCGACGGCGAGCGGGAAGCGGGCGCACAATCTGGTAGTCGGAGTGGGCGGAATTCACCTCGAGCTTCCCGCTGGCTCCGTTCCAGCGGGAGCGCCACGGCTCACCGGGCGCATGCACGAAGACCGGCGGCGGGAACGCCCGGCGCGCCGCCTCCGCTTCCACGAGGATCTCTGCTTCCGCCGATGCCTCGCGCATGGGTTCGCCCTTGACCGCCGGCCGCACCCGCACCGCTAGCGTGGCGCGTCCCGGTCGGCCTCCAGCCTCGACGATCGCCCGGCCGCCGGGCTCGACGATGAGCGAGGCCACGCTGGCCGATATCGTCCAGGCGTACTCCAGATCCCGGTCGATCCCCGACGCGGACCCGCTCTCGATGACGAGGCCCGAGGCATCGAACGCGATGGCCGCCAGCCGGCGCCGTCGCCCGACTGCGACCCGCGCGATCGCGGGCCTGATGACGACGCGCTCGAGCGGTCCAGTGAGCAGGGACGGTTGGAGAATCGGCTCGCTTCCGGTTCCTCGTCTTCGGATGTTGCGTCGAACGCGGCTCTGGTCGTCGCCCCGCCGCCCTCGCGTGGGGCTTCGGCGCGTTCCGAGCCTTCCTCCGCCCCATCGGGTATCGCGCCCCCGCCGGGCACGGCGTCGGGGCCCCCGGGCCGCCCCTCCCCGCCGCCCGCAAAACGGGCGGCGGCCGTCGGCGCCGAACCATTCGTAGTCCCCTGCGGGAAGGTCCTTGAGAAGGCGCGCGAAGGCCGACTGCAGCTCGCGCACCAGCGACCGCCCCGCCTGCTCGGCGCGCGATTCATCCTCACGGCGCAGTCGTTCCAGGAGGATCGGCTCGACGACCCGGACCGCCTCGACGAATGCGCTGTAGGCGGCGTCCGGGGTGAAGCCCTCGCGCGACGCCGGCGCCACCCGGAAATCGGCATAGTCGAGCGCCCCTTCCAGTCTTCCGGAGGACCAGGGCTCGCGCGCGAACTCCGGAAGCCCCGCGATGTCCTGGCAGACGCGCGTCCCCAGGCGGTAAAGCGCCACCGCCGGCCGCTCCGTGCCTGGAAGCGTCTCCGGAGCGAGATAGATCTCCGCGCGCACTGGCGGGTGATCCGCCACAGGGATTTCGCCGATCCCGGCGATCCGCTCCCCGCGGAAGACCGCCGGGCGCACCTCCAGCTTCTTGGAGGGAGGCAGGCGGTCCTCGAGGACGATCGTCACTCCTTGTCGCCGGATCCGCTCGCGCAGCTCCTCGCCGAGATAACGTTGCAGTCTCTCCGCCGTCAGCCGGCTCTGGACCTCGCGGTGGACCTCGTGGATCGTGACGTCCACCCCCGGCCCCGCGCGGCCGCCCAGGAAACGGCGGCGCTCGTAAGTCCTCGAGCCGCTGCGCAGAGTCATCATGTGCGGCGGCGCTTCGCCGGTCTGCGAGACCAATCCTGCGGCTGCACGAAACCAAGCGCAACGTCCTCGCCAATATCTGGGCGAAGGACGGGCAGGACGTCATCGACGCCCCCGGCGGCAGCGGCGCCTTCCGCCAGATGGTGGACTCGCTGCTGAGGACGTCCGCGCCGGGGACGCCGCCTCCTGTCGCCCAGGCGGCGACGCCGCAGGACTCCGGCGCACGGGCTGCTGCCGTCATCCCCGACCTCTCGAGCCCCCCGACGAGCGTTTCCCAGCCCACCCCATCCGTCACCGCCGCCGACCCGAAACCCGCCGCCATCGACCCCGCGGCCCTGGCCGCAGCCGTCTCCGCCGTGGCCCCGACGCTGCCGCCGGAGCACCGCCAATCGCTGGCCACGGTGTTCCGGCCTCTCGCGGAGGCGCTGGACGGGACGCGAACGGGGACCATGCGCTGAGTCGGGTTGGTCTTTTTGCGGACGCATCTGCCCCCTGAGCCCGCTCACGTGCCCTTGCATTTGGTCACCATCTTGAGTAAATTTACTCAGTATATTGAGTAAATGGTGACATCCACATGTTCACGCGCACCCATGCCGGGGTTCTGAAGAAGCGGCTGGCCGAGCCCCGCCGGTTCATCCAGGTGGTTGCCGGCCCGCGCCAGGTCGGCAAGACGACGCTCGTTCGGCAGGTCCTGGAGCGTTCGCGGCTCGAGGCGCATTACGCGTCCGCCGACGAGCCTACCCTCCGGGGCCGCCACTGGCTGGAGGAGCAGTGGGATGCAGCGCGCCTCAAGGCGCGGGATGCGGGAAAGCGGGGCGCCATCCTGGCGATCGACGAAGCGCAAAAGGTCCCCGACTGGTCGGAGACGGTGAAGCGCCTGTGGGACGAGGACACGGCGGGGCGCCTCCGGCTTAAGGTCATTATTCTCGGGTCGGCGCCGGTTCTCGTCCAGCGGGGCCTCTCGGAGAGCCTCGCAGGTCGCTTCGAAGTGCTGTACCTGCCGCACTGGTCCTTCGCAGAGATGCGGGAGGCGTTCGGCTGGGATGTCGACCGCTACTTGTTCTTCGGCGGCTATCCCGGCGCGGCGCCGCTCGCCGCCGACCAGGATCGCTGGAGGCGATACATCGTCGATGCCCTGATCGAGACGACGATCTCCCGCGATGTCCTGTTACTGACGCGCGTGGACAAGCCGGCGTTGCTGCGCCGCCTGTTCCAACTGGCCTGCGCCTATTCCGGGCAGGTGCTGTCCTATCAGAAGATGCTCGGGCAACTGCAGGAGGCCGGGAACACCACAACCCTGGCCCACTACCTTGATCTGCTCGCCGGCGCGGGCATGGTGGCCGGCCTGCAGAAGTTCTCTGGCCAGAACGTGCGGCAGCGAGGTTCCAGCCCCAAGCTGATCGTGCTCAACACGGCCCTCATGTCCGCCACCTCGGGGCTGCGGCTCGAAGTCGCCCGCGCCGACGGCGAGTTCTGGGGGCGGCTGACGGAGAGTGCGGTCGGCGCCCACCTCGCGAACGCCGCCGCAGCCGGACTCTGCGAAACGTTCTACTGGCTCGATCGCAACCACGAGGTCGATTTCGTCGTCAGGACGGGGCGCGTGGTTACGGCGATCGAAGTGAAGAGCGCCCGGCGGCGGAGCGCCCTCCCGGGGATTGCGGCATTCGATGCCGCCTTTCGGCCGAAACGGAAGCTCCTCGTCGGAGGAGACGGAATCCCGATCGAGGAGTTCCTCGGAAAGCCCGTCGATCACTGGGTCGGAAGGTGAGAGCCCCCGTACCGCTCCTCCACGAACTCCCGGTTCGGCCGCAGCGTCGGGTCGGAACGTGATAGCATTCGTAAACTTCAAAATGAAGACGTGCTGGCTTTGGGGCAGTCTCTTTCTCGGCGTGGTTCTCCCGACCTTTGCCTCGCCGCCCGCGGCTCCCGATTTTTCCCGGGAGCCGTTTGTCATCGAGGTGCTGAAAAGCTCCCTGCGCTTCGAGTCAGACGGGACGGGCACGAAGACGGTGCAGACGAGGATCCTGGTGCAGACGGAGGGCGCGCTCCAGCAGCTCGGACAGTTGATACTCGACTACAACTCGGATTTCGAGCGCCTGACGTTCAAGGGTCGCGTCATCAAGCCGGATGGCACCAAGGCGGAGATCCCGGCGAGCGCCATCCAGGACATGTCGGCACCTGTCTCGCGGATCGCGCCGATGTACAGCGACATTCGCCAGAAGCACGTCATCGTCCCGGGTCTTCGTCCCGGGGACATCCTGGAGTATGAGCTGCAGTTCGAACAGTTCGCTGCCATGGCGCCCAATCAGTTCTGGGCCGAGTACAGCTTCGGCCGTTCCTTTATCACCAAGAACGAGGAACTGCGGATCGAGGTTCCGGCGTCAAGGGTCGTGAACGTCAAGTCCCGCCCCGAGTTCAAGCCGGAGGTGCGCGAGGCGAACGGACGCCGCACCTACTTCTGGAAGACCGCGAACCTCGAGCGGGACGACGATTCAAGTAAGAAGAAAAAGAAGGGAAAGCCCGGCAAGCCGGAAGAACCCTCCGTGCAGGTCACGACCTTTCAAGGCTGGGGCGAGGTCGGCGACTGGTACGCGAATCTGGAACGCGACCGGCGAGCGTCCAGTGACGCCATGCGGGCCAAGGTGGCGGAGCTCACCAAGGACTTGACCGACGGGACCGACAAACTCCGCGCGATCTACCGCTTCGTCGCGCAGGAGTTCCGCTACGTCAGTCTGTCGTTCGGCACGGGGCGCTATCAGCCCCATGCCGCGGCGGAAGTCTTCGGCAATCAGTACGGCGACTGCAAGGACAAGAGCACGCTGCTGGCCGCAATGGCGGAGGTCGCGGGTCTGCACGTGCAGTCGGCCCTGACCTCCGTCACGCGAGACATCGACGCGACCTTTCCCTCTCCCCTCCAGTTCAATCATGTCATCAGCTACCTGCGGGCGGGAAACGAGGAGATCTGGCTGGACACGACCACCGAGGTCGCTCCATTCCGCATGCTGCTGGCCCCGCTGCGAAAGAAGGAGGCCCTGGTGGTGGCCGCCGACGGCAAGTCCGTTTTGTCGAAAATACCCGCCGAGCCCGCGGTTCCGAACTCTCAGGTCACGTCGGTGGAGGGCGCAATCAACGATCTGGGGACGCTCGACGCCGACGTCCGCCTCACGTTCCGCGGCGATGCGGAAGTGATGGGGCGTCTGGCGGTGCGGGCCATCCCCCAGGCGCAATGGAAGAACTATATCCAGTATGTCGCCTCCGTCTCGGGAGTCGATGGCGAGATTTCAGGCGTGCAAGTCTCCACGCCCACGGACGTCCAGACGCCCCTGGAATATCGCTTCCATATCACCAAGCAGAACTACTTCAACCGGTTCGGTAAGGACCCGAGGCTCGCGCTTCCCTTCGGTACCGGCACTCTGATAGACCCGGACGACCTGGAGGAAGGCAAGCCGATCGATCTGGGACAGTCCCGCTCCGAATACCATTTGAAGATGCAGCTTTCGAGACAGTTCGAGGCGCGGCTTCCGCTGCCGGTCGAGCTGAAGCGTGATTACGCCCAGTATTCCTCCAAATACGCGCTCGAGGGCCTCACCTTCATCGGCACGCGCACCATGGAGGTCAAGCTGAACGAGCTGCCGGCGGACCGCCGGAACGATTACCAGGCCTTCAGGGGGGCCGTGCTCGCCGACATCGACCAGAAGATACCTGTGAAGGTCAAAGGGGACGCGGGGACCGAGGGGACTGCGGGCGTCGATTCGGATGAATTGCTCGAAGCGGCGAGCTCCGCATACGACAACCGCGACTACCGAGCCTCGATCGAGCTGATCGAGCGCGTCCTGAAGTCGGAGCCCGACCACAAGTCGGCCTACAATGATCTGGGTCGTGCTTATCTCGAGCTGGGCCAGCTCGATAAGGCCGAAGCGGCGCTGAAAAAGGCCGTGACGCTCAATCCATTCAGTCCCTCTGCCTATACCAATTTGGGGCGGATCTACTGGTTGCAACGGCGTTACAAGGACGCCGAGAAGGAATTCCGGAAGCAGATCGAGATCGTTCCGCTGGACTGGTGGGCCCTATCGAACCTCGGAGAGATGCTCGTGGAGCAGAAGAAATACGCCGAGGCGGAGCCGGAGCTGGAGAAGGCCACCGCGGTCAGGTCTGACGACCCGCGGCTGTACGTCGATCTCGGCAAGGCGCAGATCAGCCTGAAAAAGCCGGAGAAAGCGCAAGAGGCGTTCGATCGCGCCGTGGAGATCGCCCCGTCTCCGCTTGTATGGTACAGCGTCGCCTCGACGCTGGTGGAGAACAATACTCACCTCGATCGCGCTCAACGCTACGCCGAATCAGCCGTCGCCATGCTCACCGCCCAGCTGCGTGACGTACGGCTCGACCAGCTCAAGCAGGTCGATCTCCTGAACGTGAACCTGCTTGCCTCTTGCTGGGACACGGTTGGATGGGCGCATTTCCGCAAGGGCGAGACGTCCGCCGCGCTGAAATACCTGAACGCAGCATGGGACCTGGCGCAAGATGGAGCCGTTGCCGACCACATCGGGCAGGTTTACGAACGCTCGGCCAAGCGGGACCGGGCCATCGAATACTACGCCCTTGCAGCGGCGGTGCCCGGCGCAAAGCCCGGTGGCCGTGAGCGCCTGGTGGCCCTGGTGGGCGAGGCCACCGCCAGGGCTCAGGTCGACGAACAGAGGCAGCGTCTTGGAATTCTGCGGGCTTATGACGTACCGGGGGCACTGGGGGAGGGCACGGCTGAATTCTTCGTTGCCCTGGCGCCGGGCTCCAAGGCAGTCGAGGTCCGCTTCGCAAGCGGGGACGAAAAGCTGAAGTCTCTTGCGAGCTCACTGAAGTCCATACGATTCAATATGAATTTCCCTGATGAAGGTGATGCGCGGGTGTTCCGGCGGGGTATTCTCACGTGCCAGGCAGCCACAAAATCCGCGAAGGGATCGTGCGCCTTCATCCTGCTGAAGACCGAAGACGTCCACTCGGTTGACTAGCTGATTCCAATCCAATCCAGAAATGATGCGGCGCTCCGGGGTGCGATCTCCGACCACGAACTGTCGAGGCGTCGAGAGGCGGTTTACCGGCTGCTCGAGGAGATCGAGATCGTGGAGCCGACGGGCCCCATCCTGGCGCGGGCGTCCCTGCCGCTTCCCACGCCGATCGGGACCCTCGACGCCATCCACCTCTCCACCGCGATGCTCTGGCGGGAGTCCTCCACCTCGGACCTGGTGGTTGCGACGCACGACTCCGCGCTCGGCATCGTGGCGCGCGTCAGCGGCTTCAGGGTCGTAGGAACCTGAGCGGACCGCCCGCGGCGCATTCGGTCTCCGCTCAGTCGTGGTTGTCGTGATTCCCGTGGTGATCGCGGTGCGGGCCGTGATCTTTGTTCCTGCCCCTGCCTTCGTGCTCGTCGTTCCCTCTCCTGCCCCCGTGATAGGGGCGGCCCCTCTCCTCGGCCACCACGAACGCGACCGGTCGCCCCTGGCCGCGGGCACGGGCCATCTCGTAAGGCCTCATGCGTGCGGCCCGCGCTCCGATCTGCACCTGAACCAGCCCTGAGATGTCGCTGTCGCTCAGCCTGACGCCCCGGCGGTCCCTTCTCCAGTGCCCCCACGCGTTGCCATACGGCGGACCGGGGTCGTTTCTGATCCCGACGAACAACCGGTCATACGGCACATCGACCCTGTTGAAGATCACCGCCCACGACAATCCCCGGGCCCGCAGATCGACGATGTAGCCGGGCGGCCGGCCGCATTCGTCGGCGAGGAAGAGCACGACAGGAAGGTCGGCCTCGACGTACCGCAGGCGAGGCAGGACCGGCTCGAGGACGACCCGGTCGTAGCCGTAATTGCTGACCGCGACGTTCAGGAAATACTGATTGTCGTTGCTCACGCGGTCCATGTTGAACAGGAAATCGAACGAGGCCCCGGCGCGGGCCGGGACCGGAGCGGCGCACAGCACGAGCGCCACAAAAACTCCTGCGAGACTGCCTGCACGAAGACGCATCATGGCCTCCTCCTTTCACTGCATGACAACCGCTCTGACAAGAGCAAATGTGATGCCAGGGGGGCCGCTTTTCGATGGCGGCAGGAAACCCCAAAACCTTCAAGGAGATTCAGCGACGCGCCCGTGAGGCGCCGGGCCGGACGCCGCAGACGTTCTGTCATTTCGCGGGGACGATCCAGCGACCTCCGATCCCTTAGGACTTCGCTTTCTTCGAAGGTTTCGACTTGCCAGAACTGTTGAGGGCCACCGCTTGGCGAACGAGCGCCTTGAAGGCGGACTCGTCAACTTCTTCTCCTTCGTGGATGTCGATCGCGCGGCGTGCGTTTCCGTCGAGACTCGAGTTGAAGAGACGGGCCGGATCCTTCAGAGACGCGCCCTTGGCGAAGGTAAGCTTCACGACATTCTTGTAGGATTCGCCAGTGCAGATGATGCCGTCGTGCGACCAAATCGGAGTGCCCATCCACTTCCAATCCTCGACGACGTCCGGGTCTGCTTCCTTGATGAGCTTGCGCATTCTGCTGAGGGTTTCCCCGCGCCAGTCCCCGAGTTGGGCGATTCTTTTCGAGATGAGCTCCGATGCCGACTGGCCTTGGCTCGCGCCCGACTTTTTCATGTTCTCATCCTAGTGTCCTGTCCCGAGAGTCCAGCGCGTAATTCATTATCGCATACGGTATGGGCGCGGCGCCCCACAACGGCGCAGGTCTTGGCCTTCCGCGCGCGCGTGATTTTGGCCTGTTGCGGAGACGGTCTCCCGCTGGGAGAACGGTTCAGCCACCATGGGGTCGGCAGCGGAGACAATCCGGCGGCCTTAGGGTCGTGGGGCTTTGAAGGTCTGCTTGCAATTCCCCGGGAGCTTTGAAAGAATCGTGGCGATTACTTTGAAAGGCCCCGATGGACCCGACTGCATTCAAGGCACCGGAAGCGGGCCGGGTCATCCGGACACCGAAAGGCTACGCCGCCTTCGTCCCGGCACCTCTGCCTCCCACACTGGATTACGGAGCGGACCTGGTGCGGGCGCTCTCCCGGGCGGATGCGGCTCTGAGCGAGTTGTCGGGCCTGGGCCAGCACCTGCCGAACCCGCATCTTTTGATCGCCCCGTATATCCGGCGAGAGGCCGTGCTGTCGTCCCGCATCGAGGGGACGAAGGCCACGCTATCCGACCTGCTCATGGACGAGGTGCCGGGCCCGCGCATATCCCGGAAGACTTCCGACGTCCGTGAGGTGCGAAATTACGTCGTGGCCCTCGAGCACGGCATCCGGCGCCTGAGGACTCATCCACTCTCTCTCAGACTGGTTCGCGAACTTCATGCGCGCCTGATGAAGGGCGTGCGGGGCGGCCAAGCGACTCCCGGCGAGTTCCGTCGCTCGCAGAACTGGATCGGCCCGCCGGGGTCCACGCTGGTCAATGCGACGTATGTCCCGCCTCCACCTGAACAGATGCAGCAAGCTCTTGCGGACTGGGAGCACTTCCTCCATGAGCGCGACCGGTTCCCCGACCTCGTCCAGTGCGCCCTGATACACGAGCAGTTCGAAGCGATCCATCCTTTCATTGACGGAAACGGCCGCGTGGGCCGGCTCCTCATTACCCTGTTTCTGATCGAGCGAGGACGCCTGTCCGAGCCGCTGTTGTACCTGTCGGCCTATATCGAGCGCACTCGCCGGACCTACTACGATTTGTTGCAGAGGGTGCGTACACACGGAGACTGGGAAGGGTGGCTGCTCTATTTCCTCGCCGGGGTCGACGAGACCGCCCGGCAGGCCGTGGACCAGGCGCGCCTGCTTCAGAGTCTGCGGGAGAGGTACCGGAAGCGGCTGGCGCGAAAGGCGAAGGCCCTTGCCCTGCTCGACCAGCTGTTCGTCAATCCCTACATTACCGTCGCGCGGGCGGCGGAGATTCTCGGCGCGTCCAATCCGACGGCGCGCCAGGCGGTAGCCCTTCTCGAGAAGGAGGGTCTCCTGAAGGAGGTCAGCGGTCGGGCCTGGGGTCGGCTCTATCTCGCCGAGCCGATCCTGAAAGCGATCGAGGGCCCTCCGAAGGCGAGGTGAGCCCCGCGCCCTCCTCAGCGGCACCGCGCAGCCACCAGGGTGATGTCGTCCGCCTGCTCGGCGGCGCTGAATTCCCGGACGGCTTCGAGGATCGCGGCCACGAGCGCCGGCGCCTCCCCGTGGCGATGGCGGCGCAGTGTTTCCAGAAGGCGCGCCTCGCCGAACTCGTCGTCCTGGTCGCCTCTCGCCTCGGTGATGCCGTCGCTGTAGAGCAGCAGCGCGTCGCCGGGCGCGAGGATCGTCTCCGCCACCGAGCAGTCCCATGATTCGAAGGCGCCCAGGATGGTGGCCGTGGCCGCCAGTCGCTCGACGCCGCCGTCCGCCCGCAGCAGGATGGGCGGGTTGTGCCCGCAGTTCGCGTAGCGCAGGCGACGCGCCGCGTCGTCGTAGCAGCCGAAGAAGAGCGAGGCGTAGCGGTGGTCGGCGATCGATTCGCACATCGCCTGGTTCAGCCTGCACAGCATCCCCCGCAGATCCTCCCGCGCCAGCCCGGCCTGGCTGCGCAGGTTCGCCTGCAGGTTGGCCATCATCAAAGCACCGGCGATCCCCTTGCCCGCGATGTCGGCCAGCACCAGGCCGACCTGGCCGCCGCCCAGCTCGAGGAAGTCGTAGTAGTCGCCGCCAACGGCGCGCGCCTGCAGGCAGTGGCCGGCGCAGTCGAGTGTTTGAAGCCGCGGGACGCGACGCGGCAAGAGCCTCGACTGCACTTCCTTCGCAAGCTCCAGCTCGACCGCGGTGCGCCGCTCGGCCTCGAGGCGAAGGGCGATCTGCTCGGCGAGGCGGATGTTCTCCAGCGCCAGCGCCGCCTGGCTCGCCACCGACGTCAGCAGGCGACGGTCCTCGCTCGAGTACGGCTCCTCGGACAGACGCTCTCCCAGGAGGATAACGCCGGCCTGGCGCCCGTCCCGTCCGAGAAGCGGCACGCGGCGCCCGGCATCCGACACTCGGTCCTGTGAGGAACCGGCCGGCAGGATCCGTTCCTGGCCCTCCGGCGGCGCGCCCTGCACCGCCACGAGCGAGCCGCTTCGGTCCTCCAGGTAGATCGTCAGCGAGCTGGGATGAAGCGCCTGTCGGATGTGGCCGGCCAGGAAAGTTCCCAGCTCTTCGCGCGTGGTGGCGGCGGACGTCCTCTCGGCCAGCGCCTGCATGATCTGCCGGGCGTCGTAAGCGCTGCGGAAAAATGCCCGGTCGATCCTCTGCGTCACGCGCGTCCGCAGCCGCGTACCCGTCCACACGAGCGCGATGCCGAAACCCGCCCCGAGCGTGGTGCCGGCGGCCGCCCCGAGATCCAGGCGGGTCCGCAGGAATCCCGACGACCACTCGGCGAAGAGAAGCGTCACGGCGGCGCCCGCGAGGACGAGCAGCACCGTGAAGCCGCGCTGCACCAGCAGGTAACGCGCGCCCAGCCTCAGCAGCAGGGGGATCTCGAGGACTCGGTGCTTGATGATGGCGTAGGCGAACGACAACGGCATCAGCAGGACGGCCAGAACGGACGGCGCCCACACCCAGAAGGGGAAATAGTAGGGATTCCGACCCATGAAGAGCGCCGCGGCGTTCAGCGCCATGAAGGGCAGAACCCCCGCGACCGAGCCCCAGACGATCACCCTGGTCTTGCGTCGCGCTTCCAAAGTGGGAGCGCGCAGGCCCTTCCATATGAGCGATGCGAGCGCGAGGGACGTGGCTCCGAAGAAGTAAGTCGACAGAGTCGCGGAGGTCACCGTGTGCCCGAACCGATCGCCGAAGCGGAAGACCGGGGCAAAGCTGCCGGCCCAAAATGCCGCGATCCCCAGCGGCACGGCCAGGGCCGCCGCCCCCGCCAGCAACGCCGATTTCAGCCAGGGCAGCCGCCGATCGATCGGGGAGGGGACCGGGAAGACGGCGCAGAAGTAATAGGAGAAGGCCCCGAACAGGCCCTGAAAGATGACCTTGTAGGCGACGGCGAAGCCGCGCAGAGAACGGGGAATGAGCGCCTGGATCTCCAGCAACGGCGCGACGGCGATGAAGCCTGCGAACAGAAGCGCCAGCAGCCAGGCGTTGCGATCCTGGAGGCGCATGAACAGGACGAAGAACCCCACGACGAGGAACACCACCGGGAAGGAGTCGACGAGCTGAACGGCGATGGCCCGCGCCGGCGTCCGGCCGCCCTGCTCCCCGGGGCGCGGGCCAAGCACCACCGGCAGGACCAGGGGAGCGGCCTCTCCGGACCTCTCCACCGTCAGGCGCACGACGTCTCCCGGCCGGCCGCGCATCACCGTCTCCGGCATGGGGTCGTGGAACGTGAGGGCCTGGCCGTCGATCGCGCGCAGGAGATCTCCCGGGCGCACGCCGGCGGCGGCCGCGCCGCTGCCTTCGACGACCCCGGACACGCGCAGAAGGTGCCCGACATGCGAGGCTTCGTAATTGATGCCGATCATCGCCTGCGGCTGCACGCGGATGTAGCGCATCCACAGAGCGCTGTAGAGGACGGTCGCCGCGGCGAACAGGATCGCCGCGATCCGCAGAAGCGGCCGTGGCAGTGACGTGAGTCCGCGCATGTGTGCGCGGATTATATCTCCGCGCCCGGCCCCGCATGCGGCCGGCGCGCGTCAGCGTCTCTTGAATCGACGCTGATGGCGAGCTCGCCCCTTCTCCCTCTTCAGCCGGAGGCGCTCGCGCAGCGCGTCCTTCCCGGCGCTGCGTTTCCGGGTGCTTGACACGGCCACCGCGATCGACTTCGCACCGACCTGCTCCGACTCTTCCGTGGCCGCTCGCGCCAGCATTTCCTTCTCCACCTCCGAAAAGTCGCCCTCAACGCGCTTGGACGCTTCCCTCACCCGTTCTTCGATGTACGTCTCCCAGAACGGCCGTACCTTCAGGTGATCGACGTCTTTCGGCAACACCGAGGCGAGAGTGATCACGTCGTTGGTCACGACCGTAACGCGATGTCCGTGCTGCACGAGCGATTTCGCTTCGCGGATAATCCGCTCGTCCGCGCCGCCCTCGCGGCGCCGCGAATAAACAACCTCGAGCAACGGCTCCCGTATGGCATCCTGGTTCCATTGCGGGTCGCCGCCATCGAACACGACGAGAAGCTTGTCGTTCCTTTTCTGCGCGAAGCGTCGAAGCGCATCAAGCAACCCCTGGCGCGCCGCTTCGCGATGCCCGGAAACCTGCAGCCTCTGCAGTGGAGGAATCGCGAAGATGACGTTATGCCCATCCACGATCCAGAATCGGCTCATCGACGTCGCCGTCTCCCGCAAGACCTCCGGAATGATGACCGGGATGCTACGGGCCGGCCGGCACCCTGTCAACGGATGATCAACGGCGCCAACGCCATTTAATCCCGCAGAAGTTTTCAAAAAAGATGTTGACGCCCGCCCGTAATTTCGATATATTTACTCCTGCCTGCGTCGGCTTCTCTGGCCTCCATGAAAGGAGGTTTCCGTGTTCCGGCCAGCCGTCGATGCTTCCGCGTCGCGTTCTCTTCCCGACAGCATTCCCGGCGGCGAGCCGCGCCTGCTCGCCGCCCGCCTCCTCGAGCGCACCCTCCTCCGATTGGGCCGCGCCGGCGTCGTCGTCGAGCGCCGTCTGGCTCCCGGTCTGTCGCGGATCCACGGGCGCCGGCTCTATCGCCTCCTGGGATACGTCCGACTCGCCGATTACCTGACCGAGCGGCTCGGAATGAGCCTGCGCCGCTGCCAGGCGATCCTGCGACTCGAGCGCGCGCTCGCCGCCCTTCCCCGCCTGGCGCAGGCGCTTGAGGCGGGCGAGGTCTCCGTTTCGAAGCTCGAGGTCGCGGCGTCCGCGGCGACGCCTGTGACCGAAGCCGCGTGGCTCGACCGGGCGAGGCGGCTGCCGCTGGCGTGTCTGCGGGAAGCCGCCCGCACGCTCGCCAGGGCGGACGTTACTTCCGCTCCGGGCGGCGCGCCTGCACCAGGCGGGATGGACGCCACTTCTCCGCCGGACAGCGTGCCCGCGCCCGACGCGGCGTGCGGCACCTCGGCTTCCTCTGTCGCGAGCGCGTTGCCTATCGAGCAGGATGAACCGGGCCGCGTCATTTCTTTCTCCGCGCCGGCGCCGGTCGTGGCGATCTGGCACTGGACGCTCGACCTCGTCCGCCGCGTGGCGGGCCAGCAGGAGCCCGCCTGGCGTTGTGCCGAGTTCCTCGCCGCCGAGTTTCTCTCCGGCGTCCCCGACACCACGGGCGAATCACCGCGCGGTGCAGCAGATCCCGCGTCGGTCCCCTCGAACCCCGCATCGGTCCCCGCCGCGCCCACGTCGGTCCCCTCGGAGCCGTCATCGGTCCCCGCCGCGCCCACGTCGGTCCCCTCGGAGCCGTCGTCGGTCCCCGCCGCGCCCGCGCCGGCCAGCCCTGCCTGTATCGCCGACCTCCCTGCCGACGATACCCCGGCGATGTCAGCCTGGATGGAGGGGTCTGCCGCGGTGCGCGAGGCGCTCGCATCGATCGGCGCGTCCGCCGATCCGGAGGCCATCCTCTCGGAGCGCCCGCCGGTTGAGCAGCGGGCGGATTCCGTCGCGGGGATTCGCGACGACGAGCTCGACGCGTGGGAGCTCGACGCCGATTTGCGCCGGCTCGTCCGGCTCCGGATCGGGATAGGGGGTGGCGGGTAGTCACCGCCACTCCCCTCCCACACCACCGGACATGCGGGTCCGCATCCGGCGGTTCGAAAGGTTGAGGTCAGGTCGCGAGCCGCGGGACTCCCAGCCCGTCGAAGTAACGTGCGCTGCCTGAGCGTCTGTGTCCTCTCGCCGCCGTCGGGGCTTCGCCGCTTCGCCGGGCCCTCGGGGCTTCACCCCTGCCTCCCAGCGGGAGCTCCAGTTGCCTGGACTTCTGGCGCCTGGCCCCTTCGAGGTTCGCGGTCAGTGCGCTCTCCCTTCCGTTCAGCCCTTCGCGCCCCGGTATCAGCGGGCGCTACTGTGGCCTCTGCTGACTTCTCGCTCCGCTTTGCAGCGTCGCCCTTTCGGGCGTGAGGCGAGACCTCCCCAGGTAAGACCCTCGGCCTTCGCCGCGCGACCGCCGGATCTACGCCGCACCCCTTTGGTCGCAAGAGCTTCGCGGTCATTGGCCCGCTCGCCCTGGGGGACGTCGCCTTGTATCCGATTCCTGTGCGTCAGCCCGCGGTTCCGCTCCCCGCTTCTTTCAGCGCCGCCCTCGCGGTCGGTCGCCTTGCGGTTCGCTCCGGTCCCTGCGACCAGGTCCCGAGAGGACTTTCACCTCCCTGTCGAGTGTCATGCTGGGCACACCAAAAAGGGCAGAGGGAGGTTCCCTCTGCCCTCTGCTTCTGCCCTCTGCCCTTAATTCATGTTGTCTGAGTTACGCGAGTCGGACGTTCTCGCCTCGCGGACCCTTGGGTCCCTGCCCCGCATCGAACGTCACGGCCTGGCCTTCGCGCAGGTCCTGGAATGACGCCCCGGTGCACGCGGACTGATGGAAGAAGTATTCATTTCCATCCTCAGCCGCAATGAACCCGAATCCCTTGTCACTAACGAGTTGCTTGACTGTGCCTTTCATCGGTCGCATCACAAT
>QHXX01000149.1 GCA_003223135.1 Acidobacteriota bacterium | reverse complement strand
GCCGGTACGACCTGATGGGCATAGTGCGCCGACAGGATGACGTCAGTCGTGCCGGTCCCGGGCTGGATGGTGGGCTCGTTGATGTCCCCCTCGCTGTCGTGCAGCGTGTAAGCCCCCGTCGGCAGCTTGATCACCAGAGCCCCCGTCAGGAGATCCTTCGTCCTCACGAAGAGGGCGTAGCGCGCTCCCAGCCGGACATCGCCGAAGCCGGAGGACCCGTCCTCGCGGGTGAAATGTTCGTTCAACGGATCCCCGACGTCGTCCCAGTGCTCGTGATCGCGCTGGTTGATGATCGGCAGCGATCCCGCTAGTGTCAGCCGCGGGGTCACGCCGTACGACAGGTCGACCTGCACGAGCGTGTTCTGCGTGCGGATCTCCCGATGATGATCGAGCAGGAGAACACCGTTCTCGAAATCGACCTTCGGTGTGAGAACCTCGCCGACTTCCTTCGTCCCGGACAGTTTGCGGCTCTGCGAGATGAAGCGGTACGAGAGATCGACGGTCAGGATGCCCGAGGCGCTGACACCCTCCTGCGTCCCGGTGACGAGGAAGCAGTTGGCCGAGCCGCAGGTGGCGCGGACCGAGGGTGCGATCATGAGGACCCCGAGGAGCGCGACGCCTCCCGGGACAACTGTTCGTTTCGTTGGCATGCGCGTCTCTCCAGTCTCGCCGCACGGGAACACCGCGCTGCCGCCGGGCGGCGGACCATCGTCTTTCGGTGTGCCGATCTTTGGCGGATGACGATCGAACGACTAGAGAGAGCCCCTGGGCGGCGGATCGGGCGGAACTGCAGGGAGATCCGCCGGCTCGAATGGAGTGTCGGCCGGGGCGATCCGCGGCGGCGCCAGCGGCATTCGAGTGGTGATCGGTGATTCGGGCAGCGTCCTCGCCGGTTCCTGTGGCGCCGCCACGCCCTCACTGCCGGACGCGGGCCCGCACGGGCGAGCGAGCCCGCAGCCGCCCGCTCCACGCGATGGCGCGCAACAGCACCGGGCAGCGCCGGCGCAGCGCGCGCAGCCGGCGCGCGCCTTGGCGACGAGCGGCGCCGCCAGCGGTCCCGCGAACGCCAGGGTCAGGACGAAGGCGGCCCATCGACGTTTCATGAGACACCGATCCTACCACGCGCCTCCACCGCCCGCCACGCGCGGGTGCCTCAGTCACTCATAAAATCCGAGCGCGATAGGCGCGGTGGAACATGTTCCAGGCTTGAACAGGCGATTGTCCCAAGTCGCGACGGTGTACATGGAATCGTCGGCCGCGATAAGGGCCCGGGTGGCCCGCAGCCCCGCAATCCTCCTGAAAACTGAGGCCGGCCACAGCGGGCACGCTGTTTGCTATCGGAAGCGCTGGTGGCTTCAGATGATCAAAGCCCATGAGACTCTTTCGGTCGCATTCGGCACTCGATCCGTCGGCGGCGGGAACGTCTCGCCGTCGGCCGCCACGCGGGGCAAGCGATCCGACGATTCCGCCGCAGGGATTCTTTTACCTCATCACGTCCCGAAACCGGCTCGACGAGGAGGGCATCAAGGGGCACGCCAGCAGCGGCGTCGAGAGGGCCAATCCCCTGCCCTGTCCCTGAGGCGGGGCAGAGCGGGCACGCAGGCGCCCCGATTTCGAGCCGCAGAACCGAAAGAAGGAGGAACGCCATGATGATCACTGAAAGACGGAAGTCGCTGGCGCCACGGTTGCTCGCGATCATGCTCGCAACGGCCTTTGCAGTCCCTGCGCAGGCCGAGCCCTCCCCGCCGACGGTCACCGCGCAGCATGCGTTCGTCGGAGATCCTTTGTACGGGCTGGACAGCGCCGAGGGGACGCTGTTCTCGGTCGCTCCGGACGATCCGACGCTGATGGCAAGCACGACGAAGATCGTCTCGCTGCACCTGGCGGTGGACGCGCTGCACGGACGCATTCCGGGAGCATGCCCTTCGGTCAGCACCCCCAGCCAGGAATGCCATCTCGGAGACTGGGTGACGGCCGGAGCCGACGCGGTCGTGGGTAGCTCATGGGTTCCGTCGGGAAGCTCGTGCATGTGGGACGCGGCCAATCCGCCTCAGACGGCAAACGTCTGTCCCGCCGGCGGTCTTCAACAGGGCGAGCTCGTCCAGCTGGCGGACCTGCTGCGCGGGATGATGTATCCGTCGGGAAACGACGCGGCGGTCGCCCTGGGTGATCACGTCGCCGGGCAGGTGCAGACGTTCGTCGAGCTGATGAACGACGTGACCGCCCCCGGGCACGTCGATCCGCAGGGCTTGCCGAACTCACACTTCACGAACCCCGCCGGCCTCGACAATTGGTGCGCCGTCCCCGGCCTCCCCTTCTGCGACGAATCGTTCCGGAAGAACGGCCTGCTGCACTACACGACCGCGAGAGACCTCTCAAAAATCTGGCTGCATGCGTCACAGGACGAGATTTTCCGACAGGTCGTCGGGTTCCAGGGCACGTACCAATTCTGCACCACGCTCCCGGGCGGTGGCAGTGATGTTCCATCGTGCACGAACATCGGGAAGATCGGGGACAGGTTCTTTTCGTACAACTGGGGCGGCCCCGGCGTCTACCCGGGATGGGAGGGTGCCAAGGGCGGCGGGTCAACCGGTTGCGGTTCGGCCCTGGTCATCGTGAACAACCAGCCGGTCTCGAACAACATCGGATGCGAAGTGATGAGCACGCGGCGGATCGGACGGCAGCTCGTGACGGCCATGATGCAGGGTTGTTTCGGCCAGCCCTCGTGCCAGACCTCGGACCGGCAGCTCATGCTCGACTACGCGTTCGCGCGCGTGTTCCACCCCGACCTCCGCGACCATGCGGTCAACGCCGAATCCTGGACGGACCAGGACGTCCAGTGCCTGCCGGACGGTCGTGCGGTGAGCGTGGGCACGACCGCGACGCAATCGCTCAGGCTCGTGACCTGGGGCGTGGACGTGGACGGCTCACACGTGACGAAGCTGGCGCAAGGTTCGCTCACACAACCCAGGGCGGCGCCCGACGTCTTCGGACTCTCGCCCGGTGTCGTGTCCACGCGGCTCGATCCGACGCACATCGTGACGGCGTTGACGAAGAGCGCGCCGCCCGTCCTCGGCTCGGCTCCTGAGGGCTCCATCAAGCTCACCCTCTGGAACATAGCGGCGGATGGAACTCCGCAGGCGGTCGTCAAGAACGTCGCCGCGGGTCAGGGCAGGGGCGTCCGCTTGATCGCGATTTCCGATCGGCTCTTCGTCACCTCGTATGTCGACGGGAACGAAGGGGTCTTCAAGCTCTGGGCGAAGAAGGTGTTCGTTCCGCCGTCCAAGGCTCCAGGTGAGCAGGGGAAGCCCGTCACCTCGCTCGAGGAGGTGCGCACGACCTTCTGGGGGCTCTCCAGCGTCGAGGAAGCCGACATCGCGCCCGTGGGCGGATCGTATGTACTACGCAACGGCCTTCCGGACGCCGGGCGGCACCCTCAGGATCCTGTACCACCGGGCGATGTTCGGACTCGACGGGTTCCAGGGCATCACGCTGGCCGGCGACACGCTGGACACGGGTGAGGCGATCTCCGGTCGAGCGGCCCTCGCGCCATTCTCCACGTCCGGGCTCGTGACGGCGGTGGTGGACGGATCCGCGAAGCACAAGCTCATCGTATGGGAGACGCGACGAAACATCGACGACTCGATTTCGCCGTACCGGATCGCCGACCGCGCCACGGATGCCGACGCCACACTGACGCATGTCTGCGGCCTGCCTCACGGCTCGAATTCCGATGGAGACTTCCTCTCCGCGAGCCTCATCCCGGAGGGATTCGTTCCCGGCGCGCTCGAGGTTTTCGCCTGGCGGGTGGGACACCGGCCGCAACGGACAGAACGCGCCGCCAGCAGGTCGCCTTGACGATCGAAGAGGGCCGAGACTAGACTTTCGACCACGCGCCCCTCTCCTGGATTTCGTGGGGGTCTACCGTCCGGGGCGATTCGGTCCTGCTCCAACTTGGTGATGCGCTCGATCCGCCCGGCATTTTTGTCCCGTCCCGGCGACCGCGGGGACGCGGCGATCGGCCGCGCCCCGATCCGGTCGATGGTCCGGTGGCTCCTCGCAGGGGTCGTCCTCGCCATCGGCCTCGACGACATCCCGGCGCTCGATCCCTCGCGGCGGATCACGCAGTACGTGCACGACGTGTGGCAGCGGGACGACGGTCTCCCGCAGAACACGGTGAAGGACATCCTCCAGACTCGCGATGGATACCTCTGGCTCGCGACCCAGGAAGGCCTCGCCCGCTTCGACGGCGCCCGTTTCGTCGTCTTCAACGCGCGCAACACCGCGGCGCTGCCGGACGACAACATCTGGACCCTGGGCGAGGATGCCGACGGCACTCTGTGGATTGGTACGCCGGGAGGACTCGTGCGGATGCAGGACGGAATCCTGGCGACCTTCACATCGCAGGAGGGTCTGCCGGCCAACCACGTCCGCTCGATCCATCGTGATCGAAAAGGCACTCTCTGGATCGCCAACGCCGGAGAACTCAGCGTGTTCGAAGGCGGCGGCGCGCGCGTTTATCGCGATCGCGACGGCCGGACACTGAAGGGCGGCTACTCGTTCGTCGAGACCGCCGACGGCAGCCTGTGGATCGCCGCCGATCGACTGTACCGCCTGCGCGACGACCGGCTGACCGCGTATGGCGAAGCGCAGGGGCTGCCCGCGCGGCCTTCCGCCCTCGTGACCGGGGCGGACGACACGCTCTGGGTCGGCACCTTCGGCGCGGGCCTGGCGAGATTCGACGGAAGCCGCTTCACGCTCCTGACCGCGAAAGACGGTCTGCCGGGCGATCTGATCTATGCCCTGCTCACCGACCGTGACGGTAATCTCTGGATCGGAACGAACGGCGGGGGTCTCGCCCGCTACCGTGACGGGAAGCTCCAGACGCTGAGCGACGAGCGCGCGCGCCTGACCAACGACGTCATGTCGCTGTTCGAGGACGCCGAGGGGAGCCTGTGGGTCGGGACGAACGGCGGCGGTCTGCACCGATTCAAGGACGGCGACTTCACGACCTTCGGGCCCCCGGAGGGGCTCGCTGTCCCGACCGCCTCCTGCCTCCTGCAGGCGACCGACGGCGACCTGTGGATCGGCACGAGCGGGGGGGTGTTTCGCCTGCACGATGGAAAATTCGATCGCTACACGAAGTCGGACGGTCTCGCGGGCGACGCCGTCTTCTCTCTCGCCGAAGGCGACGGCGGGGGCATCTGGATCGGCACCGGCGATGGGGGGCTGAGTCTCCGCGATCGCCGGGGGCATTTCAGGACCTTCACGAAGGCGCACGGATTGACGGGTCGCTTCGTGGTCTCTCTTTCGCCCGATCGCGGAGGCGCCCTCTGGGTGGGAACGGACCTCGGCCTGAGCCGGTTCGCGGGCGCGGATCCTGGCCCTCCGTGAAGACCGCGACGGGACGATCTGGATCGGGACGCAGGGCGGCGGTCTCGACCGCCTGCGCGACGGCGCCTTCACGTCCTATACGACACGCGCGGGTCTCTGCAGCGACACGATCTTCCAGGTCCTGGAGGACGACCGAGGTTCTCTCTGGATGAGCTCCAACGACGGTATCTTCCGGGTGCCCAAGGATCTCCTCGCCGCGTTCGCCGAGAAGAAGACCGTCACGATCGACTGCGTGCTGTATGGCCGCTCCGACGGCATCCGCTCGAGCGAATGCAATGGGGGATCGCAACCGGCCGGATGGAAGGGCCGTGACGGCCGGCTCTGGTTCCCGACGGCCGGTGGCGCCGTCGTCGTCGACCCCGCCCGAATCCACGGCAGCCCGCGACCGCCGGGCGTCGTCGTGGAGGAGTTCGAAGCCGATGGCCTCCGGCTGGACCGGCCACGCGGCAAGGGCCCTGTCGTCGTCCCGGCGGGGACGGGGCGTTTCGAGATCCGCTATACCGCCCTCACCTTCCGCTCACCGGAGACGGTGAGGTTCCGCTATCGCCTGGAAGGCCTCGACGGCGACTGGGTGGAAGCCGGGACGCGGCGCACGGCCTATTATGCTCATCTGGCTCCGGGCGATCACCGGTTCCGCGTGACCGCGAGGTCGGGAGACGGTTCGTGGGGCGATGCCGAGGCGGTCCTCGCCTTCCGGCTCCTGCCCTATTTCTACCAGACCACCTGGTTCTACGGTGCGTGCATCCTGGTTGCGGTCCTGATCACCGGCGGAGGCTACCGTCTCCGCATCCACCAGGTGCGGGCGCGCGAGCGCGAGCTCGAAAGGGTCGTACGCGATCGCACCCGGGAGCTGTCGGCGGCGAAAGGAGCGCTCGAAGAGTCGAACCGCACGCTCGAGCAACGGGTCGAGCATGCCACCCGGGTCATCAAGGAGAAGGAGCGCATGGCGGCCTACGGGCTCATGGTCGCGAGCGTCGCCCACGAGGTCCGTCATCCGATTTTCGCGCTGCAGGCGGCATCGTATCTGCTGCGCACCGATCCGAAGGACGGCGCTAGGCTGGCGCCCCAGGTCGATATCATCGAGCGCGAAATCGGACGGATGGCCGCTCTGATGGACGACCTCCTGGAGTTCGCCCGTCCGGCGGCCCTCGTGCCCGCACCCGCCGACCCCGGCTCGCTCCTCAAGCAGGCCGTCGAGACCTACCGGGCCGAGCACGGGGATGACGCCGTGGAGATCGTCGTCTGCGTCGGAGACGACCTCCCCGCGGTCGTCATGGACCGGGACCGCATCCTGCAGGTCCTCGTGAACCTCATGGACAACGCCCAGAAGCACGCCCGCGGCCTGAGGAAAGTCACGCTCTCCGCCCGGGCGGAGAATGCGTCGTCGGAGCCGGACCGATCGCGCGTCCGCCTCGATGTCGTGAACGACGGCGCCGGCATTCCGGCCGAGAGTCTGCCGCATCTTTTTGAGCCCTTCTACACGACGGGACGTGGCAGCGGTCTCGGCCTGGCGATCGTCCGGCGGATCATCACGGATCACGCGGGGACGATCGAGGTCGAGTCCCGCCCGGAGGGCGGCACGACCTTCACCATCCTCCTGCCGGTGGCCGGGCCCGCCCCCGCGGACCACGCCAACTTCGCCGCGCGGAGCGCCGCCGGCGACGGCGGGCGGAAGACCTGAGCATGGCCGCAGCCCCCCGAATTCTGATCGTGGACGACGACCCCTCCGTGAGAGAGGCGCTCGGCATGCTGTTCGAGCGCGAGGGCTGGAGCGTGTTCCGCGCCGAAACGGGCGAAGACGCGCTCGCGGCGGCGCGGCGGACTCCGATCGAGCTCGCCCTTTTGGACCTGCGGCTGGGCAAGGAGAACGGATTGGACCTCCTGCCGCAATTCAAGTCGCTGCGCCCGGAGATGTCGGTCATCGTGATCACCGCGGTGGGAACGATCGAGGCGGCCGTCGAGGCGATGCGGCGCGGCGCGGACAATTTTGTGGTCAAGCCGGTCGACCCGCCGCGGCTCCTGGCGATCGTCGCCAAGGGTCTCGAGTCGCAGGGTCTGCGCCGCAAAACCCTGCAGCTCGAGCGCGCCAGCCGCA
>QHXX01000069.1 GCA_003223135.1 Acidobacteriota bacterium | reverse complement strand
TTCCCGCCATCACCGCCGGCTCCGGCGCAGGTGGTAGAATTCAACCATGCGAGTCCGGAGAAGGACGGTTTCACCACGCCGCGAGCCCGCCGCTGCCCGCGGCTTCTGGGCGGAGGCAATGGCCGTCGTCCTGATGACGGTCGCCCTTCTCCTGATCACCAGCCTCGTGTCATACCACGCCGACGACCAGGTGCCCTGGCCCCTGGGACACTGGACACACGAGCCTGTGCGCAACGTCGTCGGCATCGCCGGGGCGCTCTGCGCCGAGCTCCTGCAGCAGCTCCTCGGATACGCCGCGTGGGCCGTGCCGCCGCTCTTGCTTCTGCTCGGCTGGGAAGTGTTCTGGCGGCGCAGCGGCCGGGCCTTCAGCCGTTTTGCGGGCAGCGCGCTCTTCGTGCTTTCGGCCGCCGCCAGCCTGCACCTCGTTCTCGACGAGCAAACGGGATCGTCGGCGCGCGACGCCGGCGGCTGGTTCGGCTATGCCTTCGCGCACCCCCTGGCGCGTGTGCTCAACCGCTGGGGCGCCCTGATCGCGGCGCTGGCGGCGGTCATCATCAGTCTGCTGGTGGTGACGCGCGCCTCGATTGTCGACGCGATGCGTCTCATTTCGGCGCGCCTGGCCCTTCTCATCCGGAACGTCTGGATGGCGTGGGTGCGACACCGGGAGGCGCGCAGGAAGGAGAGGCTGCGCCTGGAAGTGGCGCGGCGTCAGCACGAGCGCCGCGCCGCCGCGGCCGCAATCGGGCCGGGGGAGCCGGAGCCCGAGGTCGAGCCGCACGCGGCCGCGCCGATCCCGATGGCGGCAAGCGACACCGCGACGGTGCCGCCCGAGGCCCGGGCCGCCGCGGCGGCCGCCCGCAGGGCCTCCCGAGCCACTGCGAAGGCGAAGGGCGGACCCGCCGAGGGGCAACCGCAGTTCGACTTCGGCGAGACCCCGAAGCACTACATCCCCCCTCCCCTGTCGCTCCTCAACCCGCCGCAGCACGAGGTCCAGGTGGATGAGAAGGACCTGGTCGAGACGGCGCGCATCATCACCGAGAAGTGCCGCGAGTTCGACGTGACCGGACAGGTGATCGCCATCCAGCCGGGTCCGGTGGTGACGGTCTTCGAGTTCAAGCCGGACGCCGGAGTGAAGTACAGCCGGATCGTGACCCTGGCGGACGACCTGTGCCTGGCGATCGAAGCGGAGTCGGTCCGCATCGACCGCATCGCCGGCAAGTCGACCGTCGGTGTCGAGGTGCCGAACAAGAAGCGCGAAACCATCTCGCTGCGCGAGCTTCTGGCCAGCGAGCGCTTTCAGAAGTCCACGGCGCCCCTGACCATCGCCCTCGGCAAGGAGATCAACGGCGAGCCTTACTACGCCGACCTGGCCCGCATGCCGCACCTTCTGGTCGCGGGCTCGACCGGCTCGGGGAAGAGCGTCTGTCTGAACACCATCCTGACGTCCTTCCTGTACAAGTCGAGTCCCGAGGAAGTGAAGTTCATCATGATCGACCCGAAGCGTCTCGAGCTGGGCGTGTACGAGAACATTCCACACCTCCTGACGCCCCTGGTGACCGACACCAAGAAGGCGGCCAATTCCCTGCGCTGGGCGGTGCTCGAGATGGAGCGGCGCTACAAGCAGCTGGCCGAGGCGGGCGTGCGCGGCATCGACCAGTACAATCTGGTCGTGAGGCGCGAGCTCCAAGAGAGGGCCGCCGCGGCGGGCGTGCCGGCCGCAGGGGCCGGGGACGCGGGTGGAGCGGCTTCCGAACCGGCCTCCGTGGCGGCCCCGGCCCCCGCGAGCGCCCGCGTGCCGTCGGCCGCCGGCGAGGCCCTCCGGCCCCTGCCCTTCATCATCATCGTGATCGATGAGCTGGCCGACCTGATGATGACGACCGGCGCCGAGGTGGAAGAGGCGATTACGCGCCTGGCGCAGATGGCGCGCGCCGTGGGCATCCATCTCATCCTGTCCACGCAGCGGCCGTCGGTCGACATCATCACCGGCGTCATCAAGGCGAACTTCCCCTGCCGCATCGCCATGCGCGTGTCGTCGAAAGTCGATTCGCGCACCATCCTCGACAGCAACGGGGCCGAGCAGCTCCTCGGACAGGGGGACATGCTGTTCATCCCGCCCGGTTCGGCGCGTCTCATCCGCCTGCACGGGCCGCTGGTCACCGAGGTCGAGGCGACACGCATCGTCACATTCCTCAAGAAGCAGGCGAAACCGCTGTACGACGAGTCGGTGACCCGGGACGAACCGCCGGCCGCCTCCGGCGCCGGGACGGGGCGCGAGGAGGAGGTCGATCCGGCCTACGACCAGGCCGTCAGGCTCGCCGTCCAGATGGGCCAGATCTCCGTGTCGCACATCCAGCGACGACTGAAGCTCGGCTACGCGCGCGCGGCGCGCCTCGTCGACATGATGGAGCAGAACGGCATCGTCGGCCCGGCCGACGGCAGCAAGCCGCGCGAGGTGCTGGTGGAGCCGGAGTTCCTGGAGCGGCTGAACCAGATGCGCGAGGAACGGACCTGACGCTAAGGCGTTGACAGGGAGACCGCGAGCGCTCGCTCCTCAGCCGGGCGGCCCGAGGAGCAGGAAATCGGAATACGTGAACAGATTGCGCCGCCTAATCGACTTGATCAGGATGCGCGCGTTGGTGATCACCTCGACCCTCTCCGGCAGCCACACGCCCTCCCCCACCGGGCCGGCGTCCATGCGGACCTTCAGGCTGTAGACCTTCGACAGGGACAGGGCGATGCTGATCGGCCGGACGGTCTCCGCCTTCGCGCCGGCCAGGTGAAAGCCCTCGACGGTGATCCACAGACTGCCGGCCATCGCCTTGGTGAACTTCGCGGCCAGTCCGCCCATCCTGGGCTGCACGTCGTCGGGGCTGAAATCCAGCCGGTAGCAGTCCACCCCGTTGAGCGCTTCCCGACCCGCGAAGCGGTACGAGGAGAGGTGCAGGAGCTGCCCGAGCGAATAGCCGCCCTCCTCCTCTTCTCCGCCGACACCCGCGAGGAGGGTCCCGTAGTGCCGTCCGAAGCTGCCCGCACGCCGGTGATGTTCCTGCTCGGCGGCTTCGGGCGGCGCACCGTTGTGGCGCACCAGATCCTCGCGGAAGCCGCCCCGGTCGGGCGTCACGACGAACTCCAGGTCGTCCCGGGCGACAATCTGACCCGAGTCGTCGTAGTCCTCGCGTTCGGACCTCCTGCCGAATCGATACGACGCCCAGGCCGAGACGTCGGCCTCCTGCACCCTCTGCGCCTGGGACACCACGAACCGGAGGTCGTCCTGGGCACCGGCTGAGATCAAGCCGGCTTCGGGAGGCGGCGCGGAGATCTGCGTGTCCCCCGTCCCGCCGAGGGCCAGGAGGATGAGCCCCGGGAGGACGCGAGCCGAGGCGGCCATCCTCTGGATTATTCCTGCACCACCCGCGGCACGGTCCCCGGGGCGGCGGCGTCCCGGCCGCGCAGTCCCTCCCGCTTCACCCGCACCGACTTCGCAGGAATGCCGACGTTGATGTGATGGTCGGGGACGGGGCGCGTGACGACGCCCATGGTACCCACCATGGAGTTCTTCCCCACGGTCATCCCCGCCAGGACCACGGCATGGTAGGTGAGGCGCGCGCCGTCCTCGATCACCGTCCGGCTGCACGTGACGCGTTCGATGTCCTCGATGTCATGGGCGTGAGAATAGATGTTCGCGTAGTCCGAGATCGATACGTTGCTGCCGATGACGATCTCGCCGCGATCATCGAGCAGGACCTTGCGGTGGATCGTGGTGTGGTCGCCCACCGAGAGGTTGTAGCCGAACGAGACCTCCACGTCGCGGAAGATTCGGATGCCCTCGCCGCAGTGCTTGAAGACGTGCTTCGCCAGGAGCCGGCGGAGCATCACGCCGAGGTGCACGTTCTGGCCCAGCGGCGAGTGGTCGAACTGGATCCACAGCCACAGGAGCGGTTTGACCCGGTTGTAGCGGACCGGATCGCACTCGGCGTAGTACTCCGCCTCGAGCGTGACGTTGCGCGGGTCGAGCTGGGCGACGAGCATCCGCTCTCCGACCGACCGCGAGCCGTCTTCGATCAACTCGGGATACCGCGCATCTTCCCCGTAGAAGATCTGGGTCAGGACGTCGCGGCACAGAACGTCACGGTCGATCTTCGGGTTCTCGAGGCGGGCACGCAGGTTGTCGATGAAGCGCTCGTAAAGGTGGGCGACGTTCGGGTTGGCGAGCGGGACGGGTCGCGAGGCCACGGATCCTCCGTGCGCGGCGACGGGCGCGCGCGTCGCGGGCGATTGTCCTGTAAACGCGCGGCGGAGTCAAATGCCCGAACCGGCGTCCGCGGGGCCGCCAACTTCCCGTCTGTTATAATCCGTCGCCGATTTCGCGCGGGGGGCTCGTGCCGGAAGCCCTGAAAAGGCGGGCGATTCCAGAATGGGTGTGGGTGGCGGCGCTGGGCGCGCTGGCTCTCATGCTGCGCCTGATCTACATCGTCCAGGTGAAGGACACGTCGCTCGTCGCGCCGGAAGATCTGGACCCGGGGTTCTATTACAACTGGGCGAAGGAGATCGCGTCGGGCGACTGGCGCGGCAAGACCTCGTTCGTCCAGAGCCCGCTGTACGCGTACCTGCTCGGTCTCCTGATGGTCTTTCTCGGCACGAGCGTCGGGCGGATTCTGGTGGTTCAATCGTTCGTCGGCGTCGGGACGGTGCTGCTCACGTATCTTCTGGGGCGGCGATGCTTCGGCCATTGGCAGGGGATGCTGGCGGGCCTCTTGATCGCCTGCTACGGCCCGTTCATCTTCTTCGAGGGGATGGTCATGAAGACCTTCCTCTCCCCGTTCCTGACGCTCGTCCTGCTGCTGCTCCTCGACATGGCGCGACAGGAGGCCGGGGGTGCCGCCGCCGGGACGGGGGCGGCGATGCCCGGGTCCGAGGCGACGCCGGCCCGGCGCGCGCTCCGGCTCTTCGGGCTGGCGGGCGCCGTGTATGGATTGACGACGCTGGACCGCGACAATTTCATCCTGCTGGCGCCGGCGCTGGCCATGCTCTCATGCTGGCTCGGGGGCGGGCTCAACCGGCGCGGGCTGCGCGCGGCGGGCGCCTTCACGCTCGGGACGGTCCTGTTGATCGCCCCGGTGACGCTGCGCAACTGGTTCGTGTCCCACGAGTTCGTGCTGTTGACGACGGGGGGCGGCGAGGTCTTTTTCATCGGAAATAACGCCGACGCCAACGGCCTCTACGTGCCGCCGCCCTTCGTGCGCCCCGACCCGAAATACGAGCACACCGACTTTGTGGATCGCGCCTCGGAGATCAGCGGAAGGAAGCTGACGGCGATGCAGTCGTCCTGGTTCTGGTTCAGCCAGGGGCTGCAGTTCATCAAGGAGGAGCCTTTGGCCTGGCTCCGACTCATCGGGCGGAAGCTCATCCATTTCTGGAACTTCTTCGAGCTGCCGGACAACCTTGACTACGACATCCTGCAGCGCTTCTCGACACTCCTCGCGGCCCTCAACAAGGCCTTCCCGCCGCAGGACTGGGCCACGCTTCACGTCCCATCGGGTCCATCCCGGGCGGCGGTGCGCATCCATTTCTTCTCGACCTTCGGCACGGTCGCGCCGTTCGGTCTCGTGGGCATCTATCTGACGCGGCGGCGGTGGCGGAGGTTCCTGCCGCTGTACGTCGTGCTCTTCGGCTACATGGGAACGGTGCTGTTGTTTTTCAACTTCTCCCGCTTCCGCGTTCCGATCGTGCCGATCCTGGCGTTGTTCGCGTCGGAGTCACTGTTGGCCATAGGCAGCGCGCTGCGCCGGTTGTGGGCCCTGGCCGTGGCGTTCGCGGCCCGCTCCGGGGACATGGTCGCCCGGGCGCGCGCCCTCGTGCCCGGCTGGGAGCAGGCGGTGGCGTGCGCGCTCCTGGCCCTTCTTGTCGTCGGCGTGAACGTGGAATGGCCCCGCGGGGTCGTGCCGGCCATCGAGCAGGTGCTCGTCACCGGCAATGCCTACTATGAGATGGGGACGATCGACCAGGCGCAGCAGGCGTTCATGCTGGGTCTCCTGCTTCTCGGTGAGGGACCGCAGGGCGAGCGGGGCGAGGCCGAGCTCAAGAAACGCTTCGGCGCGGACGTGACGCGTCAGGCGCTCATGAAGGAGCTGGAGAGCGAGGCGATCGCGCGCGGGCCGCAGTTCAAGGGGATCCACATCGGCATTCACCACGGGCTGGGTCTCACGCTCCTGGCGCAAGCCGGCGCGCTGCTCGACCGGGGCGGCCGCACCGAGGCGTTGCCCCTGCTCGACCGCGCGATGGGGCAGTTCGCCGAGGCGCTCAGGCTGGCACCGGCTTACCTGATGTCGATCCGCAAACTGGCGATGGCGTACGACCTCAAGGGCGATCACCCGGCGGCGATCGAGTGGCTGCGCAGAGGGGCCGATCTCTGGCCGGATGATCTGCCGACGCGCGTCGAGCTGGCGGAGGCGCTGTTCCGCTCCGGGGAGTACAGGGACGCCATCCAGCAACTGGACGAGGCGCGCCAGATGAACACGAGCATGGATCCGCGCGAGCTGGCGCGCCTCTACTTCAACCGGGGTTTGATCCTGTACCAGGGGCTGAACGATCCCGGGCGGGCCCTTTACAATTTCGAGAAGTCGCTCTCAATCGACCCTGGCTACTCGCAGGCGCCGGCGATCCGCAACATCGTCTTCGTTCTCAGGACGCGCGGCTTCCAGCCGATCCCGGACGAGCCCGCGCCCCGGACCGTCCCCTCGACCCCGCCCGCCCCCGCCCCGCCGGGACGGGTGAAGCCGGCGCCCGCCACGTCGGGCCGGTGATCACGCGGAGCGGCCCGCTCGCCCCAGAACCCGCAACGCCATGCGGGCGGCGCGCTGCTCGGCCTCCTTCTTCGTGCGCCCCCGGCCGCGCGCCAGCTCGCGGCCATCGACCAGGAGGCTGACGCGGAATGTCGGGCTGTGGGCCGGCCCTGAGATCGCGGCGACGCGGTAGCGTGGGGTGGGCCTGCCGCCGGCCTGCATCAATTCCTGGAGCCCGGTCTTGAAGTCCTTCTTCTCGACCTCTTCCCGGCTCAACCCGTCGATTTGCGCTTTGAACAGACGCGACACCAGCGCGCGCGCGGCCCCCTCGCCGCCGTCCAGCAGGACCGAGGCGATGACCGCCTCGAGGGCGTCGGACAGGAGCGACTCCTTCGTGCGGCCATGCCCTTTCTCGGCGGTCTTCCCCAACCGCAGGAAAGAGCCGAGTTCGATGCGCCGCGCCGCGCTCGCCAGATTCGGGCGGCTGACCAGGAACGCCTTGAACTTCGAGAGGCCCCCTTCGTCCATCCCGGGAAAGCGCTGCAAGAGAGCGTGCGCCACGAACAAGCCGAGGGCCGCGTCGCCCAGGAACTCGAGCGGCTCGTTGTCGAGGCCGCCGCTCTCCTCGTGCGCGTACGACGAGTGGGTCAGGGCGCGCACCAGGTAGCGGCGATCGTGGAAGGTGTGCCCCAGGCCGGTCTCGAGCCGGGATAGATCCGGAACGCCCCCGTCGTCGACACGTGTCCGGCGGGTCATCGGATCCCGCACGTTAGCGAGGAGGATTCGTCCCGGCGCTTGGCTCGCCGGCCGGCGACGCAGGAGCCCCGGCGGGGGGGGCCACGGCCGGTGCCGGCCCACTGGAAGGAGGGCCGGACGCAGCGGCGCCGGGAGCGGCCCCGCCCGCCGGTTCCCCCTCCGCCGCCTGCCCCTGGATGCGGCGCAGAAGCTCCTCCCCCTTCTGGCGCTGCTTGTGCGCCTCGAAGCGCTTGCCGAGCGTGTCGTAGGCCTCGGCGAGTTTCATGTGGGCGTCCACCTCGACACGCGTCAGCGGTTGCGTGTAGGCCCACTTGAGGTAGGTCTCCAGGGCCTCGGACGCCTCCTTGTCGTTCTTCAACCTGTGGGCCGCCACACCCACGAGGTAGTCGACCAGGGGATACCCGTCCCGCTTCTCTTTCTCGAGGTTGATCCTGCGGGCTTCCTTCAGCTCGGCGATCGATTCCTTGGTCTTGCCGATGTAGAACAGGTCGCGTCCGTGGTTGTACCGCACGATGGAAACCTCGGGGTAGAGCTTCGCCGCCTTCTCGAGGTGGGGCGCCGCCTTCCAGTAGTCGCGGCTGTCCATGTAGTAAGTGCCGAGGCTGAACAGGGCGTCGAGGTTGCCGGGGTCAAGATCGAGAACGCCGCGCCACTCCCCCAGGGCGCCGTCGATATCGGCCTCCTGCATCAGCGCCTCCCCCATCACCCAGCGTGCCTTCACGGTCTGTCCCGAAGCGGAAAGCTCGCGCGCGATGTCCTTCGCGCGCGCCGGGTCGCCGGCGATGCCGAGGTACGACTTCGCCAGGTTGTAGAGTGACCCGGCCTTCTCCTCCGGAGTGGCGCCGTAGTTCTTCAGGAACGGCAGAACGGACGCCCGGGCGCCCTCGACCTTGGCGATCAGGTCGCGGTTGTCGTGGACGGTCATGTCGCGCGCCGCGGCGAACTCGACCTCCGAGCGATCGTCGTCATTGCCGGCTGCGTCCGAGCTCATGGCGCGCAGGCCGTCGCCCGCCATCCGGAACGTATACAGGATCTCGTTGGGGCCGATGACCGTGATGCGCCGCAGGTCGCGCGACACCTCTCCGGTCGACGAGATGACGTTGCGGAACCATCCCACGTCGAGGCTCAAGGGCTCGGGCGATCCGAGGAGCAGCAGATCCTCGTCCGAAATCTGGAACATCAGGACCGACTCGAAAAGGCGCGCGAAGGTGCGCATGATGGCGCGCACCTCCGCCGCGCCGGCCGAGGCGAGAGGCACGCGCAGGGCGACGAGGCCGCCCGTGTTCAGCCTCTCCCTCAGCAGGGTGAGCCCCTGGGCGGTGACCAGCGCGGCGCTGTGCGGCAGCCACGGCTCGAGGCCGGCGACGACGATGACGTCGTAGCGCGCCGCGTCCGCCAGGAGCCGAGCTCGCGCGCTGTCCACGACGCGCACCAGCCGCGGGTCCTCCGTCGGTGAGTTGTTGTAGGACGCGAACTTCGGCGATGCGTCGAAGAGGGCCGCCTCGCGCTCGATGACGGTCAGCGACTTCACGGGGTGCCGCAGGATCGAGCCGGCGGTGACGCCATCGAGGAAGTCGATCTGCAAAACTGATTCGGTGGGCCCGTGCACCAGGATCGGGATGTGCCCCTGCAGGACCTGGGTCCTGATGTCATTCCCCGTCGTCGCCTCCACCTTCCCATCGACGGTGAGCGTCAGCGCCTCGGCAGGCGGCAACCCCTCGGCCGGCTCCAGCGTACGCTCCACCATGACGGAGGATTCTCTCCCCTCCTGGTAGAACTGGACCTCGATGTTCCGCCGCGACGCCAGGTAGTCCTCCGCCGATTCGAACCGGGCGAGCGAGCGGGCACCATAGCGATACAGACCGGCGGCGACGATACGTGGATCCCAGGACGCCGGAAACGCGCCCAGGATGATCAGCGTCCCGAGAAGCAGGAGCGCCAGCGTGGATGACAGGGTCGGATTGCGGAACCGCGCGAAGACCAGGAACAGGATGGCCGCGAACAGGCCCACGGCGGACACCAGCGACAGGGAGCGCCTCAATCCAAAGGTCGGGATCGCCAGGAGGCCGATCACCAGATCGGAGAGGACGATCCCGAGGGCGAAGAAGATGACGATGCCCGAGGCCGGCCGCAGGCGGATGCGCGCCGCCTGCGCCAGGAGAGGCAGGGCCGCACCCAGGAAGAGCCCCGACGGCAACATCAGCCCCGCCGCGGCCAGCGCGGCCGGCAATTGCGACAGTCCAGGCCTCGAAAGGTACGGTGTCAGATTGAGATAGAGAAGCGCGACCTGCGGCACCAGATACATCGAGGCCCAGGCGCCGACCGAGGCCGCCGCGACGAGTGCGGAGAGTGTTGCGAAGGGGCTCTGCAGGCGATCGGCCAGCGCGGAGCAGAGGAACACGCCGAGAGCAAGCCCGACCAGGAAGAGCGCGCCGGTCGTGGTACGGGCGGCGAGAGTCCGGCCGACGAGAAACGACAGCGACCGGTCCCACAAGAGCAGGAGACCCCACGTCGTGAAGGCGAACAGGGCCATCGCCGCGCCCAGAGCGCCCGCCTGGGCGGTGGTCGTCGTCGCCGGGTGTTCCTCGAGTCGCGGTCCCTCGGGCGCGCGGGTTCCGCCTGCCAGTGCGTTGCCGATCGCTCCCTGCCCTTCCAGGCCGCGCTGGCGCAGCAGCACGCACCCCGCGGCCGCGATCCCGGCGAGGGCCAGGCTCATGAAGACGCACCCCCGCACACCCACCGACGGCACGACCAGCGATCCTGCCACGCCGACTCCCAGGGCGCACCCCCCGAGAGAAAGACCGAACGCAAAGCCCAGCCCGAGCCCCACCCCTTCCTGCCGGGAAGCGATCAGGCGCGCCAGGACGGGAATGGTGGCGCAATAGAGGGCGGTCGGAAGCGCGAACAGCCCGACGGCAAGGAGAACGCGCAGCGTGAAGCCGCCGACGATCGAATGCCCCAGGACGGGCCACAGGACCAAGTAGAGGGCGCGCGCGGCGCGGAACGTCACGACCGACAGGATCGCCGCGAGCCCGAAGGCTGCCTCGACCATCGCCAGAAGCGCCATCGGGCTCTGCGCCTGCCGGCACCGCATTCCCGCGAAAGCGGCTCCGGCCGCCCCCGCGATCGCAATGACGGCCACGGCGGCCCCGGCGACCGGTGCGGTGAAGCCGGCGGTGAGGGAAAAGATCCGGAAGGCCGCCACCAGCAGGATGGCGGCGGCCGCCGCGTGCGTCAGGTACAGGGCGAAGGCGACGGTCGGCCGGAGCAGGCCGCCACGGGAAGGAACCGCTCCGACAGAGCCTGCCGCCGACACGTCGCGGGCGGTTTCGTTCATAGGAGGGCGAATTGTATCATCGCTTCCCGGCGCCCCCGGCCTGAATCTCCCCGCTCCCTCCCCGCAACCGCCTCCCCCCATGGCCGAACAGACGCGACCTGACGAGGCCCCAGCGGCTCAAGCGGTAGAGGAGGGCCGTGCGCAGCACCCCCAGCCCGTAGCGAAGACTGGCCACAAGACCGATCGACGAGGCCTCCGGGAAGTACCGGCACGGACTGCTGACCTCGCCGATGGAGAAGCCGAAGTAGATCGCCTGGCAGAGCATCTCGTTGTCGAACACGAACCCGT
>QHXX01000068.1 GCA_003223135.1 Acidobacteriota bacterium | reverse complement strand
TGAATGCGATGCCGATCCGGGTGATGGTTGCGGACGACCACCCCGTCGTCCGCCAGGGACTGAAATTCCTGCTGGCGCGTGAAGGGTTCTCTGTCGTCGCGGAGGCCGCGGACGGGCGCGACGCGCTCCGTCAGGCCGAGTTGGCCCGCCCCGAGGTGGCGGTGCTGGATCTGGCGATGCCTCATCTGAATGGGCTGGATGCCGCCCGGGAGATCATGAAGATCTCGCCGGGAACCAGGACCATCATTCTCACGCAACATACCGAAGAGCCGTACATCCTGGAGGCCCTGCGGGCCGGCGTCCACGGCTACCTCCTGAAGTCCCAGGCGATGCCGGAAGTGATCCAGGCGATCCGCGACGTGCACCGCGGAAAGCTCTATCTCAGCCCCGCCATTTCCGACGTCGTGGTCGGAGCGTACCGCGAGCAGGGCGGACCCTCCCGCGACCCTCTCACCCCGCGCGAGCGTGAGGTTCTGCAACTGGTGGCCGAGGGCAGGACGACGAAGCAGGTCGCCGAGATGCTGGGAATCACCGTGAAGACCGCCGAGTCCCACCGCAGTCGCCTCATGCTCAAGTTGGGGATCCACGAGATCGCCGGCCTCGTCCGCTACGCCGTCCGCCGCGGGCTGATCCAGGCTTGAGTCACCTGCCGGGACGCAGCGGCCCCGGACCGCCGTGAAGGCGGGAGCCTCAGGGATTTCCTCGACGGCCTTTGAGGGGTTGCCCGATTGTCGCAACACACAGGTCGAGGTATCAATCGTGGTGAGTTTCGGGGGGAGACCATGCCGCAAGCTCAAATCGTCAGTCACCGTGCCGAGGCCGGCTGGCACGTGCTCTGGACCCAGAGCCACTGCGAGGATCTCGTGCACGATCAGGTCGCGGGGAGGGGTTTCGAGACCTTCCTTCCGAAGGTCAACGTCTGGTCGAGGCGCGCGGGGCAACGCCGTCTCGTCCGCCGTCCGATGTTCCCCGGATACCTGTTCCTGCGCCACTCGATGGACAGGGACGCCTACATCGAAGTGCGCAAGGCGCGCGGTCTCGTGACGGTCCTGGGGGAAAAATGGGATCGGCTCGCGGTCGTGCCCGACGGCGAGATCGAATCCGTGCGCGCGCTCTCCCGGTCCGATCTTCCGTCGATGCCCTTTCCCTACCTCAGGAAAGGAATGCGGGTGCGCATCGCGCGTGGACCGCTTCTGGGCGTGGAGGGGATCCTGGAGCGCCGGGACGACGAGAAAGGACTCCTGGTGCTTTCCATCGCGCTCCTCTCTAGGAGCGTGGCCGTGGAGGTCGACTGCACCTGCGTGGTTCCCGCCTGAGAGGTGTTGTCGGGAGGCGACCGGTATGGATCGTCGAGGCTGGCGGATCGTGCCGGAACTGGGGATCCTGGGAAGCCTCGCTTTCTGGGGTGCGGCGGGCGCCCAGCCGGAACCCTACGCCAGGGGATCGCTGACGCTTTCGGGCGTGCAGGACAGCAATCTTTTCTCCGCGACCGGAGACTCCCGCCAGGGGGATTCGATCTCGCGGCTCACTCCCGAGATCGAAGGGGGCTTTCGCTCGGCGCGTCTTTCCGTCGCGGGCCGGTACGCCCTCGACGCAGAGCGGTTCGTCGATCACCCCGAGCTGGACACCAACCGGGCGCGCCAGATCGCGACATTCGACTTCCAGGCCCGTCCTGCCCATCCACTCTCGCTCTCGCTGCATGGCGATTATGTGTCGACCCTGACGCCGGGGGAGCTCAACCTGACGACGGGCCTTCTGGCTGCGCGCCTGCGCGCCACCAGGCTCTCGGTCGGCCCGGCCTTGGATTGGCGTCTGGGACCGGCGACGAACGCGATCGCGTCTTTCACGCAGACGAAGGACGACATCGTATCCGGTATCACGGTCCAGACCCGGACGACCGCCCTCGGTCTGGAACGCCGGCTGTCACCACGGTCCACCGGGAGCCTGGGGTACACCCTCGGCCGGTACGACTTCGGGGGGGAGAGCGTCACCACGGCCCACATCTTGAGTCTCGGGTGGGAGCGGCGGGTGGGCTCGCTCGGCGGATTCACACTGCGCGGCGGGCCGCGTTATTCGGCGGGCAGGGTCGACCCGGAGGTGTCCCTCGTCATGCGGCGCGACGCGAAGAGGCTGCACGTGTCCTTGACATGCGGACGGAGCCTGGGGACGGTGATCGGGCGGGCCGGCACCGTGGTGACCGACAGCGTCCAGCCGGCCATCTCCTGGCAACCGCTGCGCTCCCTTCAGGTGAGCGCGGCGCCGGGGGTCTTCAGGACCAGGGACGCAAGCGGAGGACCGGAGGCCAGGGTCAACCTGATCGATCTGGGGGCGATCTGGCGCATCGGCGACTGGCTGTCGATCGCGGGCACCTATCGCAGGAGTCTCCAACAGGGAGGTCTGGGTGGCGCCGGGTCCGGCGGTGCGATCGATGAGATCGCCCGCGACACGCTCATGTTGAGCCTCGTCGCCAGCCAGGGAAAGACGCGGGCGCCGGTCGGAGCCGGCCCTTCGCAAGAGGTGGCGCCATGAAGACCAGGACCGCGGTCGCGCTGTACGCGACGCTTATTCTCTCCGTCCTCCCGCCGCTACGGGCGGAGGATAGCACCACGACGAAACCGGAGCGTGGCCCGTCCGCCCCCTCTGGCGAATATGTCATCGGCCCCGAGGACCTGCTCGACATCGGCGTCTGGAAGAACGAGGCGTTGAGCCGGCGGGTCCCGGTCCGGCCGGACGGCATGATCACGCTACCGCTTCTGAACGACGTCCAGGCGGCCGGGCTGACGCCGATGCAGCTCCGGGACATCCTCATCCGACGCCTCTCGGAGTACATGCCGACCCCCGAAGTCTCCGTGATCGTGCAGGAGGTCAGGAGCCCGAAGGCGTCCGTTCTCGGGGAGGTGGCGCACCCCGGCCGCTTCGATCTCAAGGGACGCACCACGGTCCTGGATCTCCTGGCGCTCGCGGGGGGTCTGACCGAATTCGCATCGCGTTCCCGCATCGTCATCCTGCGCGGCGAGGGGACGCGTACCAGCCGGATCCGCTTCGACTATGACAAGGCGATGCAGGACGGAGCGCAGCAGAACCTCGAGGTGCGCCCCGGTGACATCGTGCTCGTGCGCTAGGAGACATCTGTTTGTCCGCCGCCCCGGCCGGAACCCTAGCCTCCGCCCGGTCGCCATCCGGAATCCCCCCCGAACCTGGATGGCATCAGGGGCGGCGGACTCCAACCACTCCCGGAACATCCTGCGTCGCGCTTCGCCATGACCGCGCTCGCGTTCTTCTGGATTTCCGTCATCCTGATCGGCTACGGCCACTTCGGCTATCCGGTCCTGATGCGTGCCTGGGCGGTGCTCCGGCCGAGACGGGCGCACGGGGGACGCCATGAGCCGGCGGTCTCCGTTCTCGTCGTGGTCCACAACGAGGCAGCGCAGATCGAGGGCCGGATTGCGAACCTCCTGACCCTCGACTATCCGAAGGACCGGCTGGAGATCGTGGTGGGATCGGATGGATCGACCGATCACACGGCGGCGCGGGCCTGGGCATTCGAGAAGCCGGGAGTGCGGATCTTCGCCTTCCACCGCCGCCGCGGCAAGACGGCCGTGCTCAATGATCTGGTGCCGCGCTGCCGGGGCGAGATCGTGGTCCTGGCCGATGCCCGGCAGCGGTTCGCAGCGGAGGCCCTCGAGGCGCTGGTTCGCCCATTCGCCGACCCCAGGGTGGGGGCGGTCGGCGGCGAGCTCATCCTGGCGTGCGATCGGTCCGCGACTCCGGTCGGGAGAGGCGTCGGGGTGTATTGGCGCCTCGAGAAGTCGATCCGGCTGAGCGAGAGCCTGGTCGACTCGACGGTGGGGGCGACGGGGGCGATCTACGCCATCCGCCGCGACCTGTTCGATCCGATCCCCGACGACACGATCCTGGACGACGTTCTGATCCCGATGAGGATTGTACGTTCCGGGTACAGGGTGCTGTTCGAGCCCGCGGCGCGCGCCTACGATCGTCCAGCGAGCTCCGCGGGCGAGGAGTTCGTCCGCAAGGTCCGGACCATCGCGGGAAACTTCCAGATGCTCGCGCGCGAGCGCTGGATGCTCGACCCTTTCCGGAACCGCGTCTGGCTGCAGACCCTGTCGCACAAAGGGCTCCGGCTGCTCGGGCCGCTGCTCCTCGGAACGGCCCTGGTCACCAACCTCCTCCTCGCCGGCAGGCCGCTCTACGAGTGGACGCTCCTGGCGCAGGGCGTCTTCTACGCGGCGGCCCTGCTCGGCGGAATGAAGGGCGCCGCCCGAAAGCTCCCGCTCGTCGCCATCCCGTACCTGATCTGTCTTTTGAACTGGGCCACCGTGGTGGCCTTCGTCCGCGTACTCACGGGCCGCCAGCGCGTCACCTGGCAGCGGGCCACGATTTAAAGGCCCGTCGGGACGCCGGCCTCCTCGTTCACCGCTGCCCGGTGACTTCCGGAGACGTCCTCCGCATTTCTCCCCAGGGACTTTGAGGATCGCGCCGATTGTAAGGGAGTTCCTTCGATCGTAAAACAGCAGGGCACGATCGAAATGGATCCGTGTTCATTCGCCTTGGGCGAGGTGGCTTGATGCGTGAAGCAGAGACGGGATCGGGAGCCGGCACGCAGCCGGACGCCGGACAGCCGACGAGAACGGTGCGGTCGGCACCGTCGCATGGGCCGGCGGGTCCGATCGACCAGCGCCTCGTGAGCCTGCTCGCCCCCGATTCCTTCGAGGCGGAACAGTACAGGACGCTCCGCCACGTCGTGGAGGAGCGCCGGGGCGAGATGAGCGTGATCGCCGTGACCAGCGCCGCCGCCGGAGAGGGGAAGACGACAACGGCGATCAACCTGGCCGCGGCCCTCGCCCAGGACGCCGAGTCTCGAATCCTCCTCGTGGATGCCGACCTGCGGGTCCCCTCCGCGGGCCGGCTGCTGGGCCTCGGCGATGATCTGCCGGGGATTGCGGACGCCGTCCGGGAGCCGGGTGCGCTCCTGGAAGACTTCGTCAGACGGCGCCCCCCTTCCCGTCTCTCGATCCTGCCCGCGGGCCGGACCTCCGACAACCCCTACGACGTTCTGAAGTCGCCGAGGATGGGCGAGATCGTCCAGGCGGCGCGGCGGCGCTACGACACCATCGTGATCGACACCCCGCCCATCGTCCCCGTGCCCGACAGTCGTGTCCTGGCGAAGTGGGTGGACGGCTTTCTCCTGGTCGTGGCCGCCCACAGAACGCCGCAGCGCCTCGTGGAGGAGGCGCTGCACCTTCTGTCCCACGCGAAGGTCGCCGGGATCGTTTTCAACGGGGATGACCGTCCCTCCTCCGCCTACTACGGCTACTACTACGGCTACGGCAGGCCGCGAGGCGACGGACGTTATGACCGGGGAGAACGACCGGGGAGCAGAAAGGTGGCGGCTCTATGGCGCTGATCCTCGCCCTGCTCGAGTGCTTTCTCATCGGCGCCGCCGCGTGCGCGACGCTCCATCTAATGATGGGCTCCCACGCCGGCGGCGCCGGCCAACTCGACGGCGCCCTCCAGCGCGCCCTGACGCTCTCTCTGTCCTGCGCGGTCGCCTTCTACTACCAGGAACTCTACGATCTTCACGCCGTCCGGACTTTCAGGAACTTTCTGTCTCGGCTGCCGCGTTCGGCCGTGCTGGCCCTGGTCCTGACGCTCGCGGCCTGGGGGGTGATCCCGGCGGCCGGAGTCCCGGGCCTCTCCCCGATCGCGATCCTCCCGATCATTCTGGCGATCATCCTGCCGCTGCGGGCGCTCGTCTATGGCATCGCGGCGCGCCCTCCGTTCGTGCGGCGGACCCTGGTGCTGGGGACGGGCCCTCTGGCCAGGCGGGTCACACAGGAGATCGATGCGCGGCCCGAGTCCGGCTACAGGGTCGTCGGGCTCGTCGGCGAAGGCTCCGGCGGCCCGACGACGGCGTATGGCACGCCGGTTCTCGGGTCGCTCGAGGACCTCGATGACATCATCTCGCGCACCGGGTCCCGGCGGATCGTCGTGGCCCTGGGCGATCGCCGGGGCCGGCTGCCGGTCGACCGCCTGCTCGAGGCCCGCGTGCGGGGGATCGCCGTCCTGGACGGCGTCGAGGTCCTGGAGCGCCTCACCGGCAAGATCGCCATCGAGGCGGTGTCGCCGGGCGCCCTGGCCTTCTCCGGGGACTTCCGCGGCTCCCGCCTCCACGAGGCCGTGGCGCGCGGGATCAGCCTGGTGGCCGCGGTCTCCGGCCTGGTCCTCTTCGCCCCGCTCATGGCCCTGATCGCCCTGCTGATCAGGCTGGACTCGCGCGGTCCGGTCCTGTTCGTCCACGATCGCGCGGGTCTCGGCGGAAAGAGGATCCGGCTACTGAAGTTCCGGACCATGCACCCGTCGGACCGCCACACGTCGGAGTGGGCCGGGGACAATGACGACCGGATCACCCGCGCCGGCCGGTGGCTCCGCAGGTTCCGCCTCGACGAGCTGCCGCAGTTCGTGAACATCCTGCGGGGCGACATCAACCTTGTCGGGCCCCGGCCGCACCCGCTGTCGAACTTCGACCTCTTCACCCGGACCGTTCCCTATTACCGGATCCGCTCCATGGTGCCGCCCGGGGTCACGGGGTGGGCCCAGGTCCGTTACGGGTACGCCAACGATCTCGAGGAAGAGACGGAGAAGATGCGCTACGACCTGTACTACATCAAGCATCGCTCGATCCTCCTGGACGCCCTCATCCTTCTGGACACCATCAAGGTCGTCCTCCTGGGCCGCGGCGCCAAGGTCGCGGAGGCCGCGCGCACCGAGTCGTTGGCGCGCGGTTCGAGCGTGGCGTTCCTGCCGAGGATGCATGGGCGCCACAACCAGAACCGGGCGCTTGCGGGGCAGCGCGGCCGTTCGCCAGTCGGTCTGACGCGCGATCTCGGCCGTCACGCCGGCGGGCCGCAGGCACCCTGAACGGCGAAACGCGCGCATCACAGAGGGGGGATCAGGTGAAATCGACACTCGCGGATGGCCGGCGGGTCCGCGCCGCCGTGGGCTTTCCGGAGCCTCGGAGATCCGGGGTGGAGAGATCGAGTCGTGGAGTCGGGAGGTTTCCGCATCGAATGGAGAACGAGAGTCACAACCGGGAGGAGCCACGTATGAATGAGAACAGTCAGCGAAGCGCCGCGCGCGTCGCGCCATTCCTGTTCGTTCTCGCCTGCGTCATCGGGTCGATCGCCTGGGGGGAAGCCTCGGCGATCGACCTGCCGGCGGGCGGCCCGACGATCGACCTGTCCACTCCTCGCTCCTTCGCGCCGGGAGACGTGCTGATCTCGCTGCGCACAGGTGAAGTCCAGTGGTGGGGCCGTGACGGGACGCTCGTCGGCGTGCTGGTCAACGCGATCCCCGGCAAGGCGGAGGGGATGGGGTTCGATGCCGCCGGCAACCTCTACGTATCGCACTACTGTGCCGACGTCTCCGTCTGCCTGACAGGAAACTCGGTCGAGAAGTTCAGCCCGCAGGGAATTTCGCTCGGAGCGTTCGGGAGCGGTTACAACTGCAACCCCTACGCGTTCGCCTTCGACCGTGCGGGCCGCGTCTACGTGGGGCAGGCCGACTGCACGGGCGACATCCGGCAGCTCGACGCCTCCGGCGTCTTCCGGACCGCGTTCGACGTGGCTCCCGACCTCCGGGGCTCGGCGCGGATCGACCTCGCGAGCGACGGCTGCACGATGTTCTATACGTCGCAGGGTCCGAACGTAAAGCGCTTCGATGTCTGCTCGAATCGCCAGCTCCCCGATTTCAATGCCGCGCCCATCGCCAGCGGCTACGCGGGAAGTCTGCGCCTCCTGCCGGACGGCGGCGTGCTGGTGGCCACCTCGAACGACATCGCGCGCCTGGATTCGGGAGGACGTCTCGTCCGGACCTACGACCTGGCCGGCGAGCCGGACCTGTGGATTGGCCTGGACCTGGTGGGGGACGGCACGTTCTGGGCCTCGAACTACGGCTCGTCGGATGTCACCAGGTTCGATCTGGCCACGGGCGCGCCGCTCGCGACAATCAACACCGGGACACCGACGACGACCGTGAAGGACGTCCTGGTCAAGCACTGACGACGGCGACGTCAGCCGCAGAGAGGGAAGAAGGAGACATGGAGGAGACATGATGAGGATCAAGAAGGCCTTCCTCGGAACCTTGGTGTCCCTCCTCGCGCTCGGAGCGGGGGTCCTCTTCCTCGGCAGGCTCCCGGGCCAGGACGCGCTCGCCTCGGAAGTTTCGTCGACCCCGGAAGTCCGCTTCGAGCAGGACAGTTCCTCGGTGAGTTACAGCGGCGCCTGGTTCAATAACAGCGCTCCGTCGTCCAGCGGCGGCAACGCCGTGCTGTCCATGGACGCCGGCGCGCGCGCGACCTTCACCTTCGTGGGTTCGGAGGTACGGTGGATCGGCACGCGCGACGAGTGGTCGGGTATCGCCCGCGTGTACGTCGATGGGACGCTCCGGGCGACCGTCGATACGTCCGCTCTGCCGACGCAGTCGCGGACGCAGGCGGTGCTCTACGCGGCGACCGGCCTGCCGGCGGGGAGTCACACCCTGGCGATCGAAGTGACGGGGACGCACGGCCTGCTCTCGCTCGGATCCTGGGTGTGGGTCGACGCCTTCGATGTCCTGCCCCGCTTCGAGCAGGACAATCCGTCCGTCACCTACGGCGGCGCCTGGTACAGAAGCAGCGATTCCCCGAGCTTCAGCGGCGGCAACGCCGTCCTATCCATGGACCAGGGGGCCACCGCGACCTTCACCTTCACGGGCACGGCCGTCCGGTGGTTCGGCACGAGCGACGAGTGGTCGGGCATCGCGCGGGTCTTCCTCGACGGAACGCTCCAGGCGATCGTCGACGGGTACGCTTCGCCAAGTCAGTCGCAGGCGGTCCTCTATGCCGCAAACGGCCTGCCGGCGGGGGGACACACCCTGGTGATCGAAGTGACTGGGACCCGAAACTCGGCTTCGAACGGATCCTGGGTCTGGGTCGACGCCTTCGATCTGGAGCCGGGCAGCCCTTCGCCGACACCAACCCCGACGCCGACTCCCACGCCGACACCAACCCCAACGCCGACCCCTACGCCGGCCCCCACGCCCACTCCGACACCTGCCCCGACGCCCACGCCACCGCCGTCGTCCACGATCCGCATCGAGGAGAACGATCCGTCCGTGACCTACACCGGAACGTGGATCTTCCCATCCGACTCACGCTTGAGCGGCGGCACGGGCGCCGAGTCCAACGAGGCGAACGCCACCACCACGCTGGCCTTCAACGGAACGGGCGTGAGCTGGATCGGGTTCAAGGGCGACTTCGGCGGGATCGCGCAGGTGTTCCTCGACGGGACCCTGGTAGCGACGGTGGACACCTTCGCCCCGAGCGATCAACCGCAGGCGGTGATGTACGCCACCAGTGGTCTGCCGGCGGGTCCTCACACCCTGATGATCAAGGTCACGGGCACCACATCCGCGAACGCCTACTGGATCGTCGTGGACGCTTTCGATGTGACCTCCTGACGGGAGAGGGTGGCGGCGTGGAGGGAGAACGGGCCGCCGCCCTGCCAGGGTTTTCCCGCGGCCCGTTCGGTAGTTTCCCTGATTGGCCGCGGCCGACAGCCGCCGTACGGTAGCGGGGGCTTTTGGGCGCACGATGCACGAGGGTTGAACGATGTACGGACAGGCACGGCAGAGTTCGGGACTCCAACAGGCCCTCGATGTCTGGGGACGGCGGCGGTGGCTCGGGATCCTGATCTTCCTCGGGGCCCTCGTCCCCGTCGTCAGCTTCGTGGCGTTCTTGCCGGACATCTTCCGGGCCACCACCACGGTCCTCGTCGAGCGGCAGCAGGTCCCGGAGACCTTCGTCCGCTCCGCCGTGACCGATGAGCTGGAGACCAGGCTGCACGCGATCAGCGAACAGGTCCTGAGCCGATCGAAGCTGAACGATCTCATCGGTCGCTTCGAGCTTTATCCGAAGCTGCGGGGGAAGGCGTCCCCCGAGGACGTGACTGAAATGATGCGGCGGGACATCAGCCTCGATCTGAAGGGAGTCGAGCGGAGCTGGGAACGGGGGGCGACCGTAGCCTTCGCCCTCAGCTATCGCGGCCGGGATCCGCGGAAGGTGGCGCAGGTCACCAACGCCCTGGCGTCGCTCTACGTGGAGGAGAACCTCAAGGCCCGCGAGGCGCAGGCGTCGCGGACCGCTGAGTTTCTCAAGTCCCGGCTCGAGGAAATGAAGAAGAAGCTGGACGAGCAGGAGGGCCGGATCGGAGAGTTCAAGAGGCGCCATCTCGGCGAGCTGCCACAGCAGGTGGAAGCCAACATCGCAGTCCTCGGGCGACTGAACGCGCAGCTCCAGCTCAACAGCGAGAGGCAGATCCGGGCGATGGACCGCCGTGACAGGCTGGCGAGCCAGCCGGCGGACTCGACGTCGGGAGGTCCGGTGGGCGATCCCGATGACACGCAGGACAGGATCGATCGGCTGAACCGCGAGCTGACCGAGTTGCGCAGACAATACAGCGACAACTACCCCGATGTCGTCCGGATCGAGGCGGAGATCGCGGCCCTCAAGCGGAAGCTCGCCGAGACCCGGCCCGCGGCGCCCGCGCACGGCACGGCACCCTCTACGGGCGACGGGGGAGGGTCGTCCTTGCGCAAGTCCATGCGCTCGGCGGAGGCGGAGTCGGCGGCCCTGAAGCAGGAGGAAGACCGACTGCGGCAGAGGATCGCCGACTACGAGCGCCGGATCGAGAGCGCGCCTCAGAGACAGGGGGAGTTCCAGGCGTTGTCACGCGACTACGAGACCACCAAGGAGCTCTACGACTCGCTCCTGAAGCGTTACGAGGAGGCCCTGGTGGCCGAGAGCCTGGAGCAGGGACAGGCGACCGAACAGTTCCGGATCCTGGATCCCGCGCTTCCGCCCGGGGATCCGGCGGCGCCCAACCGGCTCTGGCTGTCGTTGATGGGCCTGATTATCGCCGTCGGGATGGCCGCGGGAGGAATGGCCCTGGCCGAGCAGCTCGACACGTCGTTCCACAGCGTCGACAGCCTCCGGGCCTTCACCAAGATACCGGTCCTGGCACGCATTCCGCGTATCGTCACGCGGGGCGACGTCGTCAGGCGGACTCTCAAGGTCGGCGCCTCGGTCGTTCTGCTGGCGGCCGGGCTGGCGGCGGCCGCGGGGGCGTCGTACTACCTCGCGCATGAATCCGAGCAGCTGGTCGTCATCCTGAGCGGGGGACGAGTGTAGGGAAGACCGCGCTCACTGATGGAGGGGGGACATGTGGGGGCCGTCGCGCGGCGACGAGGACGAGGATGAGCGGGTATATCGACGCGAAGCCGGACGGCAGCGTGGACCTCATGGGACGCTCGCGGACGGCGACCGAAACGCAGGGAGTGCGAGGTCTGGATCCACACCTCGTCAGCCTGGTCGCTCCAGCTTCGTTCGAGGCCGAGCAGTACCGGGCGCTCCGCTCCCGCCTGGAGTCGCGGCCCGAGGGAAGGGCGCTGCAGGTCCTCGCCGTGACCAGCGCGGTGGTCGGTGACGGCAAGACCACGACCGCCATCAACCTGGCGGGTTCTCTGGCGCAGGCGCGGGACGCCCGCGTCCTTCTCGTGGATGCCGACCTTCGCCGCGCTTCTGCCGGACTCCAGCTCGGACTGGAAGATCCCAGGGGCGCCGGGCTTGCGGACGCGATCCTGGATCCGGACCGCTCCCTCCCGGGTCTGGTCCAGAGTCTCCCCGCGAACCTGGGGATCCTGCCGGCGGGCAGGCTTGCTCCACAGCCCTACGAGGTCCTCAAGTCACCGCGATTCGGGGCCGTGCTGGAGGAGGCGCGCCGGATGTTCGACTATGTCGTCGTTGACACGCCTCCCCTGATCCCCGTTCCGGACTGCCGACTGATCGCCCGGTGGGTGGACGGGCTGCTCATGGTCGTGGCGGCGCACAGGACCCCCCGGAAGCTCGTGGAAGAGGGCCTGAACCTCATGGAGCCCTCCAAGGTGATCGGCATCGTCTTCAACGGCGACGCGCGCGCGTTCTCCGGCTACTACGGGTACTACCACGCCTACGGCCGCCCGCCAGGACGCGGCCGCCGCCCTCCCCAGCCCGCCACGCGCGAAACCGCGCCCCGTGAGGCGGCTCCCGAGCCTCCGCTCAAGTGAGTTCCTCCCCCAATGCCTCGGGGAATTCCCTTACGGTCTTTGGGGGATCCACCGATTGATGCGGCGCGAGACTCGCCGTAAAAAGGGTCCGCAACACTGAATGACCCTTGGGATCAGGTTGGCGATCCCCGGGGAAAACAGTCTGATGTCTTTGCGGCTTCGCTCCGGGGAGGACGTCGAAACCGAAGGGGGCGAAGCCTTCCCATAAATCCTGAAGCCCGATCGTTTCACCGCAACCGAAGCATGCTGAGCGGAGAGGTTGAGGACCGGATCGACAGCTTCGGGCGGAAGCCGGGGCCGACGATCCGGGTGCGCCGTCCCCACCCGAGGGTGGTCGCCCTGGGAGGCGGGACGGGCCTGCCGATCGTCCTGCGGGGCCTGAGGGGCCTCCTGTTCCCTTCCGGGCAAAGGTGGGTGGAAGCCCGGCACCGCGGCCGCCTCACCGGCATCGTCAGTGTCGCTGACGATGGAGGAAGTTCGGGCAGGCTGCGCCGCGCCTACGGAGTGCTCGCCTCCGGCGACATTCGCAACTGCCTGGTCGCCCTCGCGAACGGCGATCCGACGCTGTCGGAGATCTTCAATTTCCGCTTCGATGGTAATGGGAGCCTCGGGGGACACAGCCTCGGGAACCTCATTCTGACGGCGCTGTCCCGGCTGGAGAAAGACTTCGCCAGGGCGGTGGAGCGCGCGGGCAAGGTGCTCGCCGTGCGCGGCCGTGTCCTCCCCGCCACCCTCGACGACGTCTCGCTTCTGGCCGAGTTCGCGGACGGGAGCCGCGTCGCCGGGGAGTCGCGCATCGCCATGGTGCGGCGTCCGATCCGCCGGGTGGTCCTGCAGCCTTCGGCGGCACGGGCTCTGCCGCAAGCGCGGGAGGCGATCGAGCGGGCGGACCTCATCACCATCGGCCCCGGAAGCCTCTACACCAGCCTGATCCCGGTCCTGCTGGTGCGACATCTCGCCGCCTCGATCGCGAAGTCCCGTGCCCGAGTGGTGCTGATTTTGAACCTGATGACAGAGCCGGGTGAAACGGACGGCTACACCGGGACGGACGTCGTCACCGCTCTGCGCCGCCACGCGCCCCGGGTGCCGATCCATGCCGTGCTCGTGAACAGCGCCCCGATCGCGGACCGCCTGGCGGCGCGCTACGCGGGGCAGTCGTCCGGTCCGATCGTGGCCGATCCGAAAGCAATCCGGGCCCTCGGGTGCAGGGTCCTCGCGCGCGATCTCCTCGGTCCGGGACCAATGGTCCGTCACGACCCCGGGAAGCTGGCCCGAGCCGTCGTGGAGCTCCTTTCCGGGCGGACAGAATGAATTCCGCAGGACGGGTCGAATGGTGGAGAACGGACTCCGCTCCGGTGAAGGTCGCCCGTTTCCCGGCCGCGGCGGCGGAGGTGATGCCGGAGGGCACGGGGAGCCGCGCGCCCTTCCGGGCCCTGATGGCGTTCACGTTTGTCCTGATGCTGGCGCCACAGACGTTTGTTCCCGCGCTCGCCCCGCTGCGCCTCGGCCTGCTGACGGCGGCGATCGGAATCGCCTCCCATCTGGTCGATCGGTTCGCCTCCAGACGGCCAATCATGAAGATCACTCCCGAGATCGTGGCGATGGCGTGCCTCGTGGCGTGGGCGGTCCTGACGATCCCGATGTCGTACTGGCCCGGTGGCAGCCTGTCCTTTCTGCTGGACGTGTACTTCAAGACACTGGCCATCTTCTGTCTTCTGAGCAACGTCGTGAACACGAGGGCGCGACTCCGGAAGGTCGCCTGGGGGCTGACCCTGATGGCGGTGCCGCTGGCGGCGTCCGGCGTCCACGAGTATCTGGCCGGCCACTTCCTCGACGCCGGTCCAGTCAAGCGGATCATGAGCTACGAGGCGCCGCTTACCTCGAACCCCAACGACCTCGCACTGATTCTCAACCTGATACTGCCGCTGACGGTCGCGCTCGCGCTGGCCCAGAAGGCGTGGCGTTGGCGCCTCCTCCTTTTGGGGTGCGCCGCGCTCGACGCCGTCGTGGTGATCCTGACGTTCTCGCGCGCCGGTTTCATCTCCCTGGCGACGACGAGCGTCATCTACTCCACGAAGCTCCTCCGGAGGCCCGAGCGCGGCTGGGCGATCGCCGCGCTGATCCTTCTGCTCCTGTGCACGCCGTTCCTGCCGGAGGGGTACCTCGATCGCCTGAGCACCATCACCGACATCGATTCCGATCCGACGGGATCGGCGCAGGAGCGCTGGGGCGACACGCTCGCCGCGCTGCGCTTCGTCTCGGAGAACCCGATCGTAGGCGCCGGTGTCGGCATGAACATCCTCGCCATGAACGAGGCGAGGGGCGCTCACTGGAAGGAGGTCCACAACGTGTATCTGGAGTACGCCGTCGACCTCGGCCTTCCCGGACTCATCCTGTTTCTCGCGATCCTGGCTGGCTGCTTCCGCTCGGCGGCGCTCGTCAGGCGGCGGACGGCGGACTCGCCGGCGATACGGGATCTGTTCCTGCTCGCCGAGGGGATCCAGGTCAGTCTGGCGGTCTTCGCGGTCGCCGCGATGTTCCACCCGGTGGCGTATCACTTCTACTTCTATTACATGGCCGGTCTCGCGCTGGCGGCGCGGGCTACGTGGGAGGGGGAAATGCACGGAGTGACACCGTGACCGCCGTCGTGTGCGGGACCCCGGGCGGCCCCGCGGCGCGCGACGGGGACAGAACCAGGATCCTGATGTTCGTGAACGGCTTCGCCATGGGCGGCACCGAGCGGCACGTCGTGAATCTCGGGCGGGCGCTCGACCAAACGAAGTTCGACCTGCACCTGGCCTGCTTCAGGCGCTGGGGACCCTATCTCGAGGAGATCGAGGATCGCCACCTGCCGATCTGGGAGTACGGGATCGACAGTCTGCGCAATTACAGGACACTCAGGCAGCAGGTGCGCTTCGCCAGGGATTTGAGACGCCACCGGATCCAAATCGTCCATACCTACAACTTCTACCCCAACCTCTTCGCCGTGCCGGCGGCCAGGCTGGCGCGCGTGCCGCGGGTGGTCGCGTCGATCCGCGACCTGGGCATCTATCAGACGCCGATGCAAAAGCGCGTGCAGCGGCTGTTTTGCCGACTGGCGGACTGCATCGTAGTCAACGCCGAGGCGGTCAGGCGGTGGCTGATCGCGGAAGGGTACGGCCACAAGAACATCGTCGTCATCAGGAACGGGGTCGATCTATCCCGGTTCGAAAGGAAGAGCGACGGCCACCGCCTGCGCCAGGAGATCGGTCTTCCGCCCGGCGCACCGATCGTGGCGGTCGTCTGCCGCCTCCACGAGCTGAAGGGTCTGGACTACTTCCTGGAAGCGGCGGCCGTGGTGGCCGGCCGTCACCCGACCGCCCGCTTCCTGATCGTCGGCGGCCGCTTCGCCATAAGAGACGGGGCCATCGTCAAGGAGGACGGCTGCAGGACCGGCCTGGAGCGCCTGGCGCAGCGCCTCGGAATCGCCGAGCGCGTCGTGTTCACCGGTTTTCGTCTCGACATCCCCGAGCTTCTGGCGGAGGTCGCCGTGTCGGTTCTGCCGTCCTTGAGCGAGGGGCTGTCGAACTCGCTGCTCGAATCGATGGCGGCCGGGACGCCCATCGTCGCCACTCGTGTCGGGGGCACCCCGGAGGCGGTGGAAGACGGGGTGTCGGGCCTGCTGGTGCCCGCAAGCGACGCCGCCGCCCTCGCCGCGGCGATCGACGCCCTCCTGGCGGACCCCGGCCTGGCGCGCCGGATCGGGCAGGCCGGGAGGAAGCGAATCACGGAGAGCTTCTCTCTCGAGGGCATGGCGCGGGCGACCGAGCGATTGTACCGGTCGCTCCTGGAAGGGCGGCGGTTCGAGGAGGAGGGCGGCGCCGAGTCCGCCCTGCGCTGCGAGGCGATCTAGGGAACGGAAAGGGGGCGCTCACATGTTCGACGCACGTATCGAGGTTTTCTCCACGTGCCCGCCGTCGAGCGGCTCCGACGCGCGGAGCTATCTGCAAGACGTGGTCCGCGTGGCGCGCTGGAGCGAGGCGGCGGGGTGCACGGGGATCCTCGTCTATTCCGACAACTCGCTCGTGGACCCATGGCTGGTGTCGCAGGTCATCGTCGAGAGCACGACGTCTCTGTGCCCTCTCGTGGCGGTGCAACCCGTCTACATGCACCCTTACTCCATCGCCAGGATGATCGCCTCGATCGCCTCTCTGCACGGGCGGCGGATCTACCTCAACATGGTCGCGGGAGGGTTCAAGAACGACCTGACGGCGCTCAACGACACGACACCGCACGATCGACGCTACCACCGGCTCATCGAGTACACGACCATCATCCAGCGCCTTCTGTCCGGCCCTTCGCCGGTCACCTTCGAAGGGGAGTTCTACAGGGTCGACAAGCTGAAGTTGTCGCCGCCCCTTCCGCCCGGCATGTCCCCCGGAGTCTTCATCTCGGGATCCTCGGAGGCCGGGATGGCCGCCGCGCGCGCGATCGGCGCGACCGCCATCGAGTACCCGAAGCCGGCCGAGGAGTACCGGGAGGGGCCGGCGACGGACGGCGTGGCGCACGGGATCCGGGTGGGCATCATCGCCCGGGCCGGTGACGAGGAGGCGTGGGACTTCGCCCGCGCGCGCTTTCCCGAGGATCGCAAGGGCCAGCTCGCGCACCAGCTCGCGATGAAGGTCTCCGACTCCGTGTGGCACGGACAGCTGTCACAGCCGGGCCGTGACACGGAGACGGGCCCCTACTGGCTGGTGCCGTTCCAGAACTACAAGACGATGTGCCCGTACCTGGTGGGGAGCTACGAGCGGGTTGGAACGGAGCTGGGACGCTACCTGTCCCTGGGATATCGGACGTTCATTCTGGACGTGCCGCGGGAGCTCGACGATCTGCACCATGCAGACCAAGCCTTCCATCGCGCCATCGATCCATGCCTGAATCGCTCGCTGACTGGGTAACTCTGCAGGCCGAGCAGCGACCCGACGCCGTCGCGGTCGTCGGCGGCGGACGTTCCCTGCCTTACGCCGAGCTGGAGACTCGGTCGAACCGGCTGGCGAGGATCCTCGGGGAGGGCGGCTGCGTCAGGGGCGACCGCGTGTGCCTCCTCATGCCGAAATCTCCGGAGGCCATCGTGGCGCTCGTCGGGATCTACAAGGCCGGAGGCGTCTATGTGCCCCTCGACCCGTCGAGCCCTCCGGCCCGCCTGGCGAAGATCCTCGACTCCTGCGACCCGCGGTGGATCCTGGCGGCGGGGTCACTGACCCCGACACTCGACGAGCTCTTGGCCGGCCGCCCGGTGCGCGCCTCCGTCTCGATCGGCTGGCTCGAGGACGACCCGCCCTGCGCGGACCGCTTCACGGCGCGCTTTACCGCGCGGGACCTCGATCGCGTTTCGGGCACACCGCCGCCGCGCGCGGGCGCCCGCAACGATGCGGCGCACATCCTCTTCACCTCCGGATCCACGGGGACGCCCAAGGGCGTCGTCATCACCCACTCCAACGTGATTCATTTCGTCGAGTGGGCGACGCGGTACTTCGGCATGGGTCCGTCCGACAGGGTTTCCTGCCACCCGCCCCTGCATTTCGATCTGTCCGTGTTCGACATCTTCGGGACGTTCGCCGTTGGGGCGCAGCTGCACCTCGTGCCCCCCGCGCTGAATCTCCTGCCGACGACGCTGGCGGAGTTCATGCGCGCGTCCTCTGTCACGCAATGGTTCTCGGTCCCCTCGGTCCTCAATTACATGGCGAAATTCGACGTCGTGCGTCAGGGCGATTTCCCGGACCTCAGGCGGCTTCTGTGGTGCGGGGAGGTGTTCCCGACGCCCGGGCTCGTCTACTGGATGAGGCGGCTGCCGCACGTGACGTTCACCAATCTGTACGGGCCCACCGAAACCACTATCGCGAGCAGCTATTACACGCTGCCCGCCTGTCCCGCGAGCGAAACGCAGGCCGTGCCGATCGGGACGGCCTGCGAAGGAGAGGAGCTGTTGATCCTCGACGAGGCCCTGCGGCCGGTCGGAGACGGGGAGGTCGGCCACCTGCACATCCGCGGCGTCGGTCTCAGCCCGGGGTACTGGAACGACCCTGAAAGGACGCGGGAAGTCTTCCTCGCCGACACGCAGGGCGCCCGCCCCTCGGACCGGATCTACAGAACCGGAGACCTGGCGCGGCGGGACGAGGATGGTCTGGTCTATTTCGTGGGACGGGTCGACACGCAGGTCAAGAGCCGCGGCTACCGGATCGAGCTGGGCGAGATCGAGGCCGCTCTCGGCACGCTCGAGTCGCTGCGGGAGTGCGCGGTGGTGGCCATCCCCACGGACGGCTTCGAGGGAACCATCCTCTGCTGTGCGTATGTGCCGGCGGCGGGCGCCGAGATCACCCCCGTCGCGCTGCGTCTGAAGCTGGGCCGCCTCCTGCCGATCCACATGCTCCCCTCCCGCTGGATGGCGTTCGATCGACTCCCGAGAAACGGCAATGGGAAGATCGATCGAGCGTCTTTGAAGCAGACGTTCGAGCACCATGAAGCTGTTGCCTCTCGAGAGCTGCCTTCAAGACGGCCCGCGTCTGGGCGGTGTTGGGGGACAAGTCGTTCGGCGCGCGCGGTCACGGCACGCGGGCGACCTCGATGCTCGTCACCCTCGGGTTCTCTGAACTCGGTCTGCACGCCATCAACACGTGGATCGTCGAGCACAACCCATCCCGGGGCATCGTCAGGCGATTGAACTTCACCCCGATCGGCAGGCAGCGGCAGTGCCACACCATCGATGGTCGCGTCTACGACCGTCTGTGGTTCGACATCCTGGCGTCGGAGCACAAGGAAATCTGAGATGCAGGGGGCGACGGATCTGCAGGGGCGGATCACCAGGCTGTTCGCCGACAGGCTCAATCTGGAAATCCCGTCGGCCGAGACCGACCTGTTCGAGACGGGCGCGCTCGATTCGATGGGCTTCGTGGAGCTCCTGGCCCAGCTCGAACGGGAGTTCCGGGTCGAGGTGGCGCTGGGCGATATCGAGATGGACAACTTCCGATCGATCGCGCGGATCGCCGATTTCGTGGCGGCGCGCCTCCGGGTGCAGGAGACGGCCTAGGTGGACGGGGCGAGCCGGCGGAAGACGCTGCGGATGCTGTCGAACGGTCTCTACATCATGACGTCGCGCAGCGGAGATCGCTTCGGCGCGGCGACCGTGACGTGGGTCTCGCAGGCGTCGTTCCGGCCGCCGCTGATCATGGCGGCGGTGCGTCCGGACAGCAATGTGTTCGCCTGCCTGCGCCAGAGCGGTTGTGTGGCCCTCCACATCCTGGGGAGCGGCCAGGAAGACATGGCGCGCCGGTTCTTCGAGCCGACCCGGGCGCTCGATGGAGGCATCAACGGCGAGCCGTTTCAGGACGGCGCCACGACGGCGCCGATCCTCCGGAACGCGCCGGCCTACGTCGAGTGCCGCGTGCGGAGGATTCTGGACGACCTGGGCGATCACGTGCTGGTCGTCCTGGAGGTCCTGGAGGCGGGATGCCGGGAGCAGGTGCGGCCGCTGACGATCGCCGATTCGCCGTGGGAATACGGCGGGTAGGGACGCGGACGTGCGGATACGCAGCGTGGCGGCGGCAATGAAGCCGGGCGATCGAGACGAACCACCCGGTGCACAGGAGACGTCGAGCCGGGTGAGACCCCTGGCCGAGCGGGACGTGCCCCAGGTCGTGAACCTGTACGAACGGATATTCAAGAAGCGCGGGGCCCACGACCCGGTGGCCGCGGCGGAGTACCTGCACGAGATATTTTGCCGCAACCCGTGGCGCGATGACGCGCTCCCCTCGCTGGTCTACGAGGACGCCGGCGGCCGGATCGCCGGTTGCCTCGGCGTGATGCCGCGCAGAATGCGTTTCGAGGGTCGTCCCATCGAGGCCGCCATCAGCCACACGTTCATGGTCGAGCCCGGCAGCCGCTCGACCCTGGCCGCCTTGGAACTCGCCAGGACGTTCCTGTCAGGAGACCAGGACCTCTCGATCGCCGAGGGAGGCACTCCCTCCAGCCGGATCCTGGAGCGGTTCGGAGGCTCGACGTCTCTCCTTTTCAGTCTCCGCTGGACCCGCGCCCTGCGACCGAGTCGCTACCTCCTCTCGTTCCTGAGCCGTCGCGGGCTGGCGGCCCCGGTGTCCTGGGCCGTCGCCCCCCTGTGTGCGGCGGCGGACGCGCTGGCGCCCCTCATCCTGGGCGCGCCGGCCCTGCTGGCGCGCCCCCGTTTGACGGGGGAGGATCTCGGGACCGACGACCTCCTCGAGTGCCTGTCGCGGGTGGCGGCTGAAAGGTCGCTGCGCCCGGAGTACGACCGCGAGTCCCTGAACTGGCTCCTGGATCTGCTGGCGAGAAAGCGGGACCGCGGTCTGTTCCAGCGTGTCGCGGTCCGGGACGCGGCGGGAGAGGTGCTGGGCTGGTACCTCTTCTACCTCAATCGCGGCGGGATCAGCGAGGTGGTGCAGATCGGTGCCAGGAAGCCGTTCGTGGGCGAGGTCCTCGACCACCTCTTCCATCACGCCTGGAGGGGCGGCGCGGTCGCGGTGTCGGGGCAGATGGATCCGGCCGCCTTCCAGGCGCTCGCCGCCAGGGGAGCCTTCTTCCACCACGATGGCGCCTCCTGGTTCCTGGTCCACTCCAGGGATCCCGGTGTGCTGGCGGCGATCCATCGGGCCGACGCGTTTCTGACGAGGCTGGAAGGTGAGTGGTGCATCGCGGCCTAGGAGCATCGGGAGCCGGACACCGGAGCAGGTCGATTTCATGGCGGACCGGGTCCGGGGTCGGGAGCCGCACGGCTAGCTTTGTCTGGGAAAAGGCGGGGACGGGCGCGTCGGTGGAAATCGTTCACGGCACCGAAGACCTCATGGCAATGAGGGAGGAATGGAGCGACCTGTTGGCGGAGAGCGCCTCGGATTGCCTGTTCCTGACCTGGGAATGGCTGACGACCTGGTGGAGGCATCTGGCGGGCGACCGGAAGCTGTTCGTCCTGGCCGTGCGCCAGCGGGGGCGGCTTCTGGCGATCGCACCTCTGGTCGTGAGGCCGGCGGGGATCTCGAGCGTCCTGCCTTTCCCAGCGCTCGAGTTCATGGGCACGGGCAGCATCGGCTCCGACTATCTGGATGTCATCATCCGGCGCGGGCAGGAGGCGAGCGCCCTCAAGGCGCTGGCGGAGTGCCTGGCCGCGACGAACCGCGCGGTCGAGCTGGAGCAGGTCAGGATCGGCGGCAGCTGCGCCGCCGATCTCGGAAAACTCCTGGGCGACGGGGGTTGGAGCCTGGGGGAGGAGCAGACCAACATCTCGCGGCACATCGACCTGTCCGGGCAATCGTGGCCGGCCTATGTGGGGAGCCTCGGCCGCGCCCACCGCTACAACTTCAACCGGAGGCTCCGGCAGCTCGGCCGGGAATTCACGATCCGTTTCGAGAAGGTGTCGACGGAAGCTGAGCGTCGAGCGGCCCTGGGCCGGCTCATCGCGCTCCACAAGGCGCGCTGGAGCGGCTACTCCAGGGCCTTCCACACGCAGAACCACCTGGACTTCCACGAAGAGATCACGCGGCTGGCGTGCGAGCGAGGATGGCTGAGGCTCTACACCCTGTGGCTCGACGAGGAGGCGGTCGCGGCACTGTACGGCTTCAGGTACGGAGGCGTCTTCTATTTCTATCAATCGGGGTTCGATCCGAACTACGGTAGGTACAGCACCGGCCTCGTCACCATGGGCCTCACCATCAGGAGCGCCATCGAGGAAGGGGCCGGAGAGTACGACATGCTGCAGGGCGTCGAGAGCTACAAGGGGCACTGGGCGCATGGAACCCGCTCGCTGGGGCGGCTGGAGTTCTACCCGCCCCACGTGCGCGGGCTGGTCTACCGACGGGCGATCGAGCTGAGCCGGGCGGCCCGGAGGGCGGCGCGCCGCCTGCTCCCCAGAACGATCACCGACCGGATCGCCGCGAAGCGCGAGTTTCCCACAAGGGACTGACCCGGTGATCCGCCGTCTGGTCAAATCGGGTCTCGCCGGCGGGATGCGCTGGAGCGGGGCGAGCCTTTTGAAGCGGACCCTCCGTCACCGGAGCGGGGCGCCGTGGATCGCCGGATACCACCGGGTCGTCGAGGACTTCAGAAGGAGCTCCGAGAACTCGATCGCCGCCACCCTGATCAGTCGCGGCATGCTGGAGCGCCATCTCGAGTGGATCGGACGTCGCTTCGATTTCGTTTCGCTCGATGACATCGGATCGCGGCTGGAGCGCGGGCAGAGGCCGCGCAGGCCCTTGGCTGCGGTCACATTCGACGACGGATACAGCGACGTGTACGAGCACGCGTTTCCGATCCTGAGGAGGCGCGGGATCCCGGCGGCGGTGTTCGTCCTGACCGACCTGGTCGGGACGTCGCGCGTGCCTCTTTTCGACTGGCTTTACCTTCTCCTGGACCGCGCGTGGAAGGTATGGCCCTCTCCGATGCAAGGGCTGGCCCGGATCTTCGCGGACTTGGGGTTGGAAATGGTCGCGACGGACGGGACCCCGGACGCCTCCCCGGGACCTCTCCGGATCATGCGGATTCTCCTGGAGACCCTGCCTCAGTCCCCTCTCGAGCGTCTCGCCTCGGCCCTCCAGGCCGAGGTCGGAGTGGAGGAGTGCGTCCAGGACGAACGCCGTCCCCTGACCTGGGAGATGCTGGTGGAGATGCAGCGCGCCGGCATCACGATCGGCTCGCACAGCCGCACGCATCCCCTGCTGACCAGGGAAGACCGGGAGAAGATCCTCGAGGAGACGGCGGGCTCCAAACGCGACCTGGAGGCGCGGCTCGGCATCACCGTGCGCCACTTCGCCTATCCGAACGGGTGGTTCAACGCCGCGACGGTCCGGGCCGTCGAGGCGGCGGGGTATCGCTGCGCCTACACCTCGTGCCGGCACCGCGATCCCGCCCATCCTCTCCTCACTCTGTCGCGCACCCTCCTGTGGGAAAACTCCGGACTCGGGGCATTCGGCGGCTTTTCTCCCGCGGTCATGGGCTGTCAGGCCGACGGCACCTTCGATCGGGTCGCTCTCTGCCCCCTCGACCACTGGAACTGACGATTCGCAATCCGATGGATTCGACCCTCAAACCCGCCGTGACGCTGATGTCGGGCCGCCTGGTCGGCGTCGTGGTCGCCTTCTCCATTCCGGTGGTGCTCGCCCGGGTGCTGGACCAGACCGCCTTCGGAACGTACAAGCAGCTCTTTCTCGTCTACGCGACGCTGTACGGGATCGCCCAGCTCGGCATGGCCGAGAGCCTCTTCTACTTTCTGCCATCGAACCCTGCGAGGGCCGGACGGTACGCGCTCAACTCGCTGCTGGCCCTTTCGGGCGCCGGGGCGGCCTGTTTCGTCTTCCTGTGGGCCGATCGGGCCCGGATCGCCGCGTGGCTCGGCAACGGCGCTTTGTCCTCCGGCCTCCCCTGGATTGGCCTCTATCTGGCGTTCATGCTGGCGTCCACCGGGCTCGAGATCCTCCTGACGGCGCGCAAGCGCTTTTCCGGGGCCGCCTGGGCGTACGCGACGTCCGACGCCGTCCGGACCGCCATGTTCCTGCTCCCGATCCTTCTGACTCCTCGCCTGGAGGGTCTTCTGATCGGGGCGGTCGCGTTCGCGGCGCTGCGGTTCGGCGCGACGCTTCTGGTCCTCAAGCGCGAGTTCGGCGCCGATCTCCGCCTGGATTGGTCTCTTCTGAGGAGCCAGCTGGCCTACGCGATCCCCTTCGAGCTGGCGGTCCTGGTCGAGATCCTGCAGGCGAACCTGCACCAGTACGCGGTGTCCCTTCGCTTCGACCCCGCGGCGTTCGCCGTCTACTCCGTCGGGTGCCTTCAAGTTCCCCTGGTGGACCTGGTGGCCGGCTCCACCGCCAACGTCATGATGGTGAAGATGGCGGAGGAGATCCGGGACAGTCGCAGGGAAGCGGCCCTGGCCACCTGGCACGCGACCGTGAGCAAGCTGGCCCTGGTGTTCTTCCCGCTGGTGGGCGTGCTCCTGGTGAACGCGCGTGACCTGATCGTCCTCCTGTTCACGCGGAGCTACCTGGCCAGCGTGCCGATCTTCATGGTCTGGACGGCCGCGTTCCTTCTCGCGGCGCTTCCCGTGGACGGCGTGATGCGGGTGTACGCCGACACCCGGTTCCTCGTCCTGCTCGGCGCGATCAAGCTCGCGATCATCGCGGCCTCGGTGGGCTGGTTCATCACCCGGTTCCACCTGCTGGGCGGAGTCCTGGTCACTCTGCTCGCCACGCTGGTCGGGAAGACGCTCGCCCTGGCGCGGGTGAAGGTGCACATGCAGGCCTGCCTGTACGATCTCCTGCCCTGGACGGGTCTCGCCGCGATCCTCGGCTGTGCTCTCGCCGCAGGACTCCCCGCGCTCTTCGTCAAGGAAGGTCTCGGCCTCGCGCCTTTGCCTTCCATCGCGGCGAGCGGCCTGGTCTACGCGGGCACGTTCCTGGTCCTGGCCGGCGGACTGCGCTCCTCCCGGCTCCGCGAGGGGCTGGTCGCGCTCCTGGAGGCGCAGAGGTAGACGAGATGTGCGGCATCGCCGGAATTGTGAGCCTCGACCGCCGCCCCGTCGATCCGCGGGAGATCGGATCGATGTGCAGCGTGATGGTCCACCGCGGCCCGGACGACGAGGGTCTCTACGCCGGCAGCGGCGCGGCCCTGGGGATGCGCCGCCTGAGCATCATCGACCCTGCGAGGGGGCGCCAGCCCCTGTGCAACGAGGACGGCACGATCTGGGCCGTGTGCAATGGCGAGATCTACAACTTCAAAGAACTGCGCGACGATCTGGAGAGGCGCGGTCACTCCTTCTGCAGCGGGTCCGACTCGGAAACCATCGTGCATCTCTACGAAGAGTTCGGCAGGCGATGCGTGGAGAGGATGCGCGGCATGTTCGCGATGGCCCTGTGGGACGAAGGCCGCAGGGAACTGTTGCTCGCGCGCGACAGGGTGGGCATCAAGCCCCTGTACTACGCCGTGGCCGGCGGCCGGCTGGTCTTCGCCTCGGAGCTGAAGGCAATCCTGCAGCTCCCCGACGTGGAACGGCGCCTGGACTGGGGCGCGATCAATCACCTGTTCACCTTCCTGAGCGGCGGCATCGACTCGAGCTCCGTGGTCGCGACCATGGCGCGCCTGTCGTCCGGACCCGTGAAGACATTCTCGATCGGCTTCGACGAGAAGGATTACGACGAGCTGCGCTACGCCCGCCTGGTCGCGGAGCGATTTGGCACGGAGCACCACGAGCTGGTCGTCACGCCGGACGTGGTGGACATCGTGGACGACCTGGCGTGGTTCCTGGACGAGCCGTTCGGCGACTCCTCGGCCATCCCGACCTACGTCGTATCAAGGCTGGCCTCGCAGTTC
>QHXX01000148.1 GCA_003223135.1 Acidobacteriota bacterium | reverse complement strand
GGTGGTGTTGCAGGCGATGACCTCGATGATGAGAGTGCGGGGCGGCACGGGCACCCTCCGCGTGATGCGGGCTCAGGACGGGTCGGGGCCGCGTGGGTACAGGGCGGTGCTCAGGTACTTCTCGCCGCGGTCCGGCAGGAGCGTGACGATATGCCCGGTCTTGATCCGCCGGGCGATCAGGAGGGCCGCGAACATCACCGTGCCGGAGGAAATCCCTGCGAAGATCCCCTCCTTCAGCGCCAGATCGCGGGCGGTCCGATAGGCGTCCCCGTCCTCGACGGTCAGGCGTTCGTCCACGAGAGCCCAGTCCATGATCTCGGGGACGCGCGACTCGGTCATGTTCCTGAGGCCCTGCTGCGTGTGCGCCGACTGCGGCTCCACCGAAACGACCCGGAGCCGCGGGTTCCTCTCCTTGAGGCGGCGCGCCATGCCGACGAGGGTCCCGCAGGTCCCGAGTGTCAGCACCAGCCAGTCGATCCGCCCCTGCGTCTGCCGCCACACTTCCTCCGCAGTCCCCTCGTAGTGCGCGCGTACGTTGTCCGGATTGACGTACTGACCGATCCGGAAGTACTTCGCAGGGTTCTCGGCGTGCAGCCGGTCCGCCAGGTCCCACGCCTCGTCGGATCCGCCCTCCGCCGAGGTGAACACGATGGCGGCGCCCAGCGCTTTCAGGATTTGGCGCCTCTCGACGGATACTCTCTGTGCCATGGTGATCACCACCGGGTAGCCTTTCACCGCTCCAACCATGGCCACGCCGATCCCGGTGTTGCCGCTGGAGGACTCGAGAAGCGTCATGCCCGGCTTCAACTCACCGCGCTTTTCCGCCTCCTCCACGATGCGCAGGGCGATCCGCTCCTTCACGCTGCCCATTGGGTTGAACCCTTCGACCTTGGCGTAGAGAACGACGCCCGGCTCGGGATTCATCCGGCGGATGCGCACGAGCGGCGTCTCGCCGATCGTCTCGAGGATGCTGTCGCAGGCGGCACGGACGTCCATGGCGGCGGCATTATAATGCAGCGCCCGCGCACCCAGTCCCGGCGCCCCCGTGCGCGGCCCGCGGGAGAAGCGGTCAGGTCGTGGTGGTGGCCGCCGCCGATCGGAGCGCCAGGCCAGCTGGAACCAGCGCCAGATAGCACAGAGCACCCAGTGTGAGCGTTACGTGGATGCCGAAGGCGATGCTCAAGGCCACGCCCAGGGCCGACGAGAGCACGCCGGCACCCCCGTTGATGCCCCAGAACCACGGAGTAGGCCGTCTGTCGACCGCTTGCACGAGACGCATTCCTGTGGGAAATCCAAAGCCCATCAGGAAGCCTGCAGGAGCGATGACGGCGACCGACAGGCCTGCGCGCGCAATCGTCGAGGAGGTCTGGAAGCCGGCGACGGCGACCGGCAGCCACCGGGGTAGGCTGAGGAGGTACCCTCCGAGAAGCACCGACCACGTGACGAGTCTCAGTCGGCTGGCCTCGAGGCGCACGCGTTCGGAAAGAAAGCTCCCCGCGCCGGTGAATAAGATCAGGCTGAAGAGAACGACGCTGAGCGAATACATCGGATGCCCGAGAAAGACACTCAGTCGCTGCAGAAGACCGATCTCCACCAGCATGAAACCGAAACCCAGGAGTGCGAAGTAGGCGGTTCCCCCCACCACGAGGACCCGTCCGACCTGATCCAGCGCGGAGCGTAGCGGCACGACGATGGTGACCACCACGAGGCCGAGCGACACGAGGAGAATCGTGGCCAGTGTCAAGGTCGCGACCAGGTTGCCCGTCCCGACGCCCGCGTACTCATTCAGGAACCGAAAAATAAGATGGGGCTTGTTGAAGGCGAGTACGTTAAAAAAGAAAGGCCGATCGTCCGTGGGCGGCGTCAGGTCAAGGTCGAGTCCAGACGTGTATCGCTCGAGCGCCTCCCGACTCTCCGAATTTCGAATGCGCGCCAGCACCTCCGAGATCGCCTCGCCACCCGGCGTCAGCAGAATCTTGTACCCATAGCGATCGCATGTCTTTTCAAGCGTCGCTACGTCCCCGGCCGACAGAGGAGACCGTGAGACGATCAGCGTCGCCACCTGACCCGAAGCCGCTAGAAAAATGTGCTCCTCGGGGTGGGAGACCCCGGATTCGATGAGCATCGCGACGGCCAGGCTCACCATGCGCCCCGTCTCGTTGACCGAACCGGGACTGTACCAGCGGCTGACCGTGAAAAGACCCCTCTCGGTCAGCCTGCTCCGGAAGCGCGACCATGCCTCCACGGTATAGAGACCGTTTTCGGTCAGCGTGAAGGCGCCCGCGCCCGTGGCGGCCCAAGTGTCGATCATGCTCATCTGGAGCATATCGAAGGTTTCAGGAGTGCGCGTGATCCAGCTGCGCGCCTCGTCCACGATCAGGCGGACACCAGGCAGCGATGACAACCCCGCGAACCGCGCGAAAAGATCATCGTGCGTCAGCAGACGGACAAGGATCGGGTTGATCTCGACCCCGGTGATGTCGCGGAAACCAAATCTCCAGGCCGAGAGAACATCACGACCGCAACCCACACCGATGATCGCGGCCCGGCCGGAATGTCTTATGAAGTAGGCGAGGTTGGTCACGTCATATGCGAGGAAATCGATCTCTCGTAGACGAGGCTTCGATCCCTCCCTTCGACAGCGACCTTGACGACGATCGGCTGAATGCCATGAAGTGTCGAGCCGTTGGCTGCGCCGAGAGCCGCCATCACCAGGAAAATCATCCGGGGTCTCGAGAGCACCGCCCCGAATCCCTGCGGAATCCAGTTGCCATGGCCCCTTCCCGATCCCGCGAATAGAGCGGCGGCCGCCGCGGCAACGGCGCCCGTCAGGAGGATTGCGGAAGGTGCGTCCACGATGTCGAGAAAACCGATCACGCCCAGGCAGCCCAGGGCCGCGCCGGCGAGATCAACCCCATAGACACGCCCCACGGAAAGGGGGCTGCGCGTCAGGGCCAGCGTGATGGCCACCCCCGAGAAGAAGAAGGGCGTCGCCATGACCAGAGCCATTTCGGTGAAGACGATGGCCGTCGAGGCGGAGAGAACCATGGCCGGAGCCAGGGTGACCTGGGCGCACAATGAGAGGCTGATGCTGACCGCAAAGGCCGCCGCCGAGCTCGCCAGATCGGCGGAAAGCGTATCGGCAGTGAAACGATCCCCGCGTACGTAGACCAGAACCGCCCCCGCCGTCATGCCGAACATCGCGGCGCTGATGACGAAGAACGCCAGGTGATACCAGCTGACGACCGACAGGAGACGAGTCTCGAGGATCTCGAGCGTGAGGGTGCTGAACGAAAGAAGGAAAAGCCCCGCGTAGAACCTGGCGGAATTCAGATGCTCCCCCGGGATGCTGCCCTCTCGGGCGTGGGTGCGCGGCGCACTTTACACCAGAAGCCCTCTGGACGCCTACTGGGTCGGGCCGTGCCCCGAGATCCTGGACTCAGGCCGGTTCGAGCGCAGTCGGAGCGGATTTGACAAGGCCGGCGCGAGGACGATAGCATTCGTTCCGGCTGTCATCAGCGATTCACGGGCGCGGAATGAGCGAAGCAACTGCGGCGAAACTGACGAGTCACGCCCGATCCGGCGGTTGAGCGGCCAAGCTCAGTCCGGTGGACTTGAGCGAAATCGTCAAGGAATTCGCCGGGGCGGCCAAGACCGATCCCAACCTGCTCGTCGGCTTCGAGACCGGCGACGATGCGGGGGTTTACCGTCTGACCGACGAGCTGGCCCTGGTGCAGACGGTCGACTACATCACTCCCGTGGTCGACGATCCCTTCCTGTTCGGCCAGGTGGCGGCGGCCAACTCGATCTCCGACGTCTACGCCATGGGCGGCCGGCCGCTGACGGCCATGAACCTGTGCAACTTCCCCGCGAAAAACATCGACAAGGGCTCGCTGCGCAGGATCCTCGAGGGTGGTTTCAGCAAGATCAAGGAAGCGGGCGCGACACTGGTCGGTGGGCACACGGTCCGCGATGACGAGCTCAAGTACGGGCTGTCCGTCACCGGGCTCATCAACCCCAGGCGGATCCTGACCAACACCGCGGCCCGCCCGGGGGACCGCCTGGTCCTGACCAAGCCGATCGGCACCGGCGTCATCATCACCGGCTACCGGCGGGGACAGGCGTCCGACGATCTTCTGATGCGCGCGGTGACCTGGATGGCGATGCTGAACAAGGTCTCCTGCGAGACCATGCTCGAGTTCGACCCGCATTCCTGCACCGACATCACCGGCTTCGGTTTGAGCGGTCACGCCCTGGGAATGGCCAGAGGGAGCAACGTGCGGATGCGGATGCGCTTCGAGGACATTCCAAAGTATGACGAGAGCCTGGCACTGATCGGCCAGGGTGTCGCCACCTCGGTGACCGCCTCCAACCTGCAAGTGGTCCAGGACTACCTGACCTTCTCCGGCTCCTTCAACGACGACGAGAAGGGGCTCATCGTCGACCCGCAGACGTCCGGTGGGCTGTTCATTTCGCTGCCGGCAGAACAGGCGCCGCGGCTCGTCGCCCGCCTGCGCGAGCGCGGCAATCCGATTGCCGCGGTGATCGGCGAAGTCGTCCCGGCTGACGGCCGGCCCGGCCTCGAGTTCCTGAAGTAGGCCGCCGCCGGAGACCTAGTCTAGAGCGTCGACGCAGGATCGACGTCGATGACGAGGTTCTCCACCCGCACGCCCTTCCTGTCAAGCTCCAGGAGCATTTCCGCCAGCGCCGCCTGCATGTCCGAGCGGTTCGGCGCCTTCACCAGAAGCTGCACACGGTACTGGCCGCGCAATCGCTCGAGGGGAGCGGGCGCCGGTCCCAGGATTTGAAGACGCTTGCCGGCGACGTGGCGCAGCGCTTGCGCGACGTCCACCGCCCGCGCCCGGGCCCGGTCGAAGATACGATCCCTCACGAGCAGGACGGCGAGGGCTGTGTAGGGCGGGTAGTTCATGGCGCGGCGGTACGTGAGCTCGCGCTCGGCGAAGCCGGCATAGTCGTGGTCGCCGGCGAACCGGATGGCGTGGTGATCGGGGTCGTAGGCCTGCACGATGACCTCGCCGGCTCGCTCGCCCCGGCCGCTGCGCCCGGCGACCTGTGCCAGGAGCTGAAAGGCCCTCTCGCCCGCCCGGAAGTCGGGAAGACCGAGAAGTGAGTCGGCGGCGAGGACCCCGACGAGCGTGACGTTCGGGAAGTCGTGCCCCTTGGCGATCATCTGCGTGCCCAGGAGGACGTCCACCTCGCCGCGCTCGACCCGGGTCAGAAGATCTTCCACGGATCCTCGGCCGCGCGTCGTGTCCCGGTCCAGCCGCTCGACGCGCGCCCCCGGCAGCGCCGTCTTAAGGACCTCCTCGAGGCGCTCGGTGCCCGTTCCGCCAAAGTGCAGGTGCCTGCTCCTACAGGCCGGGCAGGTCTCCGGGACCGGGCGGGCAGCGTCGCAGTAGTGGCAGCGCAGACGTCTCTGGCGCAGGTGCAGCGTCGTCGGGATGCTGCAGTGCCGGCAGTGGATCTGCTCGCCGCAGGCGCGGCACAGGACGAACGTGGAGAACCCCCGGCGGTTGAGCAGGACCAGGCTCTGCTCTCCGCGCCTCAGACGCTCCTGGAGCGCCGCAAGCAGCCTGCGCGACAGGACCGACTCGCGTCCGACCTCCTTGAACTCCGAACGCATGTCGACCCGTTCGACCGGCGGCAGGCCGGCGCTACCGATGCGGCCGGGAAGGGCAAGCAGACGGTAGCGGCCGTGCTGCGCCTGGGTATAGGACTCCATGGACGGCGTGGCCGACCCGAGGACCACGACCGCCCCCGCCTGCTTGCCGCGCATGATGGCCAGGTCGCGGGCGCTGTAGCGCGGGTGCTCCTCCTGCTTGTAGGAGGCGTCGTGCTCCTCGTCCACGACGATCAGCCCCAGGCCGGGAATAGGAGCGAACACCGCCGAGCGCGCCCCCAGGACCACGTCGACCTTGCCGTCCCGGATGCGCCGCCACTCGTCGTACCGCTCTCCGTCCGACAGGCCGGAGTGCAGGAGCGCCAGGACCTCCCCGAACCTCGAACGCATGCGGCGGGCCAGAAGAGGCGTCAGGCCA
>QHXX01000005.1 GCA_003223135.1 Acidobacteriota bacterium | reverse complement strand
GAGTCGGTCCGGGAGGCTCCAAGCCGCCTCATGGCGGACGGACAGATACGGGAAGACCTCCGGACCGTGACGACGCGGCATCCCGACTCGAGTCCGACTCGGGCGGTCGAATCCGCGGAGGCCGAATCCACCACGAGGATCTCGCCCCCTCCCTGGCCGTCCAGAGCCCGGCGAGCTGCGGCGAGACAAATCCCGAGTGTGGCTGCCTCGTTACGGGCAATGACGACCGCGCTGATGAGACTCTGGGGGCGTGGGCGTTCCAACGGGGCCTCTCCGTGCCGGATCTAGAAGATCGTGTAAATGAACGGCGCAAGGGCCGAGCCGTGCGTCAGGACAATCAGGATCCCCAGAAGCGCGCAGAGAATAATGATCGGAGCGAGCCACCACTTCTTCCTGACCTTCAAGAAGTCCCAGAACTCGGAACAAAACTCGATCTTCTCCTTGAGGGAACTCCAGAAACTCATCTTCGCCTTCTCCTCTGCTCCTCAATCAAGTTGGAACTCTTCCCGCCAATCTTTCTCCTCACTGAACGGAGGCTGGTTCCTCTTGTCCAGCAGGTAGGGCCCCGCGACCAGGTAGTCCATCTGGGTTCTCATGAAGCACCGGTAGGCGTCGTCCGGGGAACAGACGATCGGTTCTCCTCGAACGTTGAACGAGGTGTTGATGATCACCGGGACTCCTGTCCGCCTATCGAACTCACGGATCAGGTCGTAATAAAGAGGGTTCTGTTTGCGGCTGATGCTCTGGATCCGGGCGGAGTGGTCCACGTGGGTCACGGAGGGAATCACACGCTTCCCCTCCCGAACGGGAGCCACCAGCAGCATGTAAGGGCTGGGTCGGTCGATCTCGAAATACTCTCCGATCTTGTCTTCCAGGATGGATGGGGCGAACGGACGGAAGCTCTCCCTGAACTTGATCTTGAGGTTGACGACGTCCTTGTTCTCCGGGTTCCGGGCGTCAGCCAGGATGCTGCGACTGCCCAGGGCCCGGGGGCCGAATTCCATCCTCCCCTGGAACCAGCCGATGACGGTCTGCCCTTCGATGAGGGCTGCAACTTCGCGCACCAGCTCGTCTCGTTCCAGGCGCCGGTAGGGCGCGCCATAACGCTTGAGGGTCTCCTGGATCTCCTCCTCGCTGTACTCTGGTCCGAGGTAGGCATCCTCCATGGGGGTGGTGCGCGGATTGCCGAGGAGAGAGTGATAGATGTAGGCGGCCACCCCGAGGGCGCCGCCTGCGTCCCCGGCCGCCGGCTGAATGAACAGGTCCTTGAAAGGGCCTTCCCGGAGGATCCGGCCGTTGGCGACACAGTTCAGGGCGACACCTCCCGCGAGACACAGGTTCTCCATCCCGGTCTCGCGGTGAAGGTAGGACGCCATCTTGAGCATGACCTCCTCGGTGACCTTCTGCACCGACGCGGCGATGTCCTTGTGCCTCTGGTCCAGCTTCGATTCGGGGTCGCGGGGAGGACCGCCGAAAAGCGTCGAGAAGCGGCCGTTCACCATCCTGAGCCCGTGGTGGTAGGAAAAGTAGCGCATGTCCAGCTCGAAGCTTCCATCGTCCTTGATTGCAATGAGCCGCTTCACCTGATCCAGGTACCGGGGAACCCCATAAGGTGCCAGACCCATGACCTTGTATTCGGCGCTGTTCACCTTGAAGCCCAGATAGTAGGTGAAGGCGCTGTAGAGGAGCCCCAGGGAATGGGGGAACCGGATCTCCTTGAAGAGTTCGATCTCCCGATCCCGTCCGACGCCGTAGCTGGCCGTGGCCCATTCCCCCACGCCGTCCACGGTGAGGATGGCCGCGTCCCTGAACGGGCTCACGAGGAAGGCGCTGGCGGCGTGTGAAAGGTGGTGCTCGGTGAACAGGACCTTCCCCTCGTACTTGAGCTCTTTCCGGATCAGTTGAGGGATCCAGAGCTTCTCCTTCAACCAGATCGGCATCGCCTTGGAAAAGGACCGGAGCCCTCGCGGGAAAGTGGAGAGATACGTGGAAAGGAGCCGCTCGAACTTCAGGAACGGCTTGTCGTAGAACCCTACGTAGTCCAAATCCTTCGCTGTGATCTTTCCTGCCTTGAGGCAGTACTGGATGGCCTCATGCGGAAACGCCTCATCGTGCTTCTTTCGGGTGAAGCGCTCCTCGGAGGCGGCTGCGACCAGGCGTCCATCCTGAATGAGACACGCGGCGGCGTCGTGGTAGAAGCAAGAGATACCCAGGATGTTCATGAATTCTTGCTCCTCAGAACTGTTTCAGACACTCTTCCATCCTTTCCCGGGTCCGCTCCCTCAAGGCCCAGAAGGAGCCCGGCGACCTCGGCGCGTGCATGGGATCCTTGCGGAACAATTTCATGAGCAGGGAAATGGGGCCCAACCCGACCACGAACAAAAGGAGGAGAAGAACAAAAGTCTGAACGACCGCAATCTTCTCCGCGATCCGCTTCCACCCCTGCCAGAGAGACTTCAGCGATCCGAGACCCTCTCCCCATAGAGATTTCTTCAACGTCAATTCCACGGCATAGGCTCCCAGGAGGATGAAGGCAGGGTCCGCCGGGATCCGGTAACGCATCTGAGTGAAGAAGGGGGCGTAGCAGACCCCCAGCGCGACCGGCCATGCCACCAGGAGTCCCGACCCTGGAACGGTGCGCAAAGCCACCAGCGCCCCGATCGCCGCGATCGCAAGCAGGGCGCTGAATCCCGCGGCGTAGACGTGCTGGGAAAGATCGCCGACGAGAGAATTGTCCGCGACCATCCGGGCATCCTGTTCATGAAGCTTCTCCCGGAAGTTCTTGTCGGCCGATGCGAGCCGGTCGGGATAGGGATCCCAGAAGTGTATGAACTCGGTCCAGGCGTGGTGCATTGTCCACCAAGGGTTCCGGGCCAGACCCGAGAGCTTGGACATCAACAGGTTTTCACCGCTCCCCTTCCATAGAGGAGCATTCACGCCGGGAGCGGCCGGGAGATGGAGCCCGGGCCGCAGGACCAGCGCCCTGTAGTCTCCGCTCTTCATCATTCCGTAAAGCCATGGTGCCAGGACCACCACGGAGGTCAGTCCGCCGATCGCTAGAGCGCGCAGGCCGATACTCCGCGCGGTCTGACCGAAGAAAATCCATAGACAGAGAAAGAGGGCGAGGACCCATCCCCCTTCGAACAGCATGGCGGAGAGGGCCACACCGACTCCAGCCAGAATCAGCCGAATGGTGTCGCTGACCGTCCCCGCCTTGTCCCCTTTCACGAGCGCCAGGACCCACCAGATCAGGAACGTACCGATGACCACCGGATATTCGATCCCCGCCAGCACCACGTGCACGGGGAAAACGGCGGCCCCAAAGAGCGCCAGAAGCCCGGCGCGGATCCCGAACAAGCGCCGTCCCAGGACCCAGATGCAGAGACACATCCCTGCCCCAAAGATGGCCTGGATGATCCGAAGCGGAGTCAGCGTGGGGCCGAACATTCCGTAGCTCGCCGCCATCACCAGCGGGTAAAGAGGAAAGCGGTAGTACCGGGCATCGAAGTGTCCGGTTTCGAGAAAGGCCCGGGCGGCGCGGTCGTAGTCCAGAGAGTCCTCGAAGTAGAATCCCGGCTGCTCGAACAGAACAAATCCCACCCGCAGCGCCAGCGCCAGGCCCACGAGAACGAGAACCCACCTCCACTCGGCTCGACTGGGGCGATCAGGCCGCATGCTCATGCCTTCCTGTCCACTCCTCCAGCCGGTCCAGGAGCTCCCGCCCGATCATCGAAGGAGAGGCCTTCTCCTGGAAGCGTATCCGGCCGGCGAGCGCCAGCCTTTCCGCCAGCGCCCCGTCATTTTGTAGCCTCATGATGGCTTCCGCGAGCGCCTTAGCGTCGCCGCGCCGGCAGAGGAGGCAGTCCACTCCGTCCGTCAGAAACTCCCGGGCGGCGGGAGAGTCGCCGGTGATGACGGGCTTCCCCGCCGCCATCGCTTCGTAGACCTTGTTCGGAATCACCCGGGAAGCCTTCCCGGTCTCACCGAACACCCCCAGACAGAGGTCGGCCTCCTGAATCGTTACGGCCAGGCGATCCGGGGTTTCGGGTCCTCGGAATTCCAGAGACCGCACTCCCAGCCGGCTGGCCAGCGCCTCGATCTTACCCCGCTCTTCTCCATCGCCCACCATCAGGAAACGACATGGGGCGTCCTTCTCCTCGAGGAGCTTCGCGGCGCGCACCACCGTCTCGAGGCCGTGCAGAGGAATGTAGCGTCCGAAGTGAAGCACGGTATAGGGTCGTCCGTTGCGCGGTGATTTTTCTCCCGGGCGGAAAACCTGGTCATCGGCGCCGATAGGCAGCACCCAGAATTTCTCCGCGGGCAGACCGAAGGCCTCGCGGAAGAACTCCGCGTGGGCCTGGGTGTCGAGAAGGACCCGGTCCGCGAGACGGCATGCGGTCCGATCCACCCAGGCCAGGAACTTCGCCTTCGGACCGGCGCGGGGCACTGCGTCCCGATCCAGGACCAGCGAGTCGTAGAGGCTCAGGAACGCGTCGAAGATCAGGGGCACGCGCCGCAGGCGGCAGAGGACCCAGGCCGGGAACACATCGAAGTGGCCGGAGTAGCCCACGAAGAGGAAGTCTGGTCGGGAAGATTTCAGAAAGCGCGCCGAGAGAGATCCGTAGGCGCGCGCCCAGCGAAGGAGCAGCCCCGGCCTGAACCAGGCCGATCGGGCGTGACGCAGCTTTTGCGAGGTGTCTCTCCACAACGGGAAATGGCACTCCCGCACCTCGACCCCGCTGGCACGCAACCCGGCCATGAGAGTCCGGTTGCGTGGATACTCGACGTCGTAGGTTCCCCAGTAGCAGACGGTCATCTTCAGGCGTTCTCCAGGGCGCCGGAGGGGGTACTTCGGATCTTCCTCCTCACGTTCCTGGAGAAGTAGACCAGCCTGCTGGCGATGGAGAGTGTCCCGCGGAGGACGCGGCGGAATTCCCGAACGTTCGTCAGTCTCAGAGCCGTGCGCAAGATGAATCGGGGGCGGAGGTAAAACCTCCGGTAGGCCTCCAGACGAGCCTTTTCCAGGTCCAGCCGGCTGAGGGTCTCGGTTTCCAGCACGATGTCCCGGGCGGCGTAGTCCTCCCAGGAGGCGGCCTTCAGATACCCCTTCCGCAGAGATTCCTCGTACATCTCGGTTCCCGGATAAGGAACGGCCGCCGCGAACTGCGCATTGTCGGGATCCAGTCGGATGGCGAATTCGATGGTCTCTTTAAGGGTTTCCTTGGTCTCGCCGGGTCCTCCCAGCATGAAGAAAGCCTGCGTCTTGATCCCGGCTTTCCGGGCGGTCTGGAACGCTTTCTCCACCTGGGAAAGCTGGATCCCCTTCTTGAGTCGCTTCAGGATCTCCTGCGATCCCGATTCCACCCCCAGGTAGATGTTGTCGCAACCGGCCTTGCGCATTTGGCTCAGGAGCTCTTCGTCCACCGTGTCGACCCGGCCCATGGCGATCCAGTGGACCTTGAGTTCTCTCTCCTGGATCAGCCGGCAGATTTGGAGGAGCCGCTCACGATCGATGGTCATGGTGTCGTCGTCAAAATAAATATCGTCCACTCCGTATGTCTTCACCAGGTGTTCCATCTCGTCGACGACCGATTCCGGCTTTCGCGCCCGGAAGTCGCGTCCCACCATCGTGCCGGGCCACAGGCAGAACGTGCAGCGATAGGGACAGCCGCGACTGGAGAGCATGAAGGTCCCGTTCTTACCCTGGTACTGGGCGGTCTGGTACTTCTCGATGGGAATGATGTCCCGGGCCGGATAAGGCCAACTGTCGAGGTCGAAATCGAACGGCCGATCCGGGTTGACGCGAATCGAACCTCCCTCCCGGAAGGTCAGGCCTGCGACCTGGGAAAGGGGCGTGCCGTTCTTCAGGGCGAGAGCGATTTCACGGATGGCGATCTCGAACTCTCCCCGGATGATGGCGTCCACGTGCGGGTGCTCTTCCAGAAGCTGCCGATGGAAGTAGGTGGCGTGGGAGCCCATCAGGGCCACGATGGTCCGCGGGCGGAGCTCCTTGATTCTCCGTACCGAGCCCAGGTCGTGATCGATGGACGGCGTGGAACACTCCATCGCAATGAAATCAGGCGCGAGCCGATTCACCTCGACGGCGTAATCCTCGATCCCCAGCTCGTCGCAGACTCCATCTAGAAAACTCGTTTCGATCCCGGCCTGTCGCGCCAGCGCCACGGCGTAAGAGAGGAAGATCGGATACTCGAGCTTCTTGTCCTTCCGCTTGTGTGGCCATCGGACCGAAGCTCTTGCTCCGTAGCCGTCGCCCGGCCAGGGTGGATTGGTCACCAGTGCTCTGAACATTCCCGTCTCTCCCCTCGTTAGCTTCCGATCACCAGCCCCCGGGAGACCAGCTCCGCGGTGGCCACATCGAACCGATCCAGGGGCTCCTGGGTCCTGGCCCATTCAGCAAGATCGTCAAAACCCTTCTCCAGGGGCACCCTTGGTTCGTACCCGAGCCGCGTCCGGATTCGCGTTATGTCGGCGTAACAGTGTCGAATGTCGCCTTCCCGGAAGGTTCCCAGGATCTTCGGTACCACGTTATTTTCGGGGGCCAGTCTCCTGGTCAGACCTCGCGCAAGCTCCCGCACGGAGGTCCGCACTCCCGTCCCCACGTTGAGGGCCTGAAAATCGGCGTCGCTTCTCTCCATGGCCAGCAGGTTCGCCTGAACGATGTCGTCGACGTGAACAAAGTCGCGCCCCTGTTCCCCGTCCTCGAAGAGACAGGGTGGTTTGCCGTTGAGCAGGCGGCTGGAGACGATCGCCGCCACGCCGGTGTACGGGTTGGAGAGGGCCTGACCGGGACCGTAGACATTGAAGTAGCGCAGCGCCACGGCCGGAATTCCGTAGGACTTTCCCATCACCAGCACCGTCTCCTCCTGGCTTCGTTTCGTCACTCCATACACCGAGGTAGGGCTCAGCGGCTTGGATTCGTCGGTGGGGAGTGGTGCCACATCCCGACCGCAGCCGGGGCAGGCCGGCTCCCATTTCCCGGAAAGAAGCCGCTCCCGACCGCGCTGTTCCGGCGCCACCGGTCCACAGGCGGCGCAGCGATACCTCCCCTCTCCGTAGATCGACATCGAAGAGGCCACGATCACTTTCTCGACCCGTGAGCCCGCCCTTGCGACCTTCTCCATCAGCATCGCCGTTCCCAGGCTGTTGACCCGGGTGTAGCCGGCCGCTTCATACATCGACTGTCCCACCCCCACGGCGGCGGCATGGTGGAAGATCACCTCCACCCCCTCCAGCGCACGACTCAACGCTCCTGCGTCCAGCAGGTCGCCCCGGATCATCTCGACTCCTGGCGGTTGCGGCCGGTGGGGAACGGTGCCGTGGACCTGAGGATCCATGACATCCAGCACCCGCACCCGATGACCCCGCTCGGCCAGGGCCGATGCCAGGTGGGATCCGATGAATCCGGCCCCGCCGGTCAGGAGGATCTTCCTGGGAGTCACGTTTTTCCTCCCACCACCGCCGTCGGACGGGATGTCTCCGGAGGAGAGTCCTCAACTTTCTCCCCCCCGACCCGGGCGCTTCCCAATTCCATCCGGCGAATTCGGTATTGGATGTCCTCCACCAGTTGCCGGTTGGCCGCGATCAGGTCGCTGACGATCCCGATGAGGCCCAGCATGAGCCCCATCGCCACCAGGATGGCGCCGGTCAGCAGAGACTGGAGCTTGCCGACGGGTCCTCCGGAGATCAGGAAGTAGTAGAGGAACCGCAACAGCAGCACGGCTCCGGCTCCACCCACAAGGGCTCCCAGGTAGGAGAAGACTTTCAGCGGCTCGTACATCGAGTAGATCCTGACCATGGTGCTGGCCGATCGCTTCAGGTAGAACCAGAGGCCGGGGAAGAGATGAGACTCTCTCAGTTTCTTGTTGACCCTCACCTGGACGTGAGCCACTGTCAGGTTTTTCTTGCCGGCCTGGATCAGGGTCTCCAGGGTATAGGTGAACTTCGAGAAGACGTTCAGTCGCAGCGCCGCTTCCCGGCTGTAGGCCCGGAATCCGCTCGTGGAATCAAGAAGCTCGATTCCCGAGAGTCGCTCCATCACGCGATCCCCGAGTCGGTGCAAGAGTTTCTTGATGACCGAGAAGTGCCGAATCCCTTGCACCTGGCGATCTCCCACGACCATGTCGGCCCTGCCCTCCAGGATCGGCAGCACCAGCCTCTCGATGTCGCGCGCGTCGTACTGATTGTCAGCGTCGGTATTCACAATGATGTCGGCCCCCAGCATCAGGCTCGTCTCCAGCCCGGCCCGGAACGCCAAGGCCAGCCCCTGATGTCGGGGAAGCACCACGAGATGGTCGACTGCCATCCTCCGGGCTACCTCCACTGTCCCATCCGTGCTCCCGTCGTCGATCACCAGCACCTCGACGGCGTCGACTCCAGGCAGCGTGCGGGGCAGGCCGGCAAGAGTCACGGGAAGGGTCTCCTCCTCGTTCAGGCAAGGGATCTGGATGACGAGCTTCAAGCCTTCTTCCCCGTTCGGCCCTTCTGGACCTTCTCCTTGTCCTCGACTCCGTAGCCGTAATAACGATGACGCGAATAGGCGTAGCGACCCGCCTCGAGGTCGACGTTGTTCAGTACCAGGCCAAGGATGTTGGCCTTCACCTCCTCCAGCTTTTCGCGTGCGTGCCGGACCATGTCCCGGGCCGCAGCGCCCGGCCGGTGGACCATGATGACCGCTTCTGCCCGTGACGCCAGAATGAGCGTGTCAGGCACCGAAATGACAACGGGGGAGTCGATCACAACAGCGTCGTATTGATTCCTGAAGTGCTCGACCGCCCCGAACATCCGATCCGACCCCAGCAGCTCGGAGGGGTTGCTGGGAACATCGTGACAAAGAAGGAGGTCCAGGTTGTCGACGAATGAGCGCTGAACGGCCTCTTCCGGACGGCAGTTTTCCATCAAAAGGCGGACGATGCCCCCGGACTCCCGGCGCGTGAAATAGCGAGTCAGGGACGGGCGCCTGAGATCCGCATCGACCAGCAGGACCCTCCGGCCGTTCTGGCTCATGACCACGGCCAGGTTGGCGGAAGTTGTCGACTTCCCCTCCCCGCCCACTGCGCTGGTGATCAGAATCGTCTTGGGAACCGGGCGTCCGGTCGAGAACAGGATCGAGGTCCGGAGGTTTCGATAGCACTCCGCGGCGTGGGACCGCGGCTCCTCGATGGTGACGAGTTTGGCCTTCCCCTTCTCCTTCCCAGCGTCTTGCCCGAGACCGATGCCGGGAATGACGGTCAGAAGCGGAAGACGAAGGTATCGGATCGCTTCCTCCGGGCTCTTGATTCGATGGTCCAGGTTTTCCCTGAGCGTCGCCAGACCCACTCCCAGGACCAGGCCCAGCAAGACCGCCACGATCAGATTCCTCGCGGGCTGAGGCTCGATCGGAGACCGGGGAGGTTCGGCCCGATCCAGGACCTTCACGGTCGTGGCCTTGATCTGACTGGAGAGCTGCGCATCGTTGAGACGGCTGAGGAGGTCGTTGTAAGTCTGTCGGTTCAGATCCACCGACTGCTTGCGAAGCGAGTAGCCTGCCGCAGTCCTCGACAGGGTTCGGCCCTGCGCCTTGTGGGCTTCCAGGGCCTGGGACAGCGCCGACTCTTTCTGGGTGAGAGCGGTCACCTCGGCCTGGAGATCCGTGATCTGGGCTTCGGTCACCTGCGGCGCCGCTTCGGGGCGAACGGCCGGCTGCCCGAGGCTGTCGAGCTCCTTGGCGATTCTTGCCACCCTCTCCTTGAGCGTGATGATATCGGGATGCTCCGGGCCGTAGCGCTGGGACAGATTTCTCAGGTCCACCTGGGCCTGGACGTATTCGGCTTCCAGGCTTTCCCGCAGCTTCCGCTGAATGTCGGCGTCCAGCGACTCGGCCGCCGAGCTTCGACCTTGCGCCGAGCGCGCCGAACGATTCTTCTTCATCGTGGCGAGCCGGGCTTGTTTCTCCATCCTCTGAAAACGGGTGGTCAGGTACTCGTCGTTGAGCCGGCCCAGGGCGAGGGTCGAGAACGGATCGGCGTCGTCCGGGGCGATGATTTTCTCCTTCTCCTTGTAGGCTCGCAGCTCATCCTCCGCCGCGGTCAGCTTGCGCTTCTGCTCGGCGAGTTTGGTGGTGAGCCAGGCGACCGCCTGGTTGGCCATCGACACCCTTGATTCCTCATTGCTGTTGGAGTACTCGTCGGCAATGGCATTGGCGATTCGAGCGACCCGGTCCGGAAATCCTCCTTCCACCGCGACGGTGATGACCTGAGTGTCATCGGCGGTCTGGACCCTGACCTGGCTCTGAATTCCCCTGGCAAAGCCCGACGATTTCTCCTCGAGCCGGGCCGGATCCACCTGGCCGTAAAAACCGTCCTTCATCAATCGTTTGACCGCCCCCTGGAGCAGGCTTCGGCTGGTCAGGATCGCGGCCTGGGTCTTGAGGTAGTCCCGCTGTCCAATTCGTTCGCCCGGGATGGGGTCGGAGGTCAATAGACGCGGGTTATCCCGACCCGCCAGGAGGGTGACCTTGGCCACGTAGACCCTGGGTTGGAAATAAGTACCAACCCCCACCGCCATGGTCAGGGCCGCGGTGAAGCCGATGATCAACCACTTCCGCTTCCAGAGGACCCGAAGATACCCCTGCAAATCGAACTGCTGTTCCTGATGAACCTCGTCAGCCATTCCGTTCCCTCGTCAGAAGGATCCCAGCGCCCGAAGGACGACGCTGAGAGTCTTGAAGAGTATTTGAAAATCACGAAAGATAGACTGTTCCTGGACATATTCTATGTCCAGCCGGATCCAATCGTGGAAAGAGGTCTTGCTCCGGCCGCTGACTTGCCACAGACCGGTGATGCCCGGTCGCACCTTGAGCCGCACGTCGCGCCAGGCCGGACAGAACCGCATCTCACGGGCGGCCAGCGGTCGCGGACCCACCAGGCTCATCTCCCCCTTCAAGACGTTCCAGAGCTGCGGCATCTCATCGAGGCTGTACTTGCGCAGGAGCCGCCCGAGGTCCGTGGAACGCGGGTCGTTCTCGATCTTGAAGACCGGCCCGTCCACCTCGCTGAGCGGACGGAGCTGGGCCTGCATCGTCTCGGCGTCCTTGACCATGGTCCGGAATTTGACCATCCCGAACTCCCGCCCGTGGCGACCGCACCGTCGTTGCCGGAAGAAGACAGGACCCGGACTGGTAATCTTGATGGCCAGGGCCACCGCCAGGAGCAATGGCGACAACCCGACGAGACCGATCAGGGCCGTCGCCAGATCGAATCCTCGCTTGAACGCCCGGTAGAGCAGGTAGCGGAGCTGACTCTGCGCGTAGCTGCCGGCCGAGGCTGCCACCCCCTGGATCAAAAGTTCAGTATCTGCGAGGTCGAGCTCACCTACGTCCAGATTCTCCGGAATCGCCACCACCTCCCGGAGGGCCTGGCCAGGGGAGATCACGGTGTCGGCGGCCAGGACGCACCCCTCGATTCTGGAATTCCGTTCCACCCGCGCTCCTGGAAGGAGCAGGCTATCCCTCAAGAGGGCCCCCTCCTCCACGAAACACCCGTCCCCCACACAGGTCGGACCGATGATCTGGACACCGGGGCCGATGACACAGTCCCGCCCGATCATCACCGGTCCGTGGAAAGTGGCCATCGGCGAGACGTCGCTTCCTCGTCCCACCCAGATTCCCTCGGCGATCTGTCCATCGAAACGGTACCCATTCACCTCACCGCGGAGAACGGATCGATTGACTTTCAGATAATCTTTCATCTCCAGGACGTTCAGGCAATAGCCCTGGATCTCGCACGCGAACACCGGCTTCCCCTCCTGACGCAATCGGGGAAGCAACTGTTCCTTGATGTCGTAATAGACCCCCGTTTCGATGAACGGCAGGACCGCCGAATCGAAAACATAGACCCCCGCAGGCACCGAGGATAGCTGCTCGCGATCCGACAGGTCGCGGACCGTGATCCCCTCGACGCGGTCACCCTCGCCGAGCCGCAACTCCAGATGATGCCAGTCACGGGATCCCCCGGCGGTCCGCCGGACGCCCAGGGTGGCGAGGGCCTTCCTGAGCTGGTGGAATTCCGCCAGGGCCTTGAGATCGGCATTCAGGAACAGGCCCCCGTGGATCACCATGAAGGGCTCCCGGCCAATGAAGTCGGCCAGGGGCGGCAGGCACCCCGCGGTCCCCCGGGGGACGGTCTCTCGCGAGTAATGCAGGCGCATCCCGAGCCGGCGACCATCACCCAGAACATCCTCATAAGGATGCGCTGCGGCGTTCACGGTCAGGGCGACCTCGCGGATCCCGCTCGCCTTCAATAGATTCAGCACGTACTCCACCATCGGACGATTCGCCACCGGCAGGAGCGGCTTGGGCACCGTCCGGACCAGGGGCACCAAGTGCGTGTCCTGGCCCCCGGCGAGAATCACCGCCTTCATTGCTGTCCTCCGCAAACGGCGGCCGGCAGGCTGGGCAGGGTCGCAGTCCCCTGCGTCCGCCCCCGGGCCACGCCATAGATATCCTCCAGCTCCGAAACCATTCGCTGTCTCGTGAATCTCGTCTCAGCCACCTTCCGGCCCGCCGTTCCCATCCGTCGCCGCGCATCCGGATCGGCGAGAAGCCCTTCCATCGCGGCCGTCAATGCCGGAATGTCGCCCGGTGGCACCAGACGACCGGTGACTCCGGGGAGCATCAGCTCCGGAATGCCTCCAACCGCCGTCGCCACCGCCGGCAGGCCGCAGGCCATCGCCTCCATCAGGGTGACGGGCGTATTGTCGGAGAGAGTCGGAAGGACGAACAGGTCGCCCCGCCGGTATTCGTCCGGCATCGCTTCCCTGGGGATTCTTCCGGCGATCTCGACCCCCTCCTCGCCCGCGATTCCATCCGGCGGATCGCCGACGACTCTCAACCGGAGTCCTGGATACCGATCCCGGAGACGAAGGAATGCCGGCCAGAGGTCGGCGATCCCCTTCGTAGGATTGTTGGGACCGGCCACGTAGAGGATGGTCGGCGGACTCGCCGCGGGCCGCCCGCTCTCTCTCTCGCCCGGTTGGAAGAGATCGAGATCGATCCCGTTATAGATGAGATGCACTCGTTTCCTTCCCAGGAAGGAGTAGCGGAGAAGGTCGCCAAGCCAGCGCGAGGGAACCACCACCTCGAGCTTGGAGGCGGCGAAGACCGTTTCCTTGATCACCTTGTTGACAATGGAAAACCCCGGCCACGCCGTGCAGAACAGACAGAACCGCTTCATTCCCTCGCAGGACGGGGGCTCTGGCACCGATCGAACGCAAAGCGGCCATTGATCGTGGATCGTCCAGAAGGCCCGCCGGCGCCTCGACAGAAGTAGCGAAGCCAGGGAGAAACTCCGACGCTGAATGATGTGAAAGTGGATGAGATCGGGATTCAACGACCGAAGTGTCTGCCTGAGTTTCCGTACGATCGCGGGGCTCCAATAGAGGTGAGACACACCCCGCTCCTCAGCCTCTGGCAGCATCAGCGAGATCACCCGGAGCGCTCCTTCCTGGTGATCCGAGTCCGATTCGCCGCCGTGGATGAAGCTGACCTCATGCCGGCGGGCAAGCTCCTCGGCCGACTCGCGTGCGATGACGCCGGCACCCGAATAGGGATATCGCCCGCACAGGACCGCGATCTTCACGCCTGCTCCTGTCCCTCGAACGGGGTCCCGATCGGCCGGGGCAACCCGGTGGCGGCGTACCGGCTCAGGAACGCCTTGAACTGCCGCCAATTCTCCTTGACGTCGTAGACGTTGCGGATCTTGGAGACACGCTTCAGAATTCGCCGCGGCGTCAGGTAGTGCTCGATGTAGATCCGATTCATGGCGTTCTTCAGCTCGGCGGTCGAGAGGTCGCACCAGGAGCGCCCGGAGACTCCATCGAAGTCGTGCCAGTCGGCCACCAGGTGCTTCACTTTCTCGTAGAAGGGGGTTCCCGGGATCGGAGTCATCAGGCTGACCTGGATGTCGTCGGGCTCGGTCTTCTTGATGAACTCCAGGGTCTCCTGCAGCGTCTCTCTCGTCTCTCCCGGTGCACCCAAGGAGTAAGTGCAATGGACCCGGATCTTCGCTTCCTTGGCCCAGCGGATGGTGTCTTCCACTTCCTTCAGCGTGATTTCCTTGTCGATGGTCTCATCCAGGAGCTTCTGGGAGCCGCTCTCCACCCCCAGCAGGATCTTCGTGCAGCCGGCCTTCTTCATCAGCCGGAACATCCCGGGAGTCGTCTGGTCGCCGCGGAAGTTGGCGATCCAGCCGATGGTCACTCCACGGCGCAGGATTTCGTTGCAGATCTCCTCGACCCGCCGGACGGTCACGTTGACGGTGTCGTCGTGGAAGAACACTTCGCGGGCGCCGTACCGCTTCTGCAGATGGATGATTTCGTCGACCACCTGCCCGACGTCCCGGAATCGCACCTTGTTGTTGAACAGGACCGGGACCCAGAGACAGAACGTGCACCGGAACGGACAGCCCCGGCTGGCCATCACCATGAAGCAGGGGTCCTGCGTGCGCAGCCCCACGATGTACTGGTCTCCCGGCACCAGATCACGGTCCGGCCAGGGGAGATCGTCGAGATCCTTGAGCAGGGGCCGGTCGGGGTTGACCACGACCTCCCCGGCCCGCTTCCAGGTCACGCCGTCGACCGACGACAGGTCTCCGCCCGCGTTGAGCGCATCCGCCAGATCGGGGACCGCCACCTCGAACTCACCGCGCACCGCGGCGTCGACGAACGGCTCGGTGACGAGCTCGCGGTGGAAGACCGTCACGTGCGTGTCGACCAGCACCGTCACCGAGCGCGTGGTCTCCTTCGCCAGCCGGGCCATGAGGAGATCGGTGTGGATCGTCGGGGTCGAGGTGGCGACGACCACCATGTCGGCGCGCTCCTCGGCGAACCGCTCCACGGTCCCGTCGACCCCCAGACCCTCGGCGATCGAGTCGACGTAGACGACCTGAAAGCCGCGCTGCTTCAGCAGAGCGCCGCACTGCGCGAGCCAGAACGGGTAGGCGTGCGGGACCTGCTTGGTGATCTTGCGCGGCAGCCTGTGCGGCCACCGGTCACCGCTCCGGATCATCACCGAGTCGACCCGGTCGTCCGGTCCGTTCAGCAGAAGCACCTTCTTGATCATGACCCACTCTCCCACGCGGCACATCCGACGGTCTTCATGAGGTCAAGGCCTCCAGCCGGGGCGGCGGAACCTTGCCGGCGGCGCGCAGCAACCAGTAATAGAGGTAACCCGCTCCCAGCAGCATACGGCGCTCCTGGGCAAAGCTGAGGTCGGGACGGCCGGCCAGCCGCAGGACTGCCGCGGCCAGCGCGCAGACAGAACCGCCCAGGGTGAACAGCAGACAGTTGATCGCAATCGCCCCCGTCCCTTCCGTGCCGACGGCGGCGCGGGTGTAGCCCGAGTACAGGAGTCTCTCCCGGAAGAACGCCCGTGTCAGGCGCGAGGCCGGCACCAGGTGCCG
>QHXX01000004.1 GCA_003223135.1 Acidobacteriota bacterium | reverse complement strand
GGCGTCACGCGGTACCGCTTGATCACACTCTCCGCAGGTGCGAGGAACATCAGCACACCGTCGGATCCCAACTCCAACGTTCCCGGGGTACCGTCCAGCGATGACAGCGCGAAGCGCATCACCTCCTCACCGTCGAGGTAGATCGCGTGATCCTTCCCGATCGATGCCCAGACAACGTGCTGGCCGTCAGGTGAGAAGGACGGCCGAAGGAGGTGCTGGCCTGAAGCCTGGAAAACGAGCTTGTCGTTGATCCAGAGGCCTTCCCCTCCCTTTCCGTCGGTCGAACGCCCCGCATAGACGATGTACTTGCCATCGGGACTGAACAGCAACGACGGGGGTGGGTATGGGTTTCCCTCGTCTTGGAATCTATCGTACACGGCGGCAGCCTGCTCCACCCCATCGACGACCAGCGTGTAACCGCCCAGCCGACTGTTACTGGCGGCGACGAACGCGTAGCGAGAGCCGTCCGCGCTGAAGGTCAGCATGTTCCCCTGAAGAACGTAGGGCCTTCGCGGAGGCAGGGCCGCTCCATCGATCACCACCACGCTCAGGCCGCGATCGTTGAACCCCACGAAACCAATCCGTGCCCCCTTCCCTCCCACCACCGGTTTTCCGAAGAGAGACTGGAAGGCATCGCTTTCCTTGTCCTCGACGACGACGAAGTTGTGGCCGGTGCCGGTGACGGCCGTGTAGAACGCCTTCGAGGAATCGGGTGTGAAACCGAGGTTGTCGACGCCTTTGTACTCTTGACCTCTCTTGCCGTCGATGACGACGTACTGACTGCCAATGCGCGTGGCGCAGAGCGCCGCGTACCGGCGGCCGTCCGGGCTGAACTGGAAGTCGAGCACCCGATCATCTTCGACTCCGACGATCGGTTTGTCATTCAAGAAGACTCTCGTGGGGCCCTTTGTGTTCTGCACGATCGTGGCAACCCGAACCCCCACTGGAGAAACGACATGCCTCTGGATGGTTGTTCCCATGGGTGTCGTCGAGGGCAATCCCGGCAAGGGCTTTCCGTCGATCTGAAGGGAGGTCTTCACGATCGTCTGGAGCATGCTGATGATGCTCTTTCCATCGCCGGAGAAGGAGAGATGATCGCCGACGTAGGGGACCTCCTTGCCATCGACCACCATGATGTTCGTCTCGGGCTTACCCGATTTCTTGAGAGCATAGGCGTACCGTGATTCATCGTTGCTGAACACCGGGGCGCCGAGGTTCTGTAGAGTCGGCGGGCCAGCCTTGCCATCCATCATGAATCGTTTCTCGCCCGTCTTGTCGTTGCCTTCGACGTAGAAGAAATGCTTGCCCGTCGGTGTGAAGGACAGCGTGCCGATGGGCGTACCGGGCCCGCGAGCGATCTCCTTCCCGTCCAGGATAACGACGTATTCGCCGCCTTGATGGCCGAAGTACGCGAAATGCTTTCCATCGGAGGAGAACACGGGGGGCTTGGGAGGCTCGTCGAACTTGGGCCCCTCCACACCGTCGACGACCATGACATACCGGCTCCCCTGCATCGTGCTCGAGGCCAGATGAACCCCATGTGGACTCACCACGAAGCCGGCACTGTTCATCGGCCCTACCACCTGCTCCTCCACCTTGACCTGGGCCGATAATGGCACGCTCATCGCGCATGCTATCGCGAACGAGCCGACACCTCGGACGATCGAGCGCGGAACAGTCTTCATGTTGCCCCCCTCTACGGTCACTCGCATTTCACTTGAATGCCGCCATCTTTGCAGCGCCACTCGCCGGCATAGGCCTTGCCGGCTCCACCGCACATGAGCGCACCGACTTTTTGCTGACCGTCCTTGTCGCTCTTGATCTGGTCCCAATCTTTACCAGGGCAGGATCCCCCCAATGGCATGCTAATCCATTGGACATTCTTCCCCTCACTGCATCCCGTCACGGCAAACGCGGCCATCAAAATGCCAGCGATAGGCAACATGATTCTGCGCATATATTTCTCTCCTTTTGGTGAGGTGCTCCTCATCTTCCGTCCCGAACTGCCCCGGCCCGCGGTCTCGGACTCCGGCAGAATTTGGTATTCCTGATTGTGTGATGAAAGACTAATGGGGGGTCCATCGAAAAGTCAAGAGTTCCACCTTTCGTCGAGCGGTCTGGCGAGCGGTTTTGCCAGCGCTTTCGATGAATTGTGAACTCATCAGGATCAAGCTCCTCCTCAGGGTGTTCGCCCTGACGGTCGGGAGGATGGGCCCCGCGAAAAAAAGCTTCTCCTCGCCCTGCGAATTGACATATGCTCATCCGCAAGGATCGAGCGTGCCGATCACGGGATCGCTCCAAACCAATAAAGGAGGGAGCATGCAGGTGCTGCAGAGCTGTATTCCGAAAGACCGCAAAGCCTCTCGGGTGGTGGTGATCCTCTCCTGGCTCATCACGAGCACTCCCTTGTCCTTCGCGTGGGCCCAAATGCAGGGCGCGGGCGAGACCGCAGCAGGTTGTGCTGCGTGCGGAACACTCACCGGATTCATGCTTCTGATCCCCCTCGGAATCCTCGCGCTGAACATCGCCCTGCTGGTTTGGGTTAACAAGGACGCCAAGGCCAGGGGCATGGACACACCGGTTTTGTGGATGATTGTGGTCATGGTGGGCAGCGTGGTAGGGCTTATCGTTTATCTTCTCTCGCGCCCCAAGGGCGACCTGATTCAATGCCCCAAATGCGATGGACGTCGATTGAGCACGAGCGCGAAGTGTCCGCACTGCGGGAACGCCTGAGGCATCCCGCACTTTATCTGGCGACCCTCGGGCTGCTATTCCTGCTGACGATCATGGATGCAACCCGTGCGCCGGAGCGGCAGATTTTGGCGAAGGCCTATGTCGAGACGGTCCGGCTGTACCAAGAACTGGGACGGCCATTGCTGATGGGCCGAGTGCGATGCCGATATATTCCATCTTGTTCCGAGTACTCGATCGCCGCGGTGCGCCGATTTGGAATCTCTCGCGGCCTGCTGCTAACGGAACGACGGCTTTCTCGCTGCACCCGCGATGTTCCGTTCGGCAAGAGCGACCCGGTCCCATGATTTTGAAACGACCCTCCGGGAGCTTAGGCCGATGTCGTCCTTCGTCGGATCCCGCTCGAATCGCATCGCACACGGGGAATAGGCGTCAATGACCGACTAAGCCAACGGAAGACAGAAGGAGGCCGATGGTGGAGGCGGCGGGAGTCGAACGACCGCCCATCGCCTTATTTCGATGTCGCCCCTGGTGGCGGAGGCGGGAAATCCCGAAACATGGACCGGGTCACTTTCAGCACCTTCTTCGAGACCTTCTCCGGGTTTGGGTTGATCCCGAGGGCCTCGGTGGCCACTCCACGCCAGATGAGCTTGTTGGAGGCCGGATCCACCAGGTCGACCACGAGCGTGCCGGTGGTGTAGTCGCGCACCTGCACGCCGGTGCCCGGCGTCCAGGTGGTGAACCCCTCCCAGCCGACATAGCCGCCGTAGCCGTAATTCGTGACGTCGAGACGGCTGCCCGTCGTCGTCGTGGCATGGGTGATGACGTGGAGATCGGCCTCCCCTTCCACGCGCGTCAGCCCCTTCGCCCGGAGCTGGTCGTCCACGGCGGCGCGGATGCGCTTTTCGACCAGCGTGTTGGGAGCTTCGGTCCCCTTCATCCAGGCGTAGGTGCGCCGCGCTCTGAAATCGGCGGTCCTATCGTGATCGACGAAGACCTTCGCGGACGCCGATGTGACGACCGCGAAACTGACCAGGTACAGGATCCACTTCATGAATTTCATCGCTCCCTTCCACGGGGCTGCAGCATACCGCGCTCATCCAGTGAGAGCGAGTTCCGTCGTCAGCTGGATCAGGGGCTCGTTTCGGAGGCGCGCACGCTGGTGACAAAATATTCTGTATCACCGAAGCAGGACGTCGGAAGGCCCACGTGCTGCTCATAGTGCAGGATGACGCGCTTGCCCATGTCCATATTGAGCTGATTCGCCACCGCGACATCGCGAACGGTGAAACTGAAGATCTGCGGCATCGTGCCTGGCAGGTTCGCCATGGCCAGCTCTCCCTCCCAGGTCTTGCAGATCCATCCCCTCCTGGAAAACTTCTGGACGTAGCCGGCGCGCTCTCCGTCCGAATATGAAAAACTCAGGGCGGCCCAGGTGTACAGGCCGAACGCGAGCGCCGCTGCAAATATCAGAAGAAGAACGGCTCGCCGCAAGATTCGCATCCAACCCGAACGCACGGGTCCGCTCGCGTTCGCGGTTGCCTCAGTCAACGTGCAGTCCTCCATCGAAACGGCGCGTGCGCTGATTGGAGCACAAGACGCTGCCGCTCCGCAACTGTGCCTCGAACCGGAACGCGCCGCCAGCCCGCTGTGCCACGATCTCAACCCCAAGGCTGGCGGAATCATCGTTACCGCACCTAAGTTCTCAGTAGGAGGCCAAGAGTATGGATCCGGCAGTCCGGCCCGCTCCTCCGGCACGGCCGCGGCGGTTCCGCCGCCTGTTGGTCCGGCTGTTCACCGTCTTCACGCTCGTGCTCGCGGGCTACCACGGCTGGGTTCTCTGGCAGGTATGGCGACTGCGGGAGCACAACCCGTACACGACCGCATTCATGCAAAATGGCCTCGAACGCCTGCAGTCGAGCAATCCAACGGCCTACCTCCAGCACCGTTGGGTGACGTACGAACAAATCTCGGAACACTTGAAGCGCGCCGTCATCGCCGCCGAAGACCAGAGGTTCCTCGACCACGAAGGGTTCGATGTGGAAGCCATCCATGAAGCCTACGAGAAGAACGCGCGCGGGGGGCGCATCCGCCGCGGCGCCTCGACGATCAGCCAGCAGCTCGCCAGGAACCTGTTCCTCTCACCACGACGCACCTACTTGCGCAAGGCGCAGGAAGCCGTGATTACGATGATGATCGAGCACGTGCTCAGCAAACGGCGCATCCTGGAGGTCTATCTGAACGTGATCGAATGGGGTACCGGCATCTACGGCGCCGAAGCCGCTGCGCAGCACTACTACGGGAAGGCGGCCGCGGACCTCGAACCCGAAGAAGCGGCGCGGCTCGCGGCGATGATCCCGAGCCCGCGTCTCTACACACGCAATCCGAGCACACCGTACCTCGAGCAGCGGACGGAAATCCTGCTCGGCCAGATGGAATACGTCCGAGTTCCCTGATCCCGTGTCGGCGCTCAGCGGCCGGTCATTTGCCCCAGGTGTTCGGGGTACCGCGCCCCTTGCACGGTGATCTTCGAGGTGGCGCTCTCGATCTCGCGCAGGTCGTCCGCCGTCAGGTCGACGGCAGCGGCTCCGATGTTCTCCTCGAGCCGCTCCATCTTCCGGGTGCCGGGGATGGGAACGATCCACGGCTTCCGGGCAAGCAGCCAGGCGAGCGCGATCTGAGCCGGTGTCGCCTTCTTCCGTTCCGCGATCCCGGCCAGCAGGTCGACCAGGGCCAGATTCGCCTTCCGGGCCTCCGGCGTGAAGCGAGGCACGACGTTGCGGAAGTCGGAGCTGTCGAACGTCGTGTTCTCGTCGATCTTCCCCGTGAGGAAGCCTTTGCCCAGAGGGCTGAAGGGGACGAGGCCGATCCCGAGCTCCTCGAGGGTCGGCAGCACTTCCGTTTCGGGGCTTCTCCACCACAGCGAGTACTCGCTCTGGAGGGCCGTCACGGGCTGGACCGCGTGGGCACGACGGATCGTCTGCGCCCCTGCCTCGGAAAGGCCGAAGTGCTTGACCTTGCCTTCCCGGATCAGGTCCTTCACGGCTCCCGCCACGTCTTCGATCGGCACCTCCGGGTCGACGCGGTGTTGATAGAAGAGATCGATGGCATCGACCCTGAGTCGCTTGAGCGAGGCCTCGGCGACCTGCTTGACGTGCTGTGGCCGACTGTCCAGGCCCACCCATTTCGGTCCCCCGTTGGGATCGAGCTTGAACCCGAACTTGGTGGCGATGACCACCCGCCCACGGAAGGGGGAGAGGGCTTCGCCCAAAAGCTCTTCGTTCGTGAACGGACCGTAGACCTCGGCAGTGTCGAAGAACGTGACGCCGCGTTCGACGGCCGTCCGCAGCAGCGAGATCATTTCCTGCCTGTCCGCGGCCGGACCGTAGCCGAAGCTCATCCCCATGCAGCCGAGCCCGACAGCCGAGACTTCCAGGTTGCTGCGCCCCAATTTGCGCTTCTTCATTTCGTCCTCCTATTCGGCGCTCGAGCCGGCCTGGTATTGTTCGTCGGCGACCTTTTCCATCCAGTCGACCGCCTTGCCGTCGAGCCGTTCCACGATAGCGATGTGCGTCATGGCCGTGGTTGCGGTGGCGCCGTGCCAATGCTTCTCACCCGGCGGGCACCAGACCACGTCACCGGGCCGGATCCTTTCGATCGGGCCTCCCCAGCTCTGAACCAGGCCGCAGCCGGCCGTGACGATCAGGGTCTGCCCCAGCGGGTGCGTGTGCCACGCCGTCCGGGCGCCCGGCTCGAAGGAGACGCTGACGCCGAGCGTCCGCGCCGGCCCGGGTGCCTGGAACAACGGGTCGATGCGGACCGCGCCGGTGAAGCACTCGGCGGGTCCCCTTCCGGAGGGCTGAGTGCCGCTTCTCTTGATGTCCATGCGGGTTCCTTTCTTCACTCCTGCAGAGTAGCACCCGGTGGCCCCCCTGGGTAGCCGTTGACGAAGAGCGACTCGGAGTGAGACCCCCGTGGTTGACCGAGGACGGCCTCCCCCGGAGCTCCGTCCACGCCATCCTTCAGTCCCGCGACGGTTTCCTGTGGGTCGGGACGGAGGAGGGGCTGGTCCGCTTCGACGGCGCGGGGTTCAGGGTCTACGACACATCGAACACCCCGGGTCCCCGGAACGACCAGATCTGGGCGCTCGCCGAGGACCGCGGCGGGACGCTCTGGATCGATGGCTGAGGCTCTGGGGCGTCCAGCAGGATGTGCGCCGCGTCGATCTCGCTGTTACGCTTCCGTAAGCCTCGCGGTGTCGCTTCCTCGGGAAGTATCCGCCCGGTCCTTGACGAACGGATTGGATGGCCAATATTGCTCTCCAGACCGATCCTCCGGAGCCCGTCTCCTGGTCAGCGAATCCGGCGAGGATGCGAGAGGAAGTATGGGCCGCCTCATCGGACCAATCTGCGCGCCGCCTCCGCCGCTGTCGCGTCACGACTCCGACCGGGCGCTCCTCGATCGGGAGCGGAAGTGAGTCACAACCGAACGAAGAAGGCCGGCGAGACTGGCTCGGGGGATTGGCTGGTCGGCGGCGGAGAGATGGGGAAGCTGGTCCGGTCGATGGACTGGGCCAAGACTCCCCTGGGCGACATTTCGCGCTGGCCGCAGAGCCTGCGGACGACCGTCAGCCTCTGCCTGGCCTCCAATTTTCCGATCTCTCTGGCCTGGGGGCCGAAACACATTCAGATCTACAACGACGGCTACTGGCCGATCTGCGGCGCGAAGCACCCGGGTGCGATGGGCCAGGACTTCAGCGAATGCTGGGCCTCGGCTTGGCCGGTCATCGGCGAGGCGTTCGAACGGGCGCTCGCGGGCCAGACCTCGTACCTGGAAAACCAGCGGATGTTCCTCGACCGCAACGATTATCTCGAGGAGACGTTCTTCACCTTCTCGTTCAGCCCGATTCAGGATGAGACCGGCCGCGTCGGGGGCCTCTTTCACCCGGTGACCGAGACCACGGGCAAGATGCTCGCCGAGCGGCGCACGCGCGCGCTGCGCGACCTGGCCGCCCGGGCCGGAAAGGCGCGATCGCTCGAGGAGGCGCTCACGCTCGCCGCTCAAAGCCTCTCGGAGTCCGACCTCGATCTGCCCTTCCTCCTCTTTTATGCGGTCGACGACCAGGGCCGGGAAGCCAGGCTCGTCGCCAGCACCGGATTGACGGCGGGGCTCGACGCCAGCCCGCGGGTCGTCGATCTGACCGCGGCTCGAGAGGCGTCCTGGCCGTTGACCGAGGTCTTGCGCTCGCTTCAGGCCCGGAAGATCGACGATCTCGGCGCACGGATCGGTCCATTGTCGTGCGGCCCCTATCCCGAGCCTCCCAAGGCGGCCCTGGCGCTGCCGATCGTCCCTCCGGGACACGAGCGGCCGCTCGCGATCCTCGTGGCCGCGATCAGCCCGAGGCTTCCTTTCAACGAGGCCTACCGCGCGTTCTACGACCTGCTCGCGGCCGGCGTGACCACCGCCGTCGCCATCGGGCGGGCCCACGAAGACGAGCGCAAGCGGGCCGAAGCGTTGGCGGAGATCGATCGCGCCAAGACGGCCTTCTTCTCGAACGTCAGCCACGAGTTCCGCACGCCTCTCACCTTGATTCTGGGGCCGTTGGAAGACGAGCTCGCGGAGCACGAGAGCCCTCTGCCTCAGAGTCGTCGCGACCGCCTGGACGCCGCTCACCGCAACGCCCTCCGCCTTCTCAAGATGGTCAACTCCCTGCTGGACTTTTCCCGGATCGAGGCGGGCCGCGTGCAGGCGAGCTACGAGCCGACCGACCTGGCCGCCTACACGGCGGAGCTGGCGGGAGTCTTCCGCTCGGCCATCGACAGGGCGGGCCTGTCGCTCGTGGTGGACTGCCCGGCGATGCCCGAGCCCCTCTACGTCGACCGGGAGATGTGGGAGAAGATCGTGTTGAACCTGCTCTCCAACGCCTTCAAGCACACCTTCGAAGGGAGCATCACCGTCCGGCTGCGATGGCGCGGCGACCACGCGGAGTTGCAGGTCGCGGACACGGGCGTGGGCATCGCCGCAAACGAGCAAGCGCGCGTGTTCGAGAGGTTCCACCGCGTGAAGGGAGCAAAGTCACGCACGCATGAAGGGACGGGAATCGGCCTCGCCTTGATCAAGGAGCTGGTCGGCCTCCACCGCGGCACGGTGCGCGTCGAAAGCCGGGAGGGCGCGGGCAGCACCTTCATAGTCGCGATCAAGTCCGGGTGCGCCCACCTTCCACAGGGGCAGATCGGCAAGGAGCGGACGCTGTCCTCGACGGCGACCCGGGCGGCCGCCTACGTCGAGGAGGCGCTGCACTGGCTGCCCGACGCGCCCTCGGCCTCCGGCGCGCCCGAGCCCATGGTCGCGACGGCCGCCGCGGGCGGCCTTCCCCGGCCTCGAATTCTCCTGGCCGACGACAATGCCGACATGCGGACGTACGTCCAGAGATTGCTGGTGGACAAGTACGCCGTGCGCGCGGTCCCGGACGGAGCCGCCGCCCTGGCCGCCGCCCGTGAGGAGACGCCCGACCTGGTCCTGTCGGATGTCATGATGCCGGGCCTGGACGGCTTCGGTCTCCTGCGGGAGCTCAGGGCGGACCCGCAGACGCGAACCGTCCCGGTCATTCTGCTGTCGGCGCGGGCCGGCGAAGAGGCGACCGTCGAGGGGCTCGGATCCGGCGCCGATGACTACGTGGTGAAGCCATTCTCCGCCCGGGAGCTCCTGGCGCGGGTGAGGACCCATCTGCAAATCGCCCTGATGCGCCGCGCCTGGGCCAGGGAACTGGAGCAGGCGAACAAGGAGCTCGAGGCGTTCAGCTACTCGGTGTCGCACGATCTCCGCGCGCCGCTCCGGTGGATCGACGGATTCAGTCAGGGCCTCATGGAGGATTGCGCCGATCTGCTGGACGCGGGCGCCAGGGACAAGCTGGATCGCATCCGGGCGGCGGTCCGGCACATGGGAGCCTTGATCGAGGCCCTGCTCCAACTGTCACGCATCACACGCAGCGAGCTGACGCGACAGAACGTCGACCTGAGCGGCATCGCGCGGGACGTCGCCTCGGAGCTGCTGCGGCGCGACACCCAGCGCCACCCGAACCTGCACATCCAGGACGGGCTCATGGCGCAGGGCGATCCCGCGCTACTCCGCATCGTCCTCGAAAATCTCCTTCAGAACGCCTGGAAGTTCACGCGCAAGAAAGCGGAGGCGGAGATCGAGTTCAACACGACCAGGGTGGATGAAGAGGCGGTCTTCTGCCTGCGCGACAACGGGGCCGGTTTCGACATGGCCTGCGCCGATAAGCTCTTCTCTCCCTTCCGGAGGCTCCACAAGGTCACCGATTTCGAGGGAACCGGGATCGGTCTCGCGACCGTGGCCCGCGTCATCCACCGCCACGGTGGCCGAATCTGGGCCGAGGGGAAGGTGGATCAGGGCGCGGCGTTCTACTTCACCCTGGGCAGCAACAACTGACCGTCCGAACTCGGAAGCCGAAGGAGGATCAGAGCGGCTCAGTCCCCTCGCTCAAGATCTTTAGGTAGCGGTCGTAGCCGAAGATGCGGTTGCGCCGCTTGCCCGTAAGCTCGCGGGCGATGCCGAGATCGATCAGAAGCTTCATCCCGGACGTCGATGTGGGGAACGATAGACGGGAGCGCCGGCTCACCTCCTGCAAGCCCACCAGGGGGCGCTCCTTGAGAACGTCGTGAACGCGAAGCGCCGAGCCTGCGGCGCGGCCTTTCTTCTCGATCCGACTCCGGTCCTTCTGAAAGATCTCCACCAGGCGGCGCGCCGTCGTGACGGCGCCGTCGGCGGTCAGGCGAACCCCTTCGAGGAAAAAAGCCAGCCACTCCTCCCAGTCACCGGTCCTGCGCACTTCCTCGAGCAGGCGGTAGTACTCGTCGCGTCTTTCCTTGAAATAGAGACTGAGGTACAGCGTCGGTTCCTGCAACACTCCCGCGTGGCAGAGGAGGAAAGTGATGAGAAGCCGCCCCACCCGGCCGTTCCCGTCGAGGAATGGATGGATCGTCTCGAACTGGACATGGGCCATCCCGGCCTTCACCAGCACCGGAAGCGCCGGCTTGTCGTCGTGCAGGAACCGCTCGAGGGCTGCCATGCATTCCTCGACCTGCTGGTGCGGAGGCGGAACGAAGAGGGCCTTGCCCGGCCGGGTTCCCCCGACCCAGTTCTGCGACCGACGGAACTCGCCGGGCGCCTTATCGCTCCCTCGCCCATGCGACAGCAGGATGCCGTGAATCTCGCGCAGGAGACGGTTGGAGAGGGGGAAGCCTCCGCGCAGACGCTTGATTCCATGCTCCAAGGCGGCGACGTAGTTCGAGACTTCCCGTACATCGTCGAGGGGCGCGCCCGGGGCTTCCTTCATCTCGAACAGCAGCAGGTCGGAAAGCGACGACTGAGTCCCCTCGATCTGGGACGAGAGGACCGCTTCCTTCCTAACATATGAATAAAGGAAGAGGTCGGGGTCGGGCAGGAGAGTCGTGATGCTGTCCAATCGGCCGAGGGCCAGGAGCGCTTGCTCGAGGGCCATCTGCAGCGGACCGTCGAATGCCAGAGGAGGGTTCGGAGGCAAGGGCTCGGGGACAAACGCTCGAACCGTTTCGCCCGCCGTTGAGGTGTTATGGAATCTTCCCGTCGCTCCCCGGTGCATGGTGGATGGCCTCTTCAGGAACCCTTAACAAGCGGAACTGCTATTAAAGGTTAAGTGTGTTAGTTTAAATAACGCTCTGGGAGGTGTCAAGCCGTCGAGAAGGGTTCTACCCCGCCCTCCTGAACATCCCGTAACGCTCCTCCACGAACTCCCGGTTCGGCCGCAGCGCCGGGTCGCGCGGCAGCAGGAGGCGCGCGTCCTGGAATCCCTGCAGGCCGTACTTCAACATCGGCCCGTCCGGCTCGCGGAGAACGTCCGGGCGCAGCTCCACCGTCAGGTCCGGCCGCACGCCCAGGACGTGCCGGTCGAACGCCGCGTGGTGCAGCTTGCACAGCGCCAGCCCGTTCGGCACCACCGGCTCGCCCCGCGGATGCCCGTCCGGCAGGATGTGCGCCGCGTCGAGCAGCTCCTCGTGCCGCAGCCGGCAGATGGCGCACTGCTCGCGGTAGGCCCGCAGGACCCGCTGCCGGAACTCCTGCTGGTGCATGCGCTGCTTGCCGAGGCGCGTCACATACGAACGCCGGATGGCGTCCCCCGGCTCCGAGACGGCGTACTCCCCGGCCGCGGCGATTCTGCGGTCGTCCATGGCGATCGTGAAGCACAGGCCCCGCGGATCATCCCCCACCACGTACGCCGGCCAGCAGGACATGTATCGCCCCGGCACGACGCCGTAGAGATAGACGAGCGGCGCCTGCCTCTGCATTGCGAGTCGCAGGCCGACGTTGTCCCGGTGCCCGGGGTCGGTGCCGCGATAGCGATAGCGGACCAGGCCCTCGTCGCCGATCTGGTCGTCGTACGGTCGGCGCTTTCCCTCGACCT
>QHXX01000153.1 GCA_003223135.1 Acidobacteriota bacterium | reverse complement strand
GTCGGCGCATTGTGCCTTTCCCGACACCCTGCGACAGCACCCGCAACGTGGCCGGCGCGCGCCACCCCGCAGGAGGGTCGGCCGCCTCTACAGCGCGCTTTCCTTCTTGTGCACGGTGATGCCGAGCTCCTGGAGGAGCGCGAGGATCGGCTCGGGATCGAGCTTCTCCGGCGGCAGGACGCCGCGCGCCGCGACCTTGCCTGTGACCAGGGCGAGGGCGCCGGCCGCCGCCCCGGTGCCCGTCAGGTACGCGGTGGCGGTCATCTTCATGCGGCGGAACGCCTCGTCATGGGTCATGGCCGCGTGCAGAACGTGGCGCACCCTGCGGCCGCCCCTGCGGCCGTCGACCTCGACCAGGATGATCGCCGCGCCCTGAATCTTGCCACCGAGATCCGCGGGTTGCGGCAGGACGGCCGCCAGGACCGACAGAGGCGTCACCTCGCCGCCGCGCACGCGCACGGCATCGCGACGGGTCATGCCGACCCGATCGAGGAAGGCGAGGTGCCTCTGCATCTCGTCCGGGACGGCCAGCTTGAAGTCGACGAACCGCACTCCCTTGCCGATCGTGCGCGGCAGGGTATCGACCTCTTCGTGGCTCATGTTGTAGACGACTTGAGGTCCGACCGGCTCGGGGAACGGGTAGACCTCGCGGTTCGACCAGGCGGGGATCTCCTTCCACGTGCCGTCCTCGAAGTAGAGCGCGGGGGAGACCGCTTCCTCGATGAAGGTCTCGGTCGAGAACAGGCAGGCGAGGGGGAACTGGTCGCTCGACGAGTATTCGCCGTCGCGCACCCGGATCGCCTCGACCTCGTCCAGCCGGTCGGCGGCCCAGCGCGCGAACACGTTGCTGATGCCGGGGTCCTCTCCCATGCCGTGGATGGCGGTGAGGCCGGCCTTCTTCCAGGCGGCGTCGTGGGCGAGCTCGTCGCCTCCGCCGCTCGACAGATCGAGCAGGTGGCTGCCGGCCGCCAGGGCCGCCTTCATGATGGCCTCGTTGTAGATCGGCAGGACGGCGCTGATGACCAGGCCCTGACCTCCGAGCGCCCTTTCGAGCGACCGAGGGTCGGCGGCATCGATGCGCTCGACCGAGACCTTTCCCTTCAGCTCGCGGGCGAGCGTCTCGGCCCGCGTGGTGTCCATGTCGCCGAGGGTCAGCGATTCCACCGCGCGGTGGCCCGCGAGGTGTCTCGCGACGACCGTGCCTATCGCACCCACTGAAAAAGCCCGGGCCCCGTTGATCGTCCCAGACCACCGGAACCCGGGCCACGCAGCCGGCGAGCCGGACCTGCCGCACGGAGGCGGCGTGGCGGGAAGGAAGGTGCCGCCTCCGGTCCTTCGCCGGCAACTCCGGAGCTCGCTTTCGGCCGCGTCACTTGCGGATCTGGATGTTTCCTCCCCCGAGCGTTCCGCCCGCCTGGTAGCCGTTGCCGAACACGTTCACTGTGAAGGTCTCCTCTGCGTCGCGACCGAGCGAAGCGCGCGCCAGAACGGATCGCTGAACCGCAGTCTCCGGACCTTCATCCTCATCGGCACTCCTCCATCGATACGAGGAGTCTGGGATGGCGGGCTTGAAAAAACCTTGAATGCCGCCCGATGGGCGCGGCGGGATGGTCGTTAACAGGCTGGATTCAGGGGACTTGGGGTGGCGGAGGATTTTTCTCTTCGCCGAGGAGAAAGCGGGCGCTCAGGAGGAGGCTGCGCGCCGGCAGGCGGTAGTACTGGGCATCACCCAGCTCGCTCTCGGCCACAGGGGGTCGCTGGTCGTTGAGGTTCCAGCCGTCCAGCCGGATCTCGACGTTCCGCAGACGGTAGCCGATGCCCGCGGACCAGGTGAGATAGTCAGGAGAGAGGGCCGTGTTGCGCTTGTTCAGGAAGCGGCTCCCCACCCAGCTCGCCCGCACCGAGCCCTGCCACCCGGCGCTTTTCCCATAAAGCACCTCGCCCGCGGCCATATTCCGGGCCGACATTTCCAGACGCTTGCCGGCAAGCTGGGTGGGCACGCCGCCGAACTCGGTCACGAAGTCCCGGAAGCGGGCGTCATGCAGGCTGTAGACGACGCGCCAGGTCAGATCGGGCCGCGGCCGCGCCAGGACCTCCAGCTCGGTGCCGCGGAAGCGCTGGGTGCCGCCGTTCACCAGGGACGGTATCCCTCCCACGACCTGGGACAGGACGAGGTTCTCAAAATCCATCTGGAAGGCGCTCAGCTCCACGGCGAGGCGATCTTTGAGCAGCCTGGTCTTGAGGCCGCCCTCGTAGGTCGAGGCAGTCTCCGGCGCCAGGATGTCGGGCTCGGCGTCCAGGCCGAAGTCGATGGCGGCCGGCTTGAAGGTGTTGCGGTAGTTGGCGAACAGGTGCAGGGAATCGGCCCCCTGCTGCCAGGCCGTCATGGTCACGCCCAAAAAGCCGCTGCCGCGCACCGTCGCGCGCCGGTCCTCACCCGTCTGGCGGATCCCGCTCGAGAACTCGAGGGTGTCGGTCGAGCGCGCTTCGGCCGTGCGGTTGACACGGCCGCCCAGCTCGAAGTGCCAGCGGTCCAGGGGCGTCCAGGTCACTTGGCCGTAGAGTCCGGAGAACTCCCTGTGGTCGGTAATGCGGACGGCCGCAGCGTCGGCCAGAGTGTCGCCCGAAGGGGGGTCGTTGCCGTGGAGGTCGACGGTATAGTCGAAATCGCCGCCGTGGCCGCGGCCGCGGCCGTGCAGGTGATCAACACCCGCCACGACCTCGACGCCTGCGCGGGGAGAGAGCGCAATGTGGCTGTCGAAGTAGAGGTCGGTCATCGGAATGACTTCGCGGAATCCGTGGGCATTCGGGCTCGTGGCCGAGACGTCGGTCAGGAAGCCGCGCAGGACGTTCTGCTCGGCATGGCTCGCCGACAGTGTGCTCGCCCATGAGCCCGACAGGACCTTGCGCTCGAAGGAGACATCGAGCGTGTGCCGGTGATCATTGAGGTGAGACCCAGTCGGATTGTAGTTGGCGTCGAGCGGGACGAGCGGCGAGAGCTCCGTCCCTGGCGTCGAGCGGGACGAGCGGCGAGAGCTCCGTCCCGGCGCGCGGATGGGGGCTCGCCGGGTCCTGGCGCAGCCAGGTCCCGTCCAGGCCGAACCGCAACAGGCCAGGGCCGATGGTCCGGCTGTTCTGCCAGAGCAGATGCCCCCTCTCGACCTCCGTCCGGTCGTCGCTGAACCCCTGGCGGCCGGCATCGAGGCTGAGCGACGAAGAGACCCCCGCCCATCCGGCGAGCGGAGAATGCCAGGCGACCGATCCGCTGCCGTAGCTCCCTGCCGACGCCCCGAGGGTCGGCTCTCCCTCTCCCGGCGCGCGGTGGATCACGTTGATCACGCCCACGAACGAGGTGGCGCCGTACATGACGGGAGCGGCGCCGCGCAGGACCTCGATCCGATCCACGTTCGTCAGGTCGAGCGTGGCGAGCGCCGGATTGAAGGCGCCTCCCGAAGGGATGCCGTCCACGGCAAGGAGGAAGGCGTCGAACTCCTTCAGACCCCAGAATTCTGGCACGTAGCCGGCGGGGCCGCCGTCGCCGCCCGGGGCGATGTCGACGCCCGCGATGAGCGCCAGGGCGCTCCTGAGGTCGTACGCCCCCCGCCTCAGAAGCTCCTCCCGACTGATGACCGTCACCGAGACGGGGGCCGTCGTCGTCTTTTCCGGGATGCGCGTGGCGGTGACCTGGATGCGCTCCTCGAGGGTGGACGGCTGCGCTCCCTCTGTCGCCTCCTCCGCGAAGATATCCAGGGGGTGGAGGGGGGCCAGCGCCAGGCAGAGCGCAAGGAGGAGCCTCAGGCGATGGAGCGAAAAGTCTTTTTGGACGCATGGCGGGGGAGGCATCAGGACCCCTCAGACACGGGCTATCGCCTTGCGGGCGAGCGCCTTCGAAGGAGCAGGGCACAGTGCGGGAAGGGAGCCGACCGTCCGATCATCGTTGACCTCGCGGCACTCCGCAAGGGAGGCTCGCCTCGACCGCCCCCTTCCGCCGTTCGCTGGCGATTGAAGAATGCCGAATCTTACCATCTTCTGTCCTCACGTTCGCTCGGGGAATTCTCGGAATGCGGCCGTTGGCCGCAGCCGCCTGCGGGTTCTCCCGCCTTGCGCGTGGAGTGTGCGACAGGCGACTTGAAGAATTCTTGAATCAACCGGGAGAACACGCCGACCGGCTGCGGGAACCCGCGACCCTGCACACGTTTGCCCTCCTTGCCGGGTTGTCAGGGGAGGCGCGCTCCAGCCGTCAACGCAGATCGAGAACCCTCAGCAGGAAGCCGGCCGCGTTCAGGCGGGGGACCGAACTGTTCGGATCGAACTTCAACCCTGAGGAAACGCTGAAAGTGTCGATGAGCCCGCGCTCCAGGGCCACCGTCACGTAACCGCGCAGTTCGGGTGGGATCTTGTCTTCGTCCACCAACCCGAGGGGTGTCGAGGCGCGGGCCCGTGCCTCCGCCTCAAGGCCGGAGGCGCGCACCAGGAAGATTGCGAAGTCGAGACGGTCGACGTTCGAATTCGGGTGAAAGGCCGGGCCGGAAGCATCCATCAGGTGGCGGCGGGCCCGGCACCCCGCGACCGTTTCGACGAACGGGTAGGCGGGGTCGCTCGGCGCCACGTCGTTGAACGTCGGCTGCACCGGGACTCTCTGCGGCAGCCCGGCGGCGAGGGCCAGGGAGCGGGCCAGCTCGCCGAGCGTCAAAGAGGACGAGGCCTCGAAGCGCGTCCCCCTGCCGGCGATCACGTGCCGGGCGACCGCCTCCGCCACCAGGTTCTGGGAGGCGGCTGGCAGCGAGGCGGTGTCCGTGTACCCTGTCAGGACGGCAACCGCGCTCTCCTGCCGTATCTGGAATGGCTGATCGACGAGGCCGGTCGCCGCCTTGAAGTAAACCTCCAGCGCCATGCTCGATGGCACTCCACCGAGGAGGTGCGAGCCCTCGGTTCGGCCGAAGAGCGACAGTCCGTTCAGAGACTCCGAGCGGGCCCTTTCGGCGCCGGTGGCATCCCTGACGACCAGGTCCAGATCGCTGAGGCCGGGCAGAGCGTTCCAGGCGA
>QHXX01000003.1 GCA_003223135.1 Acidobacteriota bacterium | reverse complement strand
GCCGGTGCCGAGCACGATGAGGGCCAGACCGGAGTAGAAAAACGGCAGGGACTTGAACGCCAGCGTGAAGTGGCCGAGGGCGATGATGATGCCGCCGATGAGAACACTGCGATACGCGCCGAGCAGCCGGTCGGCCACGAGCCCGCCGCCAATCGTGGCGGCCCAGATGCTCCCCGTGTACGTCCCATACACGGAGCCCGCATGGGCGACGTCGAAGCCCAGTCCGCCGGCGGTCGTGGACGCAGTCATGTAGAGGATGAGGAAGGCGCGCATCCCGTAATAGCTGAAGCGCTCCCACATCTCGGTGAAGAAGAGTGTGGTCAGTCCGCGAGGATGCCCGCGCCACCCGCCCGTGTCGAGCCGGGCCTCCGGCACCTGAACAGCCGCCTCCGTGACCTGCATTTCAGTCTCCATGGCACCCGAGATTCTGCGTGGAGGGGATTATAGACATGCCGCGCGCGCCCTGCGGCCCAGGACGCTCAGAGCGCTGCTTCGCCTTTGATGGTCGGCTTCCCGGCTTCGACCCATCCCATGATCCCCGACGGCATGATGAACACCTCGCGGAAACCGAGCTTCGCGGCCGCCCGGGCCGCGTGATGACACTCCATTCAGAGCTCGTTCATGCAGTAGAAGATGAGGGTGGCGTCCTTGTCCGCGGGCAGGACGCTCGCCGTGATGTCCTTGTGATTGATGCGCACGGCGCCCGGGAGGTGGTGCTCGGCGTAGGTCTCGGAAGTGTTGCCGTCGAAGACATAGATGTTCGGCTGACCGAGCCGCCGCTCCACCTGGTTCACGGTGAGCCGTCCGAACGGATCCGACTCGGGGATCTTCTCCTTGCCGGCGGCATGGGCCTGCGCCCCGACGACAAGGCCGAGGGAAGGGGCGAGGACAAACGTGCTCACCAGCAGAAACCGGCGCCACGTCAGCATGGTAACCTCCACGAACGGTCGGTCCGTGCCCGCAGCGGGCCCGGCCTTCGCCCCCAGTATAGCTGTTCCAGCGAACAGGCCGGGTTTCAGAAACTTCCGGACAGCCCCGCAGGCATTTCACAATGAGACAATCTGCCTGGACGAGTCCGCCGCGCTAAGATGTGCGCATGCCGGGTGCATGCATCGTCTACGTCGGCTTAGTGACTGCGTTGCTGCGAGGGGCCTCCCTCGTCGGGCCGTGAAGCTACGGGCGGAGGCGGCGGGGGTGATTGTCTGAAACCGTAGAGGGGTGTGAACCGGTGGCCGAGGTCAGAATCGTGAAAGCGGGCGTCGAGCGGATCCGGGAGCTCGAGCCGCTCTGGAGGGCTCTGCACGCCCAGCATCTGTCGGTGAACCCCGACCTTTCCGACATTCCGATGCGATCGCAGGCAGATGCCTGGGAACGGCGTCGCCGCCTGTATGAGGAGTGGCTCTACGGCTGAGCATCAGGGGAGGACGGTCGGCTACGCCTTGACGCACATGCACGAGGCCGACGAGAGTTGGGACACTCACGGACGTTTCGGTGTGCTGGAAAGTATCGCGGTTCTGCCGGAAATGCGACACCGGGGAATCGGAAGGAAGCTGATGTCGGCTCTTTATGCTGAATTGAGAAGGCTGGGAGTGACGGTGCTTGACATCGGAGTGGTTGCAATGAACGAAAGCGCGAGACGATTCTACGAAAGCCAGGGCTTCCGTCCCTGGCTGGTCCATTATCTCGGCGCGATTCCAAACCAGAAGAGCTAGGAGGTCCGTCATGCATCTTCGATCGGTAGGGATTCCCCTGTTTGTCACCCTCGTCGCCGTCTCCGCCGCGCAGCGCGCCACCGCGCCGCCGGCGCCCTCGCAGGCCCCGACCAAGGCCGGCTCCGATGTGACGGCCCTGGCCCTGCCGGGCGCCGCCCCGGACGGCGTCGCGCTCGATTACCTGGCGGTCGACCGCGCGCGGCACCGCGTCTGGGTGCCCGCTGGCGGGACCGGCAACACGGACGTGATCGACACGGGAACGCAGGAGATTCGCCGGATCGAGAAATTCCCGACCATCGAAATGGAGCGCCGGGGGAAGAAACGCATGGTCGGGCCGAGCTCCGCGACGGTGGGGGACGGTGTCGTCTACGTGGGTAACCGCGCGGACTCGAGCGTGTGCGCGGTCGACGCCACGACGCTCGCGCGCGGCGCCTGCGTGACACTCTCGTCGATGCCCGACGGCCTGGCGTTCGTTGCGCGCACCAAGGAGGTCTGGGTCACGGCGCCCCGCGATCAATCGATCCTCATCCTCGACGTCACAACGCCCGCGACTCCCAAGCTGGCGGGCAGTATCCATCTGGAAGGCGACCCGGAAGGCTTCGCCGTCGATGATGGTCACGGGTTCTTCTATACGAACCTCGAGGACAAGGACCGGACGCTCCGAATCGAGGCATCGACGCGCAAGGTCACCGCGACCTGGAAGCCCTCCTGCGGCGAGGCCGGACCCAGAGGGCTTGCCATCGAGACCAGCGGCCAGCTGCTCATGGTCGCCTGTCCCGACCATGTCGAGGTCTTGTCCGCCCTCACGGACGGGCGGATCCTCTCGAAGCTCGAGACGGGCGACGGCGTGGACAACATCGATTACCTGCCTGAACGGCGCTCGCTCTACGTGGCAGCCGCCGGCGCGGCGACGCTCACGGTCGCGCGGTTGGACGAACACGGGACGCTCCAGCGGGTCGCGACGAGCACCACCGCCAAGGGAGCCCGGAACGCCGTCGTCACCAGCGATGAAATCGTGTACGTCGCGGATGGACCGGAGGGAAAGGTCCTCGTGGTCCGGCCGGCCGGGGGCCGTTGAGACCGAACGCGCGATGACACGCGTCACATCCGGCAGGGGCGCCGTCCTCTTCATCTTCATCACCGTGCTCGTCGATACGATCGGGCTCGGCATCATCCTCCCCGTCCTGCCCGAGCTGATCATGGAGCTGACCGGCGAGGGGCTGAGCAGGGCCTCGATCTACGGCGGGTGGCTCTGGTTCATCTACGCCGTGATGCAGTTCTTCTGCGCACCCGTGCTCGGCAACCTGAGCGATCGTTTCGGACGGCGGCCGGTGATTCTCTTCTCGCTGCTCGCGCTCGGCCTCGATTACCTGATCATGGGCCTGGCGCCCACCATCGCATGGCTCTTTGTCGGCCGGACGGTGTCCGGCATGGCCGGCGCGTCGTACTCGCCTGCTTACGCCTATCTCGCCGACATCAGCCCGCCCGAGAAGCGCGCGCAGAACTTCGGCATCGTCGGCGCGGGGTTCGGGATGGGATTCATCATCGGTCCGGCGATTGGGGGCCTGCTCGGCGAGCTCGGTCCCCGCGCCCCCTTCTTCGCGGCCGCCGGCTTCGCGTTGCTGAATTTCGCGTTCGGCTGTCTCGTCTTGCCGGAGTCGCTGGCGCCGGAATTGCGGCGATCTTTCGAGCTGAGGCGCGCCAACCCGCTGGGGACACTGCTACAGATGCGCAAATACCCCGCCGTGATCGGCCTGGCCGCAGCGTTGTTTCTATGGCAGCTCGGGCACCAGGTGCTTCCCAGCACCTGGGCGTTCTACACGATGCTTAAGTTCCGCTGGTCGGAGGCCGCGGTCGGGGCCTCGCTCGCTTTCGTGGGCACGATCATGGCCGTCGGCCAGGGCGTTCTGACGCGCGTGATCATTCCGCGCTTGGGTGAGCGCCGCACCGCAATCGCCGGGCTCGTCTGCGGATCGGCCGGATACCTGGGATACGCCTTCGCCACGCGCGGATGGATGATGTACGCCTGGATGCTGAGCTGGCTCTTCGCGGGCCTGGTCTATCCTTCCATGAATGCCAACATGTCCAGGCAGATCCCCGCCAATGCGCAAGGCGAGCTGCAGGGCGGCGTCGCGTGTCTGTTCAGCGTGAGTTCCATCGTCGGCCCGCCGCTCATGACGCAGCTCTTCGGTCACTTCTCGGCCGACCAGGCGCCGCTCCGCTTTCCGGGGGCCGCGTTCGCCTGCGCCGCGCTCCTGACGGTCGGCAGCCTGCTTCTCTTCCTGCGGGCCATCCGCTCGGCCGGCGCGCATGCGACGGTCGCTCGCGAGCCGATGCAGCCGGCGGTCGGGGAACGGCCGCCGGCCCCCACATAGTCACCGAGAGGACTGCCGGGCCGCCGGCGCTCATCCTTTCATCAGCTCCGGGCCACCGGCCAAAGCCGGCGCACGCCGGCGCACGGCCAGACCGAGAGCGGCCCAGATCATCAGTGCGCTCCACTCGTAGAGCGTGAAGTGCCCGGGGATGAACGGGAGGATCTTCATCAGGACGAGCAGAGCCGCGACGGTCATCCCCGTGACGGCAATGACCCGCTCCTTGAGCGCGGGTTGCAGGTAGAAGTAGGCGACGCAGGCCGCCAGCCACCCGAGGGCCGACGCCATCGAACCGACCTCGGTGACGGGAACCAGAATGGCGTCTCCCAGGCAGGTCGCGAGAGCCGTGGCCCCGCCCAGCGCCAGAACCGCGACGGAGGGCACGAGATTCCGCTCATGGACTCGTCCGAAACCCGCGTGCACCAGACCTCTCCTGCCCAGGGCGAACAGAAGCCGGCTTGCGGCGACGAAGTTTCCATTGAAGACCTTCACGAGCGAAAAAAGCGCCGCCAGCAAAAGCAGACCCACGACGCGACGACTCCTGAATGCGTGCTCGAAGGCCACCGCCGTGGCGAACCGCTGGGATGCCAGCTCCTGCCAGGGCTGCAGGTAGGCGACCAGCGCGACCACCGAGGTATAGAAAACGACGCCCACTCCCAGCGCGGCCAGGATGGCCAGGAGGAATCCTCTCTTGCGGAATTCCGGGCTCGCCTCCTCGGCGCACTTGGGGACCGATTCGAACCCGGTCATGAAATACGGCACGATCTGCAGGACCAGCAGCACCGAGATCGGCCCGCCCCGGCTGAACGGAGGACGGAGGTTTTCGAGCGATCCCCGGCCCACCGCCGAGAGGGCGAAGGCCGCGAACATGGCCAGCAGAGCGAACGTCATCCACTTCTGGATCGATGCGCTCAGGCGGATGCCGCGATAGTTGATCAGCGTGATGGCGGCCGTCAGCGCCAACCCGATCGCGAGGCGCGGCAGGAACACCGCCTTTCCAGCGACCCGGTAGAGCTCGAGGGTGTCCAGGCCCGGGAAGAGGTACGCCGCCAGCCGGCCGACCGCCACGGCCTCCCATGGACAGACGATCAGGTAGGCCAGCATCATCATCCAGCCGGTGGCGAAGCTCGCTTGCGAAGGAAAGACTCTGGCGGTATAGGCGATCTCGCTGCCCGCGTCGGGGATGGCCATCACCAGACGTCCGTAGACAACTGCGATCGGCAGCAGCGCCAGGCCGCCGATGGCGAACGCGAGCATGACACCGGCGGGCCCGCCGCGCGTCAGCCAGTCATCCATCAGCACGAGCCAGCCGACGCCCACCATGGTCCCGAATCCGAGCGTGAAATAATCGACGGTGCGCAGCCGGCGGGCGAGAGAGCTCATCCTTGCGCTTGCGGAGGGGCGGCGCGCAACTTCATCAACCGGGTCGCTGCTTTGTCCAGCGTGCTGCTGCGCTTGCAGAAGGCGAATCTGACTTGATGGGCTCCATCGGCGGGATTGCTGTAAAAGCTCGATCCCGGGACGACGGCGACCCCGATGTCACGCACCAGGTGCGAGGCGAAACTTGCGTCATCGGCGAAGCCGAAGCTTCCGATGTCGGTCATGATGTAGTACGCGCCCCGGGGAAGGAACGCCCTGAATCCGACCTCGCGAAGGGTGGGCAGCAGGCGGTCCCGGCGCGCGCGATAGTCTTCGGCAAGGCGGCGATAATAACCCTGCGGCGAGGCGAGGGCCGCGACACCCGCTTCCTGCAGCGGCGCCGCCGCTCCTACGGTCAGGAAGTCGTGCACCTTGCGAATGGCGCCGCTGAGCGAGGCAGGTGCGACCGCCCATCCGACGCGCCAGCCCGTGACGCTGTAGGTCTTCGAAAGTCCGTTGATGGTGATGGTGCGCTCGCGCATGCCCTCGATCCGCGCCATCGAGACGTGTTCCGCGCCGTCGTAGAGGATGTGCTCGTAGATCTCGTCGGTGATGGCAAGGGCGTTGTGCTTGACACACAGGTCGCGGATCAATTCCAGTTCGGCCCGGCTGAAAACCTTGCCCGTGGGGTTGTTTGGCGTGTTGACGATGATCGCCTTGGTGCGTCCGCAGAACGCCGCGCGCAGCTCCTGCTCGTCGAAGGTCCACTCGCCGTCCGGGTCCGCGGGCGGGTGCAGTTTGACGAATCTCGGGCGCGCCCCCGAAAGGATGGCGTCGGGACCGTAGTTCTCGTAAAACGGCTCAAAGATGACGATCTCATCGCGGGCGTTGGTCACTGCCATAAGCGACGCAATCATCGCCTCGGTCGAGCCGCAGCAGACGGTGATCTCCGTCTCGGGATCGACCTGGAGGCCCTGCGCCACACTCATCCGGTGGGCGATGGCGTCACGCAGGTTCTTCGCGCCCCAGGTGATGGCGTATTGATTCAGGTCGGCCGCGATCGCCTGCTGCGCCGCGTGCTTGAGCTCCTGAGGGGCCGCGAAATCGGGGAAACCCTGCGCCAGGTTGATGGCATCATAAAGCATCGCCTGCCGCGTCATCTCGCGGATGACCGACTCGCTGAAGCGCTCCGACTTCTCGCTGGTGAAGCGCTTCCTCCCGACCCTGTCGTGCGCCATGAGGGCGAAGCGTAGCACAGCGGTCCGCATCTCGTGGGGGCGAGGAGGGACGGGCGCAAGGAACTCCGGAGACGAACGAGCCGCCGCGAAGGCGGCTATACGGCCGGCCACAACAGTCGGAAGGTGAGCCCTGTCAAAAGCGCGTAGATCACGCCGTCGACGACGGCGCGCGCGGTGTTGACCCACGGCTGCCCTTTCCAGACCGAGTCGCTCACGTGCGAGAGGGCGTAACCAGCGAAGGCGACCGTGCCGGTGATCCGCATGACGAGCATCCCGTCGTCGCCGGGGTGGAGCGTGTGGCGCGCGACGTAGGCCGCGACGAAACTCACGAAGAGACTGAACGCGAACCAGAGCGCGAGGTGCTTCTGCAGCATCGGCGCGCCCTTCGGCAGAATGGTGATGTGCGCGACCGGCCCCTTCTCGAACTTCTCCACGATCGCCGGGTCCTTCATCTGCTTCATGTCGGAGCAGTACGGCGTGACATACATTCCCGCCGCCAGATTTCCCTTCGCCAACGCCTCGCGCACCGCGCTTTCATTGGGAAGGGATTTGTAGTCGGCCTTGTGGTACTTGAGCGCCATGTGCAGGACCGAGCTGGCCAGGAAGACGACGACCGCGGAGACGACCACGGGGAGCCACAGGCTTCCGAACGGCATCGCAGCACCTCCTTGGCCGGAACGGCGCCGGAACCGCCGACCGGATGGCGGGATTGTAGTCCATGCCACCCGTGGCCCGGGTCGGTGCTGTCTTAGTCAGACTTCAGTGTCGCCGGAATCGAGGCCGGGCGCTCGGGGGGCGTGGCGCCGATCCAGTGGGCATGCGTCAGGAGGTCACGGACGAGACTTTCGGCCAGGGCGCCGTTCTCCTCCAGTACGGCGGCCACGACGTGATGGATGTCGTGGTTCTCCTCGTCGACGAGGAAGTAGTGGATGACCCACACCGGGGCTCCCTCTTTATTCTTGCCCACCTCGATGAACCGGAACCCGTGGAAGGGGGATGGAACGTCCTCGTCGTCCTTCACGAAGCGGGTTCCCTGGCGGACCAGAGTCTCCCGGACATCGCCCCGGAACTCGGCGGCGTCGTGGAGCGCTCCCAGCGGATAAGCGAACATAGTGACCCTGAGGCCGCTGGGGTGCCGCCATTGCGACCGCCCATTGGCGTCGTTGGCGAAGACTTCCCACTCCCCCGCCTTGCGGCTGCCCTGCCAGGCGGAGTCCTGGCCGCCCACCTCCAGGTCGCGGTCGACCACGGGGCGCGCGCTTCCGGCGAGAGGGAAGGCGCCGCCGATCAGCACGACCGACGCCAAGGCACCGACGAGCGCCAGGCGCCGGTACCCGGATCGGCGTCCCTCCGTCTCCGGCTTGCTGCGTGCCACCAGAATCTGGCTCAGGTGCATGCTTTCCAGCTTGGTCAGGACGAACAGGACCGCGCCGACTCCCAGCACGACGCCGACGCCGCCCGGGTCGGCCTGCAGCAGCATCACAAGGAAGATCGCGTAGAGGAACACCTCGCCGAGAAAATCGCCCGCGGCCAGGAAAGGGTGTCCGGCATAGAGGAGACCGGCGCCCGGGAAGGCCAGCGACAGCATCGCCGCCAGGCGCGAGGATCGGAACGGAGTGCGGCAGGCGTCGCAGGATCGAGGATGTGCGGGCACCTGGGCGCCGCACTGCGGGCAGTGCCAGAGCGGCACCGTCTGCGCCCGCGCCTCGCCTTCCTGCAAGAGACGCGGCTTCAGGCGCCGCAGCAGGAGATCGAGGAGCTTCCGATCGCCCCTCACCGGCACCTTCCAGTCCTGCTTTCTCCCGCGCGCCGGCTTCAAGACCAGCTTGCCGAATCTCATTTTCAAATCCCGCACGCTCGCCCAGGGGTACGACCGCAGGCGCGTGCCGGCGGTTTTGCCACGCACGCCGAGCAGCACCTCGATGAGGCGCGCGTCGGTGAACACGAGCAGCGTCTGATGATAGGGCAACGCCATCGCCCCGAGGGCCATGAGGTGGAGCACGGGGGGCATCTCCATGGCGTGCGCCACGTACAGGACGTGCTCGTCCGGCCGCAGAAGCTTGTCCGCCAGCGACCGGGCGGCGTCCCACTGCGCGCGTCGCCGGCGCTGGTGCCGGGCGCTCAGGAAGGCCGACGCTCCTGGGAACAGATCGGCCGGGCCGCCGGAGCGCGCTGTCTCCGACAACGGGCGGTCGGCCAGGGGGCCGAGATACTCGGGTTCGATCCTGTGCTCGTGAGTGCCGGATGGGACCATCGGTGTACACCTCCGCGCCAGACAACATGCGGCCCGAGGCCGGCGCGGTCAAGAAATCTCCAGCGGATCGATGCCCCGGCAGGCGCCACCGGATGGATTGCATTTCGGTAACCGCACTCCCGCCTCCACTTGACACCGACGCCGCGAAGCCTACGTTCTGCACATAGCGCCGATCTTTAGGGATCGAAACGAGGGAGGGGCCGATGCAGAACAGTATCGTCACCGTGGACGCCAATCTCTGGGAGGCGGTGTCCCGGATGCTTCTGGCGCCCATTGCGTGGATCGTCGGAATGCAGAAGTGGTTCCTGGATTTCTTCCTCTCATCGTCGTCCGGCTGGGCCGCCGCGGGCAAGCTCATCTTCCTCCTTCTTCCAGTCCTGCTGTTCGTGGCCGCCGTCTGGTGCACGCAGCTGTCGCTCTACACCATCCTGTTCCGGCCGGCGCGCGTGAAGTTCGCCGGGATGATGGTCCTGAGCTGGTGGGACGCGGCCCGGGCGGTGTGGTTCTACTGGATCGGCCTCTTCCAGCTGGTCGTCGTCGCCATCGGCTGGTGCCTGACGCTGGCCCGCCTCGCTCTCCGGCTGGCGATGGAGGCTCTCCGGCAGCTCCTGATCGCGCCCTTCACCTTCACGGGCAAACTGTCCAGGAGCTACTTCCAACCGGGCGTTCCCTGGATCGCTTTCTTCATGCTGGTGTTCTGGTCCCTGCTGGAGGCCACGATCTTCACCTACACCCTGTTCCCGACCGTGTCGGAGGTCCTGGCGGACCTGGTCGGAATGGAGGCGCCGCGCCTCGCCGGGCCTGTGTTGTATCTGTTCCTGCTCCTCTTGATCCTGGGCAGCTTCGCCTGCATCCAGGCCCTCCTGGACAGCTTCAAGAAGCGTGATTTCAAGTTGATCATCCAGATGGTCCTCATCGAGCTGTTCGTGATGTTCTTCGAGGTCATGTTCCTCTATCGCGAGCTGGTGGATGCGATCACGCCCTGGATCGCGCAGCAGACCGGCGAGCGTTTCCGCCTGGGGATCGGGTTCACTCTGTCGGTGGCGACGTTCGGATGGATCGGCATCCGCGGCATGACCTGGTTCCTGTTCGGTCAATACGGCACGCCTCCGCTACTGGCCTTCATTTCCCGGCAGCCGCTGCCCCAGGCGGAGGGTCCGGCCCCTCAACCGTCCAGGCCGGAGCCGGTGAGCTGCTGGCGCGAGCTGATCGACGATTTCAAGCGGGAGACCGACTGGCTGCACTCCAAGGGCCAGGAGATCCTGGAATACCTGGCCCTCCCCTTCCTGCACGTCCTCGCGGCGGCCCTGAATTTCGTGATGATCCTGGTCGCGTCGAGGCCGGTGATCCATCTGCCGCTGAAGAGCCTGAAGGACATCATGGATACCCGCGAGATGGCCAACTCCATCCGGCTACAACCCAAGAGAGCGGAGGGTCAGTGATGCGCACTCTACTGGGGGCGCGCGGCCTCGTCGCGATCGTCATTCTCCAGGCGGTTCTCCTCGCCGGGTGCGGTCTCGAGTCCGGAGAGCGCAAGGCGCGCGTCACCCTTTTCGTGGGTGTCGACACCAGCGGGTCGTTCCAGCGCTCGGGGTCCTACGACGACGCCATGGCCTTCCTGGCCTATTACATTTACGGCCATCTCAATGAGCTCGGTGGCCTCGACAAGCCGCGCGAATTGTTCGTGGGTGCTATCGGCGGCAAGGATCCCAACGAGCCGAAGGCCTTTCACCCGATCCAGGATTTCGCCGGCAAGAGCATCCCGGAGATCGAGCACGATCTGAGGACCTGGTTTCCTTCCAGCGACTCCCTGACCGATTACAATCCCTTCTTCAAGCAGATCGCCCGGATCGTCAAGGAACGCAATCTCGTCCTCGCTCCCGTCACCGTGACCGTCGTCACGGACGGCGTTCCCGATTTCGCCGTCCCGCGGGCGAAGGCGGGCTCTCTCGCCCAGTACAAGCACATCGACCTCACGCCGCTGGAATACCTCTCGCGGCGGATGAGCGTACGGCTCGCCTACGTCTCCCCCCAGGTCGGCAAGAACTGGCGCGACTTCGTGCCGCGCCAGCGCGTCCGGCTGTGGACGGTGGACGCCGAGATCATGAAGGGCTGGCGGGCCCAGATCGACGGTCCCGGCGCACCGGGCGAGCAAGAGCGTCTGTGGGACTGGATCCAGCACAACGTAGACTACCGGGTTCGCTCGATCGGAGTCTGAGCCTTCCCTCCCGCACGAGAACCCTCAGGCCCTCGGGAACTCGTTCCCTTCCGATGCTAGACTCTCACATGCTTCGTCGGCGGCCGTTTAGGGCGAGTCAGCGTGCTCGATCCCGATGGGGATTCGCCCCTCGGGTCGGGCCGGCGTCACGGCTGGCCACCGGCGTCATGCTCGCGGCGCTCTCGTGGAGCGGACTCACGGCGGAGCCACCTCCTCCCCCGCAAGAAGAAACGCGGCGGGGGATCGTCGATCTCGAGGGACGGCCCCGGGACCTTGCCGAGTTCCGGGGATCCATCGTGGTGGGTCGGCGCCACGACGGAGGACATGACGCGGCTCGGTCTCGGGACCGCGCTTCCGGCGACGGCGGTCCTCGCCCGCGATGCCCGTGTCGCAGCACGGATCGACGGCGTCATCGATGGCCCGGGCCTCGACAACTGGATCGATTGGCTGATCGGAGATCGGACGGCTCCCGTTCCGCCCGTGCCGATCGGCACGGCGCTGCCGGCCGTAGAGGAAGGGCACGAGCATGAACATCGACACCGACCGGGAGTGGGACTCGACGGTCCATCCCTCGTCCCCAGCTGACCCCTCTGACCCGGCGAAGGCCGGGCGGTCCGGGGGACCGCCGAACCGCTGAGCGATCGCTGGATTTTCAGCGCCCGCTACATTGATATCGACGTACCGCGCGCCACACAGCGGTTGACGTTGACCTACAGATTCCTGGCCACCCTCACCGCAGGCGTCGAGTACAACCCGCGCGCCGACGAGGTGGTGCCGCTCGTGAACTGGCTGGCCGTCACCGAGTCGGCGAGGCGCCCCGCTCTGATGTTCGGCGCGAGCACCGACCGGCTCGGGACGCCCTCGGGGCGCGCAGCGCGACCGCCACTTCCCGCCCGTCCACGCGGAGCGGCTGCATGCCGCGATCGGCGGCTCGCGCCTCCTTATCGTCCCCGGGGCCGAGCACTGGATGGGATGGTACATGGCGGACGAAGTGGCGAACCCGATTGGCGAGTTTCTGGAGCGGTCATGACGCGGGCCGCCGACCCGTCGCGGGCCCGCTCGATGGCGCGGGCGCATGCTTACTCCGCTCGGATCGAGCCGGGACCCCGGTGGCGGCCCGGTTCGCCGAGCGCGACCGATTTCGAGCCGTAGAACAGCTGCACCCTCGCCCAGGCCTTCTTGCCGATCAGCGAGCCGGTGATGCGCGAAGGATAGTCATCGTAGTAGGGATGAATCCCGCCGAAGCGCCGCGAGATACCCGCCTGATCGGCCGCGTCGTAGTAGGTCGCCCACTGCAGCTCGACGGTCTGGCCGGGACCGTGCTCGATGGCGAGGTACTCGTTCTCCGTCGCGACGAAGCTTCCCAGCCCGCCGGGGAAGAACGGCGTGCCCGTGATCGCCGCCAGCACCTCCGCGGCCGACCGGCTGAACGTGCTGTGCCCCGAGGTATAGCCGGGGAAGGGCGGCGTCACGAAGTTTTTCGGCATGTACGGCATCCACTGCACGCCGCGCTTCCAGACCACGCCCCCTGTCTGCGTGGTCGGATCGGGGGGGCTGCCGCGCCAGGCGCGAATCGCGATCTCGCCCTCGTGACCCGCGAGGTCCGCGTGCCGGCCGCCGGGCTGCGTCGTCTCCGGCGTGATGAGCTCGATGAGATCCGGCACGAGGGGCAGGCCGTCCGGGTGGTACGACCCGAGCGAAGGGTCCGAGGACTGCCCGAGCCCGGCCATGTAACGGATCAGAGTGATCGGCCGGGACGAGTCGTAGACGTTTTTGTTGCCCCAGGCCCAGATCGCCGCGTCGTGCACGGCGCCGTTGAGAGCCAGATACACCTTCACGTCCCACTCCAGATCGCCGAGGGGCTTCCCCTTGCCCCCCAGGCGCTTGTTGTGGCGCATCAGAGGATGGTCCGACACGAAATTCGCGATCACGTTCCAGTGCCCGGGCGGCGTCTCCGACCTCGGACCGTCCGCCCAGAACTCGGTGACGACACGCTGGTAGTCGGCTCGATTGACGACCTCGGGCGCGTACGGTTCCTTCGTGGACGGATTCATCGGATGGCCCGTGCCGTCGTCCGCGCCGAGCGAGTTATTGAAGAGGACCCCGGGCGAAATATCGATGACCTGGTTCTGCGAGGTGTCGATGCGGCTGCTCAGCCGGATCAACTCCACCATCGCATCCTTCAGGACCTCGTCACCCACGCCGCCCAGGCGGGGCTGCGGACCCGGATCCAGCGGAAGGCCGCTCTCGGGGTTCACGTCCTCCGGCCCCAGGGCGAACGGCGTGACGTCCGCCCAGCCCACGCCGACGAATTTCTGGATCGACTGGCCGATGGGGATGCCGTTCTGCGTGACGTAAAAGTCGAACGCCAGCGGCTGCCAGCGGTTCGGGTCGACGATGCTCCCGACGCCCGGCAGCTTGAAGATGAGCGCCGGATTGACGGGAGAGTAGCCGGTGTCGTCCGGATAGCACAGACCCGCACCTTCGTTCGAGCCGTCCGTCTGGCCGCGGGCGATCACCGCCGCGGCGATCCGGTTCCCGAGCACCGCCGGAGAGTCCCCGTCCGTCGAGCTGAAGCTCCTGTCGTAGCCCAGCGCGTCCATGCGGGCGTCGAACGCCGCCTGCGAGGTCGCGTCGTTCGGGTGGCAGGGCTTTCCG
>QHXX01000152.1 GCA_003223135.1 Acidobacteriota bacterium | reverse complement strand
GCGCGCGCGATCTGTACAAAAAAAGTATTCGGCTGCGCCCCGACGTCGCGGAAGCCTATGCCGGGCTCGGCGCCACGTTCACCTACGAGGACGACCGCCTGTCGGAAGGGATCGAGGCGCTCGAGAAGGCGCGCAAGAGGCTGCCGTCGCGCATGGACGTCGTCCTCAATCTCGCGGGTCTGTATGCCCGGAGCGGCGGGCGCGCGAAGGCGCGGGATCTCGTGGACGGCGTCCTGGCGCGCTCCGGCAACCCCCAGGCGATCGAGGCCGGGAAGGAGATTCTCCTGCAGGCCGATCTGAAGGAGGCCCAGACGCTGATCAACCAGGGCGATCTCGACGCCGGTGTCACGATGATCGAAGAGGTGCGGTCGAAGACGCGCGACGCCGCCCTCCGACAGCGCCTCGGCGAAGACCTTGCCCGCCTCGCGGCGACGCAGACGTCCAACAGGCAGATCGACGCCTACAACCGGGCGGTCGCCCTCGCCAACACGGGGGACTACAGGAAGGCCGCGGCGATCCTGGAGCCTCTCGTGGGCGAGGTGGCGGATCCCAGGCTGGCGCGCGAGGCGCGCACGCTTCTGAAGCGCGTCCACCAGGCGCTGGCCGCCGAGCCGAAGCGCTGACCGCCGGCGCGCGGCGCGCCCCCGGGTCTGCGCGTATAATTCGCCATCATGGACAAGATCCGCATCCAGGGACCGTGCCGGCTGCATGGAAAGGTGCGGGTCAGCGGCGCCAAGAACGCCGTGCTGCCGGAGCTGGCGGCGATGCTGCTCGTCGAGGGACCCGTCAGTCTGCGGAACGTCCCGGTCGTACGCGACGTGCAGACGATGATCAAGGTCCTGCGACACCTTGGGATGCGGGACGTGACGCTGGACGGAGGCACGCTCCGGGCCGAAGGGGGGGCGCCCGGCGAGCCCGAGGCGCCGTACGATCTGGTGCGGACGATGCGCGCCTCGATCCTGGTCCTGGGGCCGCTCCTGGCGCGGCTCGGGCGGGCGAAGGTGTCGCTCCCCGGCGGCTGCGCCATCGGCGCGCGGCCGATCGATTACCACATCGAAGCGTTGCGCCGGATGGGCGCCGAGATCGCCATCGAGCACGGCTACGTCGTCGCCTCGTGTGCGCGCCTCAAGGGGGCCGAAATCGTCTTCGACGACCGCACCGTCACGGGAACCGAGAACCTCATGATGGCCGCCGCCCTGGCGGACGGCCGGACGGTCCTCAAGGGCTGCGCCCTCGAGCCGGAGGTGGTCGACCTGGCGCGCTTTCTGAACGCGTGCGGGGCGCGCATCGAAGGGGCGGGCACCGGCCGGATCGTCATCGAGGGCGTTCCGCGCCTGCACGGCGCCGAGCACACGGTGATCCCGGACCGCATCGAGACCGGCACGTTTCTGATGGCCGCGGCGGCCACCCGGAGCGGCATCACGATCGAGCGCTGCGACGCGGGGCATCTCGAATCGGTCCTCGACAAACTGCAGGAGTGCGGCGTCGCGCTGCGGGTGGACGGCGACGCCATCGCCGTGCAGCCGGACGGATCGCTGCGCGCCGCCAACGTCACCACACGCCCCTACCCCGACTTCCCGACCGATCTGCAGGCGCAGTTCATGGCCCTGATGGCGCGCGCCGAGGGCGTGTCCATCATCAACGAGACGGTGTTCGAGAACCGCCTCATGCACGTCGGGGAGCTGCGGCGAATGGGGGCGCGGATCGTCGTGGACGGCCAGACCGCCATCGTCGCCGGGCCGGCGCCGCTGTCTGGCGCTCAGGTGATGGCGAGCGATCTGCGCGCCTCGGCCTGCCTCATCGTGGCCGGGCTGGCGGCCGACGGGGAGACGGTCATCAACCGCGCCTACCACATCGACCGCGGATACGAGAGGGTCGAAACGAAGTTGCAGGGGCTCGGCGCCCGCATCGAAAGGATTTCCGGGTAGCGCCGGAAGCGCCGCAGGAGGACACGGATGGCCGAATGCATCTTTTGCAAAATCGCGCGCAAGGAAATCCCCGCGAAGATCGTCTACGAAGACCGGCAGGTCGTGGCGTTCGATGACATCAACGCCCAGGCCCCGGTGCACACGCTCGTGATCCCGAAGAGCCACTTCGCCACCTTCAACGACGTCGGCGCCGAGGAGGAGGCCCTCCTGGGGCACATGATGCTCGTCGCGACCCGGGTCGCCAGGGACAAGGGGCTGCACGACAAGGGATACCGTCTGGTCGCCAACTGCCTGGAGAGCGCCGGGCAGTCGGTGTTCCACATCCACCTGCACCTGCTCGGCGGCCGCAGGTTCGCCTGGCCGCCTGGATGACGCAGAACCGCACGTACCGCCGCACCGCCGGCACGCGTATCGTCAGCGCCGGCTGCGCCCTTCTGTTCGTCGCCGGCACCCTCTCCGTCGGCGCGACCTCCGGGCTGGGGATGGGGTTCTTCGTCCTGTCGGGGCTGGCGATCCTGAGCCTGGCGAACGCGCTGGGGGCCTGGGCCGACCGTTACACCCTGGGGGCTGCCGGTCTCGAGTACCGGAACGCCCTCCTGGCCCTCTTCGGCGCCCGGCCGCGACTCGTTCCCTGGGAGGAGGTCGTGGAGGTGCGCGAGCACAGGTCGCTCCGGTTCGGCCGTCTCGAGCCGCAGGCCAGCGCCCTGTTCCTCGTCCTGCGCTCCGGCCGTCGCGTCGTGCTCGACTCGCTGCAGGATTTCGAGACCCTGAAGACCGCCATCCAGCTTTACTGCGGCCCCCGTCAGTAGCCCGCCTGCTTGTCCACCTCGTTGATGAGCGGCCCGCCCGCCAGATAGCGCTTGAGGTTCGCGATAAATAGATCGGCGGCACGCTCCATGTACTGCGGGTGGGTGCCGGCGATGTGGGGCGTCATGACCACTTGCGGCAGCCGCCACAGGGGGCTTCCGGGCGGCAGCGGCTCGGTGGCGTACACGTCCAGCCCGGCGCCGGCGATCCAGCCCTCGCGCAGGGCGCGGACGAGCGCCGACTCCTGCACCACCTCGCCGCGGCCGATGTTGACCAGATAGGCGGTGTGCTTCATGCTCTTGAGCTGCCGCTCGCCGATCATGCCCTGGGTCTCGCGCGTCAGTGGCACGGCCAGGACCAGGACGTCGCTTTCTCGAATGAGGGCGTCCTCCTTCCCGGCCGGAAGCAGCCGGTCGACGTCGTCCGGCTTCGGGCGCGGCGTCCGTGTGAGGCCCCAGACGATCATCCCCAGGGCGCGGGCGCGCGCGGCGAGCTCGCGTCCGATGTCTCCCAGGCCGAGGATGCCGAGGATCTTGCCGCGGAGCTCGAGGAGCGGCGGCTTGCGGCCGAACAGGTCCTGTTGCGCCCAGCGGCTCTCGCCCTGCGCGCGCACCGCCTCGGCGATGCCCCGCGTCATCGACAGGATGAGGCCCAGCGTGTGCTCCGCGACGGCGACCGAGTTGACGCCGCGCGACGAGGTGATACGGACCGGGCTCTTCAGAAGCTCGGGGTTGAGGACCCGGTCGACACCGGCGAGCGGTGTGTGCAGCCAGCGCAGCGCGTCCGCCTTGTCCACGTGCCGCCGCGCGATCCCCCAGGCGAACAGCACCTCGGCCCCCGGCAGGATGCTCACGAACGCCTCCTCGTTCATCGGGATGTCGAT
>QHXX01000151.1 GCA_003223135.1 Acidobacteriota bacterium | reverse complement strand
CCGGTTCCGGGAGACGGTGACGAGATCCCGAGGCGCCAGGGGGTTCGATGCGGGCGACACCCTCATCATTTTCACGGGGAGCTTCAAGCAATGGCACGGGGTGAACGACCTTCTCCAGGCATTCGCGCTCTTGCTCGATCACGAGAAGCGGACGCGCTTGATCCTGGTCGGGGACGGCCCCGAGCGCGAGAGTCTGATGAGAAGTGCCGCCGAGCTGAGGATCGAGTCGAACATCACGTTCACCGGTGCCGTCAGCCACGAGGCGATCCCTGCGCTGCTCGCTTCGGCCGACATCGCGGTCGCTCCCTACCTGCCACTGGACGACTTCTACTTCTCCCCGCTGAAGCTGGGGGAGTACCTCGCCACCGGCCTGCCGGTCGTCGCCACGGCCTGCGGCGACCTGGACCCTCTGCTGCGCGATGATGTGTCGTCCCTGCGCGTTCCGCCCGGGGATGTCCCGGCACTGGCGCGAGCCCTTGGCCGGCTGACGGAGGACCCCGAGCTACGCCGGCGTCTCGGTCGCGCAGGTCGGCGAGTCGCAGAGAAACACCTCTCGCTCGAAGCAGCCACGACCAGGCTGGTCCGGCTGCTGGAGTCGCTCGTCGGAGCGGGCTCGTCCGACCGTAGGAGCGCGGCCCCATGAGGATCGGATATGTCCTGAAATGCTTCCCGCGTCTCTCGGAGACCTTCATCCTCACCGAGGTCCTAGAGCTGGAGCGCCTGGGATGGGATCTGACCGTTTTCACGCGGCGGGCCGTGGACGAGCCGGTCTCCCACGGCGCCCTCCAGTCCTTGCGCGCGGAAGTGATCGACTTGGCGCCTTTGCTCCGCGAGCGTTTCTGGGAACCGTTCGTCGTGCACCGTCGTCTCGCCGGTCGCCTGGGGCGGGTCCATGAGGCTGCCCTGCAGGCCGCGCTCGAGCTTCAGAGCCGCGACGAGATGCGCGCCTGGCTTCTGGCCGGAGTCGTCGCGGAGCGCGCTCTGGCGGATCGGTTCGATTTGATCCACGCCCACTTCGCAACAGGCAGCACCTCCATCGCACGCTACGCGGCGCGCCTGACAGGCACGCCCTTCACCTTCACGGCGCACGCCAAAGACATCTACTGGAACGAAGTGGACCGGCGTCGCCTCCGCCTTCTGGAGGAAGAGGCAGAGGTCGTGGTGACCATCAGTGAGGCAAACCGCGCATTCCTTCAATCAATAGCCCCCGCGGCTCGAGTGAAGCGGGTCTACAACGGCGTAGACCTGGGTCGTTTTTCGGCCCTTCCGCGTCCCCCCACCCCTCAGCCGCCGCGCCTGCTCTTTGTAGGAAGGATGGTGGAAAAGAAGGGGCTCGCGAACCTGCTCGCGGCCTGTTCCCTCCTGGGTCAGCGCGGCGTTCCGGTGCGGTGCCGCCTCGTCGGATCGGGGCCCCAGGAGCCGTCACTCCGGCAGCAGGTCCGGACACTCGGCCTCGACAGGCAGGTCGAGTTCCGGGGACCGGCGAGTCAGGAGGAGATCGCATTCCTCGTCGACCCCGGCGACGTCGCCGCCCTCGCGGATGCCATTGCTCTGACGCTCCACGATCCCGAAGAAACCATCCGGAGGACCCGGGAGGCGCGACGCCATGTGGCGCGGCTTTTCGATGCCCGGCGCAATGTGAGCGAGCTGTCCGGGATCTTCCGCATGGCTGCCTCGAGCAACACCAGGGTGGAGGCGCGGAGGTGATGAGCTCCCGCAGCACCCGGGTGGGAAAGATCGCCCGGCTCTTCGTCCGCTTCGGTCCGCTCTTGAAGCCCCATCGACTGCGCCTCGCCCTCTCCGCCTGTTTCATGCTGGCGTTGATCGCCACCGACCTGGTCGCCCCCTGGCCGGTCCAGGGTGTGATCGACGGCGTGCTGCTCGGGCGCAGGAGCCGCGGGTTCATGTTCTGGTTGGGCGGACTCCTCCCGTCGGATCGAATGGAGCTTCTCGCCGTCTGCTGCCTGGCGGTGGTCATCGTCACCGCCCTGAAAGGCCTTTTCTCGTATGGCGAGCGGATCCTGGCGGAATCGGTGGGCCAGAGGGTGGTCTCGGATCTCCGGGTCGCCATCTTCGCGCGGCTGCAACGCCTCTCCCTGACATTCCACAGCCAGCGGCGCACGGGCGACCTGATGGTCCGACTGACCGGGGACGTGACGATGCTGCGGGAGATCCTGGTGCCGATGGTGCTCGATTTCTCGACCCAGGCGTTTGTCATCATCGGCATGGTGGCGTTCATGGCGATGATGGATCTCACCCTGACCCTCATCGCCGTATCGACCCTGCCGTTCCTTCTGGTGGCGACGGCACGGTACGGAGGTCTCATCCGGCAGGCGTCTCGGGAACAGCGGCGCAAGGAAGGGAAGGTTGCCACCGTGGCGAACGAGGCGCTGGCCTCCGTGGCGATGATCCAGGCCTATTCCCGCGAGGAGGAGGTCGCCGCCCGATTTTCCAGGCAGAACTTCAAGAGTCTGAATGCCGGGTTGCGCTCGCTGCGGTTGGAGGAGTCGCTGGGCCGAATCGTCGAAATGACGATCGCCGTCGGTTCGTGCCTCGTTCTCTGGGTGGGTGCCCGGCGTTCCCTGGCCGGTGGGATGTCACCCGGGGAGCTGGTGGTCTTCCTGGCCTACCTCCGGGGACTTTACAAGCCCAGCCGCGATCTGGTGCGAATCGGCGCGAAAGCGAACAAGGCGGCGGTGTGCGGCGAGCGCATCCTGGAAATCCTCGACTCCGGCGAAGAGGTGCGCGAAGCACCCGACGCCATCCCGGCCCCGCCGGTGTCGGGAGAGATCGCCTTCGAGGGGGTGACGTTCGGCTATCAGGAGGGTCGTCCGGTCCTGCAGGAACTTTCCTTCCGGATTGCTCCGGGAGAGAGAGTGGGGCTCGTCGGGCCATCGGGGTCCGGAAAGTCCACGATACTCGCGCTGTTGCTTCGACTCTACGATCCCCAGGCCGGAAGAATCCTGGTCGATGGCCTCGATATCCGCCGGCTCCAGTTGGAATCCTACCGCCGACAAATCGCGATCGTTCTGCAGGAACCCTTCCTGTTCGGGGACTCGGTCGAGGAGAACATCCGCTGCGGCCGTCCCCAGGCGACACGGGAAGAGATCCGGGCGGCGGCGACGGCAGCCGGCGCGCATCACTTCCTGGAGGCGCTGCCGGACGGCTACGACTCGATCCTGGGGGAGCGGGGCACCTCGCTGTCCCGTGGCCAGCAGCAGCGGGTGTCGCTGGCGAGGGCGGTTCTGCGGGAAGCGCCGGTGATGGTCTTCGACGAGCCAACGACCGGGCTCGATCCCCGAACGGAAGGGGAGGTGCGGAAGACCCTGGCCCGGCTGGCGCGCGGGCGGACCTGCATCTGGATTGCCCACAATCTCTCCCAGATCCTCGACTGCCAACGGGTGATCGTCATCCGCGAAGGCCGGGTGGTCGAAACCGGACCGCCGGCCAAGCTTCTGAGCGGTGTCGGGCCTTTCCAGCGGCTTTTCGGCGAGGCCAAGGAATGAGGAGCGCCACCCTCCTGTCCGACCCGGCCCTGCCTGGGCTCGCGGAGGCACTCGATCCGGAGGCGATGACGCCGAGGCTGGCCCGTCTCACCACTCTCCTGCACGGGGAAGAGTCGGCGGTCCAGAAACCCTGGCGGGTGGTCGAAGTGGAAATCCTGAAGCACACGCCGGGCCATCGCTGCGCCCTCGGGTACACGCTGGACGGCCCGGGCGTCAAGCGGCGCCTCTTCGGCAAGGTCTTCTCCGGCCAGCGGGGGCCGGAGATTCTCGAGACGATGGAAAGACTCGCCGCCGCCATTCCCCGCCAGGTCCTCCTGATCCCTCGTCCGGTCGGACATCTCCCCGACTTGAGACTCCTCCTCACCGAGTATCTCGATGGAACACCCCTCGCGCCGTCTTTGTACCAGGGAACGTCGGAGGCCCCGGCACGACGCATCGCCGCGGCGCTCGCCACGCTCCACGGATGCGAGGCGCGCTTCGTCCGCCGCTGGAGCGCGCAGCAGGAATGGGCCAATACCGAGGAGTGGTTCGCCCGTTCACCGCTCAGCGCAGCGCCTTGCTCCGAGCGCGTCAAGGGACTGCTCCGGATGCTGAGCCGGCGCGCGGCGTTGCTGCCCCAGGTCTCGGAAGGCCCCGTTCACCGCGACTTCTACGCCGAGCAGATCCGGGACTGTGGAGGGCAAAGCGCGCTTCTGGATCTGGATGATGCCCGCCTCGGCGACGCGGCACTCGACATAGGAAATTTCCTCGCCCATCTGAAGCTGCGGTCCCTGCAGTTCGCGGAGTTGGCGCGCGGGTGTGAACGTGGACGACCGGTCTTCCTCGAAGAATACGAGCAGCGACGCGCTGGCGCTCGCGCGGCCGACATGGAAACGCTTCGGCAACGGGTCGCCTTCTACGAGGCCACCTCTCTTCTCCGGCTGGCGGGTGTCTACAGCCGCAGGGATCGCTGGGCCGACAGGCTTCCGGGGATGCTTTTGGACTCTTGCGAGGCCATGCTCGATGCTGACGGATAGAGACCAGTGACCCTGGGCCGCACCGTCCGGTCCGCGGGTCGGCTCTTGCTTCTGGGGCCAGCGATACTGTGTGCCCTCCGCCCCGCTCTCGGGGATTCTTCTCCCCGAAGGCCCAGCGATCTCGCCCCGCAGCTCATCGTGGGCGCGGAAGTCGAGGTCAGGGGGAAATTTCGCCCGGACGGCTCATTCCTGGCGGACAGGATCGAGGTGGATCCGAAAGGAGATCGAGGCGAGGAGCTGAGAGGAACCATCGAATCCGTGGACCCGCAGGCACAGCGCCTGAAGGTTTTGGGATTTACGGTCCAGGTGTGGCCGGACACCCGCCTGAGTCGGGAATCGGAGCAGCCGGTCAGTTTCGAAGACCTGGCTCCCGGACTGCGGGTGAAGGTGGAAGGCCGGCGTTTCCCCGGGGGGGCGTTTCGCGCGAAGAAGATTCGGATCCGCCAGAACCTGTACCCCGAACAGAAAATCGTCGGACCTGTCGAGGCGATCGCACCCTCCGGCGTCGGTCTGGCCATCCTACGGGTCCTGGACCTCCCGGTCGTTGTGAACGTGATGACGGACCTCGTCGCAGAAAACGGGCCGAGGCGGCCGGCGATCTCGGTGGGGCTCACTTCGGGCGACGAGGACGACCTTCTCATCACGGAGCGGAACCAGATCGGCGACCACCTGGCGGTACTGGGCGAGCTTCGGATCCGCGACGAGAACCTCTCCAACCCCGATCTGGACACGTCGGTGGTCGATGGCCAGGATGTCCCGGCCCTGTTCGGAACCGTTGGCTTCCTGACGGAATTCGACTCCTTTCTTGCTTACGCCGAGGCCCTGGGCGAGCACGATCACTATTTCCCGAAGGACACGAGCTCTGTCGACAATGAATCCGGGAGTGCTCGAGGAGGACAGGCGTACATCCGGTTGGCCGACTTTCCTGCACCGGGCTTGTCGCTGGTCGTCGGGCGGCAGAAGTTCTACGAAACCCGGAGGTGGTACTACGATAACAGGAACCTCGACGCCGTCCGATTGTTCGGAGAGCACGGGCGCGTGGCATTCCAGGTCTCTCTCAGTCGGGATCTCTTCGACGAGACACGCAATCAACGAGACCAGGATGCGACCAACCGGATCGCCGAAGTCAGATGGGACCTGAGGCGCGATCTCGCCCTGCAGGCATTCTATCTGAACCGGGACGATCGGACGGAGCTGCGCAATTCCCCTGAAATCCTGGGCCTCAGGGTGCTCGGGGATCCGGGAACCCATCTGGAGTTCTGGGCCGATCTGGCGCATGAGGCCGGGACGCGGGGCCGTCTCGACTCCACGACCGGTGAGATCATCGTCCGGGACGTACGAGCCCATGCCCTGGACGTCGGCCTGACCTATCGGCCTCGGATCGTCCTCGACCCCTCCTTCACCGCCTCCTTCGCTCTCGGCTCGGGAGATGACCAGCTCACCCTGCCCTCCGGGCAGCAGCCGCACGGAGCGGACGGGACCTTCCGGCAGAGCGGTCTTCAGAGGAACCGCGGGAGTCTGAACGGCGTCGTTTCGTTCCATTATTACGGCGAGGTTCTCGACCCCGAGCTGACCAATCTCCGCATCCAGACCCTGGGTGCCGGGCTGCGCCCCGGTCGACCCCTTTCACTGGACCTGCTGTTCCATCGTTACCGCCAGGATGTCCCATCGCGGCGGCTCGAGAACACCGAGCTTGATGCCAAGCCCTCCGGTCTCGACCCACACCTCGGCAGCGAGTGGGACCTTGTGGTGGGGTACGAGCCGCGCAAGGAGTTCGAGCTCCGGCTCACCGGGGGCTATTTCCAGCCTGGGAAGGCCTTCCCCGCGGATGCCACGCCATCGACCATCGCCACCGTGCAGGCCAGATTTCGCTTCTGATCGCGAGGACACAGGACAACGGGTCGCGAAGTGATGTCGAGGTCGGGCTCCGCGCTCGGGACCGGCGGCGTCCGAGGGGGAGCGGAGTCACGAAGGGGAGCGCCGAATCGAGGATCGCTGACAAACGCCCTGTCGGTGAGGCTCTTCAGAAACTCCACGAGGTCGGCCTTGCCGCGTTCGTCCAGCTCGAACCCGCGAATGAGTGCGCTCTTCCGCGGGCTGTCGCGGCCGTCGCCGGCGAAAGGACCGCTCGGGACGAGCCGACCTCCCCGGGCGTAGTGTTCGATCACTTCGGTCAGCGTCGCGATGCTGCCGTCGTGCATGTAGGGCGCCGTCAGCTCGACGTTGCGGAGGGTGGGGGCCCGGAAGCGGCCCATGTCCTCCGCCCGGCCCGTGATCCCGTAGAGGCCCGGGTTGTCGGCGGGATAACTTCCGTCGCCCCCCAGGTTGTACAGGCCGTTGTTGTG
>QHXX01000002.1 GCA_003223135.1 Acidobacteriota bacterium | reverse complement strand
GCTCTTGCCACGCGTCGTCTCGAACGCACGCGTGACCGCGGCGCGACAGACCATCTCAGCTCGACAGCCCGATCCCCATCGCGTCGAGACAGCGAAGGAGCAGTCCCGGCCGGCGTCCGGTGTCGACGCGGCGCAACGCCCGGGTGACGGCGCGGACCGCCAGGGAGCGCAGCGGCTCGGGCGGGTAGGGAAACGGCTTTCTGCGCACCAGGGCCAGAACCAGAAGCGGGCTGGGCCGCTCGAGCGCCATGTGGGCGAGGATCTGTCCCGCCAGGTGGGTGGTGCCGAGACCGTGGCCCGTGTACCCCAGGCCGTAGAGGATGCGGCCGTCCTCGGCCGCGCCGAAGAACGGAGTGAAGCGCGTGGTGGAGCAGATCGGCCCGCCCCAGGCGTAGGGAAACTCGAGATCGGCCAGAGCCGGGAAGTGCCGGCGAAAGCTGTCGCGCAGCTCGGCATAATGACGCTCCGAGTGATCGCAGCTCGCGTCCACCCGGTTCCCCTTGTAGTAGGCCGCCTCGCTCGTGCCCCACAGGATCCGGTTGTCCCTGGTCAATCGGTAATATTTGAAGAACGTCCGCATGTCGGCGACGCTGCAGCGCCGCCGCCAGCCGAGGTGCGACATCTGCTCGTCGCTCAATGGCTCGCTCACCAGGATGTAGTCGTAGAGCGGGATGAATCGGCTCTGCAATCGCGGGAAGATCTGATGCGTGTAAGCGTTGGTCGCAAGGATCACCCGGCGTGCAACGATCTCGCCTTCGGTGCCCGGCGCGACCGCGGCCTGGGCGCGCGCCGCCGCGGCCTTCAGGCGGGAGGCCGCCGCCTGCAGGCGCTCGGCCGCAACACCGGTGGCCTCCATGCGCGACTCCGTTCCCGCGGCGCCCGGAAGGTGCGCCGTCCTGAGCCGGACACCGCCGTTCGACCGTTCCATGGCGGTGACCCGGGTCCGCTCATGGAAGACGGTCCCCGCCTGGACCGCCTCGCGCTTCAGCCCTTCGGCCAGCTTGACTGGATTCACGATGCAGCCGTGCGGATTGAAGAGCCCGGCCTGATACCGCGCGCAGTCCAGCTCGGCGCGCGTCGCCGCGGCGTCCAGGAGCCGATAATGGCTCAGCCCGAGTTCCTGGGCGACGCCCTGTGCCTCGCGCAGCTCCTCGACCTGCGACGGTGTCAGGGCGACGTGCAATTGCCCCGTGCGCTCGAGATCGCAGTCGATCCGTCTCTCCTCCAGAAACCGGAGGAGGTTGCCGAGATTCTCCACGCCCAGGCGGGCCAGCCGCGCCGCCTCTGCGCGCCCGAAATGGGTGATGGCGAGCTGGTGGGAGTGATCGATCGCCTCCCCCAGCATGCCGGCGTTCCGGCCGCTGGCGCCGTACGCCGCGATCCCCTGCTCCAGGACGACGATCTCCCGGATCGGGTCGAGCATCTTGAGGAAGGTGGCCGTCCACAGCCCGGTGAATCCGGCGCCGATGATGACGATGTCGGCCTCGCGCCGCCCGATCAGGGGCGGATCGGTCTTGCGCCGCCTTTCGGCGAGCCAGAAGCAGGCATTCTCGATGGGACGCGGTCGAGGCGTCACGGTGGAAACCATGGCGAGTCTGTCATCGCCACGTCGTGGTCGCCGAAAGGCACCAGGCGTGGGTCAGCCCCGCGAGGGCCATCGGGGAGGGTGGTTTCGAACGCGAGCTTATCCGGGTTCCGCCGATTGAAGGCGGCCGTGTCTCTGAGCGGGAACGACACCATGACGCGGCTCCTCCGTGTCGCACCCGGAGGATAGCCGATCACCGCCCGATTCGCACCGTTCGCCTGGATCCGCCCGGGCACGGGAGCCTTCTACGGACTACACGGTCTCCAGTCGCGGCAGAAGAAGAGTATGATCGGCGCCCTCGTGATCGGGGCGCTGGCGACACTTCAGTCGTCAAGGACGCGGTCCCCGTGTATCCTTGGGGCGGTCCATGGGAGGGTGACCATGAGAACATTTGTCCCATGACGAGAGGCGGCCGCCAGGCGTCCGGAGAGCGACGCATCGCGCTCGTCCTGGGTTCGGGCGGTTTCCGGGGTCCGGCGCACGTCGGTGTCCTTTCCCGGTTGGAAGATCTTCACATCCCCGTCTACGCGATGCTCGGGTGCAGCGTGGGCAGCCTCATCACGGCCTACTACGCGGCCGCCGGCCACACCGTCGGCGATCTGCTTCGATTCGCCCTGGAGACCAACGCTCCGCGCGTCCTGTCTCACGCTCTGTCCATGCGCTCCTCACGGGTCGGGCGTCGGCTTGTGCGACGGTGGGCCGATCCGGTGCACGACCTGCTGGCGGTCCTCGACCGGCATGATTTCCGCCACCTGCATCACGGGGTCCAGATGATCGGATTCCTCATGCACGACCAGCGCAGGGGTGAACGGATCTTCGCCGTCACCGGCCGCGAGCGCGGCTTCCGGCTTTCCGAGGCGGTGCGGGCGAGCAGCCGCATTCCGTTTCTTTTCCCCCCGCTCCGAAAGGAGGTCGACGGCCTCGAGCGCCGGCTCGTCGACGGGGCTCTCTCCGCCCCCTCTCCCGTGGTGCACGCGGTGGCCGCTCCCGTATCGGCGACGCACGTGATCGTGGTCGACCTGACAGGCTCGCGCCGCCGGGCCCGGGGCAGCGAGCTGAACCGCTGGCAGACCCTTCTGGGCGATCGTCTCCTGGTTCTCCGGCCGCGACGGCGGGCCGCTCTCGCGGGGTGGGGAACCATCTTCGGCGCCCGGGCGTGGTACGAAGCGGGACGCCGTGTGGTCGGCCAGCTCGAGACGGCTCGGCTCCAACGCTGGCTCCGTGGGGACCCGGCGGTGGAGGCATCCGTCGCCGTCGGATCGGGCCCATCCGGTCTCCCGAGGACGGCGGGGACGCCGGATCGTGAGCGTGCTCCTGTCGATCGACGGATACCCTAGCGGGGCACGAAGGCCGTCGCGATGCGCAACGCACTGAGCAATCTTCTCGATCGCGTCGTTCTGGGGGAGTCGCCGACGCGACGACTCTGGTTCGCCCGTCGGATGCCCGACCGCTATGTCCGCAACACGCAGAAGCTGGACTTCAGGACGACGGTGCGCTGGGTCGCGAGCCGGTCCGCGTTTTACCGCCGCAAGTTCCAGGAGCACCGTATCGATCCGGCGATGGTGCGGTGTCCCGCGGACCTGGGGAACATCTTCACGACCTCGACCGACCTCCTGACCCATCCCGTCGAGGACTTTCTCTGCGATCGGCCGCAGCTCGGGTTCGAGACGACCGGGACGCTTTCCCCGAAGAGCAAGAAGATCTTCTTCTCGCTCGACGAGATGAGAGACGGGCGGTCGACTATCGCTTCAACGTGATGGTCGTCGAGCCCTCGTGGATCGTGAGCCTCACCGAGATCGCGGAGAAGCGCGGGACCTGGCCGGTGAAGCTGATGCTGGTCGGGGGCGAGAACATGTCCGAGAAGTCCCGGCGCCACGTGGAGGAGATCTGGAAGACCGACCTCTACCTGACCTACGGCCAGACCGAGTCATTCGGCAGCGCCGGGACGGAGTGCAACCGCAAGAACGGCTACCACCTCCAGGAGCTGAAGTTCTGGTTCGAGATCCCGGAGCCGGACGATCAAGGTCACGGCGAGATCGTCTTCACCACGCTGTCCCGCAGGGTCATGCCTCTCTTGAGATACCGGACCTCGGACGTGGCCCGCTTCATGGAGGGCGTCTGCGACTGCAATCTGAAGTCCCTGCGGCGTATCTCCAAGATCGTCGGCCGCTGCGACGAGATGGTCAACTGCGGTCTCGGAAACATCAGCCCGTGGATGTTCGAAAGAGTTCTCGAGAACGTGAGCGGCCTGGCGCACGACTGGCAGGTGCTGGTGACGCGTCCCGATCTGCGCGACGCGATCGAGATCAAGGTGGAGCTTCTCGAGGGAGCTTCACAGGACAAAGTGGAGAGGGCGATCCGGACATCCCTCGCGGATCTCTTCCCGGACATGGCCCGCAACGTGTCGATGGGCTTGTGCGAGATGAAAGTGGCGGTGGCCGGGCGCGGCACTTTGCGCACGGGTCGCAAGTTGCGTTCGATCGTCGACCTGCGCAAGACTCTGTTCCGCGCCGAGGCCGCCGTTCCCTCGGCGAGCACGGCCTGACGGGGTGACGATGGTGCGGGTCGGTTCAGTCGGTGGGAGGAGGTCCGGGTCGCACGGGGCGGGCTTCACGGGCCGCCTGCGCGCAGGTCTCCGCGATCTCGAGCGATCGCAGGGCGCGCGCCGCGGAGAAGCAGGGCCGTCGGTCGGCGAGATACGCCTCGACTACCTCGGCGTCCTGCTCCACGTACCCCCAGCGCTCTTCCCGGGAGAGACCGCCGCACTCCTCGATGCGGACCTTCTCACCCTCACCCGGCGAGTGCAGGACGCGGTCCAGCCCCTCGACGACGACCAGGGCATGGTCGCCGACCAGCTCGGTGCGTTCGGCGGGGTGGACCCACGACGCGTGGCCCGTGGCCGTGAGCGCGCCGATGGCGCCGCCCTCGAAGGCGACCGCGATGACGAAGTCATTGAGATCCGGGTACAAAGGCCCGCGCGCGAGACAGAACACCTCGGAGATCGGCGCCACCAGCCACTCCATGAGATCGAAGAAGTGGACCAGGTTCTCGTAGAGAAACCCGCCCGAGACGGTGCGATCCGAGACCCAGGGCGGGGTGCGGAAGTCCCCCTCGTGCATCTTGAAGCTCGCCAGGAGGGGCCTGAACCCTTCGCGCAGGAGCGCCTGGACGCGCCTGTAGACCGGGGCATGGCGGCGGTTGTGCGCGACGACGTAGAAGGCGCCGGGGCGCGCGGCCGCCTCGCAGAGCCTGCGGGCGTCGGGCAGGTTGATCGCCATCGGCTTCTCGCAGAGCACGCCGACGCCCCGTTCCAGGGCGGCGAGCGCGGCCTCGGAGTGGTGGCGGTTGGGAGTGGCGATGACGAGGAGATCGAGACCGGCTCGAAGGAGCGCATCGAGGTCCCGATAGGAAGGGACACCCAGGTCGGCGGCCAGCTGTTGCGCCCGGCCCGGCTCGGGGTCTGCAACACCGGCGATGAGCACCCGGCGATCGCGCGCCAGAACCCCGGCGTGGGTCCGCCCCATGTGGCCCGCTCCCAGGATCCCGGTCCGCAGCGGCACCGTTCCCCGGCCTTCCTACGACGCCCCGGAGCCGAGAAGCTCCGTCATCCGTGGGATCACCTTCTCGAAGCCGTCGGCGTATTGCTCCATGAGCGCTCGCGGCTGGGGAAAGAGAGGATAAGACTGGGACCCGACGACGAAGGAGTCGGCGAGGAGGGCGGTGGTCCTGGGGAACTCGCCCACGCCGTACCGCACGTCGCTTCCGTGGCAGGTCCAGGGACATCCGCCGCCGTATCCGGTCCTGGCCTGGAAGATCTTCATTTCCGGGACAGGCCTGTCCAGCCACAGCGAGACCTCGACACCTTCGGCGCGCAGGGCCGCCATGACCCGGTCGCGCGCCAGCCGGGGATCGACCGACAGACCCATGGCTCGCGGGTCCAGTCGCACCCGGTACTTATGGTAGACGTGCGTCCGATCCGCGGGGCAGTGCGGGGGGAGGACCCCGGGAAGGGCCGAAAGCCTCGACGTCAAAAGCAGGGCGTTGGCCGCGGCGTTGGCATTGGACTGCGCGAGGCGGCGCAGCTGAATCCGCGCCAGGGCCGCCGGGATCTCCTGGGTCAGATACATGAAGCCCATTCCGGAGAACTCCGAGTCCCCCTGCGAGTCGAGCGGATGATCCGGATCCAGGGGCACTTCGTCCCGGGATTGTCCGAGAATCCGCAGGGACGCGGCGCGCCCCAGCAGGCGTTCGTTGCTCGTCACGAACAGCCCGCCCTCACCGCAAGGGAGGTTCTTGGTGGCGTTGAGGGAGAACCCCGCCATGTCCCCGAGGGCGCCCGCCATACGGGAGCGGTAGGTCGCGCCATGCGCCTGCGCGGCGTCTTCGATGACCACCAGATCGCGCTGGCGAGCGATGGCGTTGATCGCGTCCATGTCGCACGGAAGACCGTGGATGTGGACCGGCATGATCGCTCTCGTCCTGGACGTGATCCGCTCCTCGATGCCGCCTGGTTCGATGTTGAAGGTGACCGGATCGATGTCCGCGAAGGTTGGCACCGCGTTATGCTGCAGGATCGCCAGGGCGGTCGACGGGTAGGTGAAGGCGCTGGTGATCACCTCGTCGCCCGGTTCGATGCCGGCGGCCGTGACCGCCATGTGGAGGGCCGCGGTGCCGCTGTTGGTCGCGAGACAGAATTTCGCTCCGACGAACCGGGCGAACTCATCCTCGAGCGCCCGCACCTGTGGCGCGCGGGAGCCGCACAGAACGCCGCTGTCCAGGACCTGGAGCGCGGCCTCCCGCTCCTCGGCCCCGATGACAGGCCAGCGGACCCTGAGGTCCCTGGAGACCGCGGGCTTGCCGCCCCGCAACGCCAGTTGTGTCAGACGACCTCCTTCGTGTCCCCGATGACGCGCGAACCGAACCGTGATTCTAGAGTACGCGGCCCCCTTCGTCCACCGGTGTCGTGGCCGACTCATATGTTCTATAGTCGGGTCGAACCATGAGACAAAAACCGAGTCCTCCGGCAGCAGCCGCGGGCCGTCTGGGGGTCGTCGTCGTGGGAGCGGGGTCGCTCTCGACGTCGTTCATCGCGGGAGTGCTGGCGGTGCGCCGGGGTCTGGGCAAGGCGATCGGTGCCCTGACCCAGCTGGGCCTCCTGGCAGGACCTCCGGAGTGTCCCTCCCCCGTCCCGGTCGGCCAGGCAGTCCCTCTCTCGTCCCTCAATGATCTCGCCTTCGGCGTCTGGGACATCCTGCCGGACAGCGTCTATCGGGCCGCGGTGAAGGCCCGGGTCCTGGACCGCGAGCTCCTCGACGAACTGCGGGACGAGCTCGATGCCATCCGTCCCTGGAAGGGCATCTTCGATCCCCGCTACGTTCATCGCATCCAGGCCACGCACTGCCGGCCGCGGCAGGGTCATCGGGCGAACGTGGCGGAGATCGACAGGGACCTAGGGTCCTTCCGGGAGAGCGCGGGCATCGAACGGATGGTCCTACTGAACGCCGCCTCGACGGAGGCGTACCAGGGGATCGAAGAGATCCATTCCGACCTGAAGCTCTTCGAGCGCGCGCTGGGCGCGGACGATGAACGCATCAGTCCCGCGATGCTTTACTCCTACGCGGCGCTCAGGCAGCGGATCCCCGTCGTCAACCTCACGCCGAGTCACGCCGTGGACATCCCCGCGCTGCTCCAGCTGTCGGAAGAGATGAAGGTCCCGGTCGCGGGGCGCGATTTGAAGACCGGCCAGACCCTGCTGAAGACGATCCTGGCTCCTGGACTGAAGGCGCGCGTCCTCGGCATCGCGGGATGGTACTCGACGAACATCCTCGGTAACCGGGACGGCGAGGTGCTCGATGACCCGCAGTGTCTCAAGAGCAAGGAGGAGAGCAAGCTGGCCGCCCTGAAGGGGATCCTCGAGCCCGATCTCTTCCCGGAGCTCTACGGCGATCTGGTCCACCGCGTGCGCATCGACTACTACCCGCCGCGCGGTGACAACAAGGAGTCCTGGGACAACATCGACATCGTCGGTTGGCTGGGCTACCCGATGCAGATCAAGATCGATTTCCTCTGTCGCGACTCGATCCTGGCCGCGCCGCTGGCCCTGGACCTGACCCTCCTCGCCGACCTGGCGGCCCGATCCGGCCTGCGCGGCGCGCAGGACTGGCTCTCCCTCTACTTCAAGAACCCCACCGTCAAGAACGGACGGCAGGTACACGACCTGCTCGCCCAGCGGCAGATGTGGGAGGACGAGCTCCATCGCATCGCGGGCTGGAAGCCGAACGGGGCACGCGGCGCGTAGCCTGCTCCTGTCCATCTGTCGCGGCGGCGGCGGGAATCCTGCCCGCCTCGCTCACGGCCGCAGCGCGACCCAGGCGAGGGTCAGCGCCACGCCGACGTCCGGCGTGTTCGCGAAGTTGGCCACGTTCTCGGTCACCGCGAAGCCGTAGATCATGTGCCCGCGAAAACTGCGCAGGCCGAAGCTCGCCTGGAACTTGTCGGCCTTGAGCTGATCGATGGTCGTGTCGAGGATCGTGCTCTGGCTGGCGTAGAGCTGGAGGACGAGATTCGTATGGCCCGTGACTCCGACCTCGTACGCGGCCGTCAGAGTCGGAGTCAAGCGGTGCTTCAGTGGCACGCCGAACGCGCGGCCGTCGGTCCGCACGGCGCTCGCGGTGAAATAGACGGCCTGGCGCGAGTACTTCCCCTGCAGCGAGGCCTGAAGGCCATAGTCGTTCGTTCCCGTGGAGAGGAACGAGCGCTCGCCGCGCCAGGCAATTTTGGCCGCGCCGTCGAGGACCAGCCCCCACCGCGAGCCCCGAAGGGGCCAGGCATGGCGCATGCCGAGCACCGGGTCGCCCATGCCGCCGTCGACCGGCGGGGAGAGGAAGGAGGTCTTCACGCCCTCGACCGACAGCACGCCCTGGAAGCGATTGCGCGCCACCAGGTCACGCCCATTGGGATCGAGGCCGAAAGTCCTGTGGAAGCCCTCGATCGTCCCGTCGAGGAACCCGCCCGTGAAATCGTAGGCCGAGAGCGTGAGGTAGACGGACGAGCGGCGCATGAACGCGTAGTGAAACGTGAGGTCGAGGAGACCGAACTCGCCATCCACGTAGTACGCGTCCTGGCCGAGACCGAGGATTGCGTTGGCGTCGGCCTGCGTCAGCGGGCGGCGTCCGCCGCGCGCCTCGAGGTAGCTCATGACGTTGTCGCTCATCACGAAGGTGTTGCTGTACGAGATGTCGGCTTCGATCGCCCAGCTCCCGGGGCCCGCCGAGACCGCATGAGCCGGGAGCATGTCGAGACGCAGGAGGTTGAAGGGAGTCATATCCCGGATCCGCAGCGGCCCGAGAAGCTTGGTTTCGCCCCGCGCCTCTGTCGCGGCCAACCCGAGGACGACCGCCGCCGCCCCAGCCGTCCTGCGCCAACCGGCTCGGATATTCATGGCCCGACTTCACCTCGAGCTCTCCGGCGCCGCGCCGACCTGGCGCTCCGGTCCTTGCCACCCGGGGTCGGAGAGCCTCCAGCCGCCGCCCAGCGATTTGTAGAGCTGTACCAGGATCGCGAGGCGCTCGAAGCGGGTCCGCGCCAGCGCGTTCTCGGCCGGGAAGAGCTGCTGCTGGGCCTGGAGCACCTCCAGGTAATCCGACAGACCGCCGACGTAACGTGAATTGGAGAGACCGACCGCCTGACGGTAGGCGTCAACGGACAGGACCTGTTCCCTCTCTTCCGCGGCCAGCTTCCGGTACGCCACCAGGTTCGTGGAGACCTCCTCGAACGCCCTCGTGACGCTCTCTTCATACTGAACCTTCGCCTCCTCCCATCGGGCCACCGCGGCGAGATGCTGGTTCTTGAGACGCCGCCCCTGGAACACGGGGCTCAGCAGGCCTCCACCGACGGACCAGGTCCGTCCGTCCCCGAACAGGTCCGTCACTTGCGGCGCCACGCCCCCGAACGCGCCAGTCAGGCTGAGCGTCGGGAAGAAGTCGGCGATCGCAACGCCGACCTCGGCGTTGGCGGCGACGAGCCGCTGCTCCGCCGCGCGCAGGTCGGGCCGGCGCTCCAGGAGAGCCGACGAAAGCCCCGGCGGGATGTCCGGAGGCAGGAGCTGGTCGTTGAGCGCGGCGCCGCGCGGGATGGCCTCCGGGGCACGACCCAGGAGGAAGGCGACCCGATTCTCCTGAGCTGTGATCTGCCGCTCGAGATCGGGGATGCTCGCCGCGGTCGAGGCGAGCGACGCCTTGGCGCTGGATGTTTCCAGGGCCGACGCGGCACCCGCCTCCAGACGCCGGTTGAACAGGTCGTAGGTTTCCTGGAACGCCCCGGTCGTCCGCTTTGCGATGTCGAGCTGCAAGTCGAGCTCGCGCAACTCGAAGTAGGTCGTGGCGACGTCGGAGACCAGCGAGAGCAGAACGCCGCGGCGCGCCTCCTCGGTGGCCAGATACTCCGCCAACGCCGCCTGATTCAGGCGCCGGATACGTCCCCAGAGGTCAATCTCCCAGGTGAGGCCCAGGTTGACGTCGGACAGGTTGACCGGCGCCGAGCCGAGGGTCGAGCCCAGCGGCCGTCGGCCGCGCGTCCATCCGCCGTCGGCCTCGATCGATGGGTAGAACTCCGAGCGCGCAATGCCGGCGTTCGCCCGCGCCTCCTCGACGCGCCAGGCCGCCTGCCGGACATCGTAGCCGTTCTTGAGCGCCTCATCAATCAGACCCTTCAGGACATCGTCCTGAAAGATTTCCCACCACGCCCGGTCTGCGAGCGAGGCGGCTTCGCTCGCGGCCTCGTTCCCCCGGATCCGCTCCGGTGTCGTCATGGGGGGCCTCGTGTATTCGGGCCCGACGGCGCAGCCGGTACCGAGCGCGCACGCCAGCGCCAGTGTGATCGCAAAGACCCGTCTCATGTCCGGTCCACCCCTTCCGCGCCGACGGGCAGACTCATCGGCGGCGAGGCCTCGGCCGATGACGATCCGGCCACTACCCTGCGGTGCGACAGCCTTCCGACCATCACGAAGAGAGCCACGGCGGCGACGAACGCGAACACCGTCGCGGCGAGTGCACCGGCGATCGCGACGCCGTCGCCGATCCGCCGCAGGACCGCAGCCAGGGTCCGGGCGCGTGACATGTCCATTGTGATCACTCTCCAATCTCCTGTCGGACCGGCCGGGCGACGGGGAGCCAGGCCTGCCCGGCGCGGAAGAAGGACACGCGGTCCAGCACGCTCTCCTGGAACCGCTCGAGATACAAATAAATGACCGGCGTGACGTACAGGGTGATGAACTGGGACACGATCAGGCCGCCGACGATCACGAGACCGAGCGGCCGGCGCGAGGCGCCGTCGGCCCCGTAGCCGAGCGCTATCGGGAGCGCCCCGATGACCGCGGCCAAAGTCGTCATGATGATCGGCCGGAAGCGGTCCATGCTCGCGTCGTGGATGGCGCGCTCCGCCGGCTCCCCGGCGGCGACCCTCTGGCGGGCGAAGGCGGCGATCATGATGCCGTTCTTCTTGACGATCCGCATCAGCATGAGCATGCCGACGAAGGCGTAGAGCGACGCCTGCTCGCCGAACAGGACCAGCGTCAGGAGACCGCCCACGAGCGCCGTCGGGAGGGTCGAGAGCACCGTGAGCGGATGGACGTAGCTCTCGTACAGGATCGCCAGGATCACGTACATGACGAACACGGCCAGGGCCATCAGGATGGTCAGGCTCTTCACCGTGTCCTGGAACGTCAGCGCCTCGCCCTGCAGACCGGCGCGGAGGGTCGGCGGCACGATCGGCGCCGCCGCCTTCCGGATGAACTCGGTCGCGTCGCCGATCGCCACACCGGGCTTCAGGTTGAAGAAGATGGTGACGCTGGTGAACTGGTTCAGGTGGTTCACCGCCTGCGGGCCGAGCGTGGTGTTCCAGTCGACCAGCTCGCGCAGCGGCACGAGGTTCTTCCCGTCGTCGGACTTGATGTACAGGAGCGAGAGGTCCTCGGGCTTCGAGCGCGCGGCGTCCTCGACCTCCAGGATGACCTGGTACTGGTCCTCTGGCTTCTTGATCAGATAGAGATAGTTCTGCGAGTACGCGTTGCGCAGCAGCGCCAGGATGCGCGTCTCCGAGACACCGTACGTCTTCGCCTGGTCGCGCCTGATGTCGACGTCGAGGTTGGGGGTGTTGTTGAAGAAGTCCGACGACAGGGTCAGGAAGCCCGGGAACTCCCGGAGCTTCCCCAGCAGGCGGCCTGCCACGTCGTACACCTGATCCGAGTCGACCCCGGACACGGTGAAGGCGTACTGCCCCTGGTTCTGGTTCGTCGCCCCGGTGCTGATCTCCAGGACCGGGTAGGGGCGCAGGAACGGGAAGACGCCGGGAATGCCGCCGAGCTTCCCCATCATCTGCGCCGCCGCCACGGCGATCGGCGGGCGCTCGCTTGCGGGCTTCAGGAAGGTGAAGGTGATCCCCTGGTTCGACGCGATGAAATTGGAGTTCCCCGTCATGGTGAAGTCCATCAGGACATTCGGGTCCTGGTGCAGCGTCTCGTCGACCCGGTCCTGGATGGCTTGCATCTGCTCCGGCGATGAGCCTTCACGGCCGATGAAGACGCCGAAGACGACGCTGCTGTCCCCCGGCGGCAGGAAGGCCTTGGGGACCGCCGTGAACAGCAGGAACGTCCCAGCAAGACAGACGACCCAGACCAGGGCCGAGACCCGGCGATGCCGCAGGAACCACCACAGCGACGCGCCATATCCGGCGAGCACCCTCTTCTCGGCGCCGCCGATCACCCGCTCCATCCAGGTCTTCTTGGATCCCTGTCCCCGCTCCCCGAGCAGCCGGGCGCACATAAGCGGCGTGAGCGTCAGCGACACGAGTCCGGATGCGAAGATCGCGACCACGATGGTGACGGCGAACTCGCGGAAGATGCGCCCGACGAGGCCGGTCATGAAGACGAGGGGGATGAAGACCGCCGCCAGGGAGATGGTCATCGACAGGATGGTGAAGCTGATCTCCCGGGCGCCGTTGAGGGTCGCATCGAGGACCCGCTCGCCGCGCTCGAGCCGGCGCACCGTGTTCTCCAGGAACACGATGGCGTCGTCGACCAAAAACCCGATGGCCAGGGTGAGCGCCATCAGCGACAGGTTGTCCAGGCTGTAGCCCAGAAACCGCATCACGATGAAGGTGAGGAGGAGCGACAGCGGCAGGGCCACGGCCGGGATCAGCGTATCGGTCGCGCGCCCGAGGAACAGGAAGATGACGAGCACGACCAGGACGAAGGCGATCAGGAGCGTCGCCTGCACGTCGCCGACCGAGTGGACGATCGACTGCGAGCGGTCGTAGATCGGCGTGACCCGCACCGAGCCCGGGAGCTCGGCGCCGATCACCGGCAGCTCCTGCCGGATGCTCCTCGCCACTTCGACCGCGTTCGCCCCGGCCTGGCGGTTGACCGCCACGACGACGGTCGCCGACGGCACCGGATAGCCCCGCACCCAGAACCGCATGCTGATCCGCTCGTCCTGGACCGAGTCCCGCGCCCGGGCGACGTCGCGCAGGTACACGGGGTCGCCGCCCTTGCCTCCGACGATCAGGTCCTCGTACGCCTCGGCGCCCTCGAGCTGGCCGCGCGGGCGCAGGAGCGCCGTGCCGGCGGTGCCGTCGAGCTGACCCGCGCCCGTGTAGGAGGTGCCGTTCTTGATCGCGGCGGCCAGGTCGTCGACCGAGATGCCGCGGGCCCACATCGCCGAGGGATCGGCCTTGATCCGGACCGCCGACTTGGTGCCGAAGACGTTCACGCGCGACACGCCGGGCAGGATGCTGATCCGCTGGCCGACCTGGGTGCTGGCGTAGTCGTACAGCTGCCCCGCCGTCACCGAGTCGCTGGTGAGCGCGATGTACATGATCGGCTGGTCATTCGGATTGGTCTTCGAGAACGTCGGCGGCGAGGGGAGATCGACCGGAAGACTCCCCGTGGCCTGCGTGATCGCCGTCTGCACATCGGTGGCGGCGGCGTCGACGCTCTTGCTCAGGGCGAACTGCAGCGTCATGCTGGTGTGCCCCTGGGTGCTCTTGGAAGTGACGAGCTCCAGGCCGTTGATCTGCATGAACTGTCGCTCGAGAGGCGTGGCGATGTTGTTCGCGACCGTCTCGGGGCTCGCGCCTGGGTAATCGGCCTGCACCTGGATGACGGGATAGTCCACCGCCGGCAGGTCGTTCACCGGGAGCCCGCGGTAGCTGAGGACCCCGAACAGGATCACGGAGACGGTCAGGACCGCAGTCATGACCGGACGGCGGATGAACGGCTCGGAGAGGTTCATGACTCGCCTCGCGCGCCCGCCGGGGCGGGACCTGTCTTCGTGGTGCCCGCCGGGACGATGGCCGCCGGGCCCGTGCTCGCCGTGGCGCCTGGCTCCACGCGCACCTGCCCGCCGGGCGTGACGCCGAGCTGACCGTTGACGACCACCCGCTCGCCGGGGCTCACGCCCTGACTGATGACGACCAGGTCACCGTGACGCTGGCCGGTCTGCACGGGCCGCAGCTCGGCCGTCGCATCCTGCTTCACGACGTAGACGAACTGGCCGCGGGCCGACATCTGCGGCGCGGCCGCGGGCACCAGGACCGCTCCCGGGAGGGTCGAGAGCACGAGGCGGACCTTGACGAAGCGGCCCGGCCAGAGCCGGTGCTCGCCGTTGGGGATGGTGGCGCGGAGGGTGACGTTCCCCGTTCCGTCCTGCACGGAGTTGTCGAGGAACGTCAATAGGCCCAGAAGCGCGTTGCCGGGCTCGTCCGGCAGCCGCACCTCGACGTCGAGCGTCCCCCTCCGCATGTTTCGCTGCACAGCCGAGAGGTCGTTCTCGGTGACGGTGAAGTCGGCGTAGATCGGGTCCAGCCGCTGGATGGTCAGGAGCGATCCGCTGTTGCCGGTCACGACGTTCCCGATGTCGACGAGCCGCCGCCCGGCGCGGCCGTCGATCGGAGAGCGGATGGAGCAGTATTGAAGGTTGAGCTGCGCGTTCTCGACGGCGGCCCGCCCCTGCTGGACCTGCGCCTTGGCCACGTCGAGCGAGTTCTTGCGGGTGTCGTACTCCTGCTGCGAGATCGCCTTCGTCTCGACCAGCTGCTCGCCGCGGGCGAGCTGGATGCGCGCGAACGCGAGCGCCGCTTCCGCCTGGGCCAGGTTGCCCGCCGCCGCGTCGAGCTGGGCCTGGTACGGCCGCGGGTCGATCGTGAACAGCGCGTCACCCCTCTTGAGGTCCGCGCCGTCGGTGAAATGGATCTCCATGATGCGCCCCGAGACCTGTGGCTGGATAGAGACCATCTCGCGCGCGACGATCTTGCCGATGGCGTCCAGATAGACCGGCACGTCCTCGGTGACCGCCGCGGCCACAGCCACCGCCGCGGGCGGCCGCTGGAACGCCGGTGCCGCGGCCTTCTCGCAGCCGGCGAGGGCGAGAATCCAGAAAACGACGGCGCTTCCCCTGACGAGCATGGATTTCACTTGTCGTTCCTCCTCTGGATGAATTTCCTCAGACTGATCTTCTGAAGGCGGGCATCGATGCACCTGGCGAACCGCCGGCAGGCCGTGAAGTCGAGATCCAGGATCGCCCGGGTCTCGACCGGTGTGAGCGGCAGGCCGGAGGCGATCAGCTCCTGGAGGACCGCCTCTCTCTCCGCCTCGAACCGCCGGCGGAAATCCTCATCGGTCGCCAGCCGGCCAATGACCTGCTCCACGCTTCGCTGTGACATCGTCCCGTCCTCCGACGTCCCTGTTATTGCATGACGTGTGCCAACACCGTAAGGCGCGAGGATCTCCCCGTGAACGACTTGTCGGAGCGGGGTTTGCGACGATCCGACGCCTCGGCCGCCCGCGGACTGGACCTGTTCAAATTCAGACAGGTGGCGAAAGACCGTCGGCACCGCGAGGGCGCGACCCTCCACGAACGTTAGAAACCCCGGGCCGTTGCCCGGCCCGGGGTCTCTGATGGCGGGAACCGATGTGGGTGGCGGGAACTTCTACGAGGGAATGAGAACTCGGTGCTTCATCAAGAT
>QHXX01000150.1 GCA_003223135.1 Acidobacteriota bacterium | reverse complement strand
CAGGTGGCTGCGCGAGGTGCAGCCCGGCGCGAGGCAGCGCCAGCCGTCACGGTCCAGGATGTGGTAGCGCCGCCGCCACTCGGCGTTTTCGTGAGGCTGCCAGGCGTCGCGCATGTCGATGATGAAGATGAGCAGGCACTCCCAATCCCTGAGGTGCGGCCCATGGGCGCGGCGGCAGGCGCGGAGAGCGCTGCGCCAGACGTCCGCGACGTCGAGGGGGGCCCAGAAGGCGATCCGGTGCGTGCAGGGCTCGGGCGCCAACGTGTGCCGGGCGGGGTCGGGGACTTTGGCGGAGAGGGCGGTCGAAGGGTCTGCGTCTCCGGGGAGCGGGGAGAAGCGAGGCTCGGGCGCCAACGTGTGCCGGGCGGGGTCGGGGACTTTGGCGGAGAGGGCGGTCGAAGGGTCTGCGTCTCCGGGGAGCGGGGAGAAGCGATCCAGGGGCGCCAACGTGTGCCGCGTGGGCAGCGTTCCGGGCAGCGGCTCGGAAGGGGGTAGTGGGGCGCCGTCCTGAGACGTGTGGGCCTGCCCACCGATCGCCGGGTCGGCCGCCGCGACGGCGCAGGCCGTGATCGCGTCCTCCAGGCGGCGCACGGTCACCCGGCGTGCGTACCGAATCCAGCGACTCTCGGTGCCGGGACGGGCCACCCGCACCAGGAGGCGAGCCTGGCACCAGGAGACGAGCCCTCTCCTGTAGGCGTCGGCCACCAGCGGGATCCGGTCGAGCCGTCGATCGAGCGATACCAGGTAGCGCGCCCGTCGCGGGGACATGCCCAGGACCAAACGGCACCAGTCTCCGGCCGAGTCGTAGCCCAGCTCACGATGAAGATCAAAGGAGGCGACGGCGGCCAGGAGGCGACCCTGCCGCCAGGCCAGCGACTGGCGCAGGCGTACGAGGCCGCGCAGGCGTCCGTCGAGATCCCATGGATCGGGCTGGCCGACGTCGGACGCGGCCTCCGGCGCCTCGGCGCGGATCGAATCAGAGGGCACCGCGGGCGCGGCGGGCGGCGGCTCCGAGAGGATCGTCTCCACATCCGCCGCGGTGCCCAGGGGCCGCAGGGCGTCGCGCACGGCGGCGACGGCGCGCACCCAGACCTCCTCATCGGAAATGGCCCAGCGCGGCGGCTGACGCGCCGCGACAGGAACGGGCGATGAATCGTCTCCCGCCTGCGCTGACCGATCATCGGTCTCGGTGTCACCGGCGGCACACTCGGAGTGAGCGTGGGCCTGGTCAGCCGCCTCGGCGCCCGGCGCGTCGGCTTCCGACGCCTCGGCATCCGGGCAGCCGCTCAGGAACTCGGCAGCCATGTACTCGGCGCAGCGCCAGGCGGGCTCCTGCCGGCCGGCGACGCGCCGCACGAACTCGATCGCCCAGTGCCACAGGGCGAAGGCGCGCCCGGGGACCGCGAAGGAGATCACGACGCCCGGCTCGTCCTCCGGCGCAAGGTCCGCCGCGGCCGCGCCCTGTTCGGGCCCGGCGACCGTCGCCGCGCTGGGCGCTGCCGTCACCTCGTCGGGCGTCGTCGGCACGGTCGTATCGCGCGCCGCGCTGGTCGCCGCGGGACCGGTCGCATCGCGCGCCGCACGCGCGGCGGACTCGAGGTCGCGGACCGTCAGGCACTGGGCGCGGGCGAGCCACAGGTCCTGGGTCTGGGGCGTGGCGGCGGAGGCGACGATTCGCACCTTGGAGGGAGGCAGGGCGCCCGCGTCGTAGGCGGCGGCGACGGCGGGCAGGTCACGCAAGGCGCGCTCCATCCGCACGATCGACTGACAACGCCGCAGGCTGATCCCCAGACGCTCCGTCAGGTAGTCGCCCAGCCGCACGAACCCGAGTCGGCGGTACTGTCGGCGCGCGCTGAGCGCCAACGCGAAAGTCAAGCGAGAAAGTGAAAAAATTCTTCGGGCCGTCGGCAGGCGCGGGCGCGAAGACGGGTGCGCGCTGGGCTCGTGCGCCGCCTCCAACACCGAACGTGGTTGCAGCGCCGTGATTTCCTTTCCACTGCGACGTCAAGATTCTTGATTTCCGTGTTGATCCTGAGTATCTTAGGTCGTCAGCAGGAGCGACCGATGAAAACATTCACTTCGCCCAGGGTGCTCAAAATATTGACCAAGAAGGCGAGCGTGCGTTCGGAGTTCCTGCGGAGCGTCCGCCATCTCGTGAGCGAGTACAGGAAACGAGATTCACAGCGCTCGCCGACCCCGACGAATCAGATCCCGGAGTACCAGCGCGGTACGCGTTAACAACCCGCCCCGTGTGGTGTAGCGCCTGAACCTCGCGCTGCCAGCAGCGGTCATCCTTCTCCTGGCCTTGCCAGGTTTTCTGGCGAGGCGGGGATACCTGTCAGGTGTCTTTACTCGGAGACATCTTCCCAGGAACGTGACCGATGAGCTGCTCATGGGCCTGGCCGCTTCCGTGCCGATCCAGCTGGTGTGGGCGTGGCTCCACGGCGCGCTGCGCACCGTCTTCGACCTTCCCGAGTCCTCCTGGACGGGAATCTTCAGGGTCTTGTCGAACCAGTACCCGGATAATGATGCGGGCTTCCTCTGGTTCGCCCACAACTTGGATGTCCCGGTCTTCGTCGTCCACCAGGCCGCGCTATGCGGGGTCGTCTACGCGGGCGGTCATTTGCTCCGGGAGTTCGTCAGGAAAGGGAAGTGGGACCTCAAGACGAAGTTCTGGCGGTTTGGAAACCGTTGGCATTACCTCCTGACCGGCGAGGCGATCGAGATCCCGGATTTCAACATCGCCCCTCCGGACACTCCGGATTTCCTGACGTGGATCGACGCCTTGATGCAGTGTGGCAGCTCCTGGACTATGAGCTCAACGACAAGGGAGGTCTGGGCAGCATCTCTCTGATCGAGCCGGAGGTCCGCCGACTCGACGAAGGCAGGACGACTGGGGAGCCTCTCCCCGAATCCCGGTCGGTCGAGCCCTGCTCCGCCTTCGTCATCTCGGCGGAGAAGATTCTGAATATCAACATCACCTACCTCCCGATCCCACCGGGGTCGCCGACCGGCCAGTTGATCTCGGAGGTCCTGGACCCGGAGCCCGTCAAAAGCCAGGATCGCCCGGCCGCATCCGGCTAGAGTCTGGACACCGGTCGGCGAACGGCGGTATTCTCGAAGTCGCTGATCGCGGAGACGGTTCACGCTTGGAGAGGGAAGAGCTTAGGAGAAGGGAGCGTTGATGAAAGGCGGTTACGTCCGGCTGACCGAGCCGCTGGTGCGCGACAACGGGGTCTTGCGCAAGGCGACCTGGGACGAGGCGCTCGATCGCGCCGCGTCGGGGTTCCGCGCCGCCGTCGATGCGCACGGGCCTCGATCCTTCGGGATGTTCTCCTGCTCGAAGGCGACCAACGAGGTCAACTATCTGGCGCAGAAGTTCACGCGCTCGGTCATCGGCAGCAACAACGTCGATTCCTGCAACCGCACCTGACACGCGCCATCCGTCGTCGGTCTGACGACGGTCTTCGGCGCCGGGGGCGGGACCAGCTCGTACAGGGAGATCGAGGAGACCGACCTCATCATCCTGTGGGGATCGAACGCCCGCGAGACGCACCCGATCTTCTTCCATCACGTGCTGAAGGGGGTGCGCAACGGGGCGCCTCTGTACGTCATCGACCCGCGCCGCACCACGTCGGCGGAGTGGGCCGACGCCTGGCTCGGGATCGACGTCGGCTCGGACATCGCCCTGGCCAACGCCATGGGGCGCGAGATCCTGGCCGCGGGCCTCGAGAACCGCGCCTTCATCGCCCGGGCGACGACCGGCTTCGAGGCGTATCGCAAGTCGGTCGAGGAGTACACGCTCGATTTCGCCTCCGGGGTGACCGGCGTGCCGGCGGAGGTCATCCGCGAGCTGGCGCACGCCTACGCCCGCGCCGATCGCGCGCAGATCTGCTGGACGCTCGGGATCACCGAGCACCACAACGCGGTGGACAACGTGGTGGCGATCATCAACCTGGCCCTTCTGACCGGTCACGTCGGCCGTTACGGCTCGGGGCTGAATCCTCTGCGCGGGCAGAACAACGTGCAGGGGGGCGGTGACATGGGGGCGATCCCGAACAAGCTGCCGGGCGGGGTGGACGTCGAGGACGACGCGTCGCGCGCCCGCTACGAGCGCGCCTGGGGCGCCTCCATCCCGCCGAAGCGCGGCTGGCACCTGAGCGAGATGTTCGAGGCGATGGAGCATGGTCAACTGAGGACCGCGTACGTGCTCGGCGAGAACCCGGCGCAGTCGGAGGCCGACTGCGCCCGTGCGGTGCGTCTCCTCGAGAAGCTCGATCACGTGGTGGTGCAGGACATCTTCCTGACCAAGACGTGCGAGTACGCCCACGTCGTCCTGCCGGCCGCCGCCTCCTGGTGCGAGTCGGAGGGGACGGTCACGAGCAGCGAGAGGCGCGTGCAGCGCGTGCGCAAGGCGCTCGACCCGCCCGCGGGGGCGCGCGATGATATCGAGATCATGTGCGAGCTGGCGCGCCGGCTCGGCCGTGACTGGGGGAGCCCGACCGCCGAACAGGTCTGGGACGAGCTGCGGAGTCTGTCCTCGTGGCACAAGGGGATGAGCTATCGCCGGCTGGAAGAGCTGGACGGCATCCCGTGGCCCTGCCCGGACGAGAATCACCAGGGCAGCCTGTACCTCCACGATCGCCTGTGGAAGGAGCCGATCGAAGGACGCCCGGCCCCGTTCAGCCCGGTCGAGTTCGAGCCGCCCGTCGACACGCTCACCGAGGAGTATCCGATCCGCCTGACGACCGGCCGCCGTCTCGACTCGTTCAACACCGGCGTGCAGACGGCGGGGTACGCCTCGCCGCTGCGGCGCGGCGAGACGCTCGACCTGGCGCCGGAGGACCTCGAGCGTTACAAACTGAGCGAGGGGGAGCGCGTGCGCGTCGTCTCCCGCCGCGGTGCCGTCGAAGCGCCGGTGCGCGTCGATCCGGGATTGCGCCCCGGCCTCGCCTTCATGACGCTGCACTTCCAGGACGACGTCGCTACTAACCTACTAACCATCGACGCCACCGACCCCAAGTCCGGCACCGCCGAGTTCAAGGCCACGGCGATTCGCATCGAGCGGCTGAACGCGCCCGGCGCCGCTCGACGGGCGAAGGCCGAGGCGACCGCGGGCTCGCCGGCCACCGCCGGTGCCCGGGGGCGGTGAGTGGCGGTGAAGACCTGGGTCGCGCTGTTTCGCGGGATCAACGTCACGGGGAACAACATGCTCCCGATGGATCGGCTCAAGACGCTGATGGAGAAGTGCGGCTGCCGGGAGGTGCGGACCTACATCCAGAGCGGCAACGCCGTGTTCCGAAGCCCGCTCTCGGATGCGCGAAGCGTGGAGCGGCGCCTGATGAAGGCGGTGGAGCGCGGCCACGGCTTCGTGCCGCACGTGCTCGCGCTCACACGCCGCGATCTCGAGAAGGCGGCGGCCGGCAATCCCTTCCCGGAGGCGGTCGCCGACCACAAGAGCGTGCACGTATTCTTCCTCGCGGTGACGCCTGAGCGGCCGGATACGATCGGGCTCGACCGTCTCAGGAAGACGAGCGAACGCTTCGCGCTGAAGGGGAGGTTCTTCTATCTCCACACGCCGGAGGGGTTCGGCACGTCGAAGCTGGCCAAGGGGGCCGAGCGTTTGCTCGGGGTCCCCGCGACGGCACGCAACTGGCGCA
>QHXX01000028.1 GCA_003223135.1 Acidobacteriota bacterium | reverse complement strand
GTTGCGCTTCGTCAGTGTATGCCTACCGCCTAACTGCCGCTATGGCCCGTCTCTTCTCGTCAGAGACCCGGCCAATTGTTTGTAGGTCCATTCGTTGCCCTTGGCGAAGAACCTGTACGCGTCGTCCCATGCCTTCCCTCTTCCCCAACCCAGCATTGAAGAGACGACTTTTGTGTTCGCCGGTCCGATCCGTATGATCTGCACAATTTCCTGAAGGTCTTTATCCTCTCGGCGGATGGAATCCGGGAATGTCTCGTTGAGGGTCACCTTGAAGGTGATCAGTTCCTCCTCGATGTAGTTGAGTATGCCCAGCACAATCGTGCCAGGCTCGCCGATGGATCCTTTGGCCTCGTAGCGAGTCCGCAGTGATCCGCCGGTACGCAGGTCGAGTTTTACCACCGGTGCCATCCAGAGTCTCGCCCCTGCCTCGGTCGCGAATGCGCTCCACACCTCCGCGGCAGGGACGGGCAGGACCGTTTCAATCCGCAGCACCCGTTCGCCTGTCCTCGTCGTGTACGACGTGTTCCGCACCTCCTGGGCCATCGCCGGCACGATCGCAAGGATGAAGAGGACGCAACAGAGGGCGAACAGCAGCCGAATGGTCATGCCGACTCCCGACGCTGCGGCATGCGGCCGAACCTGTGGGTGGCGTAGCCGACGATCGCTCCGAGGGTACTTCCGGGTAGCATGATTTCGAGGTAGTAGTAGCGGCCCTCAAGGTCGGGACTCATCGCGGCGACCGCGTAACTGAGCGCCAGGCCGACCGTCAGGCCGAACAGGATCCCGAGCGGCAGCGAGCGCAGTCTCGACTGGAAATATCCGGTCGCGAAACCGGTGACGAGCCCCTTGAAGGTCGAGCCGATGATGATCGACAGCATCATCGACCTGACACCCGGATACATGAAGGCGCCGAAGCCGTCGAGAAGTCCGAGTGCCGCCCCGAGAACGAGCCCGAGCAACGGTTTGGACATGGAGAGTCCTCCTTGAGGTGAAGGTGAGTCACGTTCTCTTCACTCTACTCTTACACGCCCGCGCGCGTTCCTTTACGAGGTCGCCTTGACGTCCGCGATGCCGGGGCGCTAGTCTCTGCCCCTCGGGCCGACATGCGTCATCGCTACCTGACCGCCGACGTCTTCACCGACCGCATCTTCGGAGGGAACCAGCTCGCCGTCTTCCCGGACGGGCGGGCACTTGCGACCCCCGAGATGCAGCAGGCGGCGCGCGAGTTCAACTTCTCGGAGACGGTGTTCGTCCTGCCGCCTGACTCGCCCGCGCACACACGGCGGCTTCGCATCTTCACGCCTCAGGCCGAGGTCCCGTTCGCAGGACACCCGACGATCGGCACGGCGTTCGTCCTGGCCTCGATCGGCGAGCTCCGTCTCGAGGGAGAGTGGACTCGCTTCGTCCTCGAGGAGGAGGCGGGGCCGGTGCCTGTGCGCGTCCGTGCGCGGGACGGCCGTCCGGTGTTCGCCGAGCTCGTGGCCCCGCGCCCGCCCGAGTTCGGACCGCCGCCGCCCGCGCGCGCCGACCTGGCCGCCATGCTGTCGCTCGATCCGGAGGACCTGCTCGACGAGCCGCGAGGGCCGCAGGGGGTCTCCTGCGGTCTGCCGTTCCTGCTCATCCCGCTGGCGGGCCGCGACGCCGTGCGGCGCGCCTGGCTGAGGCTCGAGGTGTGGGAGAAGATGCTGGCGCTGTACTGGTCGCCACACGTTTATGTCTTCGCGTTCGATGCCGAGCACTCGGGGCACGACCTGCGCGCCCGCATGTTCGGCCCCGCGGTCGGTGTCGCGGAAGACCCCGCCACCGGAAGCGCTGCAACGGCCCTCGGTGGCTACCTGGGGATCCGCGACCCGCGGCGCAACGGTACCCTCCGCTTCATCGTCGAGCAGGGGTTCGAGATGGGACGCCCGAGCCTCCTGGAGATCGAGGTCCACAAGAACGAGGGCGCGATCACGGAGATCGGCGTCGGCGGTGCCTCGGTGATGGTGAGCGAAGGAACGATGGAGATCCCGTGAACGCGCGCTATCTCGCGGTCACCAGGACGACGATCACCCGCATCAGCAGGTAGGCCCCCACCAAGTAGACCAGGACGCGGTTGCGGTCGAGAAAGCGCGCGGAGCGCTCGAGGGGCGTTTCGCGGTGCGCGTAGACAGGAAGCCGGTCGAGGAAGCGGTCGATGTCCTCGGAGAGCTCGCGCGCCGTCGTGTAGCGGTCACGCGCCAGGCGGGCCATCGCCCGGGCGCAGATCGCCGCGAGGGGCCTCGGGATCGCCGGGTCGATCTGCCGCAGCGGCCGCGGCGGCCCCTGCACGACCTGTTGGAGCGCCCCCGCGTGCGCGGCGGCATCGTAAGGCGGGCGGCCGGACAGGAGGTAATAGAGGATGGCGCCCAGGGCGTACACGTCGGTGCGCTGGTCGATCAGCGTCGTGAGACCGCTCGCCTGCTCGGGGGCCATGTAGGCCGGCGTGCCGACGAGCACCCCACGCTCCTCGGCCGCGTCCTGCACCTTCGCCACGCCCCAGTCCATCACCAGCGCCTCGCCGAACGGCCCCACCATGACGTTCTCTGGCTTCAGGTCGCGATGCACGATACCGCGCGCGTTGGCGAAGTCGACCGCGTCGCAGACTTTCTGGAACAACCTTAGATAGACCGGACGGGCCGGCGCCTCGTGTCTCCACGCGTCGAGCCTCCTGCCCCGCACGTAGGTCATCACGTAGTAGACGCGACCGTCGGGAAGCGTGCCGACGTCGTGGATCGGCACGATGTTCGGGTGCTCGAGGCGTGCCAGAAGACGCGCTTCGACCAGCAGGCGCGAGGCGAGGTCCCCCGAGGAGTCGGGGATCGACAGGGCTTTGAGCGCCACCTCGCGCCGGAGCTCCGTATCCTCCGCGAGATAAACGCTCCCCATGCCGCCCTGGCCGAGCCGGCGCAGTATCCGGTACCGGGTGCCCGCCAGGTCGGGCAGGTCGGCAACCTCTTTGAGATGGCGGACGACTTCGTCACTCAGCACGGGTCCTCAGCGGCTATCCGGAAGCCACCTTCCCTCACGCCGGCTGCTCTGGTTCGGCGCCCAGAAGGAGGCGCGCCTCGCGGCGGAATTCCTCGTCGCCGGCGGTCAGCTCCCACAGCGTCTGGAGCAGAACGCGGCGGAATTCGCGCCGCGCGAACGCCAGGTGGTTGGTCACGTCGGTCGTCTTGAGCCCGAACTCCGACGCCAGGGCCGCGTAGGTCGGCCGTCCGCCGCCCGAGTCGTCGAGATCGTAGCGCTCGAACAGGCGGAAGTGGACCTCCTTGCCGCGCGCCGCGCAGTCGGCGCGCAGAGCCTCAATCGCCAGACCGAACAGGCTCCTGACCCACTCTCTGTCGAAGGACTGCTCGGGATCCCCGCGCGGCGGCGTCGACTCGATCTCGGCCTCGGCCCCCTCGAAATCGAGCGTCAGGAAGGCCCCGCCCCCGCCGCGCTTCAGGCGCTTTTCCGCCTTGTCCTCGTTGCTCAGGAAACGATCGAGACAGGTGCGCAGGAAGGTGCGGAAACGGCCCTTCTCCTTGTCATAGGCGTCGAAGAAATCCTTCTCCATGGCGCGCATGAAGAAGGCCTGCGTCAGGTCCTTCGCGTCCTCGTTCGATTTCTTCCAGCGGATGCGGACGTGCTTGTAGACCGGCTTCCAGTACGCCGCGACCAGGGCGCCGAAGGAGCGGGCCCGCACCTCAGGCTCGGCGCTTTGCGCCCCGAGGACGGCCGAGACGCGCGTGGTTGGGAAGCGCGCGGACCCGCCACCGATATCCGTGTCGTCGAACGCCACATCATCTATATACCACGCGTCCGTCGGCGCGACGTCCGAGGGAAACCTGCGCGGCCCGACTTGACGCAACGGCCCGCCCGGCGGTAGCGTGCGCCGCCGTGACCCACCTGTCCCTCCTTCTGGCCCAGATCGTCGTCGTCCTCCTTCTGACGCGCGCCGTCGGATCCCTCTTCGCGGGGATCCGACAGCCACGCGTGGTGGGTGAGATGACCGCTGGCATCCTGCTGGGACCGTCGCTACTCGGCTTCATCGCCCCCACCCTTTCGGCGTCGCTCTTCCCCGCCGACAGCCTGGCCTACCTGAGCTCCCTGAGCCAGATCGGTCTGATCCTCTTCATGTTCCTGATCGGGGCCGAGCTGGATATCGGCGAGCTGCGCCGGCGCGGCCGGACGGCGGTCTTCGCGAGCACCGCCGGAGTCGCCGTGCCGTTTTTCCTCGGCGCCACTCTGGCCGTCTTCCTCCATCACGACCTGTCGCGCGACGACGTGCCTCTGCCGCATTTCGCCCTGTTCTTTGGCACGGCGATGAGCGTGACCGCGTTTCCGGTCCTCGCGCGCATCCTGGCGGAGTCGAACCTCGCGGGCACCCGGGTCGGGACGGTGGCGATCGCGTGCGCGGCCGTGGACGACGTCTTCGCCTGGAGCCTCCTGGCGGGGGTCGTCCTGCTGGTCCGCGGCCCTCAGGGCAACCTGCCGCTCGGACTGACCCTGGCAGGCTCGGCCGTCTTCGTCCTCCTGATGATCGCCGTGGTCCGCCCGCTGCTCGCGCGGCCCAAGTGGGTCGACGGTGACCGCGGCGCGCTGACGCGCGATCGCCTGGCCACCCTCCTGCTCATGGCGTTTGCTTCGGCGTGGGTCACCGAGCGGCTGGGGCTCCACTCCGTGTTCGGCGCCTTCCTCATGGGGTGCGTCCTGCCGAGGGACCGGCGCCTGGCGCGCGCTCTCGAGGAAGGGCTGGGTGGGGCCGTCATCCTGCTCCTGCCGCTGTTTTTCGCCGAGACCGGCCTCAGGACCAGCGTGCGGCTGCTGAACGATGTCTCGATGTGGCTCGTCTGCCTGGTCATCATCTTGACCGCCGTGGCGGGCAAGTTCGGCGGCGCCACGCTCGCCTCCCGGCTGACCGGCCTGACCTGGCGCGAGGCCGCGTCCCTGGGCGTCCTGATGAACACGCGGGGCCTCATGGAGCTGGTGGTGCTTCACGTCGGGCTCGACGTGCGGGTGATCACGCCTACACTCTTCTCGATGATGGTGATCATGGCCCTGGTCACCACGTTCATGACGACGCCGATCCTGGGTTGGCTCGATCCGGGGCGCCTGCGCCGCTCTTACTGAGTCATCGAGCGCCACGCCGGGAGCGCCAGCTCGAAACGGGCGTCCTCGGCTGACTGCGACACGGTACGAACGTCGCCTCCGTGAAGCCGGGCGACGTGGCGGGCGAGAGGAAGTCCGAGGCCATGTCCCGCGTGCGAAGCGCGCGCCTCCGGGCCGCGGTAGAAGCGCTCGAAGAGACGCTCGACGACATCGGGGGGGATCCGCGCGCCGGGACTCGTGACGGTCACCCGCACCGAGGCGCCGTCCTCGCTCACCGCGACGCGAGGCGGCCGGCCCGGCAACGAGAATTTCCGCGCGTTGTCGAGCAGGTTCTCGACCGCGATGCCCAGGAGCGCTTCGTCGCCCCGCACGAGCGCCTCGTCCGGCTCGTCGATCTCCGGCGGAGGTGCGCCGGCGAAGACCCGCCGCGACGCGGCGGTCACCAGGTCCGAGACGTTGACGACCTCTCCGGCCGGTATCCCCGCAGCCGTATCCCGCGACAGGACGAGCAGCGAGTCGACCAGGCGCACCAGGCGGTCGATCTCCTCGGCGAGTCCGCGCAGCTCCTGCGAGGGGGCCGCGCCCGGCGCCGCGCCGAGGGCCGCGCGCGCCCGCTCGGCGTGAAGCCGGATGCGGGTGAGGGGTGTGCGCAGCTCGTGCGAGGCGTTGGCGGCGAATTCGAGCTCGCGCGAAACGGTCTCCTGCAGCCTGTCCCAGAGCCTCCGGAACGAGGTCTCCAGCTCCACGACCTCGAGGACCTCCGACGGCGCCGCGGGCGGCAGGGGGTCGAAGGGCCGCGCGGCCCGGATGCGATCCCTGAAGTCGAGGAGCGGACGGGTCGCGCGACGCCCGACCAGGCGACCGATCAGCACGGCGAGGACGACACAGACCGGCGCCGAGAGCAGGAGCGACAACCCGAAGACGCGCAGGACCTCTTCGCCACGCTCTCGCGGCGAAGCCACGACCAGCATCAGCCCGCCGCGCAGGGGGCGGGTCTCGATGAGCCACGCGTCCTGCGCGGCGTGCTTCGATCCGTCGGGAGGGCCCACGGGCGGCCCCGGCGCGCTCGCGGTCACCAGGACCCGCCCGCGCCAGACCTCGGCGCGGTGGCCCGAGGTGACGCTCTCCCGGAGCGCTTCAGCGGCGGCCGACTCCGGCGTGGTCCCCTCCTCTGCGGCTTCACGGTCGACGGCCTGCGCAAGGCCTTCCGCCAGCTCCAGCAAGGTGCTGTGCTCGTGCGCCTGCCATAGGCTGCGCGCGAGCAGGGCCGCGGTGGCGGCCCCGGCGAGCGCCGTGACCAGGGTCACGAACACCGTGCCCCTCAGGACGCGTGTGGTCAGCGAGTGGGCCTTCACGTCGTCGGTCCTCCACGAGCTCCGGCGAGGGCGTAGCCGAAGCCGCGCACCGTGCGGATCAAGGATTCCTTGTCGCCCTTCTCGAGTTTGCGCCGCAGGCGGGCGATGATCACCTCCAGGCTGGCCGCCGCCTCCGGCGTCGACTCGCCCCAGATTTCTTCCAGGAGATCCTCGCGCGACACGGCGTGACCGCGGGCCCAGGCGAGGCGCTCGAGGACATCGATCTCGCGCCGCGTCAAGGGAATCTCCGCCTCGCCGAGCCAGGCCTGGCGGCGGCCGAAGTCGATGCTCAGATCGCCGACCGACAGCACCCGCTGACGCAGCGGGTCGCTGCCGCGCCTCAGGAGCGCCCGCAGCCTGGCGCGCAGCTCGGACAGGGCGAAGGGCTTGCCGAGATAATCGTCCGCCCCGGCGTCGAGTCCCCGCACGCGGGAGGACACATCGGTTCGCGCCGTCAGCATCAGGACGGGGACGCGGACGCCGGCCGCCCGCCAATCGCGACACAGGTCGAACCCGCTGGCGTCCGGAAGCGTCACGTCGAGGATCACGGCCGCGATCGCTCCGGCCTTGAGGGCGCGCGTCCCGGCCTCTCCGCGCTCGACGCCGACCACCCGGTAGCCTTCATCCGCGAGAACACGCGACACGGCCTCCCGCGTCTCGGCGTCATCCTCGACGAGCAGGATACAGGGCGCGTCCCGCGCGGTCATGGAGCGCCGGCGCCGCGTTGCAGCAGCGCGCGGCCGCGCAGGAAGAACTCGGCCAGCGCGGGCAGGACGAAGAGGGTGGCGACCGTCGAGAACAAAAGGCCGCCGATGACGGCCACCGCGAGCGGACGTTGCAGCTCGGAGCCGGCGCCGAGCGAGAAGGCCAGGGGCAAGAGCCCGAAAATGGTGCACAGGGTCGTCATCAGGATGGGGCGAAGCCGCCGCCGCCCCGCGCCGCGCAGCGCCGCGGGGAGCGCCATCCCGGCCCCGAGGCGCTGCAGCGCGACTTCGATGAGAAGGATGCCGTTCTTGACCACCAGACCGACCAAAAGCACCAGACCCATGAGAGATGATACGTTGAGAGGGACACGGGCCGGGTCAGGTCGCTCAGCCTGTGGCCGACTTCCTTGACGAGGCCGCCCAGGTCTTCCCCCTCCACGTCCGAGGTGGCCACGGCGGCCGGGCTGAGGTTCTCGCGCAAAAGGACGCTCGCGCCGGTCTCCGAGACGGCGCGGGCCACCGACGAGATCGGCACCGCCGACGGTCCGAGGGCGATCGGCCATGAAACCAGGGCGTCCGGACGGAAGCGCACGTCATCCGGAAACCGCACGCGCACGGGGACGAGCCGATCGAGGCGCGGCACCGAGCCCACCTGCGCCCCTCGCAGGGCCGTCGCCAGGTCCTCTCCGACGTCGGCGGGGGTGAGCCCGGCGCGCGCCGCCGCATCCCCGTCCAGGGCATAACGCAGCATCGGCACGTCCCCCTCCACGCCGCGGTAGTAGTCCACGAGGTGCGGCGTGCCTTGCAGACGTCCTTCGACCTCCGCCGAGATTCGCACCAGGACCTTCTGGTCCTCGCCCATGATCCTGACCTCCAGCGGGCGCGGGTTGCCCGCGAGATCGTTCAGGACGTCCTCGAGGATCTGCACGAACTCGATGCGCACGCCCGGCATCTCCCGCTCGACTCGCGTGCGCACCGCGTCGATGACCTCCTCGGAGTCGGGACGGCTCCCGCGCGGTCCCAGCAGAACGGCGATGTCCCCGCGGTTCAGCTGGGTCGCCGTGACCGGCCCGAGCTCGGCCCCCGTGCGGCGGGTCCAGGTGACGATCCCGGGCGTCTGACCGAGGATCGACTCGATGCGCAGGGCCGCCGCGTTGGTGGCCTCGAGAGACGTTCCGGCCGGCAGGAAGTAGTCCAGGACGAATGCCCCCTCGTCCATCTCGGGCAGGAAGCCCGATGGGATGCGCGTGGCGACGAGCGCGCCGAGCACGACGAGGGCCCCCACGGCGACGGCCGCGACCGCGGGATGGTGCAGCACACGGCGGAGGGTCCAGGCGTAACGTGTGCTCAGGGCTCCGCTCGCGCGCGCGCGCGCGGCCGGCCGATGGCGCAGCCATCGCGCGGCGAGGAGAGGCAGGACGAAGATCGCGAAGAACAGCGAAATCAGCACGGCCGAGACCAGCGTCAGCGCCAGCGCCGCGAAGAAGTTTCCCACGAGGCCGGAAAGAAAGGCGAGGGGCACGAACACGACGACGGTCGTCACGGTCGTCCCGACCACGGGGGCCGTGATCTCGCGAAGACCCCCGCGGACGGCGAGCGCCGGCGTCTCGCCTTCCTCGATCCGCCGGGTGATCGCCTCCACTACCACGATGGCGTCGTCGATCACCAGACCGATGGCGACGGCCATCCCTCCCAGTGACATGAGGTTCAGCGTCTGGCCCGCCAGATCCACGGCGAGAAACGTCACGAGCAGCGTCACCGGCACCGAGAGAGCGGCCAGAAGGCCCGCGCGGATGTCCCGGAGGAAGAGGGCGAGCACGCCGATGGTCAGCAGGATGCCGATCAGAATGGCGTCGCGGATGCCGAGAATCGACTGGCGGATCAGTTCCCCCTGGTCGTAGACGAGAACCAGGCGGATCCCCTCGGGCAGGCGGAGCGAGGCGGCGGTGGTCTGCACTTCGCGGACGACGTCCGGAGCCGAGGCCCCCACGACCCGCGAGACGCTGACCTGGACCGCGTCCCCCTCGGGGGCGTGCACCGCGAGAGTCCGATCGGGGGCCCCGTCGAAAACCTGAGCGACGTCCCCTAGAGCTATCGAGCCGTTGGGCCCCGTGGCCACGGGGAGCCGGCGCAGTGCCGCCAGGTCCGCGGTGTCCGTCTCGGCCATGATCGTCAGGAGCTGACGGCGATCGTCGTAGCGCCCGACGGCCCGACGGACGATGGCGCTCCCAACCCGCTGCGCGATCTGGGACGGCCGCAGGTGCAGCGTCGCCAGGCGGGCCGGGTCCACGACCACCTCGACCTCGCGCGGATCGCCCCCCACGACCTCGACGCGCCCCACGCCCGGAGCGCGCGAGAAGGCGGGGCGCACGATGAAATCCGCCGCTTCCCGGCGGCTCGTCGGCGTGCCGCCGATCACGTTGAACGACAGGATCGGAAAGTCGGCGGGCGTGATCTTCTCGGACTCGATTTCCGTGCCGGCCGGGAGCCGGTCGCGCGCCCGGCCGATGGCCGCGTCCGTGAGCTGGAGGGAGCGCCACATGTCCGTCCCCTCCGCGAATTGCAGCGCGATCTCCGCCGCGCCCCGGATGATGCGCGTCCGGATTCGGCGCACACCGATCACCGTGGCCAGGGACTCCTCCAGCGGCCGCACCACGGAGGCCTGCATCTGCTCGGGGGGCACGTCCCCGGAGCGCGCCACCACGACGATGCGCGGGAACTCCACCTCGGGGTAGATGCCCGAGCCAAGCCGCCGCAGCGACAGGGCGCCGGCCAACATGAGCCCGGCGGTAAGCGTGAAGACGAGCGTTCGGTGGCGGTCGAGCCGCGTGTAGAGGTCCTCTCGGCTCAGGGCTCCGTCCGCGCTCACGAGCGCTCGCGCAGGAGCGTGCCGTCGGCGAGGCCCATCGGGTCATCGACCACCACCCTCTCGTCCGCCGAGAGTCCCGAGACCACCTCGATGCGGTCGCCCTCGCTGAGCCCGGTCACCACCTCGCGGATCACGGCCTTCCCCTGGTCCACCACCACGACCTCGGTCTTCCCGGCGTCGCCACGGCGGAGCGCCTTCGCCGGCACGATCGTGGCGCGTTCCCTGCGGCCGACCGCCACGCGCACATCCACGCCCAGGCCGAGAAGCAGAGGCGGCGCGGCGTCGTCGAACGCGAGCCGCACCTCGCCGGACCCGGTCGAGCTGTCCACGGCGCGGGCGATGCGGAGCACGCGCGCCTTGAGTGCGGCCCCGGGCGATCCCCTCGCCTCGACTTCGGCCGGCTGATCCCGCGCGAGCCGCGACAGGGTGTCCGCCGTCGCCTCCGCGGCCACCTGTGCGCCCGTGGCCGAAGCCACCTGGATGACCGGGGTCGCCGGCGTGCCGTCCACCGACTCACCCGGCCGTCGAAACACGCGGACGACGACACCGTCGAAGGGGGCGCGCAGCTCGGCCCACTCGCGCCGGCGCCGGGCGGTCGCAAGGGCGGAGGAAGCCTCGGCCTGCGCCGCGTCGGCCGACACCGCAGCCGCCTCATCGGCCTCCGCGTCCTGCCGCGAGGCGACGCCCTTGTCCAGGAGGGACCGCGTCCGCGCCGCCACGCTCTTCCGGAAGGCCGCCTCGGCGTCGGCCCGGCGCTCCGCCGCCTCGGCGGCACGGAGAGCGTCGTCGAGAGGAGCCCCCTCGACGCGCGCCAGGATCTCGCCGGCCCTCACGCTCTGCCCCTCGCGCACGGGGACGGCGAGCAGGAGGCCCGCGACCAGGGGCGCCAGCGTGGCATCCCGATCGGGCGGCGGCGCGATGCGCCCGTACAGCCGAATCCATTCGGTGATCGTGCCGCTCTCGACCCGGGCCGTGCGGACCGAGACCGCGTGGTCCGCAGGCGCATCCTCCGCGTGCGCGCAGGCCAGCGCGAATCCGATCAGACCGATCGCCAGCAGGATGACGACCGGCGTCCTCATGGTTCGCTCCTCATGGCCCGTCCTGCGCGGTCGCCCTGAGGAGATCGGCGTGGGCCGCGCCCCAAGCCTCGTAGGCATCGGCCCGGTCCACCGCGGCCTCCGACAGGAGACGCTCGGCATCGAGCAGCCGGAAGACGTCCACCTTCCCCTCCTGGTAGGCGAGCCGGGTCAGATCGGCGGTCTGCCGCGCCGCCGGCAGCACCTGCCTGTCAATCGCCTCGTATCGCAGCCGCGCCGCGCGTGATCTCCCCCAGGCGCTCTCGGCGGCGAGGGCGGCTTCGCGGCGCTCACGCTCCACGAGTGCTGTCTGCTGATCGCGCTCGCCCTGCGCCACCGCCGCCGCAGCCGGGCCGGCGATCGGGATGGCGACGCTCAGGCCGACGAAGCGGTTGGTGCCCTCCTGGGTGGGGTCGTTGAATTCGGCGCCAGCGCTCAGGCCCAGGCTCGGGATGCGCAGGCGACGCGCCAGCCTGAGGCGCGACGCCGCGGCGTCCGCCACTGCGACTTGAAGCCGGACATCCGGGGAGGCCTCGCGCGCGCGCGTCACGGACTCCTCGAAAGCGCCCTCCGCTTCGGGAGCGGGGTGCGCGCCGCCCGTCGTGACCGCGGCCGCCGGCTCGAGCCCCATCAGCGTGGCCAGCGTGATGCCGGCCGTCCGCAGCGCCTCATCGAAGGAGGTGCGATCCGACCGGGCGAGCGCCGTCTCGGCGTCGGCCCGGACTACTTCGAGGCGCGCCACGCGTCCCTCGGCGAACAGCGCCGCAATCGCGTCGGCGTTCCGCCTGGCCCGGGTCTCCCGATCGGCCGCGGCCTGCGCCCGCTCCTCCGCCGCTGCGAGCGCGAACCACGCAACCCTCAGCGCCTGCCGCGCGGATGCCCGCGCCGCGTCGCGCGACCGCCCGGCGGTCCGGAAGTCCGCCGTCGCCGCCTCGATGCGCGGACCACGGGCCGGCCAGGGCAGGGGCTGGAGGAGCGAGATCGATTCCCGCGCGTTGATTGAGTTGGTCGTCATAGAGACTTCGGGATCGGGGAGCGCCCGCGCCACGCGGACGCCCGCCTCGGCGGCCTGCTCGCCGGCCCGCGCCGCCGTCAGCTGCGGCGCGCGGTCGGCGCTCGCGACCGCTTCCTCGAGGGTCACCGCGCGGATCGCCTGATCACCGGGACCGGCCGCTCCGGACCGTATCGAAACAAGCAGACAGGCGGTCGCGGCCAGGATCACCCTACCCCCCAACACCGGTCGCCACATGAGGCACCTCTGCTGGCAAGTCTAGGTTCCCCACCTGAACGGAACCTGAACAGCGGGATTTCAAAGGGTGCCGTCCCGCCAGGAAGATTGTCGCCTTGGGAGTCAGTCGTCTCTTGCGGTCCTCGCCTGCTTGCCCCAGAATCTTGACGCGGAGCGCGCAGGCCAGCAGACGAAGCCCCCCGCGCCCCGCCTCATCATGAGCGCTTCGGACCGCTTCATCGTCGCCGTCGCGGTCGCGGTGTTCCGCGACGGGCGGGTCCTCGCCATGCGCCGCGCCCCCGACAAGGACGCGGGCGCCGGGGCCTGGGAGGCGCTCTCCGGCCGGGTGCTGCCCGGCGAGCCGCCGCTCGCGGCCGCCTCGCGCGAAGCGCGCGAGGAGTGCGGCCTGGAGGTCGCGATCGACCCCCGCCCGATCGCCTCGTATCATGCGAAGCGCAACCGCGACGACATGGTCGTCGTCGTGTACCGGGGCACCTCCGAAGCGGGCGACGTCGTCCTCTCCGCCGAGCACGACGCGTTCGACTGGATGACCCTGGACGAGTTCTCGCGCGCCTGCCCCTTCCCGCAACTCGTCGAGGCGGTCCGCGTGGCCGCGGCGCTGGCGCCCCTCGGCCGCCCGCGCCTCGAGATCGTCTACTGCACGCAGTGCCGCTGGCTCCTGCGCGCCGCCTGGATGGCCCAGGAGCTTTTGACGACCTTCGAGGCGGAACTCGGCGAGGTGGCGCTGCGGCCCGGGACGGGCGGCGTGTTCGAGGTGCGCCTCGGGGAGGACGTCCTCTGGTCCCGGCAGGCGCAGGGGCGCTTTCCCGAGCTCAAGGAGCTGAAGCAGCTCGTCCGCGACCGCGTCGCGCCCGGCAGGGACCTCGGCCACTCGGACAACAAGTGAAGGGACGCGTGGGAGGGCGGACGACCCGGTGTAGCTACGGAGCCTGCGATGGAGCAGCGACTCCGGTCCGCCGCCCGCGCTTGTAGAGGAGCCAGCCGAAGGCGAGCAGGACGACGCAGCCGCCCAGGATCTTCGCCTCGAACAGCCAGGGGTTCGAGCCGACGGGCGGCACGAGCGCGAGGACGATGGCGACCGCCGTGGTCAGGAAGCCGACGATGCCGACGAGGAGCGTCCCGGCGCGACCGCCCGGGACGGGGATGGTTCCCTCCGGGGCGCGACCCGATCCTCCCAGCTTCATGAGGGCGGCGAACAGGTACAGGTAGGGAATGAAATAGACGACGATGGTGAAGTCCGCCAGGAACAGATAGGCCTGCTCCACATCGAAGCCGATGAAACCGACCAGAATCAGGAGGCTCGAGATCGCTCCGGTCACCAGGAGCGCGACGTGCGGCGTGGCGTAGCGCGGGTGCAGGCGGCCGAAGGTCGGCGGCAGGTAGCGGTCGATACCGGCGCAGAACGGGATGCGCGAGCAGCCGGCGAGCCAGGCGCTGCAGCCGCCGACGCCTCCGAGCGCGATGAGCAGCGCCATGATCCCCGCCAGGAAGCCGAACCCCATCTTCTGCTGCACCGCCGCGATGGCGGCGGCGACGCCGTCCAGGAGCCCGATGTTCTGCTGGGGAAGGGCGACGAGGAGCGCGGCCGTGCCCAGCACGTAGATCAGCGTGATGATGACGCCGGAGATCAGGATGGCCCGCGGCAGGTTCTTGCGCGGCTCGATGATCTCCTCCCCCATCAGCGCCCCGAGATCGAGGCCCGAGAAGCCGAAGCAGATCGCCGAGAAGAACGAGACCGTTCCGAAGCTGAAGACGGGGAGAAGCGCGGCCGCGCGGAACGGCGTGGCCGCACCGAACTTGAAGAGGGCGAATCCGCCGAGCGCGATCAGGATCGTCGCGGGGAGCCACGTTCCATACGCCCCGAGATTGTTGAGCCAGCGCGCGTGCCGGAGGCCGAGCACGTTGAACCACACCACGACCCAGAAGATCGCGAGCGACATCGCCGCCATGAAGGGCGGGCTGGCCGCTAGCCCCTGGTGCTTCTCCCCCAGCATGAAGACCAGGTTGCCGACCGTGAAGATCAGAAGGTGCGGGAAGTAAACCAAATTGTTGGTCCACAGACACCAGCCGGAGATGAACCCGTGGTCGTCACCGAAGGCGTGCTTCGTCCAGGCGTAGATGCCGCCCTCCTCCGGGTAGCGCGTCGTGAGGTCGATCACCGCCAGCCCCGAGGGCACGAAGAAGCAGAGGAAGGCGAGAAGCCACAGCGGAAGGGCCGCCCAGCCGTAGCCGCCGGCGGACGTCAGCCACCAGCGCAGGCCGACGATGGCGACGACGTTGAGGAGGACGAGATCCCAGAGCCCGAGCTCGCGCCTCAGGCCGGTCGACGACGCATTGGATGCGGGGCCGTCCGCGGCCATGCCGGCCGCCTACATCATCGCCGCGGGCGGCGCCGGCTCGTCGGCGCGGCCGGCGTTGTCGAGCGGCACCTTGACGAGCAGGTAGACGATCAGTGCCGCGACCAGGAGGCCGGCCACATAGGATGGATTCTCGAAGACCCCGGGGATCGGAATGCTGAAGAAGTTGCAGGTGGCCGTCCCCAGGCCGACGAGGGCTTCTCCCGCGATCAGACCCGAGGCGGCCAGCACGCCGACGTTCTCGACCCGGATTTTCTGCGCGGCGTTCAGGCGCCGGCGGTCACGGAGGCGATCGACGACCCAGCGGATCACGCCTCCGACGAAGATGGCCGAGGTCGTGGCCAGCGGCAGGTACATGCCGATCGCCACGAGCATCGGACTCTTGACCTTCACCATGATCATGGCCGCGCCCAGCATGATGCCGATGACGATCAGGGGCCAGGCCATCTCCCGGCCCACGATCCCCTGGGCCAGGGCGGCCATCAGACCGGCTTGGGGAGCCGACAACTGTCGATCGCCGAAACCGGTACCACCGGCGTTGATATTGCCCTGGTGAAGAACCAGGAGCGGAAAGTACATGACCAGGCTGGCGCACAAGACCGCGATGAGTTCGACGATCTGGATCGTCCTCGGCGTTCCGCCGAGGATGTAGCCGACCTTGAAGTCCTGGAGAAGCTCCCCCGCAACGGCCGACGAGACGCAGACCACGGCGGCGACGCCGAGCACGGCGGCGACACCCTTCATGCCCGAAACGCCCATGCTCACCATCAGCAGAGCGGCGATCACCAGGGTCGACAGCGTCAGGCCGGAGATCGGATTGTTGGACGACCCGATGAGCCCGACGAGGTAGCCCGAGACGGTGGCGAAGAAGAACCCAGCCAGAAGCATCACGATCGCCGCGACGATCGCCCCCATCACCAGGCTGGTCATGTAGATATAGAGAGCGGTCATCAGGACGAAGAAGACGGCAATCAGAAGGAAGATCGTCCTGGAGCTCATGTAGCGCTCCGTGCGGATGACCGCGGTCTTCCCCGCGGCGCCACCGCCGCGAAGCTCCGAGAACGCCTTGGCCAGGCCTCCGAAGATGCTCTTGCGTCGCATGAACAATGTGTACGCTGTGCCGACCAGCATGCCGCCGACCGCGATCGGGCGGACGATGAACCGCCAGACGGCCGTGATCGTCCCGCCCCAGGCTTCCGTGTTGGTTCCCGCGGGGAGGATGGAATTGAGCTCCGGTCCGAGCAGATAGATGATCATGGGCACCAGGAGACCCCAGGCGATCACACCGCCGGAGAAATTGAGGGCGGCCAGCTCCGGACCAATGATGTATCCCACGCCGAAATAAGCCGGTGAGATGCTCGGGGCGGCGAAGTTCGTGATACCACCCGTGCCCACGGCCGGCGCCGAGGCACTCGCGCCCAGCTTGATCTTGCTGCTCCCGATCGCACCCATGTTGATCGGGATGTCCTTGTCGATCGCGACCAGACGAAAGGTGCTCAGGAGGAAGGCGCCGGCCCCGAACGCCATGCTGTTGAAGAGATGCCTGGCGGCCTCGGCGCCCCTCTGCCCCGCCTTGTGGATCTCGCCGGCAGCCACGGATTCGGGAAACGGCAGCTCGCGGTCCTCGACCATGCCGCGACGGATGAGCGAGCAGAAGAGGACACCCAGCACCGACCCGACGATCATCAGTGCCGTCGATTTCCAGTAGGCGTCGGCAAAGCCGAATGACGGCCAGACTCCCGCAATGAAGAAGGCGGGCAGGGTGAAGATTGCGCCGGCGGCCACCGATTCGCCGATGGATCCGGCGGTGCGCGCGATGTTCTCTTCGAGAATCGAGCCGCGCCGGATTCGCAGGATCGCCATGCTGATGACGGCCGCCGGATAGGTCGCGGCGATCGTCTGGCCGGCACGCAGGCCGAGGTAGGCGTTGGCCGCGCCGAGGACCACCGTCATGACCAGCCCCAGCAGCACCGCCCGAAGGGTGAACTCCTTCATCTCCGCCGACGGCGGCACGAACGGCTTGTATCCCGACTGGTTGGATGAACTGGAAGACCGGGGGTTGCTCATGCGCGATGGGCCCTCCGAGTCGTGCAGGTCGCGCGACTCTACATCGGGCCGCGCGAGGGTGTCAACGAAGTTCGACCTCCTCGTCGGCTATACTTACCGCTCTTTCAGGAGCCGCCGGGAGGTCCCCGCGAGCCACGGCCGGATGGAGCAGCCCACGACAACCATCGCTCGATCCCTGAAATGCGCTCTGGTGATATCCCTGGTCCTCGCGAGCTGCCGGGGTAATGGAACAGGATCGATGCCGCCTTCGAAGAACACCGATGCGCGCCCCTATCTTCTCGAGACGGTCGGCGAATTCGCGCTGTCGCGTCTGTACGCCGACGGGTTCGATGAGCTGTCGCAGAAGGACCGTGTGCTCGCCTTCTACCTGTACCGCGCGGCCCTCGCCGGGCGCGACATTTTCTACGACCAGATGGGCCGGGACGTCCTGGAGATCCGCGATCTCCTCGAGGAAATCCTCACGCACCCGCAGAAGCTCGACCCGGGGTTTCGCGATCGCCTCCTGCTCTACCTCAAGCTCTTCTGGATCAACAACGGCAACCACAACGATAGGACGCGGCAGAAATTCGTGCCGGAATTCACCTTCGAGGAGCTCCGAGCCGCCGCCCTGGCGGCGGAGCAGGACGGCGCGCACATCAGGCTGGCGTTCCGCGAGACGCTGTCCCAGAAATTCGAGCGGCTGAAGTCTTCGATCTTCGACCCGAACGTCGATCCGCTTTCCACCTGCAAGACGCCGCCGCCGGGCCAGGACATCCTGACCTGCAGCAGCGTGAACTTCCAGGACGGCGTCAGCCTGGCCGACCTGAAGGGGTTCCGCGAGTCGCACCCGCTGAACTCGCGCCTGGTCAAGAAGGGCGGCACGGTGGTGGAGGAGGTGTACCGTGCCGGGCGCCAGGACGTGTCGCCGGGACGCTACGCCAAGGAGCTCAAGGTCATGATCGGCTTCCTCGAGAAGGCGCGCGCCGACGCCGACGAAAAGCAGAGCGCGACTCTCGGCCACCTGATCGATTACTTCGCGACCGGCGATCCGGAGGCGTTCCGCGCCTACGACATCGCCTGGGTGCAGCACGAGACCCCCGTGGACGCCATCCTGGGATTCATCGAGACGTACAAGGACCCGCGCGGGCAGAAAGGGGCCTACGAAGGGATCGTCCACTTCGTGAACCCGCGCATGACCCGGCTGCAGAAGGATCTCGCGTCCCTGGCACAGTACTTCGAGGACCGTGCCCCCTGGGACGAGGTGTACAAGCGCAAGGGGTTCACCATCCCGATCGCCAACGCTGTCAATGTCCTGCACGCCGTGGGCGACGCCGGCCCGATGCCCCCGGTCGGGGTGAATCTCCCGAACGAAGAGGACATTCGCGAGCGCTACGGCAACAAGAGTGTGTCGCTGGTCAACGTCATGGACGCCCACAATCGGGCGTCGCATGCCCTGGTCGTCGAGGAGTTCTTCCTGCCGGAGGACCGCCCGCTGCAGACGAAATACGGCGCCACGGTCGACCTGTTGCAGACAACGATGCACGAGGTCCTCGGCCACGCCTCCGGCAAGGTCAGTGACGCGCTCAAAGGCGACCCGCGCGAGCACCTGCGCGAGTATTACTCGGCGCTCGAGGAGGCGCGGGCCGAGCTCACCGCCCTCTACAACTTCTTCGACCCGAAGCTGGTCGAGATCGGCGCCCTGCCGTCGCCCGAAGCGGCCGAAGCGGCCTACAGGGAGTACGCCACCAACGACCTGTATCTGCTCCGGCGCGTCCGCAAGGGAGACGTCCTGGAGGACGACCACATGCGCGCCACGCATCTCATCGTCTCGTACCTGCGCGGTACGACGGCGGCGATCGAGACCGTCAAGCGTGACGGCAAGACCTACTTCCGTGTCACCGACATCGCCGCGATGCGGAGAGGTGTGGCCGAGCTCCTGAAGACCCTGCAGCGCATCAAGGGAGAGGGCGATTACGACGCCGCCCGCGCCCTGACGGAGCGCTACGCCGTCCGCATCGATCCGGCCCTGCGCAACGAGGTCGTCGCCCGGGCGGAGCGGGCCTCGATCGCGTCGTACGTCGCCTACGTCATGCCGGACGTGGTGCCCATCCGGGACGCCGCGGGTGACGTGCAGGACGCCCGCGTCGAGTACACCTCCGACTTCGCGACCCAAATGCTCAAGTACTCCGGGAAGCTCCCGCTGGAGCAGCCTCTCTCCTCTTCCTCGCCCGCCGGAAGACCGCTCTAGAGGCCTGACCGGAAAGGTCGCCCGGCGCGGTGTTCACGCCTCGACATTCCGCTTAGCTCAATGGCCGAGTGGCGCGCGGCAACCTATATTGGCGATGGCCGGTCCCGACCGCACCGTGAGGAGCGTCATGAAGTCGACTCCGTTCCTGAGGCGCCCGTGTCCAAGGCTCGCCACCGCTCTCGTGGCGGCGGGTCTGGCCGTCCTCCTGTCCGGGTGCCTCGCCTTCCGGCGCTACGACATGACGCGCATCCACCAGGACGCCGCCGCCATGCCACGCAACCCGGTCATCGTCATCCACGGCTTCATCGGCAGCAAAATGATGAACCGGCACACCCAGAAGTCGGTGTGGGGCCGGGTGATGAACGCGATCCTTCACGGCAAGCCGGACGACCTGTCGCTGCCGATCGATCGCCTGCCCCTCAGCGAGAACCGCGACGACCTGGTACCGTATGCCATCTGCGAGTCGATCCTCGGGGTGAAGTTCTACGGGGCGATCCTGCAGGCCTTGCGCGAGGTGGGTGGGTACCAGCTGGGGGATATCAACAACCCGAAGCCGGGTGACACCGCCTTCATCTACTACTACGACTGGCGCCGCGACAACACCGAGTCGGCCATCAACCTGGGACGGGCGATCCGCAAGATCAAGACGCGCCTCAAGGCGCCCGACCTGCGCTTCGACATCGTGGCCCACAGCATGGGCGGATTTTTGGCCGAATATTATTTGAAGTTCGGAATGGTCGACGTGCTGGACCACCCGGATACGGCACCGGTGACCTACGCCGGCGCTTCGGACATCGGCCGCATCGTGACCATCGGCACGCCACAGCGCGGCACCATGTCGGCCTTCCGCATCCTGAACAACGGCTTCGCGCGCACCATGTCGCCACGCGAGATCTTCAGCATGCCGTCGGTCTATCAGCTCTTGCCGGACGATCCGACCGGTCACTTCCTTGACATGGAGGGGAACCCGTTGACGGTGGATCTTTACGACGCGCGGACCTGGGTGGTCAACCGCTGGTCGATCTGGAGCCCGCGCCATTTCGAGAGCGCCGGTTCGCCTGCGCCGCAGGCGGAGCGCTTCCTGCAGGCCGCGCTCGACCGCGCCCGCGCCTTCCACGTTGCACTCCGCAGGAACACCCAGGGCACCGTGCCGCCGGTGCCGGTCCACCTGTTCGGCTCCGATTGCGTTCCGACCCTGGACCGCGTGGTCCTGAACCCGACGGCCGAAGGGACCGAGATCCTGTTCAACGACGGGACCTCACCGTATCGTAACGCGCGGGAGCTGGAGAAGCTGATGCTTGCCCCCGGCGACGGGACGGTGACGGCCGATTCCCTGGTCGGGCTCGCGTCGGCGCCGCCCCCATCGTCGACGGCGTCGACGTTCTTCTTCTGCGCCACCCACGGGCTCTTGCCGGCCAACCGGGGCTTCCAGGACAACCTCTTCTACGTTCTTCTGGGCAACGCCGCGCGCAAGGCGTCGGTGCTCCCCGCCGTCCAGGGCGGCTGACGCTTCCGGTTTGCCCCGGGAGTCTCACGGGTTCTACGCCGCGGGCGGGCAGGGTCCGTCGGAACCCGAACCAGTTCAAATTCGCAATGACGGAATGGAAACCGCGCCGTTCAGGCGCGCGGCGCGGAAGACGAAGCGGTCGCCGCGGCCACGGCCACGGACGACGCGCGTGCGGAGATCTTCAAGATCAGCTTGAAGAGAAGCGACAGCGCCAGGGCGCCGATGCCCAGACCGAACATCACGCACAGGAAAATGACTGCGAACAGGAAGAACATGTCCATAAGAGCGTCATCCCTTCCGCGAAAACCGGGGGTGGCGTCCGCCGCCACCCCCTCGTTCGTATCTCTCGCGACGCGCGCGCAAGGCTAATATAGGCGCCCGCGTTCGTCAAGCAAGTCGCGCCTTTCGTGATCAGTTCGACGTATCATCCACGGGCTGCCCGGGAGTCGCATCGTCGATCGTGCCGCCGAGACGGGTCAGATTCCGCTCGGCGAAGCCCGACCCGCCCGCCTGCACGGCCTTGGCGTACGCCTCTTTCGCCTTGTCGGTCTGACCGGTGCGTTCATACGCCATGCCCAGGTTATTCTGGAAGTAGCCGACTTCGGGATGGTGTCGCACCGCCTCCTCCAGGAACGGCACGGCCTCGGCGAAGCGACTCTTCCGGATGAGCGTGTATCCGAGGTTGTTCAGGGCGTAGGCGTTCGCAGGGTCCTTCTCGACGGCGATCTTGAAGGACTCGATCGCCTCGTCCTCGCGGCCGAGATTCAGGAGAGCGCGTCCGCGCACGTTGTGCACCGGGGAGCTCTCGGGATCGATCGCAAACGCTTCGTCGGCTGACGAGAGCGCCTGCTCGAAGCGACCGGCGTCGTTCAGGACGCGGCCGAGATTGACGCGCGCCTTCACCGAGCGTGGATCGAGCGACGCGGCCGAGGTCAACGACGCGATCGCCTCGTCCCGCTTTCCTTCCTTCCAGAGAGAAATTCCCAGGAGATACGACGCGTAGAAACGGTCCGGGTGCTGCCGCACTTCGGCCTCGAGGTAGCGCGAGGCCGAGGTGAAATCGCCGTCCTTGAAGAACGCTTCCCCCTTGTCGTAGTACGTCTCACCTTTCTGGAGCACCAGGCTCTCCGTGATCGAGCCGGGTACTGTACCCTCCGTCCCGGGGATCGGGACAGGACCGACCGTCGCGTTCTGCGCGCCGGCCGTCGGCTGCCCCGGTATGCCCTGTGTCGAGGCGGGACTGGTGACCCCGCCCGCCTCCTCCGGTCCGAGCTTCGCCGGAACGAGGCCCGACGCGGTGCGGCCCTCCTCCACACCGATCCAGACCACCCCCGCGGCCGCGACGACGATCGCCGCGCCGCAACAACTCGCGATCAACTTTCCCGTTCTGCTCATGCCCATGGTTGGTTCCTCCTCGCCGGCATCGCATTGCGAGAGAAATGCCAGGCGAGAACGGGCACCGGTCGGTTCGCGGCAACAGGCTCAGGCGAAGGCGTTTGGCGCTGCACCCGCCGGGGCACGTGGCGAAGGCCGTCGACCGGACAGGCGCGAACAACGTGTCGGACGGACCACGCAGCGCGGCCCGGCGTACACGCGGCGTGGCGGCGCGGACACGCGACGGCACGATCGGCCACCGGCACGCCCGAGGCCGCTCAGGCAAAGAGGACCAGTTCTCATTCGGTGGGGAGAGCGATGCCGAGGGCCTTGAGCTTCTTGTAGAGGTGGCTGCGTTCCAGCCCGAGTTCACGCGCCGTCCTGGCCATCTGCCAGCGGTTTCGTTCGAGCGCTTCCTTCAGCGCGGTGCGCTCCGCGTCCTCGAGGATCTTCCTGAGCGTCGGCTTCGTGTCGGCGGCGGCCCGCAGCGGCGCGGGTGGGGCCGTGGAGGGCCCGGACGACGGCGCCGGTGCCGGCAGGACGGCGCGCACTTCCCCGTCCGTAATCGTCTCTCCCGCGGCGCACAGCGCCAGGCGCTCGATCAGGTTCCTGAGCTCGCGCACGTTGCCCGGATAGTCGTAAGAGACCAGCAGGCGCAGCGACTCTTCCGAGAACGATCGGGCGCGTGTCGCCCCCTCGCGCCGGGTCAGATCCAGGAAGTGGGCGGCCAGGGCCGGAAGATCGTCGCGTCTTGAGCGCAGGGGCGGCACGACGATCGGTAGAACGGCCAGGCGGTAGTAGAGGTCCTGGCGGAACGACCCCGCCGCCATGGCGGCGCTCAGGTCGCGGTTGGTGGCGGCGATGACGCGGGCGTCGACCCGGAAAGGCTGGTCGCCACCGAGGCGCTCGATGGTCATCGTGTCGAGGACACGCAGGAGCTTGGCCTGGAGCGGAGGCGGGATCTCGCCGATCTCGTCCAGGAACAGGGTCCCGCCATGCGCTCTCTCGAATCGACCGACCTGACGCGCCAGGGCGCCGGTGAATGCCCCCTTCTCGTGTCCGAACAACTCGCTCTCGAACAGGTCGACCGGCAGGGCGGCGCAGTTCACCGCCACGAACGGGCCTTCGCGGCGCGCCGAGCCCTGGTGGACCGCGCGCGCCACCAGCTCCTTGCCGGTCCCGTTCTCTCCGGTGATCAGGACCGGGCTCTGGCTTCCCGCGGCCCGCGCGATCTCGCGCCGCAGCGCCTCCATCGCCTGCGACTCCCCCACCAGCGGATTGCGGGCGGCGAGCGCCCCGCGCAGCTCGCGGTTCTCACGTTTCAGCAGTCCGAGGGCCAGGGCGTTGCGCACGCTCAGCATCAATCGATCCGGGTCGGGAGGCTTCTCGATGAAGTCGTGGGCGCCCTGCTTGACCGCCTGCACGGCTTTCTCAATGCTGCCGTGCCCGGTGAGAACGATCACCGGCGCGTCCAGGCCGAGCGTTTTCATCTCCTGAAGGACGGAGAAGCCGTCGCGTTTCGGCATTTTGAGATCGATCACGACCAGATCGACGTCCTCGCGACGCAGAAGGGCGAGCGCATCCTCGCCGTCGGCCGCCTGCAGCGCCCGGTGTCCCTCCAGCTCGAACAGGCGTTGCACGGAGGCGCGAATGTTCTTCTCGTCATCCGCGATCAGGACGGTCGCCACGCTTCCTCCTCCGATGCGGGCGCACCCGCGGCGCGCCCCGTGGGACCGGCGGCGGTCTCCCCCGCCCACGGCAAGAGGATGCGGATCTCGGCCCCCCCTTCCGGGTGGTTCGCCGCCTCGATCCGGCCTCCGTGGTCCAGGACGATCCGCCGCGCGATGGCCAGTCCCAGCCCGCTGCCGCCGGGGCGCGTCGAGACATACGGCTCGAACAGCCGGCGCAAAACCTCATCGGTCATTCCGGGACCGGTGTCCCGCACGCGCAACTCCGCGCCGTCCTTCTCGGCGCGCGTGCTCACGGTGACGCCGCCGCCCGCCGTCCCCATCGCCTGCAAGGAGTTCACCAGCAGATTGTTGATCACCTCACTCATCCGATCGGGGTCGATCAGCACAGGTGGCAGGCCGGGATGCAGGTCGGCCTCGATCCGCGCCTGGGCGCTGTTCTCCGCGTAGAGGCACAGCACCCCGCGAACGAGGGTGTTCAAGTCGGACGGGCGCGGCCGCGGCAGCGGCAACCGTCCGAAGCGGGAGAAGTCCTCCAGGATGTCGCGCATCCTCTGGATCTCCTCCTGGATCGTCCGCACTCCCTCGTCGAAGGCCGCGTCGAACTCCTGCGGCCTCTTCTGGCGCGTCCTGACCAATCCCTCGAGCGTCAGGGCGATCGGCGACAGGGGGTTCTTGATCTCGTGAGCCACGCGCCGCGCGACCTCCTCCGCCGCCGCCAGGCGCTCCGTCTGGCGCAGGCGTTCGCGGCTTTCGGCGAGGCTTCTGGCCATCCGGTTGAAGGCCGCGACGAGGGCACCGACTTCATCCGTGCCCTCGGGGACATCCACGGTGTCGTAGCGCTCCTGCGCGATCCGCTCCGACATCTGTTCCAGCCGCCGCAGCGGAACGGTCACGCCGCGCGTCAGCGCGAAACCGATCACGAAGGAGCCGAACGCGCCCGCCGCGACCACGGCAAGAGCAAGAAGCGTCAGGGACGATGACAGCCCCAGCAGCCTTTCCTGCGACACCGCGGCCACGAGCGTGCCGACGGCGCTGCCTGTCTGGTCGCGCAGGCCGATCATCCGGTACGTGTGAGGAATTCCCCGGACGAGGTACTCGCCGCGGCTCGTTCCGGGGTTGCCCCAGCCGGGTGGGACCGGGAGCGGATTGCCGGGGTCGCCCGCGGTCAGGATGGCTCCGTCGCGATCCAGGAGGAGAGCCTGCACGGTCCCCCCGGGTGACAGCCGCCTCAGGAAGGTCGAATCGATGAACCTGCCGCCGACGAGATGGAGCGTGGTGCCCGGGAGCTCGACCGTCCGCCGTGACTGCAACGTGAGGACCCGGCCGATTCCCGGGGTGATGTTCTCCTCGATGAAGGACGACGACACTTCGGGGAGAAGCAGCTTCTCGCGCTCGATCCGGCCGACCATCGCAGGGGCGTGCCCGGACGAGACGACAACTCCGGTGGCGTCCAGGATCGACAGGCAATCGAGTCCGACGTCCTCCATCAGTCTCCGTGCGGCGTCCGCCAGCCTCGGGAAGGGCACGATGGAGGGACCGCTGGCGCCTCCGGGCCTGGCCGCGATGGCGGGGCGGTACCGTGGATCATCCTCCAGGATGCTGCCGACGGAGGCCAGGGCCTGCGTCGTGTCGGCACCTTCGCGCTCGATGGCCGCGCCGAACTCCGCAAGCGCGTCTTCGACCCGGCCTACGTCCTCGACCCGCACCAGTCCCAGGACGCGCTCCCGGATGAACCACACCACCGCCCCGGGCGGGACGACACTGAGGACAAGGAGCAGGGCGGTGATTCTCGCCCGCAGGCCGAGTCTCATGACGCGAAGATATTACGCCACCCGGTGGCCTGCGTCGCACCCCGCCAGGAGGATCCTCTGGGGGTTTGTGATCGGCGGGCTAGCGAATTTCCGTCTTCAAGACTTTGCCGGCTGTGAACCGCACCACTCGACGGGCCGGGATTTGGATGGGAGAGCCGGTCTGTGGGTTCCTGCCGGTGCGCGCCCTGCGTTTCGCAATGGTAAACGTCCCAAACCCCACTAGGCTGGAGCGCTCTCCTCTCTTGAGGGTCTTGGTGATGTGCTCCAAGAGCGAATCGATGACGCGTGCCGCCTGGACCTTGGTCATCTTGGTGTCCTTCGCGACCCGGGCGGTCAGTTCTGCCTTGTTCATCACCACACCTCCTGGAAAATCGGGCGCAGAATTTGTCTTTATTACGGAACAACAATTGGTCGGCTTATAGCAAATGCACTCCAGGTTGTCAATGAATGGAAGGCCCCAAATTTTCATAGGGTTTTCGCCCCCATTTCGATCGCATAAAAACGGGCGCGGAGCGGGTCTTTTTGGCCTCTTTGCCACATTTCACGCGCAGCCCTCGATTCTCTCCAGCACCGCGGTTCCTCGTCCCGACGGTCCCGTGGCAACTCGCCTGTCGGCGTTCGCCCAATGCGCGAGCGCGCCCGCGGCGTCCGGGAATATAATGACCGCCGGCCGGATCCTACCGATTGCGGCCGCGTTCGGGAGACGGTCATGTCGACGCTTTTGCAGATCGAGTTGCCCCGGCGGCGTCAGGGCGCCGCCCGCACCGGCACCTCGCGCAGCCTCCTGAAACCTTTGGCGCGGCGCGTCGGAAGGGCTATCCGGGATTTCCGGCTGGTCGAGGACGGCGATCGGATCCTGTGCGCCATGTCCGGCGGCAAGGACTCGTACGCGATGCTCCACCTGCTCGAACACCTGCGTCGTCGCGCGCCGGTGAAGTTTGAGCTGGTGGCGGTCACGGTCGACCAGGGGTACCGCGGCTTCAAGACCGACGTCCTCGAGCGCTATTTCCAGGACCGGGGCTTCGAATACCGGATCGAGCGGACCAACATCGCCGAGGTGATCGACGACACGATGCCCCTGGGCGACACCCACTGTTCCATGTGCGCGCGGCTCCGGCGGGGCGTTCTCTACCGCATCGCCCCTGAACTCCGCTGCAACAAGATTGCTCTGGGGCACCACGCCGACGACCTTCTCGAGACGCTTCTGATGAGCCAGTTCTTCAATGGGGAGATTTGCTCGATGCCCCCCATCTTGAAGGCGCGCGATGGCAGGAACACGGTCATCCGGCCGCTGTGCTACGTCTGGGAGGACGAGGTCGTGCGCTTCGTCGCCGAGGTCGGCTTCCCGGTCATCTGCTGCGCCTGCCCCGCCTGTGGCGATAACTCGCTCAAGCGCAAGCAGATGAAAATCCTGCTCCAGCGGCTTGAGGTTGAGCACTCCGGGATCAAGGCGTCGCTTCTGCGCGCCCTCTCCAACATCAGGACCGGCCATCTTTTGGATCGCCGCTTCCTCGCCGGCCTCGAGGGCGCGCCCACCATAGGCCTCGATACCATCTGGAATCCGGCCCGCCAAGAGTAGGGGTCCATCCCGCGGAAGGCGCAAAAAAGGGGCGGTGGCCGACCTACTCTTCCACCGCCCCTGCACGGGCAGAAGAAGAGTCTGTCCGTGGGAGGGAGCAAAAGTCGGTCGCTGTCAGACAACTTCCTGGCTCGCCGCAAACCAGAAGGCTTCTGAAAAATCAGCGACCGTTTTTAAAGCCTCTCAAATTGAGAACCTCTTGCTATTACGCCATGAGAGTACTGTCAAAAATGTGATTGTCAAGTGAAAAATAACGCCTCTGTCTCTATCGCGAAGTCTCGCATTAGACACGGGGCATATCCTGGGCAGATGGGTCAACTCATTCTTCCGGAAGTCATTGGCATTCGAGCAATAGCTCTGCTGCTCGGACCTGCGCATCGGCGTATCGCGTGCCCATCCGCTGCCTCCGGAGACCCTCGTATTGACCCCCGCTTTAGGGGTCGACTAGACTCGCGGCCCCTTCCGATCTCCGTCCCTCGTCCCTGGGATCGGGGGCGTAAGGTGCCGTCACGGAGGGCGCGTGATCCTTCGATCCCTTGGACGGGGATTGGCCGCGGCGACGCGACGGTACCGTGTCGGCCTCGTCCTCTACCTCGTCAATCTCGCGGCCGCCTGCGCGCTGGCGGCTCCGATGGCGGTCCTCATCGACGACGCCTTCGGTCGGAGTCTTTCGGGCCTCGACCTCGCTTCGTCCTTCCGCTTCGAGGCCATCGTCGACTTCCTCCGCTCCCGCCACGACGCCCTCGCCAACCATTTCCAGGTCCTCGGCTTCGGCGTGCTCTTCTACGCCGTGGTGTCCGCTGTCCTCACGGGCGGCGTCATCGACTCTCTCAAGAGCCCGCCCCGTTCGCCCTTCCTGCCGCGCTTCATGGGCGGGTGCGGACGCTACGCCCTCCGTTACCTTCGGCTGATTGTCTATCTCGGTATCGCGCTCGTCGGGCTTTACTGGCTCAACCGGGGCCTGGATCGCCTGATCGTTCTCGCCTTCGATCAGACCGATCACGAAGTGGCCGCTTTCTGGATCATGCGCGGCAAGCAGGGGCTGGCTCTGACGGTCCTGCTCGTTCTGGCGGCCGTCTTCGATCTGGCGCGCGTCCTCACGGCTTTCGAAGACCGCACACACATGATCGGGGCGCTCATGACGTCCCTCGGTTTTGTGGGACGCCATCTGGGATCGATCCTGGGACTCTACACGGTGCTTCTCACGTTCACGCTCACGCTTTTCGTTACTTACCTGCTGGTGGCACATGCGCTGCTGCCGCCTTCCTCCGTCGTCCTCCTGCTCGCCGCCCAGCAGATCGTGATGTTCATGCGCCACGGTGTGCGGGTTGTCGGGCTCGCCTCGCTGATGGCGCACTATCGCGCCGCGACCGGCGCCCCCCCAGAGTCGGGAGACCTCCCGATGGGCGGCGGCGCGCCGGGCGCCGCCACGCTGACGGTGGTCACGCTCGTGGTCGTCGCTGCGGGGGCGGCACGCGCGGCGCAGCCGGCCGCAAGACCCGTGGCGCCGCCCGCGATCGCGCGCCAACCGGAAAGCGTCGCCCGGACGCCTCTCAGTCCGAGAGTCGTGTCCTACCAGATCGAGGCCTCCCTGGACCCGGCGGGCGGTTCGGTGACCGGGCGGGAGACGATCGTGTACCGCAATGCCACTCGGGTCGCGATGAAGGACTTGGCGTTCCACCTCTACCCGAACGCATTCTCGAATACCCACAGCACCTTCATGCGCGGCATCCCCTGGACGGACGAACAGACGCTCCAGCGGCTCGAGCGGATGGCGCGCGAGCGATCCTGGGGTCTCATGAAGGTGGTCTCGGTACGGCTGGCGGACGGAGCGGACCTGACGGCGCGAGCCACGATCGACGACACGGTGATGACCGTGCCGCTTCCCAGGCCTGTGCCGCCGGGAGATTCGGCGCGCATCGAGGTGGCGTGGGAGACCCTCCTGCCGCGGACCTTTGATCGCATGGGGCGCTGGGGGGACCACTTCGACGTCATGCAGTGGTTTCCGAAACCGGCGGTGTTCACGGACGCCGGATGGAAAATCTACCCCTTCTACCGCACCTCCGAGTTCTTCGCCGACTTCGGCACCTTCGAGGTCACCCTCAAGGCACCTCGAGAGTATGTGGTCGAGGCGACCGGGGTGCCGGGTGAGCGGCATGAGGGGCCGGACGGCACGTTGTCCGTCACATACCGAGCCGAGGACGTGCACGACTTCGCCTGGATCGCCGACCGCAACGCCCAAGTGGCCCGCACAATTTTCAGCGAGGGTCCCTACGCCTCCTCCCCCGTCGAGATCCTCTACGTGCATCAGCCGTACCGCCGGCGCATGGCGCCGCGCATCATCGCCGCCGTCGAGGAGGGGCTGAGATTCTACGGCGCGCGGGTCATGCCGTACCCGTACCCGCGCCTCGTGATCGACGACCTCCCCATGGGCCTCGGCGGAGGGATGGAGTATCCCATGCTGTTCACCACGTCGATGGCCTGGTTCCTGCCGCAGTTCTATACCGCGCCGCAGGAAGTGACGTTGCACGAATTCGGTCACCAGTACTGGTATGGCATCGTGGCGACGAATGAATTCGAGGAGCCCTGGCTCGACGAAGGGATCGATAGCTACGTCACACGCCGGGTCATGGAAACGATCGATCCGCCGCGCCCCGGCCGGACCGCCGACGGTCTCCACCTCTACGTCGGCGCGCGTCTGCTCGCCGAGGGCCTGGAGGCACCCCTCGGACGCTTCACGCTCGATCTCGACCAGATCCTCGGCATCCGGGAGACGCCGTTCCGGCCGATCGAGGGGGGTCTTCTAGGATACCCCGTAAGCCCGTTCTGGCTCGACCTGCCGGGGGTGGGCGACGGGCCATTTCTGTCGAGCAAGGACGGGTACGCGAAGGTCGCGCGCGACAATCCGATCACGACGCCCGCCTGGGGCTTCCGACCTGGGTCGTACACCGGCATCGTGTACGACAAGACCGACGTGGCTCTCGAGACCATAGGCCGCCTCATCGGCAAGGAGACTCTTGACCAGGCACTGCGCGAGTACGTCCGCCGCTTCCGCTTCGCGCACCCGGGAAGCGACGACTTCTTCGCCGTCCTCGTGGAGACCGCGGGCCGCGCACGCCCGGGCCTCGACCTCCGCCCGTTCATCCAGCCTCTGTTCTATGGCACCGGCAGGCTCGATTTCGCTGTCGCTTCTCTGAAGAGCCGCGAGGCGAAAGCACCGCGAGGGCTGGTACCGCCGTCGCGCGCCGGTCTGGAGCCTTTGGACCGGCGGGGCGAGACGCCCCTGGACGGGAGCTCGAAACAGTACGAGTCCGAGGTGATCGTGGCGCGGCCGGGCGAAATCGTTCTTCCGGTGGAGATCCTGGTAAAGTTCGAGGACGGCGCGGAGGTCCGCGAGTCCTGGGACGGTCGCGACACCTGGAAGCGATTCACCTACGAGCGGGAGGCGCGCGCCGCAAGCGCCGAAATCGACCCGGGCGGTATCTACGCCATGGACCTCGACCGCACCAACAATTCGCTGACGCTCGACCGCAACCAGCGGGCCATCGCCCCTCTCGTCCTGCACTGGCTGTTCCTGGTGCAGAACGAGCTTCACCTCGCCTCGTCTCTTCTCTAGCTAGAACGGCTCGATCGGCCGCCTCACTGCTCGAACCGCACGACCGCCTCGGCCTCGATTGCTGCGGGCGCACCGCCGGTTCTCGGCACGGCCTTTCCGTCGCGTCTCTCGGGCGCACCGTCGAGCGGAATCGCGTCCTGGGTCAAATCGGCCGCGAGGTCGGCGAGTGTCGCCCGCACCCGGTAACGGCCCGCCGAGAGGACCGGCCCGGCGCTGAACTCGTAACGCAGGACCTCCCCGGGTGCGAGGTCGACGAGACGGTCGGCGAAGGCGGCGAGGATTCCGGCGGCCCGATCCGGCGGCGGGGCGTTCGCCGGCGCGGAGGGAAGGGCGCGGTCTGCCGGGGGCGGACCGCCTCGGGCAGGCCCGGGCTCGCCGGTCGGCGCGTCGATCCGCGAGATCCGCACCTCGAGCCCGTCGGGTGGAGGTGCGATCGCCAGAGGCTGGCTCGAGGCGTTGCGCACCACCAGGGCGCAGGGCACGGCGTCGGTGACGCGTGGCGGTTCGTCCGGCAGGCAGACGACCTCCGCCTGCACGTCACCCGGGCGCCTCGCGAGGAGCTTGCGCAGGGTCGGCAGCGCCGGCGACCCGATGAGCGCCAGAAGACGCAGCCCCTCGACGCGGTAGGGTTCGTAATCGCGTCCGGCGTAGTCCCGCGCCCGCCCGATCCCTTCCTGCACCCATTCGTCGCGCGTCAGGTCTTTCTTCGCCAGGTACCACTGCCGCCAGCGGGTCATGGCGTTCCGTTGATCGTCCCGGGGGGCGGAAGGGTCATAGTGGAACGACTGGCAGGTGATCACCATGAGGGCGTGGTGCGCCTTCTCCCCTAGCGACCAGGTTCCCTGCCCGGTGACGATGCGGCGGCGATCGGGCAGGCTCCCGAGGAGGAATGGCACGGCGTCTTTCATCACGCGGCGTTCGGCGGCGTCGATGAGGGCGACGATCACCCCTGCCGAGGCGTCGAGGAGGTAACCGCTGTAGGCCTGGAAATCGGCGCAACCGGCATCATTCATGGCGTCGACCGCGTTTCCGCGCACGCGGCTATTGGGATTTCTCGCGTAAGCGCTGAGCGCACGGCAGGGGGAGACACCCTGCTCGCGGAGCGCCGTGAGGACCTGCGCGTGTGCCTGGGGATCGTCATCCTGCAGGTACGGCAGGAGGGGATCGGCGGGCGACCTGGGTGTCGGAGCGGCCGCAAGACACGGCACGGAGGCCGCCAAGACGGTCGTTAAAGTCACGATGATCCATGAAATTAGACACATCGACCCGCTGCCCCTGTCAAAAACTTGCCTCCCCGCGTGCCGGCATATATATATTGGGCGGGACGGAACACACAAGGCCTCGCCGCCTTGACGCTCTCGGGACCGTATGTTAGAGTTCGTTCCATCGAAGCGACGATCGGTTCCGAGTGATTCCGTGGGGAGCGTGGGCTCCCGCAATCCTTCCCGCTGACGCCGTTTTTGTCACGTGGCGTCGGACAGACTCCCGCACTATCATCATAGGGTGGGGGCTCTCTGTCGAGCGGGGAACAATGATCCACCCGGAATCCACCGGGTCTTTCAGGGAGGGCTCCATGTGGGACAAGAGAGACGCCAGCGGTCGCCCGAATGAGGCACCTGTTCATCCGGTCTATACCTCAGACCCTTCGAAGGGAGGCCGCATCGTGAACATCGGACCATCGATTCAGATCAAGGGTGAGCTGCAGGGCGACGAGGACCTGACCATTGACGGCCGCGTCGAGGGGAAGATCGAGCTGCGGGATCACAACCTGACGATCGGACCGAACGGCAAGATCAAGGCCGACCTGTACGCCAACACGATCGTCATCGCCGGAGACGTGCAGGGCCACGCCTACGCCAAGGAACGGGTCGAGATCGCCCCGACCGGCCGCTTGAACGGCGACATCGCCGCCCCGCGCATCACGATCGCGGACGGCGCCCATTTCAAGGGAAGCGTCGACATGGAGCGCGCCGCCGAGACGGCACGCAAGACGCCGGCTCCCGTGAAGTCCTCAGACGAAGTCCGCCGCATTCCCGAAATGAAGGACGACGCCAAGATCCAGGGCACCCGCCTGTAGAGGTCGGCGTCTCCGCCTCCGCCCCGGGGCCGCGCGCCCCGGGGCGGCGGGTCGGGCGCGGGGCGGGAACCGAGCCTCGCGGCCTGGGGTCCGGCCGGGCTCCGAGAGCGCGAGTCATGCTGCATCTGTTTCGCAGGAACGGCGCGCGGGACGGCTCCTCGATCGAGTCGATCGACGGCTCGGTCGTGGTCTCGCATATCCTCGTCAAATTCCTGAAACGGCTCCGGCACATGGAGAGACCGCACCTGCTCGACCTCGGGCGGCTCTCCGGCTCCAACATCGAGTTCTTCGCCCGGCGCGGCTGCAAGGTTCAGGTCGAGGATCTGCTGCTGGCCTTCGAGGCTGAATCGGCGCAGAAAACACCGCTGGATCCGCGTGACGTCGGCGCCCCCCCTGAGACATCCCTGACGGAGGATGGGCCGGCGCGCTGCGGCATGCTGGTGGCCACAGACACAGGCGGTCCTGCGCCTGCTCCTGGCCTCCTGACGAATACCCCGGCCGCGCCCCCCGCCGCGGCGCGTCCCGTGGCTGTCGCCGGCGATCCGCCTTCGGGTTACGCGGCCGGCTCCCACGCATCGGTCCCCCGTCCCGGCCCGCGCCCGTCACGGCGCATCGTCCTGCCGCCGCGCACGTTCGCCTCCACGAAGCTGCAGGGGCGGAGGCCGGATCTGGAGGCGCGGCCGCGCCCGGGCGGGCCGGCTTCTGCCTCGACCCGGAACGCGCTGCTGCCGACGACATTCGCCTATCCGGACGAGACCTTTGACGCCATCGTCGGCTGGGACATCTTCAACTATTACAACCCGGGCGCGATGACGCTCCTGGCGGCGGAGGCGCGGCGCGTCCTGAAGCCGGGCGGGCTCCTCCTGGGCTATTTCCATGCCCGCCGCCCCGAAGGACCGGAGACGCCGAGGCGCTACCGCATTCTCGACGAGGGGCGGGTGGCGTGCGACGGGCAGCCGGGCCCGCCGCTTCAGCGCCACGTGTACCAGAACCGCGACATCGAGAAGATGTTCCTGGGGCTCCTGATCGTGGAGCTGTATTTCCTCAAGAATGCCACGCGCGAGCTTCTGATGGAGAAAAAGACGGCGCGGTCGCCCTTGGGCCGCTCCCCCGTTCGCCCCGCCACGCCGAAGCCCCGCTTTACTATCGAGTGAGGAGCGGGTCCGAAGGCCCGCACGGGGCGCTATAATTCCATTTCTCCCAGGAGGAGCCATCGTGCCCGGACACGCCCGGCGGGGCGATATCCGCAATATCGCCATCATCGCACACGTCGACCACGGCAAGACGACGCTGGTCGACCGCCTGCTGCAGCAGACCGGGACTTTCCGCGCCAATGAGCGACTGATCGAGCGCGTCATGGACAGCAACGACCTGGAGCGGGAGCGCGGCATCACCATCCTTGCGAAGAACACGTCCATCCGTTACCGCGGAGTGAAGATCAACATCGTGGATACCCCAGGTCACGCCGATTTCGGAGGCGAGGTCGAGCGCATCCTCGGCATGGTCGACTGCGCCCTTCTGCTCGTGGACGCCGCCGAAGGACCCCTGCCGCAGACGCGTTTCGTCCTCAAGAAGGCCCTCGAGCTCGGCATGCGCCCGATCGTCGTGATCAACAAGGTCGACCGCGCGGATGCGCGTCCGCACCAGGTCCTGGACGAGGTGTTCCAGCTGATGATCAATCTGGGGGCGGCGGACGAGCAGCTCGACTTCCCGCACGTCTACACCTCCGCCAAGCTCGGCTACGCCCGCCTGGAGATCGAGCGCACGGACTCCGACGTCCGGCCCCTGCTCGACCTGATCCTGGATCGGGTCCCGGGACCGCCGGGCGATGCGGACGCGCCGCTGCAATTGCAGATGGCCACGCTCGACTACAACGACTACGTCGGGCGCATCGCCATCGGCCGGATCTCCCGGGGACGGATACGGCTGGGCGATCCGATCGCGCTCCTGAAGCTCGACGGCACGGTGCAGACCTGGAAGGTGACCCGCCTCGAGACGTTCGAGGGGCTGAAGCGGGTCGGTGTTGCGGAGGCGGCGGCCGGAGAGATCGTGGCGATGGCCGGCATCCCCGACATCCAGATCGGCGAGACCATCGCCGATCCGAACGCGCCCGACGCGCTGCCGCCGATCCGCATCGACGAACCGACGATTTCGATGGAGTTCCTGGTGAACGACTCGCCGTTCGCGGGCCAGGACGGCCGATTCGTGACCTCTCGACACCTGCGCGAGCGCCTGTTCCGCGAGGCGCGCGCCAACGTGGCGCTGCGCGTCGAGGAGACCGCCACCACGGACACGCTGAAGGTTTCGGGGCGCGGCGAGCTGCACCTGGCGATCGTCGCAGAGACCATACGCCGCGAGGGGCACGAGTTCCAGGTATCCCGGCCCCAGGTTATCTTAAGGAAGGACGGCGCCGGACATCTGCTCGAGCCTATCGAATATCTGGTGCTCGACCTCGACGAGGCGTACCGGGGGCGGGTGATGGAGATGCTCGGCTCCCGGCGCGCAGAGCTCGCTGACATGAGCGGCGCCGGCACCGGCCGCGTCCGCCTCGAGTTCACTGTTCCGGCCCGGGGCCTGCTCGGCTTCCGTCGTGAGTTTCTCACCGAGACGCGCGGCACCGGCATCATGTCGCATGTGTTCCACGAGTACGGGCCGCACCGGGGCGACATCCCGACGCGCACCCGCGGCTCTCTCGTCGTGAAGGAGCCGGGCACGACCGTGACGTTCGCCCTGCACAATCTCGAGGAGCGCGGGACCCTGTTCGTCGGTCCCGGGGTGGCCGTGTACGAGGGAATGATCGTCGGAGAGCACTCGCGCGATAATGACCTGGTCGTCAATCCCTGCAAGAAGAAACATCTCACCAACATGCGTTCCTCGACCTCCGACGACACCATCCGCCTCACCCCGCACCGCGACATGTCGCTCGAGGACTGCATCGAGTTCCTGGGCGAGGACGAGCTGGTCGAGGTCACGCCGAAGAGCGTGCGCTTGCGCAAACGTCGGCTGTCCGCCCACGACCGCAAGCGCGTCGAGCGCGCCGCCAGCGAGACGGCGGTCTCCTGATGGGCACGGATGCGTCCTCAGCGCGTCGCGTGCCTGCCGTCCTGCCGGCGACCTTGCCGCACCGCCCCCTGCGCGTGGCCCACCGTGGCGCCTCGGCACGCGCGCCCGAGAACACCCTCGCCGCCTTCAGGGAGGCGATCCGCCTCGGGGCCGACGCCATCGAACTCGACGTTCAATTGAGCGCCGACGGCGTGCCGATGGTGATCCACGACGACACGGTCGATCGGACGACCAACGGCCATGGGAAAGTGTCGGCGATCGCCTCCCGGGACCTGCGGCGTCTGGACGCCGGCGCGTGGTTCTCCTCCCGCTTCAGGGGCGAGCGGATCCCGACGCTCGAAGAGGCGCTGGAGGGCGCCCGCGGCCGCTCGGGCCTGAACATCGAGATCAAGGAGCCGCCCGCCTCGGGCCGAAGATCCGCGGGCGCCGCCCGCCGGCCGGCCGGGCGCGGCCCGGACGCGATCGCGCGCGCAGTGGCGCAGGCCGTGGCCCGCACCGGTTTCAGGGACCTTCTGCTCGTCTCGTCGTTCTCGGGCGAGGCCCTCCTGCACGCCCGCGCCGCCATGCCCGCGGTCCATCTCGGGTTCCTCGCGTCGCATTCGCTGCGGGGAGTTCGCGCCGTGCACAAGCGGGTCCGGCTGTTCGCCCTCCACCCGCACGTCCGCCTGGCGACGCCCCGCCGCGTCCGCCTTGCGCGCCGGCTCGGCCTCGCCGTCGTTTTCTGGACAGTCAACGACGTGCGTCTTATGCGCCGCCTCGTGGCCCTCGGCGGCGACGGTCTCATGACCGACGATCCGGCGCTTTTCCAGGAACTGCGCTGACACCGTTCCGACCGCCGTCCCGCGCGCAGCAAAGCGTTGACAGGAGCGGGCGCTCACCGTATAGTTCCGGCTTCGAGCGAATCGACGCGAGGGACCCGCACTCGATGTTCCGAAACGGCGTGCACTATCGATTCTGCAGCGTCCGGCAGGCGCGCGGGTCGCGCCCTGCATCACGGGTCGTGGTGGCGGCCTGCTGTTGTCGCACCCTGCGGCGTCCGGTTTCCGGGAGATAGGGCGGCACAAACAGGCAGAAGCGCAGGAATGCCGAACCCTTTCCGGTCTCCCGGAAAGGGTTTTTTCGTTGGAGGATAGAGGAGAGGTCATGACCGACGAGAAGGGCGTTGTCGCCGAAGCTCCGGGCGCGCGACGGACGTCCCGGCCAAGCCCGACCCCTGTGGGGGGAAAACTGGTCGATCGCGCGCTCCAGGGCGCTTCCCGCGACCGGGCGAGGAATCAGGCCGCGCGCCTTCCGCAGCTGACCCTGACGCTCGACCAGGTGGTGACCCTCGAGATGATCGCGACCGGCGTTCTGAGCCCGCTCGAGGGATATGCCGGGAGCAAGGACTACATCTCGATCCTCGACAACGGACGGCTGGCCGACGGCACCCCGTGGACGCTGCCGCCGACGCTGGCGCCCGGCGACGACGCCGGACGCCGCGTCGTGGATCGCGTGCGCGAGGGGGAGGCGCTCGCGCTCGTCGATCCGTCCGGGACCCCGGTGGCGATTCTGCACCTGCAGGAAAAATACGGCTTCGACAAGACGAAGCGGGCGCAGAAGCTCTTCGGCACGACCGAGAGGCGGCATCCCGGCGTGGATGCCATCTTCAGCCGGCTCGGCGACACAGCGCTGGCGGGGCCGATCGATCTCATCGACAAGACGAACTGGGGGCCGTTCGAGAAATACCGCCTCGAGCCGAAAGATGCCTGGAAACTGTTCCACGAGACGCGCGGCTGGGGCACCGTCGTCGCCTTTCAGACCGCCAACCCTCTGCACCGCGGACACGAGCATCTGCAGAAGTGCGCCCTCGAGATCTTCGACGGTCTGTTCATCCACCCGGTCGTGGAGACCACCCGCCGAGCTTATTTCCGCAACGAGTTCCGCATCAAGGCGTACGAGGTGGCGCTGCGCGAGTACTTCCCCGCCGACCGCGTGGCGATGGCGCCCCTGCGCATCACCATGCAGTACGCCGGGCCGCGCGAGGCGATCCTGCACGCCCTGATCCGCCGCAATTTCGGTTGCACCCACTTTATCGTCGGACGCGATCACGCCGGTTTCGGCAATTTCTACGACCCGTACGCCTCGCAGAAAATCTTCTCCGACTACGGCCGGGACGAGCTGGGGATCGAGCCGATCTTCTTCCGGGAGTCGTTCTACTGCACGCGCTGCGGCAGCGTCGCCTCCGAAAAGACCTGCCCCCACGGCCGCGAACACCACATCACCATGAGCGGCACCGGGGTACAGGACATCCTGCGTTACGGTTACCTTCCGCCCAAGGAAGTGCTGCGGCCCGAGGTGGGGCAGGTCATCCTGCAGGGGATCCAGCCCAAGGGGGTCGGCGCCGACGGCCAGGCCATCAAGCCGGTGGGCGACACGATCAAGGGACTGTTCCCGTCCTACCTGACGCACGCCTGCCTGGGCGGAACGAAGCGTCCGCAGCCGCTCGACCCGAAAACCCTGAGCGCCCGCGATCTGGCCGCGGCCCTGCGTGACACGCGCGACAACGCTTCGCGGGTTTATGAGCGCGTGTACGAGACCTACACGTCGCTCTTCGACATCGAGCGCGGCGCCGACCCGACCTTACAGGAAGAGACGCGGCTCAAGGCGATCGCCATCCAGGAGGAGCTGATCGAGGCGCTGGAACAGAAAGTGGCCGTCGCCCCGGTCTCGGTCGAGGACCCATACATGTACCAGGACCGCGAAGAGGCCCAGCGCGAGCTGCGGGTGGCGCGGACGATTCTCGACGACCTGCGGCGCGGCGGCGAGGTCGAATGGGACGCTCGGGTTTGGAACCAGCGACCGTACGAAGACTTTCGGACCTGAGGTCCTACCTGTTCCGGTGTCCGTCTTGACAAAGGATCACCCTTGTGATGTATTGGGTTCGGTTTCCAAACATATGCTGAAGAGGGGGTGAGACCGTGGCCAAGAAAGCATCCAAGCGGAAGGCGCCCCGCCGGAAGAAATCGGCTTCCAGGTCTTCGAAGAAGAAGGCATCGGCCCGGAAGTCGGCCCGGCGGAAGATGGCCAGGAAGTCGCGCCCGGCAAGGAAGACCAGTGCCCGCAAGGCACCGCGGCGCAGGCGGTCGGCCCCGAAGGCCGCGCCCAAGATCGGCCGCGCCCCCACCCCTGCCACTCCGAGCCCGGCGTCCGACATCATGCCCACCTCGAGCCCTGTGACGGGCGGCTACACACCGACCTACGGCTCCGGTTACGGCTCGACCGAGGAGGAATAGTCGCACCGTCGAGGGGTCCGAGGCAGACGACCCACAGACCGCCCGGTGGTCCCTGAGACCCCCGGGCGGTTGCCATTTTTGACGGCCGCGCGTCCCGCCGCCATTTGACTCCCTCGTGCGCCGGACTATATTGGGCCATGAACATTTATCGAGTCCTTCGGACGAAGAGGTGTCATGGCGAACACTCCCATAGCCCCCTCCGAAGTCGCCTGGCGGAACGGGATGGTCTCCCTCGAGCGCCGCAGCTACAAGGAATCCATCTCCTTGTTCCAGCAGGCGATCGATCTGGAGCGCCAGGAGGGGGCGAAGAACCCGAAAATGAAATACGTGTCGTACCTCGGACTGGCCCTGACCCTGTCGAACGGCAAGTCCGAGGAGGGCCAGAGGCTGTGCGAGCAGGCGGTCAAGCGCGAGTTCTTCGATCCCGATCTGTACTGCAATCTCGGCATCGTCTACCTGAGGAACCGCCTGAAGTCCCATGCTTTCGATGCCTTCCAGAAGGGTCTCAACCTCAAACCCGGGCATTCGCGCATCCTGGAGGAGCTGGAAAAGTACGACCGTCGCGGCGAGCCGATCCTCTCCTTCCTGCCGCGTGGACACTACCTGAACCGCCTGCTCGGGCGCGTGCGTTACCGCCTGCGCCACCTGTTCGACGGCGCCGCGGCTCAGCAGACCTGAGTCGCGGTCCGGGCACCCCGCGTTCCCGAGCATCCACCCCGCGTTGCGTCGCGTCTTTCGTTTTCGCGGTCCCGCTGGTCGTCTGTCTCATCGCCCTTCCCGGCGGCGCCGCGGCCGAAGCGCGCGACGAGACGCGCCTGGGCGCCGATGCCTATGTCCGGCGCGGGTTCGAGTACCTGGCGAGGCCGCGTCCGGAAGACCAGGCGGAGGCCGATCGGTTGTTCCGAAAGGCGCTCAAGATCGGGCCGGATCGCGCCGATGCACACGTCGGGCTGGCGCGCGTCTCCTTGTACCTTTACACGCTGGGCCTTGATGAATCGCCGGAGAGGCTGGCGTCCGCCCTCAAGGAATCCCGCAGGGCCGTCGACCTGGCTCCCGACGACCCCGCCGCCGCGGCGGCTCTGGCTCTGGCTCTGGCCGCGGGCGACCGTCTGAGCCCTGCCCTCGAGGAGTCACGCCGCGCCGTCTCACTCGATCCGGCGTCCCCTGAAGCGCATGTCGCACTGTGCATCGTCCTGCGCCTGCGCAAGGACGAGAATGGCGCTCTGGACGCCTGTCGCCGCGCCGCCGAAATCGCGCCCCACGATCCGCGCGTGCTTTCGGCTCTCGGAGAAGCCCTGCGGGAGACGGAGCTTTACGAAAAGGCACTGGAGATGTTCGGTCAGGCGGTCGACATGGACCACGAGGCAATCGTCCCTCAGCTCGGCGCCGCGGCGACCCTTTTGAAGGAGGGCAATTATCCCGCGGCGCGGGACTTGTACAACCTCCTCCTGAAAAAGTGGGACTACGGCGAGAGCCGGGCCCGCCTCGGAGCCGCTGCGCTGCTCGTCGCCACCCAGGATTATCAGGGAGCGCTCGATCTCTACGGGGGGGTCGAAGTCCCCGAGGGCACATCCATGCCGGCCCTCCTGATCCTGTATGCGAAGGGGTACTGCCTCAAGCGCCTCGGCCGCGATGCCGAGGCCGAGTACTTCCTCAGCTCCTTCCTCGATCGCGTTCCGCCTGACTACGACGGTCCGGCCCGTGGCCGGGAGCTTCTGTTCAACGCCTACGACGACCTCATTGCCTATTTCCGCTCGAAGGGGCGGGACCGCAAGGTGATCGCCCTTCTGCGCTCGGCCTGCGATCGGCCGCTGGTCCCGACCCGGCTGGCGCGGGCCCTTGCGGACGAACTCGACGCGCGGAAGGAGGTGGGCGAGTCCGCCGCTGTTCTCGAGAAGGCGATCCTGGGAGCCGATTCCCTCGAGGACCCCCTGGAAATAGCCGAATCCACGCTCAAGCTGGTCCGTCTGCGCACTTCGAACGGCGCGCGCCGCCTGCCGGACGACTCTCCTGCCGCGCGCGCCCTGGCGCTCACCTCGGAACGCCTGCGGCCGAGCGCTCCGGGCGCGGCGCATTACCGACTGGCGCGGGCCCTGTCTCTGGCACAGCGGCGTGATCAGGCGTTGCAGAGGCTCCTGCAGGCCCGTGCGGCCGGTTACCTTCCAGCCGACCAGATGGCGGGTGAGCCCGATTTTGAAAGGATCCGCGAGGATCCGGGGTTCGAAGCCCTTCTCAAGCAGCAAATCCCCTGACAATCGCGGACCATCAAGCGTCGTCTTTTGTCTGTCTCAAGCGTGATCTGTCCAGGAACCCGTCACTCGGGGCCCTTCCACCCCACCCGGAAGGGGCTGCTCTGCGGGACTTTGGGTCGATCGCCCCCGGTAGCGTCCAGAACCGCGGCATGGTATCGCCTTTGCTCTTTACAGGGGGTGCGACGTGGCCCGGGACCTGTGGGCGCGTCTCAGGAGGATAACGATGAAACGCGCTCTCGTAGGTGCGGCGGTCGTCCTCGTGACGCTCGCCATCGCAGCGCCCGCGTCGGCCCAGGCCGTGACGCGGGATTCGCAGTGCACGGAAAATTACGGCTCGAACTCGATGAAGTACGACTGCGGGTTCAACGTGAAGAATTACGTCCAGGGCACGCCCATCACGTTCACCATGACCTTCGGCTGCAACGGCAATTGCGGCCCGGTGACCAGCTTCGGCTTGCGCGGCAGCGGCTTCACTCCGCCGGGCGTGGCGGGTCACATGATGGGCGGGAAGCGGCTTTATAAGGACGTCGACGGCGTCGACGGCGTCGAGCTGACGTTCGTGTTCGACTCCGTGAAGAAGACCGGCAACAGCGCTGCCGCCGCCAACGGCCACTTCAACATGAACATCAGCATGGACGACGGCGAGGGCAACTGGACCTCCAAGCCGTGCAAGGTGAACGTCCACCTGAACGACTGAACGAGGTGACGCCGGCCTCCGGGCCGGCGTAGGGGCTGAGCGCCCCTCAGCCGCCCACGGGCGGCAAAAAAGCGCCCGGCGCACGCGGGTTCGATGCTGAATCGAACCGGTGCGCCGGGCGGTTTTTCGTCCGGCTGTCCGGGACGCCGTTCAGGGCCGCAGGGTCGTCTGGGCGGACCTCTCCAGGCTGACGGCGATGTTCTCGTCAGGCTGGATCACGGCCTCCTTCCCCTTGGTGCTGCCGGCCACGGCCGTGCCGATAGCACCTCCCAGGATCGCGGCGCCCTTGGCGTCCTTGCCGAGAACCTTGCCAAGGAGCGCGCCGCCCGCGGCGCTGCCGCCGATGATGCCGGCCTTCTTACCGGCGCTCCCCGTGGCCAGCTTCGTAAAGCCAGCGTCAATCGACGCGGAATGCCCGTCGGGTGCCGTGATTCGGGTGAACTGGACCGACAGCGCGCCACCGGTGTCCTTGAACCCCTTCTTCGCAGATTTAACGTCGCTGACCTTTCCTTCCACGGTGCTGCCCGCCGGGAAGACCACCCGGTCACCCACGATCAACGGGTTTTTCAGCGTCGCCCTGACCTTGTCTCCCACCGTCGCGTGCTCGGAGGAGAGCGGCTCGGCCAGGTTGACCGACATGGATGTGCCTGCCGGGATGGTGACGATCACCGGCGCGGGTTGCTGCGGCACGACCGCCCTTGAACGCTCTTCGGGAATCGAGCTGGTCGGATGCGAGGTCTGCGTCCGCTGGGGGCGCGTGGGTGTCGTGGTTCTTGGCTCGGATTGCGCCGGCGGCGGCTCCGGGGCCGTCGTCCCGGCCATCTCGGCGTCGTTCGACGCCTCGGGCGGCGGGACCTGCTCGGCCATCTCCGCGTTGTCACTTTTCTGGCCCGTGCATCCAAGCGAAAGCAGGAGCAGCACCGGAACGACCGGCAGAATGCTCAGCGTGAACCGTTTCGAACTCATGACCCTCCTCTCAGTGACGTGGGCGCCCATGCGCCCTGCCTCCAGACATTCCTCAACGCCCTTCATCATAATGCCGCCCCTGAATCGACGCCACTCTCATGGTCGGGCCTACTGCTTGACCTTGATGCGTAGCGGCTCTTCGAGCACGAGGGTCATCGTGGTGTTCGATCTCAACACGGCCTCTCTCCCCGGCGTGCCGGCCTCGACGGTGCCCGGCACCGCTCCGGCGGCGAGGACCGCCGAGGATTTCCGCGGCCCCAGCTCTGTCAGTCTCGCCTTCAAGGGAGCGGTCGCACCGGTCGGCGTGTCGATGCGGTTGAAATCGAGCGCGAGCATCCCGCCGTGGCCCTTGGAGTCGGTTTCCGCCAGCACGACGTCGCTCACAATACCCCGAATGTTCGACCCTGACGGGACGGTCACGGTACCGTCGATGATGATCGCCTCGGTCACCAGGGCCCGGAAGACGTCTCCCTTGTGGCTCGTCTGGGATGTGAGGGTGTCGATGAGGCTTACCTTGATCGGCGTCCCTCTGGGAACCGTAGCGTCCACCCAGTTGGCCTCAGGCACCGGCCTGGTGTCCGGGACGAAACCGACCGAACCGCCGTCTTCGATCCCCTTATTCTTCGGCGCCTCCGATTGGCCGCAGCCGGATTGAATCGCTGTGATCGTCATGAGGGTCAGCGCGAAAATCGGGAACGGCCGTGTTCTGATGTGCAAGTTGGAACCTCGTGCGCCATCCCAATTGTAATGTTTTTCCGAGGAATGCTGGCCGGTCGTCTGACAGCACAAGTTCTCTCATGGAAAATCCACCGGGTTGAATTTCGCGTCCAAGAGATTGGACAATTCACTTCCTCCGCCCCCCAACCAGTCGATATCTTTGTCCTCAAATCCAATTCGTAGATCACTATCCTTCAATCACTTATGCCAGTTGGCTGGTCTGCGTCACTAAACTGGCAGCCTCCTTGCAGTGCAGGTTCTCGCTGGTGTTTTCTGCCTTGACCCTGTTTGACTGAAGCATCCATCCACGAAGGAGGTGAGGAGGGGGGGGAATTACGCGCTATGGCCCCGGCAGACAGGGGGTACCCGACCCCATGCCAGCATGACCCAGACGCCGGTCGGCCGATTAAAAAGTGATGCTCGCTTCATCGTGGTGATCTTTAAGGCTCGTTCCACCAACTCTCAAGGAGGTTTCCGAATGAAGAAGTTGATGTATGTCGCGCTCCTGGCCATCGGCGTGGTCATCTTGATGGCCCCGCCCGCGATGGCGCAGGAGGAGAAGCCGTTCACCATCCACGGCGAGGTCCGGTTCCGCGGTGAGTACGACAACAACACGTCGGACTTTGACGACAACGGGAATCCGGATGATGGCGGCCTGTTCTGGCCGTATCGCGTCCGGATCGCCGCCGAGGGGAAGTTCACGAAGAACGTGTCCACCTGGATCGAGTTCCAGAACGCCGGTGTCGCCGGCGTGGGCGTTCTGGGCCCGCAGCGTCTCGGCGGGATCGCCGCTATCGGTGACGGTGTCGAGCTCTACCAGGGGAACATGACGTTTGATCAGCTCTGGAGCAAGAACTTCAGTCTGCGGATCGGCCGTCAGGAGATCGTGGCCGGCAACGAGCTTTTGCTTGGCGACCTCGACTTCTACGCCGGCATGTCGCACGACGGCGGCGTCGGCACCTGGAAGGTCAAGAAGGTCAACCTGATGCTCTGGTACACCCGTCCGTTCGAGGGTCAGGTGACTTCAATCATCGCCGGCTCGCAGCCTCCGGACCAGATCGCAATCGCTGATGGATTTGGCTCCAACACACAGCACTTCATGGGCGGATACGCGACCTGGACCTGGAAGAAGAATCAGACCTTTGATGTCTACCTGATGAACCTGGCCAATCGTTCCAACGGCGCCAATTTCCAGACCATCGGCGCCAGGTACGCCCACGACACCACCGCCACCGGCTTCTTCTGGGACGTCGAGCTGGTCGGACAGTTCGGCCAGGAGGAGAGCGAAGCGCTGGGTGGAGCCGGCGTCGATGTTGATGCCAGCGGGAAGGCGATCGAGGGCTGGTTCGGCTATTCCATCAAGTCCGGCAAGAACGTCCACCGGTTCTCTGGCCGCCTGGAACAGGCGTCCGGCGACAAGGCGTCCACGGGCAGCAAGAACGAGGGCTTCATCCCTCTGTTCGGTGACTTCCACAACCGGCTGGGCCACGGCGACTGGTTCCAGATGGCGGACAACACGACCGGCCTCAACGGTGGCGTCTCCGGCGGCATCCAGGGGCTGTCCGCTTCCTACACCGGCTACTACCGCGACCGCCACGAGTTCGGCGTCGCATTCTGGCAGTACAAGCTCGAGGAGGACAACGGCGCCGCTTCCGGCGATAAGCTCGGCACGGCGACCGATGTCTGGTACGGCTTCAACTACAGCCGGAACGTGAACTTCAACATCTCGCTGTCGCAGCTCTCGCCGGACGATGCGCTCACCGGCGGCGGCGGAGCACCCAACGACAACGTGACGCGGCTGTACGGGCAGGCGCGGCTGCGCTTCTAGTCGCAGTCGCTCCACGCTCCGCTAGAAGAATCGGCCCCGCGGGGGGAAACCCCCGCGGGGTT
>QHXX01000027.1 GCA_003223135.1 Acidobacteriota bacterium | reverse complement strand
CCGCCTCGCCGGGCGCCGGCCGCGCGCGCACGAGGCGCACGACTTTGTGCCCTCCGTCGGTCAGGTGCGGGATGAGCGCCCTCCCGACCAGCCCGCTGGAACCGCTGATCAGGATCTTCATCGCGCCAGATCCTCGATCGCCTGTTCGAGCAGGCGGTTGAACTCGTCCGGATTTTCAAGCATCGGGAAGTGGCCGGTGCCGGGGACGAAGACCGCCTCGAACTGCGGCGCGTAGCGCCGGTTCACGTCCACCCGCGTCGGGAACTTGTCGGAATTGATCGCCCGGATCGGCTGCTTGACCCGCGACAGCGCCGTCGCCTTGTCGTACGCGAAGATGGCCCGCAGCACCGCAACACCGACCTCCGGCGGCATCGCCGACATCCGGGACGCCATCCGCTCGACCAGCACGGGGTCGGCCGTCTCGGGGAACATCTCCTTCACGAACGTGCGCGTGGAGGAGACGAAGTCGGCGCGCATCGATTCCATCCAGGCGTCCAACCCCTCTCCCGGCTTCCACTCGACGTCCTGCATCGTGTCGACCGGGACGAGGGCCGTGACCCGGTCGGGGAGAAGGCGCGCCACCTCGAGGATCACGTAGCCGCTCATCGAGTGCCCCACCAGGACCACGCGCTTCAATTGCAGCTTCTCGATGACCGCCCGGACGTCGTCGGCGAAGGCGGCGACCGACCACGTGGCGCGATCGCGGCCCGACCGGCCGTGCCCCGCCAGGTCGATCGTGACGACGGTGTAGCGCGGGCTGAGCTCCCTCACCTGACCGTCCCAGATGGAGGCGTCGCACGCCCAGCCGTGGATGAGCACGACGGCAGGGGATCCAGCTCCCTCGACGTGGTAGTGGATCACGACACCGTCGGCCGAGGGGACGGTGCCGACCATCGGCCCGCCGGGTGGCGCCGCGGAGGAACGGACCGCCCCGGGTCCGGCATCGGCGGGCGACCTTCCGGCGGTGGACCGGCAGCCCGTCACGAGCACCATCAAGACAACCAGAGCCAGGACGCGCATCCGGCCTCCTCGTGTCTCTCTCGCGCCCCCGCGGCGCGCGCTCATCCTGCCGCCGATTCTAATGGCAAACCGGCGCATCCGGGCGCTCCGGGCATGCCGCCGCCGTCGCGCGGTTGCGGGAGGCGACTCCCGACCCTAGATTGGCCATCATCGAGGAGACCGTGGAGAGCGTCCAAGCCGCGGAGATCGCCCGCCGCCCATCGTCACAATCCGCCGCAAGGGGCCTCGAAGTCCCCGGAGCGCGCAGGCTCGCCATCGAAGGCGGATTCCAGTCGCTGGCGCAGGGTCTGGGCGAAGCGTACCTGGGAGCGTACGCCCTCTTCCTGGGGGCGGGAGGGCTCGCCCTCGGCCTGGTCGCGACCATTCCGACCGCCGCCACTTCGGCCGCGCAGATCCTGGCGCGGCGCGCGCTCGGGGGCGCCGGCGGGCCGCGGCGGCTCATCCTGGGCGCCTGGTCGGCGCAGGCGATCGGATACGCCGCACTGGGACTGTGTCTTTTGGTGTCGTCCTCGTGGTCGGTCGGCGCCCTCATCGCCCTGGGCTTTCTGGCGTGGGGCTGCGGCGGCCTCGCCGTGCCGATCTGGACGTCGTGGGTGTCGGCCGTCGTGCCGAAGGCGCGCCATGGCTGGTTCTTCGGCCTGCGCGGCGCGATGCAGGCAACGGGGGCGCTGGCGGCCATCCTGTGCGGCGGTGCTCTGCTGTCGCTTCTGACGGGCCGCGGACGGGAGGGGCTCGGCTTCGCCCTGGTGTTCGCGATCGCCGCGCTGGCGCGCGGGCTGAGCGCGATCCTGCTGGCCCGCCTCCCCGATCCGGCTCACCTGTTGCAGGAGCGACACCGTCCGCCCGTGCCGCGGCCGGTGCGCGCCTCGCGCAAATTCCGGCGCCTGTCGACTTACCTCTGGAGCTTGCACCTGGCGACCTACGTCTCGAGCCCGTTCTTCGTGCCGTACATGCTGAGGGATCTCCGCTTTCCCTACCTGCTCGTCGGGACGCTCATCGCCGTGCCGGCCGTGGTGAAGGTGTGTACCCTGCGCCTCTGGGGCCACCTCGCCGACCGCGTCGGACCCGGCGCGGTCCTGCGCACGACCGGCTGGCTGGTCGCGCCGGTTCCGGCGCTGTGGCTCCTGTCGGCCAGTCCCTGGTGGATCCTGGCGGCGCAGATCTACTCGGGCCTGGCCTGGGGCGCCTTCGAGCTGGCGCAGGCGTCTTCGATCTTGCAGACGACGCGCGGCCGGGAGCGCCAGGTCGCCTGGTTCAACGTGGTGGACGGCGGTCTGCTGATCTGCGGATCGCTTGTCGGCGGGTCGGTGGTGAACCTGGTCAACGCGCGCGGCGGCCCGGGCTACCTCGCGGCCATGGGTCTGTCGACTCTTCTCCGCCTGGTGCCGGCGCTGGCGCTTCTGTCGCGGGTGCGCGGCATCGGGCGGCCCTCCTTCTCGCACCTCATGCTGCCCTTGCGCGTCTGGACGGTCCGCCCCACGCGCGGCCTGACGCTGCGGCTGTGGGAGGGGATCGCGGTCGTCACGCCCCGGCGTCTCCGCCGTGGCGGGCCCGGCCGGACGTCCCGCTCCCTCGCCACGGAAACTTCGGGCGACCCGATCGCGGGCGCGCGCGCCGCCCCGGCTCAATCGGCCCCGCGTTGACTCAGCCGCGCGCCACGATCGGCGGCAGAGGCGGCACCCTCTTCGCGAACACCTGCGACCAGTCCACGCGCGCGGTCGCCTGCATCATGACGAACAGGGTGATGACCGAGCCGACGGTGACGGTGAGACCGGTGTATCCCTCGAAGAAGAAGGCGTAGGAGAACAACACCAGGAAGACCAGCTGCGCCACCCCGGACTGCAGGAAGGCGAAGCTCAGGCCGCCGACCAGCCTCAGATAGCTGACCACCAGGGCGATGCTCGTGGCCGAAGCGATCAGGAAGGCGGCGTGGATGTTGATATGGTCCACCAGATAGGCGAGCAGGAGATGGAACGCGAAGAAGGCGGCCGACAAGAAGAAGTAGTTCATCGGGTGCAGGCTGCGCCCGCTCAGGACTCCGAGCACGACGACCACGGTGAAGAAGAACAGAAGGGAAACCGGCGCGAAGAAGGTGATGCGCGACGCTAGCGGCCCGGGATTGAGCCGGTTCGGAAGGTCCACACCGATCCGCTGCCCGGTGATCAGGCTCTCGAAGGTCCAGGCCAGCTTCCAGCCCTTACCGTCCCGGCTCTTGCCGCCGGGCGAGATGGTCCCGGCGGGGAAGTCGATCCCGTCGCAATCGGTTTTGACGTTCATGACGAAATCGCGCACCTGCGCCACCCCGGTGGGAGTGAAGGAATAGACCCAGTCCCCCAGGCCGCGGGAACGGTACGCCAGTTTCAACGTGGTCTCCCCGCCGGGAGGCAGGTCGGCCTGCGCGGTGATTCCCTGTGACAGGTCGCTTCCCGGCCGCACCTCGTGCCCGTCCAGCCTGAAGCTGAAGGCGTCGTACAGCGCCTCGGTCGACGGGAAGACGAAGTGGACGAAGATCGTGCGCGGGATGCTCTCGGGGTTGACCAGGCGGTATTCGCCCGCGAAGGTCACACCGTACGTGTCGTACCACAGGAGTCCCTTCTGTCTCTGGTCCAATGCGAGGGAGACATCGATCCGGCTCGAGGCGATCGACACGGGGTTGCGATCGATGACCGTCCTCGTCACGGGCTGCATGTAGGTCCCGCCCGCCAGGTTCTGCTGCTGCACCTGCTCGACAACGACGCGCGATGTTTCGTACCAGGCGTCGGGGGCGGCCTGGTTGTGTTGTCCGCCCCACAGTTGCCTCACTTCCCTGGCGATCCGGGTGTCCGACTCCCCGGTGCGCACCACCAGGGACGTTCCGAGGAAAACCCAGGCGAACGCGGTGCAGACGAAGATGAACGCGACGGCGAGCAGACGCTGGACGGTCATCGAGGGGCCTCCTGTGGAGCGAGTTGAAGTGTTCACGAGGAGGAAGATGCTCCTTCGCCCACCGGGAGACATGACCCGGGCGTGAGCGAAACATGAGATCTGGGTGAGGAGGCGTCAAGGCGCCCCGGTGTCAGCTCGGGCGACGCGTCAATCCGATGACAATCCCGGTGCCGAAAAACAGTCCCTCGAGGGCGCTCGACAGGGTGCGGGTGAGAGGGCCGGGGTCCGCCTCGCCCAGCATGTGGGCGAGGGGGGCAAGACCGACATGGGAGCCCTGGTAGGTATGGGCCAGGAGATTCAGGCTCGCCCCCGCGAAATTACCGCCCAGATAGGTGACCATGATCCCTGAGGCGGCGCAGCAGGTGCCGCAGCAGAGCGCCGCTCCGGCACGCGCCAGGCCGCGGGGCGTGGCCATTCCTCCACCCTGCGGCCGGGGTGTCGAGAGCGCGTACCCGAGACCGGCGGCGCCGCCGAGCGCCGCACCCTCGAGCCCGCCCCCGAGCGACGAGAGATCTTGCCCGAACACCCCCTCGAGCGTGAAGCGCGCGGCGAGGTGAACGAAGAGACCCGTGACGCCCCCCGCGGCCGCGCCGCACAGCACGAGGGCCAGACCGCGGAACGACCGGGCGATTGCCTCCGCGAAAGCCAGACCGGCGCCGATGCCGGCGGCCCCCGCACCACCGGCGCCGATGCCGATGAGCGCCAGCGCCACCGGAAGACCGGCCGGAGAGTCCGCTCCCGGGGCGAGCCGCAGCAGGAAACCGCCGAGAAGCCCCGCGCAGGCCCCTGCGAGAGCGCCGCCCGCCGACGCCGCGCCCCAGCGTGCGGAGGTGAGGCGCGCGGCGCGCCGCAGCCTCAATCCGACGAGGGCGATGACGGCGCGGGCCGATCCGGGCTGCCCGAGAAGCGGCACCGGTCCCGCGCCGGGGACGTCCCAGCGCGCGTCCCGGAGCAGCGCGCGCGCCCTGGCGTGGCCGGGACGCCGGTCCAGGCGGCGCAGCGCCTCCTCCGTGCCGAGAACGTGCAGCGTCTCGGCCGCCTCGCGGCGGATCTCGTCGGGATCGTCCGCCGCGGGCATCTCGCTTCCGAGAAGCCGCCCCAGGGCCGACTCGAACGGATCCCCGCCGGCCGCCCCGGACGGCCCCACGCCCGCGGACGGCCCCGCCATCGTGATCGCCGCCGCGGTCATCGGCAAAGCACCGGGTCTCTCCGGGAGCCCCGCTTGAGGATCGACGGGATCGGCCTCAGGTTCTTCGAAGACGCCGGGATGGACGAAGCGGTAGCCGTGGCGCGACACGGTGCGGATGAAGACCGGTTCGCGGGCGGTGTCATCGAGCGCGCGCCGCAACGTCCGGATCGCCTGGCTCAGGGCGCCGTCCGAGACGACCACGTCGTACCACACCACGTCGAGGATGTCGCGCCGGTGCACGGCCTGGTCGCGGCGCTCGAGGAGGAGGACCAGAAGGTCGAAGTATCGCGGGATGAGCGGGACTTCCCGGCCATCGCGGATCAGGATCCGCCGGGAAGGGGACACCGTGAACTCCGCGAAGCGGTAGCGCGGCTTCATCGGGGACCGGGCATGTCCCGGCGGGCGCCGGAACGATCTCCTAGTTGATGGCGCAGGAACCCGGGCCGCGCGGGTCGCCGCACGTGCCGCACGACCCCGTCTCCCCGGCGGGCGCCGCGTCGCCGGCGGAGCGGCCGCCGCCGTTGCCGACGGCGAAGGTCGAGAAGAGCTTTTCCAGATCCTCGCTTTTGCATTGGGGGCACGAAGGCCGCGCCGTCCCCATCACCAGCGCCTCGAAGCGCCGCGAGCATTGCCGGCAAAGGTACTCGAACAGCGGCACCGATTCTCCCGTCGCGCTCAAGGCGCGTTTCTAGGCGAAAGAATACCGGGGGCGGCGGGAAAAGGGAAGCGGTGATGCAGCGACGTCCACCCCCAGGGCGGCGAGGATCTCGCGCGCGGCGCGGCGGCCGCTGAGATACGCGCCGTGCACGGTCTGGTAGTGCGGCGCGGCCGCGGTCGCCTCGCCGGCGAAGTGCAGGCCCTCGAGCGGCGTGGCGAGGACGGAGCGCTCGAGGGAGCCGCCGGGACTGGTGAACGAGTAGGAGCCGTGGGAGTAGGGATCACGGATCCAGTCGCGCAACGAAGACCACTTCAGACGCTTCCGCGCTCCGGACGACGGGAACGCTTCCTCGACCCAGCCGAGGGCGCGCTCGCGTCCGGCCTCCTCGCCGAGATCGCTCAGCTCCTGCGCCGCCGTGCCGGTGATCCAGCCGAGGAGCAGGGGCGCCCCGGTGCCGGCCGGGTGCGGGTCCCAGAACGAGACGCGCCCGCCGCGCGTGCTCCATCCCGGCAGCCCCGGCACAGCGTCCCGCCAGAACCACGCGTCGAACAGGAAATGGACCACCACGACGCGCCCCATCCTGAGGGACTGGATCGCCTTCAGCTTCCACCGCGGCAGGCCGGGGGAGAACACCGGCGTGTCGCTCTGCAGGACGCCGATCGGCAGGGTGACCACCGCGCGCCGCGCGCGCGCCGTCTCTTCGCGGCCGCTTGTCTCGTAGGACACGACCGCACCCAGGCGGCCCCAGGCGATCTGCCGCACGACGCACGACAGGCGCACGCGCTCTCCCAGGAGCTCGGCCAGCTTGCGCGGCAGCCGGTCGTAGCCTCCCACGACCTGGTAATTCCGATCGAAGTAGCTGTCCCAGGCGGCCTCGTCCTCCATGGCGGCCCGCAGGCTGACTTCGGCCGGCTCGGCCGACCACGAAAGGGCGTGCTCGGCGACGCTCTCCTGCTCCTCGGCGCTGAACTTCAGGTCGTCGAGGAACTGCTGGAACGAGGTATCGTCGCCACGGTAGGCATGGAAGGCGCGCGTCAGCCGCCCTTCGATCTCCTCCTCGCGCGCGGGATCGGGCCTCTGGAACCCGCCCGCGGTTGACCAGGGCCAGGTGACCCAGTCCACGAACGGACGCGTCTCGACACCGAACTCGCGCACCAGCTCCCAGGTCGGCGCGCGCGATCCGTGAATCATCTGCGCCCCGATCTCGATTCCGTGCGGCGCCGGCTCGTGCAGGGTCTGGATCCGGCCACCAACCCGGTCGCGCGCCTCCAGCACCACCACGTCGAGCCCGGCCCGCGCCAGATCCCGCGCCGCCGCCAGTCCGGACATGCCGGCGCCGATCACGACGACATCGTGGGATTTCTGGATGAGCGAGCGGCCGCAGCCCTGCAGGGCGACCCCGGCGCCGGCCAGCGCGGCGGTCTGGAGGAAGTTTCGGCGCGTGAGATGGGCCATGGATCGCGGCGGCTCCTGGAGCGGGGGATTCTAGCCCAATTCGGCGCGCCGCTCCCCGTGGACGCGGTCAGACGATCCAGATGTATTGGGTGGCGAAGAAGAGGACGAAGCCCAGGGCCGATCCGCCCGCGCCGACGATGACGCTCGTCCGGTCGAGCCATCCGTGCCAGGCGGCGAAGAGAACGTAGACCAGCGTCCCGGCCTGGACCAGCGGCGCTACGAGAGGGACGAAGAACACGACAACGGAAAGGACTCCCAGGGCCCGTGCCCAGCGCGATGCGGCGCGCGCGCCGGGAGGGACGGCGGGGCGGACGTCTGCCGGGGGAGCGCCGTCAGTCATGCTTCGGCATCCTGTAGAGGCCGAGGTTCATCAGGTTGATGACGGCGTTGACGGCGATGTAGCGCAAGGGTTCGCCGGGGAGGTCGAGAGTCGGTCTCAGCATCCACGCCGGCGGCTTCTCGCCATGGAGCATGCCGGCCAGGAAGAAGCCGGCCTTGCTCCCCATGGCGATGCCGTGGCCGCAGTATCCGCCGCAATAAATAATGTTGCCGGAGCCTCCCGCGATGCCGATGATCGGCTCCTGGTCGGCCGTGCACCCCATCGGTCCGGTCCACGTGTGCTGGAAGGGGTAACTCGCGAGGGCCGGGAACGATTTCGCCATGCAGCGATGGAGCGCGGGGAACAGGAAGCCGTCTCCACTGTAGTGCAGGCCGTTGTCATAGAAGTAGCGCGCCCCGGCCCCGACCAGCACTCGTCCGTTCGGCGCCTTGCGCCCCCACATGTACATCTCGCCGGAGGTCATCACCAGGATGCTGTCGGGGATGTCGCGCAGGATCTCCCGCGGCAGGGGACCAGTGACCGCCGCCGCCGTGTGGGCGGGAAAGAGCCGCGAAGTGGCGATGCCGAGCTTCGGCGTGTAGCCGTTGGTCGCCACGATGACCTTGGGCGCCCGCAGAGTGAACCCGTCGCCGCGGAGGGTGACCGGGGCCCCGTCCTCGATGGAGCGCACGCGGCAGCCTTCGTGCACGGTCGCGCCGAGACCCTCGGCGGCGTGCTTGAGCCCCAAGGCGTAACGGTACGGGTCGAGCTGGGCCACAGGCGCGCGTTCGAGTTCGCAGGCGATTCCGAGCCGGTCGACGAGATCGATCACGAACGGCACGGTGTCCTCCGTCCCGGGTGGCGTCCCCATCTCGGTGCCGTTCCCGAGGACGCCGCCGCTCCGCCCGGTCGCGCCGAACCCGACGTACTGCGCCTCGAGAATCACAACTTGAAGCCCGGGGGAGCGCAGGAGGGCGTGTACCGCGGTCGACAGACCGGTCACTCCGCCGCCGATGATGGCCAGATCCGCCTCGCGCTCGCCGCGCAGCGGCGCTCCCGCCGGCTCGCGCCCTCGCGACACCCAGAACGACCGGTTCGGAGTCCAGCGCTCGTCCTTGAGGAGGAGGTGGGCGCCGCCGAAGTAGGCTCCGCCGATCCCGGCGATCGCCGCCGTCCTGACGAAGGTTCGACGGGTCAGGGTCATCGTCGTAAGCACGTCCAAATGGGCCGGTCCCCCTGCGGCGATTCTACCCGAGGGACGTGGTATGGTTCGCCGCGTGCGACGTGTACTGAAGTGGGCGCTGGGACT
>QHXX01000026.1 GCA_003223135.1 Acidobacteriota bacterium | reverse complement strand
AGAGCGACTCCGCCGCGGCGCGCTGCCAGGCGGCGCGCGCGAACATCCAGCGGGCGCAGGCCGCCGTCGAGCTGGCCCGCGCCAACCTGAACAAGGCAACGCTGCGCGCGCCGTTCGACGGGGTGGTCGCCGATCTCAAGGCGGAGCTGGGGGAGTGGGTGTCGCCCTCGCCGCCGGCCGTGCCGATCCCGCCCGTGCTCGACGTCATCGATCCGTCCTCGATCTATATCAGCGCGCCCCTGGACGAGGTGGATGCCGGAAAGGTCCACACCGGCCAGCCGGCGCGCATCACCCTCGACCCCTACCCGAACCGATCGTTCAAGGGGCACGTGACCCGCGTGGCGCCTTACGTCCAGGACATCCAGGAGCAGAACAGGACGCTCGAAGTCGAGGTCGACTTCGACGACGTGAAGCTCGCGGGCTCGTTTCTCCCCGGAACGTCCGCCGACGTGGAAGTCATATTGAGGTCGATCGAGAATGTGCTGCGCATCCCGACCTACGCCCTGCTCGAAGGCGACCGTGTCCTGGTCTTCAACCAGAGACACCTGGTGGCGCGGAAGGTCAAGACCGGCCTGCGCAACTGGGAGTACGCCGAGGTCAAGGAGGGCCTCAGCGAGGGCGATCCCGTCGTCGTGTCGCTCGACCGCGCCGAGGTCAAGGAAGGAGTGCGCGCCGTCATCCGCGACGAAGCGGGCCCGGGGAAAGACGGCGCGGCCGGTCCGGCAGGCGAGACGTGATCGAGCTGCGGGGGCTGTCGCGCCACTTCCAGGTGGGCGACCAGGTCGTGCGGGCCCTGCAGGACATCAACCTCGCGATCCCCGACGGCGACTACCTGGCCCTCATGGGGCCGTCGGGATCGGGGAAGTCGACCCTGCTTCACATCCTCGGATGCCTCGACCGCCCGACCACCGGCCGGTACGTCCTGGACGGCCGCGAGGTCGGCTCGCTCCCCGAGGACGAGCTGGCGGAAGTGCGCAGCCGCAAGATCGGCTTCGTGTTCCAGTTCTTCCACCTCATCCCCCGCCTGACCGCCGCCGAGAACGTCGAGCTGCCGATGGTCCTCGCCGGGATCCCGCCGGCGGAGCGCCGCGAGCGGGTCGCGAAGGCCCTGCGGGCGGTCGGACTGACCGACCGCGCCGCGCACCGTCCCGATCAGCTCTCGGGCGGCCAGCGCCAGCGCGTGGCGATCGCCCGCGCCACGGTCATGGGACCGTCGATCCTTCTGGCCGACGAGCCGACCGGGAACCTCGACCGCGCCTCCGGCCACGAGATCATCGAGCTGATCGAGAGGATGAACCGCGAGGGGTTGACGCTCGTGGTCGTCACACACGACCCGGAAATCGGCGGGAGGGCGCGGCGCATCCTGAAGCTCGTGGACGGGCGCATCTCCTCGGACGGGAAGGCGGCATGAACGCCCTCGATCTCCTGCGCTTCGCCTGGGGGGCCCTCAAGGGGCACCGGCTGCGGACGGCCCTGACCCTGCTCGGGATGGCGATCGGGGTGGGCGCCGTGATCCTGCTGACGGCCCTGGGGGAGGGGGCGCGGGGCTACGTCACCAACGAGTTCATGGCCCTCGGCAGCAACCTCTTGATCGTCCTGCCGGGGAAGACGGAGACCACCGGCAACGCGCCGATCCTCGGCGGCACGACGCGCCCCTTGACGCTCGAGGACTGCGAGGCGATCACGAGACGCGTCCCGCGGGTCCGCCGGCTGGCGCCGCTGTCGGTCGGGTCGGCCCGCGTCGGCTACCGCGAGCGGCGCCGCCAGGTGACCGTCCTCGGCTCGACCCCCGAGCTCCTGCCGGTGCGTCATCTCCAGATCGGGATCGGCCGCTTCCTGCCCGACGTCGAGCTGGATCGGGGCGCGCCGGTGGCGGTCATCGGCCGCACGGTGCAGAGCGAGCTGTTCGGAAGCGAGAACCCCCTCGGGCAGCCGATCCGCATCGGCGACTGGCGCTTCCGCGTCGTCGGCGTGATGGCCGCCAAGGGCCAGTCGCTCGGGCTCAACATGGACGACGTGGTGATCGTTCCCGTCTCGAGCGCTCTGCGCCTGTTCAATCAGCCGTCCCTGTTCCGGATCCTCATCGAGGTCGGGGCGCACTCGGAGATCGACGCGGCGCGGCGGGAGGTCATGACCGTCCTGAAGGAGCGGCACGACGGCGAGGAGGACGTCACCGTCCTGACGCAGGACTCCGTTCTGGGCGCCTTCAACCGGATCCTCGGGGCCCTCACCCTGGCGCTGGCGGGGATCGCGGCGATCTCCCTGTCGGTCGCGGGCATCGGCATCATGAACGTGATGCTCGTCTCCGTGTCGGAACGCACGCCCGAGGTCGGCCTGCTCAAGGCGCTGGGGGCTCCGCCGCGCCAGATCCTGCGGGTCTTCCTGGTCGAGGCCGTGCTGTTGTCGGCGGCCGGCGGTCTGCTCGGCCTTCTGACCGGCTACGTCGGCTCGGTCATCCTGTCGCAGACGTTTCCGGCCCTGCCGGCCCACCCGCCGACGTGGGCGGTCATCTCGGCGCTCGCGGTGTCCCTGGCGGCCGGCGCCCTGTTCGGCGTCCTGCCGGCGCGCCGCGCGGCGCGCCTCGATCCCGTCCTGGCCCTGGCGGGGCGGTGAGCGTGATGCGCGCGATCGATCTCATGAGTCTGTCGTGGGGCGCCATTGCGGGACACCGGCTGCGTTCCGCCCTGACCATGCTCGGCATCGCCATCGGCATCGCCTCGGTCATCCTGCTCACGTCGATCGGCGAGGGGATTCGCGTCTACGTCCTGAGCGAGTTCACCCAGTTCGGCACCAACCTGATCGCCGTCAACCCCGGCAAGTCGAACACGACCGGCGGCAATCCGACCGCCATGGCGGGTACTATCCGCAAGCTGACGATCGAGGACGCCGAGGCGCTGCGGCGCGTCCCCCAGGTCGAGGCGACGATGCCCGTCGCCTTCGGCAACGCCCGGGTCGAGCACGGCGAGCGCGGGCGGAGCGTCCTGATCTACGGCGTGACCTCGGTCATGCCGCGCGTCTGGAAGTTCGGCGTGCGCCACGGACGCTTCCTCCCGGAAACGGACCCCCGCCACGGTTCGCCCCTGGTGGTCCTGGGGATGAAGCTGAAGCGCGAGGTGTTCGGCGACGCGAACGCTCTGGGCGAGCGCGTCCGGATCGGCGGCCGGCCGTTCCGGGTCATCGGCGTGATGGAGTCGAAGGGGCAGTTCCTGCAGCTGGACCTGGACGACACCGCCTTCGTCCCGGTCTCGGAGGCGATGCGCCTGTTCAACCGGGACGACTTGATCGAGATCGACGTCGCCTTCAGGAGCGCGACGGCGCAGGACGGGGTGGTGCGCGAGATCCGGCGCATCCTGACCGAGAGACACCAGGGGGAAGAGGACTTCACCGTCACCACCCAGGACACGATGCTTTCGACCCTGGATCGGATCATCGGCGTGGTCACGTCGGCCGTGGGCGCCATCGGAGGGATCTCGCTCGTCGTCGGCGCCATCGGCATCCTGACGATGATGTGGATCTCGGTCAACGAGAGCACCTCCGAGATCGGTCTTCTGCGCGCCCTCGGGGCGCGCCGCCGCCAGGTGCTGGCGTTCTTCCTGCTGCAGGCGGCGCTTCTCGCCACGGCGGGTGGCGCTTTCGGCATCGCCGCCGGCATCGGCATCGCCCGAGCCCTCAAGATCGTCCTGCCGCGGCTTCCGGTCAACACGCCGATCCATTACGTGGTCGCCGCCCTCGCGCTCTCCTTCACCGTCGGCCTGCTCAGCGGTGTCCTGCCAGCGCGCCGCGCCGCCAGCCTCGACCCGGTCGAGGCGCTGCGGGCCGAGTAGCGCGCCGCCGCGCGGCTGCCCTTGTCCTGCCATCCCCTGCGGGTGTATATAGAAGCCAATCCCCGAACTGCTCGCGCCGCAGCTGTCCGTTCAGAGCAAGGAGGACCCCATGAACGCGACACGCGACTGCATTCCTTCAGTTTCCGCTTCCCGCCCTGGTCGGATGTTGGGGTCGTTCGTCCTGATTCTCATTGTCGCCGGCCTGGCGGCCGACCTGGCCGTCGGGCCGGACCGATCGCCAGGACTACGTCGCCGGGGAACCGATTCCGTTGCGCGTCCTGCTGACCAACGTGAGCGGCGCGCCGGCCACCCTGAGCTTCAGTACCAGTTGTGAGGCGATCTTCGATGTGGAATACCCGTTCGGCGAGACGGTCTTTCACTACGATCCGATCTGCTTTGAAGTTTTCCACGACCGCACGCTGCAGCCGGGGCAGACCGTGACCTACACGTTCACCTGGAGACAGGTCGATGATTTCGGGCAGCAGGTCGGGTATCCGCTGACGTATCTGATCCGGGGGATCATTCTGGACAATCCCTCGGTCCACGAGGCAAGGGCCGGGATCCGGATCCTGAGCCCCTGAGGGCGAGCGGACCCTTCACCTGGCGTCGTGGAAGATCACACCGAGACTGGTGCGCGTGCCGGAGAGCAGGCGGCTGACGCCGTGGCGCATGGCGGCGCGGTAGTATCCGCGCGCGCCTTTGACGGGACGCTCGCGCACGGTAAAGATGATGATCTCGCCCTGCTCGAGTGCGATCGCCTCGCCGCGCGACTGCTGGCGCGGTCGCTGCTCGACGAGAAGAAAATCGCCGCCCGTGTAGTCGGCGCCGCGCCGGCTCAGGACACAGGTGAGCTGCAGAGGGAAGGCGATCTCGCCGTACAGATCCTGGTGCAGGCAGTTGTAGCCGCCGATCTCGTAACGCAGCAGGAGCGGCGTCGGTTTCGCCTGGCCGGCCTTCCGGCAGGCGGCCTGAAAGACCCGAAGCGTCGGCGGGAAGCGGCGCCGCTCCCCCAGCGCCTTCGCCCAGGCGTTGGCCACCGCGGCCAGTCGCGGGTAGGCGCCCTCTCGCAGATCCTGCACCAGCGGAGGCAGCGGGTCGGCGAAGTACTTGTATTCGCCGACCCCGAATCGGAAGCGCTCCATGTCCACGCGACTGCGGAAGCGGGCGTCGTCGGCGTAGAGGGCGACGAGTTCGGCGCACTCGTCGGGCGTAAGGACGGGCCTCTCGGTCTTCGCCCAGCCGCGCTCCCAAAGCGACCGCTCGAGGGCGTCCCAGTCGAGCGGCTCCAGGCGCGCTGCCAGGCTCGAACGCGCGGACTCGCTCGACGGTGCACGGGGGGCGCGGGGCGCGCGGGAAGAGCGGCGCGCCACGAAGGCCCGGGGCGCCTCGGCCGCTCTCACGACAGGGTCGCGTCGGAGGGCCGGCAGACCTTGCAGGGCCGGTAGCCGACCGAGCGGGCGTCGTCCACCGAGGCGAACACGACGCGACTGTCCTCGCGCATGCGCATCGCGTCCGGGCAGCCGACCCGGCAGACGATCCCAGTCGTGGCGCACCCCTCCAGGACCGGTGTCGACCGCTCGAGCCCGAGCAGACGGGTCTTCATTGGAAGCCCGAGGCCGTACCCGCCCAGTCCGCCGTCGCTTCGCAGGACGCGGTGACACGGCACGATGATCGGGATCGGATTGCGGCCCAGCGCCGTGCCGACGGCGCGGACCGCGCGCGGGTTGCCGATCTCCTGGGCGATCCGCGCGTAGCTCCGGGTCTCACCGAACGGAATACGGTAGGTCCGCTCCAGCACCTTGCGCTGGAAGGCCGGCATTCCGGAGAAATCGACCGGCACCGAGAAGAACGAGCGGCGCCCCTCGAGGTACTCGAACAGCTCTTCGCGCGCCTTCGCGGCCAGCCGCTTCGACGCCTGCGAGGCCGGCGGCCGCGCCTGGCCATCCGGACTCAGCATGCTGATGCCGCGCTCGGTCGCCTCGACCTGGACCCGCTCCGCGAAGCGCTCCGGCCGAAAGTCATCGCGCAGGCCGTCGAGCGTCCGGCGGATCAGGTCGGCGGCCGCCGGGACGGGGCGGAAGTGGACGATCAAGGAATTTTCCAGCTCATCGTGGGTCGAAAACGTTCGCGTCGTCATTCTCCGGCTCCTTTCCCAATCCGGACGGCCGTCCTCGGCCGTCGTTGCCTGTCGGTCAGCGCCGACCGCAGGATCATTTTGCCGCGGGCGAGCTGGCTCTTCACCGTGTTGACCGAGATGCCGCGGACCCTCGCCAGCTCCTGGTACGACAGCCCGTCCACGTAGCGCAAAGCGAGCAGGAGGCGGGCCTCGAGCGGAACCCGCGCCAGGGCGCGGTGCAGGTCGAGATTCTGCGCCGGACCGGGGGCGGCGGCGCCTTCCCCCCAGGAAAAGAGCAGCCCCTGCCCGACGCCGGCCTCCTCGTGCACCGCCTTCTGAAGCGACGAGCGGCTCCGGCGCCGGCGGATCTCATCCACGCAGACATTGGTCGCGACGCGGTACAGCCAGGTGGAGACGGCCCATTCGGAGCGATAGCTCCCCGCGGACAGGTAGAGCCGCAGGAGCGCCCGCTGCACCGCGTCCTCCGCGTCGGCGCGGTTGCCGAGCAGCCGCCAGGCCATCGCCAGGAGGCGCGCGCTGTAGCGGTTCGCCAGCTCCGCGAACGCCTGCTCGTCTTTCTGCGCCACCCGATGCATCAACTCGCGGTCCGTGGTCATCGTCGTCGCAGTGTTATACGGGGTGACTCCCCGGGCCGGGTGGAATTCGGATTCCGTCCAGGGCCTCCCGCAGGTCGCGCAGGATGTCGCGCCAGTCCTCGATCCCGACCGAGATGCGCACCAGCGAGTCGGAGATACCGGCGGCATCGAGCGTCGCCTCGTCCAGCTCGGAGTGCGTGGTGGTGCGCGGATGGCAGGCGAGCGTCTCGACGCCGCCGAGGCTGACCGCGTCGCGCGCGATGCGCAGGTTCTTGAGGAAGGAGAAGGCGGCGACGCGCCCGCCGGACACGTCGAGCGTGATGATCCCGCCCGGGAAGTCGCACTGCGCGTCGCGGATCCGGATCTGATCCGGATCGGCGAGCAGGGAAGGGTAGAGCACGCGCCGCAGCGCGGGGTGGCCGTTCAGCGCCTCGGCGATCCGCTGCGCGTTCTTGCTCTGCCGGTTCATGCGCAGCGTCACCGTCGGCAGCCGGCTGTTCAGAAGCCAGCACTCGTCGGGCTGCAGGATGTTGCCGAGGATGGCGCGCGTCCCGCGTAGATTGGCGACGAGATCCGCGTCGCGTGCCAGCACGACGCCCGCTAGCATGTCGCTGAAGCCCGCCAGATACTTGGTGGCGGAGTAGATCACAAGATCGGCGCCCAGCTCGAGCGGGTGCTGGAACGCCGGTCCGAGAAACGTGTTGTCGACCGCCACGAGAGGTCCCTGCGGGGCGCCTCGCGCGGCTTCCACCGCGCGCCGGATGTCGGTCATCGTGAGCGTCGGGTTGGCCGGCGTCTCTAGGAACACGAGCCTCAGATCTTTGGCGCCCATGATGGCGCGCTCGAGGGCGGCCCCGTCGCCGGCCGGCACCGGGATCGGCCTGAAGCCGAGCGGCTCGAGCAGCGTATGAATGAGGTGGTGCGTCCCCCCGTACACCGGTGTCGTGAAGATGAACGACTCTCCCGGGCCGCAGCAGGAGAGGAATACCGTCGAGATCGCCGCCATCCCAGAGTTGAACACCGCCGCCGCGGCCGCCCCCTTCTCCAGCGGCACGATCTGATCTTCGAGAATCTCGGCGTTCGGGTGGTTCAGCCGCGCGTAGATCAACTCGACGTTCTCTCCCGGCTCGGGCGTCGCCTTGCCGAGGGCGATCTCGAAGGCGCGTTGCGCCGACTCGGGTGTGGTGAACACGTAGGTGGAGGATCGGAACACCGCCGGCCGTGCCGACCCCAACGACAGCCGCGGATCGAACCCGCGCGTCAGGACCGCGGTGGACGGGCGGACGACGTAGGGCGGCTCGTGCTTCCTGGGCATGGGGGAGCCCTCCGGAAGAATTATAGGCGGGCCATGGTGGTGCGCAGCTTGTTGTGGAAGAAGTGCGCAGTTGCGGGGTGGGCGAGGGAGCGGAGCGCGGCGCTCCTTTCGGTCCGCGGGGCGGATTGGGGAAGCGGTGCAGGCGGACGGAGCCGGCGGGACCGGAGCGATGCGCGGCGCGGTCGTAGGCGGGATGGCCGTCGCCGATGAGGTCGAGAGGCCGGCCGGTGGGCTGGAGGGCCAGCAGCAGGCTGACGACCCGCTCGCTGGAGGTGTTGTACCCGCCCCGCCGCGGGCGCCGCGGGCGCGTCGCGAGTCGCGCCCGCTGCGCGGCCGAGCGCGTGCCGGTGCGGGCGTGCGGCGCGGGGTCGAGACCGTAGACCTCCGCGACAGACTTCTCCGTCCGCCGGCGACCCCACCCGTCCGCACGGGAACACCACAAGGTCAGCACCACCATGTAAAATAGACTTTTCGCGACGACAGCGCTCGGAGCCGAAGTATGACCCTCGACCCCAGGCACCGCTCCTCGGCCCTCACCGACGGCCCCGACAGGGCACCGGCCCGAGCCATGCTCAAGGCCGTGGGGTTCAGCGACGACGACCTGTCTCGCCCCTTGGTCGGCGTGGCGAACACCTGGATCGAGGTGATGCCGTGCAACATCCACCTGCGCGAGGTGGCGGCCGCGGTCAAGGCAGGGATCAGGGAAGCGGGCGGAACGCCGATCGAGTTCAACACGGTGGCGGTGTCGGACGGTATCAGCATGGGCACGGAGGGGATGAAGGCGTCGCTGGTCAGCCGCGAGGTGGTGGCGGACTCGATCGAGCTCGTGGCGCGGGGACACCTGTTCGACGCGGTCGTGGCGCTGTGCGGATGCGACAAGACGATTCCGGGGGCGGCGATGGCGCTGGCGCGGCTGGATCTGCCTGCGCTCGTGCTCTACGGGGGCTCGATCGACCCGGGGTCGTATCGGGGGCGCGACGTGACCATCCAGGATGTGTTCGAGGCGGTGGGGGCCTGCGCGTCGGGGCGCATGACGCTCCAGGACCTCAAGGAATTGGAGAACCGGGCCTGCCCGGGACCGGGGGCGTGCGGGGGGCAGTTCACGGCCAACACCATGGCCACGGCGCTGGAGTTCGTGGGGATCTCGCCGATGGGGAGCGCCGGGGTGCCGGCGACCGACCCGCAACGCAAGGAGGTGGCGCGCGACGCGGGGCGGCTGGTGATGGACCTGCTGCGCCGCGGCACGCGCCCGCGAACTGTCATGACGCGGGGCGGCTTCGAGAACTCCATCGCCTCGATCGCCGCGACCGGCGGATCGACCAACGGCGTCCTTCATCTCCTGGCGCTGGCGCATGAGGCCGGGGTGCCGCTCCAGATCGATGATTTCGACCGCATCAGCGCCAGGACACCGCTCCTGGCCGATCTCAAGCCGGGAGGTCGGTTCGTCGCCAACGACATGCACCGCGCCGGCGGCGCGCGTCTTCTGGCCGCGCGCCTTCTGGAGGCGGGGTCGCTCCACGGCAGCGAGCCGACGGTGAGCGGCCGGACGCTCGGGGAGGAGGCGCGCCTGGCGCGCGAGACGCCGGGGCAGGAGGTCATCCGCCCGCTCTCGAACCCTCTCAAATCGACCGGCGGGCTCGTCATCCTGCGAGGGAGCCTGGCGCCGGAGGGTTGCGTGCTCAAGGTCGCGGGGCACTCGCGCCTGAAGCACCGCGGCCCGGCGCGCGTCTTCGACCGCGAGGAGGACGCCTTCGCCGCCGTGCAGGCGCGCCGCATCCGGCCCGGCGACGTGCTGGTCATCCGTTACGAGGGGCCGAGCGGCGGTCCCGGCATGCGCGAGATGCTGGCGACCACGGCCGCCCTGGTCGGACAGGGGATCGGGGACCAGGTCGCGCTCCTCACCGACGGGCGCTTCTCCGGCGCCACGCGCGGCCTGATGGCCGGCCACGTCGCCCCGGAGGCGGCGCGCGGCGGCCCGATCGCCGCCGTGCGGGAGGGGGACAGCATCTCGTTCGACGTCGAGGCGCGTCGTCTCGACCTCGAGGTCGAAGACGCGGTCGTGCGCGATCGTCTGAAGACCTGGAAGCCGCCCGTCCCCCGCTACCAGAACGGTGTCTTCGCCAAGTACGCGCGACTCGTCTCCTCCGCGAGCCAAGGGGCGGTCACGTGAAACAGGAGGGCGCTCCGCTGGCGCCATGAGACAAGCGCAAGGGTGGTCCCCGGCGCCGAAGGGCCGCCTCGTTCGCGGCCGGGCGCTCATCTTCTGGGACGAGGCGCGACCGGGGCAGAAACGGGACGCCATCGACACCGACCAGATCACGCCGGCGTCCGATTGCGTGTCGGAGTCGCTCGACCGCCTGGACGAGCGCTGGAAGGCGGGAGCATTCCGCTACCTCATGCCCGACTTCCGCGCGCGGGTGCATCGCGGCGAGACCTTCCTGGTTGCCGGTGATCGATTCGCCATCGGCTCGTCGCGCGAGATGTCCCCGGCGGGCCTGAAGGCGATCGCGGAGGAGGCCGGCCTGGAGATGGTGATCGTCTGCGCCCGGAACATGGGGGACATCTTCCGGCGCAACGCCCTCAACCTGGGGCTGCACGTGGCGCAGTGTCCCGAGGCGGTGGCGGACGCGCGGGACGGGGACGAGTTTTCGTTCGACGTCGAGACCCGGGCGCTGACGAACACGACGCGCGGCCGGACTTACCGGCCGGAGCCGCTGACGGCCAAGGAGGAGGAGATCCGGAAGAGCGGCGGGATCGTGGCCGTCGGCAGGCGGGAGCTCCCTGCGGCGTCGCGGGTGACGACACCGCGCATCGAGTTCCCCGACGACGCGGAGGCCAAGCGCCTGACGCTGACCGAGCAGGTGCTCTGGGCCCACCGTGTGGACAGGGATGCCGAGGTGCGTCCGGGCGCGACGCTGCGGGTGTATGCGGATCTCCTGCCGGCCTCGGACGGCACGGCGCCATTCGCCATCCACACGTTCAATCAGATCACCGCCGGCGCGAGGGTCGCGCCGCGGCGGGCCGCGGTCGCCAGCGACCACTTCGTGTTCACGGGCGCGGAGGCGGACGAGAAGCAGACGTCCATCTCGCGCGAGTTCGCCCGCCTACACGGCATCGGGAAGCCGCACTACGCCGCCCCCGGCGACGGCATCTTCCATTTCTACTTCCCGGAGCAAGGATTGATCGTACCGGGCGGTTTCTATCCCGGGGCCGACTCGCACAGCCGCGCCTATGGCGCGTACGGGGCCGTCGGCATCGGCATCGGCAGCACGACGCTCGGCTTCGGCTGGGCCACGGGCTACATCTATATGAGCCTGGCCCGACAGCGGAGGATGATCTTCGCCGGCCGGCTGCAGCCGTGGGTGAGCGGCAAGGACATCGTCCTGGAGCTGCTGCGGCGCTGGGGGGAGAAGCAGGCCCAGGGGATGTCGGTCGAGTTCGTCGACAAGGACCGCCAGCTCGCGATGCCGTACCGCAACACCATCGCCAACATGATGGCCGAAGCCGAGGCCCAGAACGGTATCTTCACGCGGGACGAGATCACCGACGCCTGGTACCGCGAACGGAACATACCGCTGCCGTACCCGCGGCTGACGAGCGGGGCCGAGGCGCGCTTCGAGATCGACGAGTCGCTTGACCTGACGGCGGTCGTACCGATGATCGCGAAACCGTACAGCCCGGGCAACGCCTATCCGGCCGAAGAGGTGGCGAGCGAGCGTCTGACGTTCCAGAAGGCCCTCATCGGCTCGTGCACCAACGGCTCGTACGACGATCTCCTTGGTGCTGCGCTCGTGCTCCGGGCCGCGCGCGAGGCCGGCATGAACAGAGTGCCGAAAGGCGTGCGCTTCGTCATCTTCCCCGGCAGCGGCGTGGTGCGGCAACAGATCGAGCTCCCCGACCCGCGCCTGGGAGGCGAATCGATCGCCGAAGTCTTCCGCGGCGCCGGCGGCGAGATCCGCCAATCGTGGTGCGGTCCCTGCTTCGGCCAGGGTGACGACGCGCTCAAGCCAGGGGAGCGGGCCATCACGTCCTTCAACCGCAACTGGCAGAACCGCATGGGCGTCGGCGGCGAGGGTTACCTCGCCAGCCCCGCGGTCGTGGCGGCCTCGGCGCTCGCAGGGTACATGGCCCCTCCCTCCGAGATCGGCCTGCGCTGGAACCCGGAGTGGTTCGCGGTCTGAGATTCCGGCTTCATCGACGGGAGGCCCGATCCGTGTACGGAACCGCGCTGCGATTCAAAGACGCCACGGACAGGGAGCAGGAGCCCTCGTTCCGCGTCCTGGCGCTGGACGGCGGCGGAATCCGGGGCCTGTTCACGGCGTCGTTTCTCTCGACGCTCGAAGAGCTCGGCGGCGGCCGGATCGGGGAGCATTTCGATCTGATCGTCGGAACGTCCAGCGGCGGCATCATCGCTCTGGCCCTGTCGTACGGCATCCCGGCGCGCGTCGTCTTCGATTTTTTCCTGCACAAGGGCCGGCAGGTCTTCACCAGGCCGCGCCGGCTCGGTATGCTGCTGCGGCCGAAGTACGACAACCGATTTCTCTCTGCGACGCTCAAGGATTTCTTCGGTGCGAGGGTCCTGGACGAGGCGACCACGCCCGTCTGTGTCACCTCCTACGAGCTGGAAAACTCCTACCCGCGCATCTGGAAGGACGATCACGCGCCCGACCTCGCTCCGGCGGGCGACGAGGCGGCGTGGAAGGTCGCGCTGGCCAGCTCCGCCGCGCCGATTTTCTTTCCGGGGGCCCAGGTGTCGAAAGGGGACAGCCACGTGGACGGGGGTCTGTTCGCCAACAACCCGACGCTCATCGGCCTGACCGAGGCGGCGCGCTATTTCCACCAGCCCCTCGATCGCATCCGCATCCTGTCTCTGGGGGCCGGCGAGCGGGCGGAGCGCATTCCTTACGAGAGGGCGAGACGCATGGGCGTGTGGCACTGGCGGACGGCGGCCATCGAGCACATGCTCATTGCGCAGGCCCGTATTGCGCACGAGATCGCGCGGCGCCTTCTGGGACCGAAGCAATACGTGCGCGTCAATGTCCCTCTCGAACGTCCCTATCCCCTCGACGATTATGACGCCGCGAAGAACCTGATCGAACCGGGTTCCCAGGCGGCGCGCGTGCTGTTTCCCGATCTGAAAAAACGCTTCTTTGCGAGCGCCGCCACGCTCGGTCGTGAGCAGAAGGACACGGTGCGGGCGCTGCGCCGCAGTGATCCCTCCCGGCGCCAATCCTGAGGCATTATTTTCATCGCCGTGTGGACTCCCGCAATAAGGGATGATAGGCTTCGCCGCGCCGTGACGGAATCCGCATCGTTCCAGGTGCGGACACATCGAGGGAGGAACATGGCTCGAACTCCGGATGTCGCAGGTGCGCTGGAGGCGGTCATCGCCAGAACGCTGAAATCGACGGTGGGCCCCCGGCTCAGGAAGGTGGACAGCCAGCTGAGAAAGCTGGAGCGAAGACTCAGGAAAATGTCGTCGCTGCGCGGCCGTCGCGCCGGGGCGGGCCGTCGCGCCGCCTCGGGACGCAGGCGCGCTCGCAGGGGGCGCCCGCCGATGCGCGGTCGCAGACGGGGGCGGAGATCGAGGCGCTGAATTGCGTGCGGGCCGACTCCTGGAGTGCGGCGTGGCCCGGCGGCGGGGGAGGTGTGTCTGCACCGCCGGCCGGTTCCAGGAGTCGGTCTGTGCACGGTCCGAGCCGGAGGGAATTCCTCAGATCCTGCGGCGCGTCGGCGCTCGCCCTGGCGGCTTTCGAGATGGTCCCCGGGGCCTTCGTCGTCCGTCGCGCCGAGGCGGCGTACCCCGCTCCGGACCGGCTCGAGACGCTCGGGAGCGTCGCCCTCGAGAAGGCCCGGTCGCTCGGCGCCTCGTATGCCGACATCCGCATCAACCGCTACCGCACGCAAAACGTCCTTCTGCGCTCGACCCCCGACTGGACGACGGGGACGATCAACAACGTTCCATCGGTCGTCGACTCGGAGAGCTTCGGCTTCGGTGTCCGGGTCATCCATGGCGGCGCCTGGGGCTTCGCGGCGAGCGCCGTCGTCGACAAGGACACCATCGCGCGCATGACGGCGGAAGCGGTCGCGATCGCGCGCGCGCACGCGAGGCTGCGGCGCGAACCGGTGCGGCTCGCGAAAGTCAGCGCGGCGAAGGACACCTACAGCACGCCCGTGGTGAAGGATCCATTCAACGTCGGCGTCGCGGACAAGCTCGCGCTCTTGCAGGAGACGAGCGACGAGGTGCGCAAGGTCACGGGCGTGTTCTCGGTGGCCGGGTTCATGGAGCAGCGCCTCGAAGAGCGCTTCTTCATGTCCACCGACGGCAGCGTGATCCGCCAGAGGATCGTTCAGGTCGCGCCCGAATACACCGCGACGGCGCGGGATCTCAAGACGCGCAAGGCGAAGACGCGCACCTATCGCCCGGACGCGGTCTGCGGCGGTTACGAATTCATCGAGAAGGGAGGCCTGGTCGAAAACGCCCGCCGTGTCGGCGAGGAGGCGGTGAATCACCTGAAGGCGCCATCGGTGTCGCCGGGGACGAAGGACCTCGTGCTGCTTCCGACCCATCTGGCGCTGACGATCCACGAGTCGATCGGTCATTCCACCGAGCTCGACCGGGCCATGGGGTACGAGGCCAATTTCGCGGGCACGTCGTTCCTGACGCCCGACAAGCTGGGCAAGTTCCGCGTCGGCTCGGACATCGTCAACGTCTTCGGTGACCGCGTCCTGCCGCAGGCGCTCTCGACGTGCGGCTATGACGACGACGGCGTCAAGACGAAGCGCTTTCCGATCCTCAAGAGCGGCCTCTTCGTCGGATACCAGACGATCCGCGAGCAGGCGCACTTTATCGGACAGGACGAATCGACGGCCTGCTGCTACGCCGATTCGTACGCTTCCGTGCCGTTCCAGAGAATGCCGAACGTCTGGCTGGCCGCGGGCGAGAAGGCGGCTTCGCTCGACGATCTCGTGTCCGGCGTGGATGACGGTATCCTGATCGAGGGTCGCGGCTCCTACTCGATCGACCACCAGCGCTATAACTTCCAGTTCGGCGGCGACGCCTTTAGGGAGATCAAGGGCGGAAAGGTCGGCGCAATGATCGCCGACGTCGCCTACCAGAGCCGCACGCCCGACTTCTGGCAGGCCTGCGACCTCCTCGGCGATCAGACGACCTGGCAAAACGTCGGCTTGAACCGGGATGGCAAGGGGGAACCCGGGCAGATCAACGCCATGAGCCACGGCTGCCCCGCCAGCCGCTTCCGCGGCATCACCGTGATCCGGACGGAGTAGGGACGCCTTGGGCATGGACCGCGACGGGGCGAAACAGACGATCGAGCGCGTCCTGTCGCTGCGCAAGGACGGGGACCTCGAGGTCGAGCTCGTGGCGCGGACCTCCTCGCACACCCGCTTCGCGCGCAACGAGATCACGACCTCCGGCTTCGTCGAGGACGTCGCCCTGACGGTCGCCGCCCGGCGCGAAGGAAGGAGCGGCGCCGTCAGCACCAATGACCTCTCGAGCGAGGGACTGAAACAGGCGGTGACGCGGGCGGTCGAGCTGCGCGACCTCATGCCGGTCGACCCCGAGTGGGTCGAGACCCTGCCGCCCCAGAAGTACCCGACCCTCGAGAAATACGACCGGGAGGCGGAGCGCGCGCGCGCGGGCGACCGGGCGCCGGGCGTCAAGGCCGCCCTGACCCTCGCCGATCGCAGGAAGCTGACCGCCGCCGGCTTCTTCGAAAACAGCGTCGAGCGTCGGGGGATTGCCAACAGCAAAGGCAATTTCGGTTTCCACGAGTCGAGCGACGTCGAGTTCTCCGTTACCATGCGCACCTCCGACGGCACGGGATCGGGCTGGGCCTCCGCGTACTCGCCGCGCTTCTCCGAGGTCGATCCGAAATCGCTGGCCCGGCGCGCGGCCGACAAAGGTGTTGAGTCCGCGAAGCCGCGGGAGGTCCCGCCCGGCGACTACACCGTGATCCTCGAGCCGGACGCCGTGGCGGCGCTCGTGCAGACGCTGCAGTTCGGCGCCCTGTCGAAGCGGGCCGCCGATGAGGGCCGGAGCGTCTTCTCGAAGGAAGGGGGCGGCAACCGCATCGGCGAGAAGGTGGCGCACGAGGCGGTGACGCTGCGCACGGACCCGATGGAGCCGCGCGTACCGGCCATGCCCTGGAGCGCGCCGGGACCCTTCGGGGGGACCGCGTCGGGCCTGCCCAACCGCAGGGTCGCCTGGATCGAGAAGGGCGTGCTGAAAACGATGTTCGCGGATCGCTACTGGGCCGGGAAGACCGGTGTCGAGCCGACGCCGTTCCCCGCCAGCCTCGTCCTCGAGGGAGGCAGGGAGACGCTCGACGCTCTGATCGCCGGGACCGACCGCGGCCTTCTCGTGACGCGCTTCTGGTACATCCGCACCGTCAACCCGCAGACCTGGCAGCTCACGGGGCTCACGCGCGACGGGTTGTTCCTGATCGAGAAGGGAAAGATCACGGCCCCGGCCGTCAACCTGCGCTTCAACGAGAGCCCGGTGGTCATGCTGCAGAACATCGAGGGGATGACCCCCGCCGTTCCGGCCGGCCGCATGCTCGTGCCGGCCATCAAGTCGCGCGAGTTCACGTTCACCAGCAAATCGGACGCGGTGTAAGGTGATGTCCTGAGCGGCGCGCGTGTCGTGTCCGCGTTCCTTCTGCTGGCTCTTCTGTCCTGCATCGACGTCGGTCCCCTCCGGGCCGGGGAATCGCCCCCGCCCCCGGCCACACCGCCGCAACGCCTGTACGGGTTCCACCAGATCGGGCTCGACGCCCAATACCTGGCGACCCGTCCATGGCACCTCGATCGCCGGGGCAAGATCAAGGTCGCGGTGACCGCGGGGACGGCGGGGACGCTGTTCCTGCTGCGCAACCGGATCCGCGACTATGCCCAGGAGCATCGTTCCGAGGCGCGCGATCGGTTCCTGCAGAAGCCGCGGACGATGGGCAAGGGCGCGTTCGCCCCGTCCCTGTCGCTCCTGACGTACGGAGCCTCGTTCCTGACGCACGATGACCGGGAGAAGGAGACCTCGGTCCTGCTCCTCGAATCGATGGCGTTCACCGGAATCGGCGTGGGTCTGGGGCAGTTCGTTCTCTCTTCACAGCGTCCGGAGATCGGCAAGGAGGTGCACTTTTTCCGCTGGGGCGGGCATGGAGTCTCCGGGGACGCCGGGCTGGCCGCGTCGGTCGTCCCGATCCTGCGGCGGCAGTACCTTCTGGCGAAGCCTCAGGATGGCAGGGTCCTGCGGGTCTGGAAGCGCACTGCGACCGGCCTTCTTTATGCCGGAGCCGGCCTCACCGCCTATCAGCGGATCAACAATGACAAGCACTGGGCGCCCGACGCCTTCCTCGGTCTGGTCACCGGCTTCACCGTGGGCGAAACCCTGTGCGACTCCCACGACAAAGCCAGGGCGCAATTGCGGGATCGTCTGAGCCTGGACTTCGGCCCCCATGGAGCCGCGCTCAAATTCGTCTTCTGACGCCCTGACAAAATTGATATCGAACTTGGGCGGCATCGCGCCCCTTCGAAGCTCATATTGACATTATCTAGGGGGAGCTTCATGCGATGGACCCGAGTGCCCCTTGCCCTCGTCACGATCGTCGGCGCCCTGCAGATCGTGACGCCGATCCGGGGCGCCGTGCCCGAGGCGACCGCAAGCGCGGACGTCACGGAAGGCGAGGCAGGTACCGCGCCCGCCGCGGACTATCTCGAGAAGTACTCGCGCCCGTTCCGCATCGACACCCGCGAGTTCAGGTTCACGGAGACATACTACTGGCGGCGTCTGTCGCACCCCACCGCCGACGATAGGCGGCTGGGCGGCGCCGTTCTGGCCGTCGCGTTCGCCCTCTGGTCGGGCAAGGACGAGATCCAGAGGGACATGGCGCAGCGCGACACGCCGGTCGAGCACCAGGCCGCCCTGAAGACGATCGAAAAGCTCGGCGGCGGCGCGGTCGTGCCGGCGACGGCGCTGCTCATGTACGTCGGCGGCTCGGCGTTTCGCGACTATCGGGCGAAGCAGACCGGCGTCATGCTCGCCCACTCCCTGCTCCTGACCGATCTGGTGACGCTGGCGGGTCGCTGGGCGCTCGCCGAGGATCGCCCGAAGTATGGAGGCAGCCTGCATCCCTTTCACGGAGTCGGCGGCGGCATCTCCGGGCACAGCGCCACGGCGGCCTCGATCTCGGGCGTCCTGTCGCGCATGTACCTGCAGGCCGCTCCGGAAGACAGTGGTGCTACCGTCATGTGGAAGCGCGTCGGGAAGGGGTTCGCATACGGGCTGCCGGTCCTCGTCGCCTTCGGCCGGATCAACGATCAGCAGCACTATCTCTACAACACCGTCCTGGGGCTCTCGATCGGGTTCTGGAGCGGTCACGTCGTGGCCGATGCCCACGGACTGTACATCGCGCGGGCTTCGTCACGCCTCAGGCCCTCGGCCGTCGGTCCGATCACGAACGACCGGGGCGCGCCCGGCATCGGGGCGCGCTGGGTCTTCTGACCTCAAAACTCCCACCGCACGACGGCCCCCGCTCCGCCGCGATCGCCGACGATGGGTGCGACGCCCGACGGCTTCAGGCGGGAGCCCGGGGCCTGGAGGTACAGGCCATGGGCATCGGCCACGGCGTTGCTGGTCCAGAAGCCGATCGCCATACCGAGGATGGTGCTGTACACGAAGTGCTCCTGCTCGTTGACGCGGCCGAACGAGACCGCCACGGGTGCGGCGTACACGAACCCCTTGCCGATCCATTTGAAAGTGCGGGCCACGCGGCCGTCGTCCGGCTCCACCTGAAAATACATGCGGGACAGGACACCAGAGATCGAGGCCGCGGTCGCCGCGTGTCCGGACACGCCGTGTCCGATGCCCTTGAATGGATGCAGACGGCCGCCCTCTCTGGGCCGGTCTTCGCTGAGGACCCACATCCCGCTCACCGTGAGGATGCCCGTGAGGATGCCGGATTCGGCCAGCATGAATCCGGTCTCCTTGGCGCGGTAGTCATGGAACGCCGAGCCGCCCAGATAAAACAAGGCCGCGATGGCGGGCACGATGCCCCGGCCTCCGAGATCCTGCGCCCGGCGGAAGAACCGCTCGCGGGAGGGGGAGTCGTCCTCGGCCACGTCCGCCTGGATGCGGTTTTTCTGCGTGGCGAGGGTGAAGGACGCTATCAAGACCCCGGCGCCCCACACCTTGTCGGAGAGGGTCGGGTGGAACAGCCGGTGCCAGTAATACTTCTGCGTGAACTTGAATTCATCGGGGTCGATCCGGAAGGGCCTGGAGTAGTGTTCGAGGTAGCCGGGGAGATCGACTGCGGAATCGGGGACGCGGTCCGCTTGCGGGGCCGCCACGTCCCCCGGGGGCTGCGCGCAGGTCGCCGGGGTGGCGGAGAAGGCCGTCAGGGCCATCGCCACGGCGATCGTCAGGGCACGTCTGAACTTCGGCAAGGTTCGACCTCTTCGAGAGATGGCGCGGTTCGTCGCGCCGGCAGAGCCAATCTAAGGCGGGCCGGACGGTTCGACCACTCGCGGCGCGTGGTTCGACGTCGAAAAGGCTGCAGGTAAACCGCGGTACGCAGCGGCTCACGACGGGAACCTCGACAGGGCGAAGAAGGGATCGGGTCTGCCCGTCCCCAGGACGAGATCGGCAACGCGCTCTCCCACGGCGGGACCGTGCTTGAAGCCGTGACCCGAGCCTCCGCCCGCGAAAAAGGAGTTGCGCGCCTGCGGGTGGCGGTCGATGATGAAGCGGGAATCGGGAGAGTTCTCGTACTGACAGACACGCGCCTCGAGGAGCGGGGCATCTTTCAGGCCGGGAAAGCGGAAGGCCAGGTAGTCGCGCGCCGCCCGCAGCCCCTTCGAAGTGGGCACCCTTTCACCCGCCGTCGGGTCGAACTCGGGCCCATGCGTGTCGTCGGCGACCTTGAATCCACGCCAGTCGCTGCCGGGGATTCCGTAGAAGATCCGCGCGCCATTGTCGATCCAGACGGGCAGCCGGTCTTCCGTGAAGGTCGGGTCCCCGGGGGGCGTTCCGAAGAAGAACACCTCCTGCCGGGTCGGCCGGATGCGATCACCGATGATATCCGGGAAGATCTTTCCCAGCCAGGGGCCGCAGGCGAACACATACCGGTCGGCCGCGAGCGCCGTCCCGTCCGACAGCCGCAGCGGCCCCATCCTGCCCCGGTCGACTGTCCCGGGGGTCGCCGCCGCCAGGCGATACTCGCCTCCCTCCGCCTGGAAGCGCTCGAGGACGGCCTGGCAGGCCCGGCGCGCCAGAAGATACCCGGCCTCCTTCTCGTGCAGGACCCAGCTGACCCCCTCGAAGTTGACCTGGGGGTAAAGCACCGCCGCCTCGGTGGCGCCCACCTCTTCGACGGGGAGACCCAGGGCGCGCAGCAACGGCAACGCCGCCTTCTCGTACCGGTCGTCGCGTCCCGCCATCCAGATGACGCCGGTCTTCCTGAACAGCGGACGGCCGAAGCGTCTCTCGCTGTCGCGCCACAGGCGAAGCGACCGGGCGACCATCTCGACGTAGATCCGGTCGGGGCCGTACGTGGCGCGGATGACCCGGGTCTCGCCACCGGAGCTCGCGCGCGAGTTCCCGGGACCCCAGGCGTCGAGGAGCACGACGCGGGCCCCGCGGCGCAGAAGGTGCAGGGCCGTCCAGCCGCCGAACGCCCCGGCGCCGACGACGGCCACGCGCGGCTTCGCGCCGGACGTGGCCGCGACCAGGGGGGACAGGATGCGCGAGGCGTGCAGAACGACGAGCGCGGCCCCGCCCTTCAGGAGCGATCGCCGCGACACCCCTCGGGGATGCATCGCTCAGGACACCTCGAATCGCTCCACTTCGTCCCAGGTCAAGATCCCGGCGGCGACCATCTGCTCCAGGGCCGATCGCAGGTCCTCGGACGAGGCGCCCCAGGGGTTCTGCAACACCGCCCTGCGGACGGCTTCGTAGGCCCCGCGCGGACTGAGGCTCCTGAGCTCCTCGAGACTCGTCTCGTCGATCTCCATGACGCCTCCCGTGAATCGGCTCGCGTGCCTCATCGCCATGCCTCGTTTCACGTGCTGACCAGCCGCGCGATGAGAAAGGCCGCGGCAGCCGCCAGGCCGCCGATGAGCGTCGTCTGCAGCGCGCTGCGCGCGGGCGGGGTGCCGGTGAAGCGTCCCTTGACATTGCCGAAGGCGAGCAGCGCCAGAAGCGTCGTCATGACCGACATCCAGAGACCGGCCTTCGGGGCCGACGTGAAGAAGTAGGGCGCGAGGGGGATGAAGCCTCCGGCGACGTACGACGAGGCAATGGTCAGGGCGCTTCGGAGTGCGCGCCCCCGGTCGGGCCTCTCGAGACCGAGCTCGAAGCGCATCATGAAGTCGATCCAGGCCTCCGGACGGTTGCGCAGGGCGGTCACCACCGGCTCCGACTCCTCCGGCGTCAGGCCGTACTTGTGAAAGACCTCGTAGATCTCCGCCTCCTCCTCGAGCGGCTTCTCCCTGATCTCGGCGCGCTCGCGGGCCCGCTCGCGAGCGTAATGTTCCGCGTCGCTCTTCGCCGCCAGGTAACCGCCGAGGCCCATGGCGATCGAGCCGGCCGCAATCTCAGCCAGACCGGCGGTGACGATGACGGCCGTCGTGGCGACGGCGCCGGAGAGCCCCGCCGCGAGGGCGAACGGCACGGTCAGGCCGTCCGACATTCCGATGACGATGTCCCGGACGGTGCTGCCGGCGGTGAAGTGCTTCTCGACGTGGGGCGTTTGTGGCATGTCGGCTCCTGTGGGGGGCTCCATCCTACTCGACCTGACCGGGGGCGTTGCCAGGCGGAGCCTCGGGTAAAATGAAGGCTCGCGTGACCGGCGGAGGCGACGCGTCTTGAGAAAACTCTGGATCGATCGTGAGTTCACGGACGGTGCGACCGGCCAGACCCTCCAGGTCGTCGACCCCGCGACCGAGGAGGTGGTGGACGTGGTCCCGAAGGGCGGCCCTCTCGATGTGGACCGGGCAGTGGCCGCGGCGAAACGGGCCTTCCCGGGATGGAAGCGCACACCGGCCCTGGCGCGCGCCGAGATGCTGGTGGAATCGGCCCGGCGCCTGCGCCAGAACAAAGAGGAGTTCGCGGTCACGCTGACCCGCGAGACCGGGCGCACCCTCCGCAAGAACCGAGGGTACGTTGACTGGTCGGCCACGTGCTTCGACTACTACGCCGGCCTCATCCGCGACAGGCGCGGGCGCGTCATCCCCTCAGCCGCGCCGGGGCAGCTCAACCTAGTGCTCAAGGAGCCTCTGGGTATCGTCGGCTGCATCGTCCCGTTCAACTACCCGCTGATGCTCCTCGCCTGGAAGGTCGCCCCGGCGCTGGCCGCCGGAAACACCGTGGTCATCAAGCCCGCGTCGGCGACACCTCTGCTCACGCTCGACCTGCATCGTGTCTTCGACCACCTGCCGAAGGGGGTCGTCAACATCATCACGGGATCGGGTGGGGAGGTCGGCGACGCTCTCGTCAAGCATCCGGACGTCCCGTGCATCGCCTTCACGGGCAGCACGTCCACCGGCCAGCATATCTACCGTCTCGCTGCCGACGGGATCAAGAAGCTGCACCTCGAGCTGGGGGGGAGCGACGCGGCGATTATCTGCGCCGACTGCGACCTCGAGGCGGCGGCGCGCGCCGTCGCCTGGACGGCGTTTCTCAACGCCGGGCAGGTCTGCACGAGCGCCGAGAGGGTGTACGTCGAGCAGTCGGTGTACCGCCGCTTCCTGGAGCGCTTCGCCGACCTGACGCAGAAGCTCGTCGTCGGCGCCGGCATGGACGAGAGGACCGAGGTCACGCCGCTCATCGGCAGGAAGGAGCGGGACCAGGTCGAAGCGCGCGTGGCCCAGGCGCAGAAGGAAGGGGCCAGGGTCGTGGCAGGCGGCCGCCGTCCGCCGCAGCTGTCGAAGGGATGGTTCTACGAGCCGACCGTCCTGGCCGACGCGCGCCACGGCATGAGCCTGCTCGAGGAGGAGATCTTCGGCCCGGTGGCCCCGATCATGCCCTTCACGACGTTCGACGAGGCGCTCCACCTGGCGAACGATTCACCCTACGGGCTCGGTGCGACGCTCTTCTCGAGCGACGCGAAGAAGGTGCGGCGCTATTTCGAGGAGATCGAGGCCGGCAACGTTTGGGTGAACGACCCCCTGGTCGACAATCCTGCCGGGCCGTTCGGGGGCATGAAGATGTCGGGCCTGGGGCGTGAGCTGGGCGAGGAAGGCCTGGAGGAGTTCCAGCAGACCAAGCATGTCCACTGGGACATCGAGGCGTCGATCAAGCCGTGGTGGTACCCGCTTCCGGAGTAGATCCGGATCGTATGCTAAGATCTCGGGTCCCTCCGGAGGCTCGGTTCGTGCGATCATGGGCGGCTGTCGCGTTCGTTCTCCTCGCTCTCCTGCCCTGGCGCGCCACGACCGCCGGCGACACCGTGAGCTACGAGGTCGGCCGCGAAACGGTGCGGGCCTACCTCGCGAGGCCGTCCAAAGCCACCGGCTCGTCCGCATCCCTGGCCCCGGCCGATGTTCCCGGCCTCGTCGTCCTGCATGAGATGTGGGGGCTGAACGACCAGATCATGGGTGTGGCGGATCGACTGTCGCGTCTCGGCTACGTGGCGATCGCCCCGGACATGTACCGGGGAAGGCTGGGGGCCGACCCGGGTCTGGCGCAGGACATGATGCGAGCCTTGAACGAGGACCGGGCGGTGTCGATCGCCAAGGGGGCGATCGACTACCTCCGCAGGCTCGATAACGCCTCCGGCCGGCCGGTGGGAACGGTCGGCTTCGGCATGGGCGGCCGGATCTCCCTGGCGACCGCCCTCCAGGGAGCCAACGTGCAGGCGACGGTCATTTTTTACGGCAAGGTCGAGACGACCCGCGAGGCGCTCGCGCCGATCAAGGCGCCCATCCTGGGGATCTTCGCCGGGAGAGACGCCGTCATCCCCAAGGACGATGTCAACAAGTTCGAGGCGGCGCTGAAGGCGAGCGGCAAAGACGCCTTGATCGTCCTCAACGAGGGGCTGGGCCACGGTTTCATGAACGAAGAGCGCGCCGACTTCGAGCCCGAGTTCAGCAAAGACTCCTGGATCCGGCTGCGGAAATGGCTGGGCGCCAAGCTGATGCCGGGCGTGCCCGAGGAGCCGGCGCCCGCCGAACAGTAGCCGATGCCCGCGAAGCCCTCAAGGCAGCTCGAGACCTTCCCCAACCCCCGGCCGGGACGCGATTACGAGATCTCGTTCGAGATCCCCGAATTCACCTGCCTCTGTCCGAAGACCGGTCAACCCGACTTCGCCACGTTGCGAATCAGGTACGTTCCTGACCGGCACTGCGTCGAGCTGAAATCGCTGAAGCTGTACGTCTGGTCGTTCCGCGACGAGGGGCACTTTCACGAGGACGTCACCAACCGGATCCTGGACGATCTGGTCGGGCTTCTCGAGCCGAAAGAGATGACCGTGGTCGGCGACTTCAATATCCGAGGCGGCATCCACACCGTGGTGACCGCCACCCACCCCCCGAAAGTCTGACGCTTCGCTCCGCGGAGTGCGGCGGAGCGGCGCTTCACAGTGTCTGCCGCACCTCGCGCGTCGCCGCGACCATGTTCCTGAGCTTGGCCTCCGCCTCCTCCGGGGTGCGCGTCTTGAGGCCGCAGTCGGGGTTGATGTACAGGCGGGACACCGGGACGACTTTCAGCGCCGCCAGGATGCGATTCTTCACCACCTCGACCGTCTCGATCGCATGGCTGTGGACGTCGAGAACCCCGGCGCCCAGCTCCTTCGTAAAGGGGGACGTCTTGAAGAGATCGAGGAGGCCGAGGTCGGAGTTCGACATCTCCAGGGTGAATTGCTCGACCGGCAGGTCGAGCAGGCGGGGGTAGATCGCCGCGAAGTCTCCGTAGCAGATGTGGGTGATCGTTCGGGCGCGCAGACCTTCGGTCACGCGGTGCATGGCGCGGATGGCGAGATCGATCTCGTCCGGCCGCACCGAGATCGCCGGCTCGTCGATCTGGACGTAGCGCGCCCCCGCCTCGACCAGCGCCTCCGCCTCCCGGCGGATGACGTCGGCCAGCGCCAGGGCCAGAGACTCCCTCGAGCCGTAGTGCTCGTCGAATGCCCAATCCATCATGGTGTACGGCCCGGTCAGGATTGCCTTGACCGGCAGGGCCGTCTGGTCGCGCGCGAAGCGGAACCATTCCACGGTCACCGGGCGGCTCCAGCGCACCTCGCCGACCACCACCGGCTTGCGGTAGTAACGGTTGCCGTACGAACGCACCAGGCCGGAGATCCGGAACCCCTCGAGGTTTTCGGCGAAGTACGTCGTCATGTCACCGCGGTACATCTCGCCGTCCACCAGGAGCTCCAGGCCGAGGTCTTCTTGAAGTCGGATGCAGGCGGCCGTTTCCTCCCGCTCGATGCCGCGCAACGACTCCGCGTCCAGCTCGCCGCGGGCGAAGCCGGCGCGCGCCCGCTTCAGCCGCTCCGGCTTGGGGAACGAGCCGATGGTGCTGAGCGGCAGGAGGAGACCGGGCGGCAGCGCGCGCTCCTCCGGCGCGTCGGGGCGGGTATGAGGGCCCGTATCGTTCATGCGAACTCCTGCCTCGCCCGGTCGCGCAGGGCGGCCAGCGCCGTCATCTTGGCGCGCGCGGCGTCGCGTGGCAGGAACTCGAGGCCGTGGTTCGGGGCGAGGTGCACCTCGGGCACAGGCTCCGAGCCTTTGCGCAGGGCCGCCAGGATCGGCCGCACGCGGCTCTCGTAGGTTGCGTTCGGTTCCTCCAGTCGCGTATTCCGGCCGTCGATCACACCGAGGAGCAGACCCGTGCCGGGCGGGATCACGGACGCCAGACGGGTGCCGAGATCAGCGGCCCCGTCGCAGGTGGCGCCCGCCGCGCCCATCCGGCCCAGTGCGGCCAGCACGTCCAGGCCGACCAACGCCACGGGCAGCGTCGCCAGCTCCGCCAGAAGCGGTGTCGCGTCGCCAAAGGTGATCGAGAGAATGACCCGGGCGGACGTCAGGCCGGCGACCAGGCGCCGCATCGCCAGCCGCAGGAGATCCGCATCCGCCGGAAGCCACGCCGGCGCCGGCTCATCGACCTGGATGAGATCGGCACCGGCGGCCTCGAGATCCTTCAGCTCGCGGTTCAGCGCCGACGCGACCTCGAGCGTCAGGTGATGCCTTCCGCGACCGCGCGCATCGCGGGACAGGCGGGAGAGCGTGAGGGGGCCGGTGACGATCGCCTTGACGGGACGGGGCGCGGCTTCGCCCGCGGCGAAGCGGAACGCCTCGACGAGAACAGGCCGCTCGCGACCGATCGGTCCGACTGCGGCTGGCTGCCGGTAGTAGGTGTTGGTGTCGAAGTAGCGCAGGAGACCTTCGATCCGGAAGCCGGTCAGGCCGCGCGCCACGTGCGACACCGGGTCGTGCCACCGGATCTGCCCGTCGGTCATGATGTCGAGACCGGCCTCCGCCTGCTCGCGCAGGGCCAGGCGGGTCATCTCGTCCTCCGCCGCCGGCCCTGCGCCCGCCGGGCACGGGTCCGCGTCGCTGCGCGACGCTCCCCTCGCCTCGCCACGCGCCGCCCACCGCGCTGTGAAGCGCGCGGCGGGGCCCCGGCGCGCGGTCTCAGACGGCCCGGCGGGCGCAGCGGGCGGCGCCTCGATCCTCGCCGACTCCGTCATTCCGGCCTGCTGCAGGACCTGCCGCGACCATGCCGCGCACATCAGGGAAAGCTCCGCTCGTTCGTCTGGCACGTGCCGGATACGCGGCGCGAGCGAGCATGAGCCGCACCGCGCTGCGTCCGCCGCCTCGCGGGCGAAGTTCCTCTTGTGCTACGCTCTGTCCACATGGCGCGCGTGCCGGGGTGACCCGCGCCGGGGCGAGGGAGCCCGTTGGTCAAGCAGGTGCTGTGGAGCGAATCGATCCGGGACCGGATCGACAGCGGCAAACCCCACTTTCTGGCGAGGGCCAGCCTGAAAGCCTTGTCGGCCGGGAGCGCCTCTGTCCTGCTCGACGTGGCCGCGACCGACCGCCCCGACCTGATCATCCTGTCCCCCGAAGCGACCGACATGGGAGCGCCGGAGCTGTGCCGGCGGATCCGCCAGGACGACCGTACGCGCGACATCCCCATCCTCGCGCTGGCGTCGGACGACACCCAGGAGTTCATGTTCCGCGAAGCCGGCTGCACGGAGGTCGTAAGCGCGGCGATCCCGGCCGAGCTCCTGCAGGAGAAGATCGCGAGCCTCCTGGGCATGCGTCTTCGCAAGTACCCGCGCTACCCGGTCGTCCTGCCGGTCGCCCGCGGCCGCTTCATCCGCGAGTTTCTCGGGTACTCGAACGCGGTGAGCGAGGGAGGGATGGGCTTCGACACGCTCGCCCGCATCAGGGGCGGTGAGCACCTGGCCCTCCGGATCTACCGCAACACCGAGGAGAAGCCGATCGCCGTCGCCGGCAAGGTCGCCTCGGTCCGGGCGAACATCGACACCGGTATCGGCTACGCCGTCGGAGTGGAGTTCCTGGAGTTGGCCGACATGGACCGGCAGCGCCTGCTCGAGCTGTTTCCGCACGATCCCAGCGTCATCTGGAGCGGCGACCCCGACTCCGGCCGCGCGCCTGACGGGCGCAAGATCCCCAGCGCCTGATCAGGAACGCCTCGCGAAAATTCTCTCCGCGGTCCCGCCGAGAATGGCCTCTTTCGCCTCCGGCGGCAGCGGCAGGGCGCGGAACTCCTCGAGATTTCGGCGGGGGCTGTCGACGCCCGGGCTCGGCCAGTCGGTGCCGAAGAGCGTCTTGTGGGCCACCTCGGCGAGACGAGGGAAGTAGCGCAGGAGCGCCCGCGGGGGGATCCCGGAAATGTCCATGTGCACGTTCGGATGCCGCCGCAGCAGGAAGAAGCAGGGCTCCATCCACAGCGGCCGCCCGCCATGGGCTGCGATGATCGTCAGTCGCGGGAAGTCGACCGCCACGTCGTCGAGGGTCATCGGGTCGCCGTACTTGTTGCGCGCGTCCGGGAAGATCGACGTGCCGGTGTGGACGATGACCGGAACGCCGAGCGACTGGGCCCTCTCGTACAGCGCGGCGAGGCCCGGCAGGTTGCCGCCGTCGCGGTAGGCGTTGGCGAAGAAGTGCTGATGCGGCGGGTGGAGCTTGAGGACCCGAATGCGGTGCCGCTCCACGATGTGCTGGATCGCCCCGGCCGGATCGGGCGTGAGCCGCGGATGAACGCCACCGACCGCCACCAGCCGATCCTCGTGCCCGCGACAGTAATTGCCGATCCACTCATTCACCTCGTCGGTGAAGCCGATCACGTCGGGGCTGACGTAGTTGACCAGGACCGCGCGGTCGATGCCCTGCTCGTCCAGGAAGCGCAGGAACGCCGCCGGGTCGTCGAACAGACGGCGGATCAGGTCGAGGTCGCTGCGGCCGCTCGAGATCCGATCGAGGGCTCCCGGCCTGAGCTGGCGCCAGGGCTGGACGTGGATGTGCGCGTCGATCACCATGCGTGGAAGCTCCCTGGGGATCCCGTGGCCGTGGCTCCCTAACGACCGGTGAACCGTGGCGGCCGCCCCTCCAGGAAGGCGGCCATCCCCTCGCGTTTGTCGTCTGATTCGAACAGGATCGCCTGTGCCAGCCGCTCGGCCGCATGCCCGGCGTCCGGACCGTAGGCGGAGGCCTGCAGGGTCAGCTTCGCGGCGCGCAGTGCCAGCGGCCCCTTGCGGGCGATCAGGAGAGCCGTTGAGCGAGCCTCTTCGAGCAGGCGATCGTCCGGCACCACGCGGTTGACCAGGCCGATGGCGAGCGCCTCGTCGGCGTCGATGATGCGACCGGTCAGGATCAGCTCGCGCGCCCGCCCGGCGCCGACGAGGCGCGGCAGGCGGTAGGTGGCGCCGGCGGCGGGAATGATCCCGAGCCCGACCTCCGGCTGCCCGAAGCGGGACGACTCCGAGGCGATGCGCAGGTCGCACGCCAGCGCCAGCTCGCATCCGCCTCCCAGGGCGTATCCGTTCACTGCGGCGATGGTCGGCAGCGGGAACCGCTCGACGGCGAGGAACAGGCTCGAGTTGATGCCGCGCAGCGCGTCTGCGGCGCGTCTTTCCCGCAGCTCGCGAATGTCCGCTCCAGAGGCGAACGCCGCTTTTCCGGCGCCGGTCAGGATCAGGACGCGCGTCGACCCCTCCCGCCCGAGCGCCTCGAGTGCTATGTGCAGCTCGTTGACGACCTCGAGGTTGATGGCGTTGCGCGCTTCCGGCCGGCTCAGCGTGACGACGGCGATCCCTTCGGCGGTCGAAAGCCCGATGCTGAGGAAGCGGGGAAGAGCGGTCCGCCGGGAGGCGCCCGCGCGCGGACGCCGGAACGCGCGGCCCGCCCGCCCGCGCGACCTCCCACCGCCGGCCCTTCCGCCCGCGCGCTTCATGGCGTGAGGACGATCTTGCCGAACAACGCGCGCTCGGCCATGGCGCGATGCCCTTCGGCGACCTTCTCGAGCGGCAGGACGCGATCGATGACCGGCTTCAGCTTCCGCTCGCCCAGAAGCCTCGCGATGCGCAGCAGCTCGGCCCGGCTGCCCATGGTCGAGCCCAGGATCGACAACCCCTTGGCGAAGACGTGGCGGATGTCGGTCGATCCCTGATAGCCGCTGGTGGCGCCGCAGGTCACCAGGCGCCCACCTCTGGCCAGGGCCCTCAGGCTCCTGTCCCAGGTCTCCTGTCCGATGCTGTCGATCACCACGTCGACACCGCGCTTGCGGGTGATCCGGCGGGTCTCGTCGAGAAAGTCGCTCGTGCGGTAGTTGATCGCCTCGTCGGCCCCCAGCGCCTTCACCCTCTTGACCTTGTCGTCCGAGCCCACCGTGGTGATGACGCGCGCGCCGTGCAGCCGGGCGATCTGGATGGCGGCGGTGCCGACGCCGCTGCCGCCCGCGTGCACCAGGACGTCGTCACCCACGCGCACCCGCGCCCGGGCCACCAGCATGTGCCAGGCGGTGAGGAAGACGAGCGGGAAGGCCGCCCCCTCCTCGAACGACAGACCGTCCGGAAGCGGCATGACGTTCGCGGCCGGCAGCGCGACGAACTCCGCCTGCACGCCGTTGGTGTGCTCGCCGAGCATGCCGTAGTCCCTGCACAGCGGTTCCCGTCCTGAGCAGCACTCGATACAGCGCATGCAGGACAGGCCTGGCGACACGAAGACCCGATCGCCCGGCTTGACGCCCGCGACCCCCGGGCCGGCCGCCTCGATCACACCCGCCGCGTCCGAGCCCAGGATCATCGGAAGTGGAAGCGTCACGCCGGGCATGCCGCGCCGGACCCAGGTATCGAGGTGGTTCATGCCCGCGGCCATCACGCGGAGCAGCACCTGCCCGACGTCCGCCTTCGGCTTCGGCAGGTCCGCGATCTCCAGGACCTCGGGACCGCCGTGCTTGCGGATGAGGACCGCCTTCATGGCGAGGTCACTCGTCAGGCGCCCTTGAACCGGGGAGGGCGCTTCTCGGTGTACGCGCTCAGGCCCTCCTTCGCGTCCTCCGATTCGAAGAGCTGCTGCTGCAGCTCGCGCTCAAGGGCCAGGGCCTCGGTGAACGCCATTTCGCTTCCCGTGACGACGCTGCGCTTGATCATGCCGACCGCACGGCTCGCCGCGTTCGGCGGGCAGAACCGGCGCGCGTAGTCCAGCACCTCGTCCCAAAAGCGCTGCGGCTCGAAGACGTGCGTCACGAGGCCGAGGGTCAGCCCCTCGTCGAAGGAAAACGTCCGGGCGGTCGCCATCAGCTCGATCGCCGTCGCCCGGCCGACCAGGCGGGCCAGGCGCTGCGTCCCGCCGGTGCCGGGCAGGACACCGAGCGTCGCCTCAGGCAGCCCGATCTTGCCGCCGTCCCTCCGGGCGATGCGGATGTCGGCCGCCATCGCGATTTCCAGGCCGCCGCCGACGGCGTGGCCGTTGAGCGCCGCGATCACCAGCTTCGGCGTCTGCTCCAGGCGGTTCAGCGTCTCGTTGGCGTGCAGGCAGAAATAGTACTTGTACCGCGGGGAGACACTCGCGAGCATCCGGATGTCGGCGCCGGCGCAGAAAAACTTCTCGCCGGCGCCGCGCATCACGAGAACGTGCACCTCGTCGTCCATCCGCGCCCTGAGGATGGCGGCGTCGAGCTGCTGCATCATTTCGTAGGAGTAGGTGTTGGCGGGGGGAGCGTTCAGCTCCAGGATGGCGATCCCGTTCGAGGCTCTGAAGGAAACGAGAGCGTCGGGCATGGCGGAAGCACTCCCCGGGGAACGTTCAGGAGAGATCGACCCAGACCGACTTGGTCTGGGTGTATTCCATCAGGCCGTGGTGTCCCAGCTCGCGGCCGAAGCCGCTCATCTTGTAGCCGCCGAACGGCATGGCGCTGTCGTAGAGGCCATAGGTGTTGATCCAGACGGTGCCGGCCCGCAGGAGACGCGCCGCGCGGTGCGCCTTCTTGATGTCCTTCGTCCAGACGGCCGCGGCCAGCCCGTACGGCGTGTCGTTGGCCAGGCGGACCACCTCGTCGATCTCCCGGAAGCGCAGCACCGACAGGACCGGGCCGAAGATTTCCTCGCGCGCGATGGTCATGTCATTGCGGACCCCGTCGAAGATCGTCGGCCGCACGAAGTATCCCTTGCCGGGGGCGCGCTCGCCTCCCAGGACCAGCCGGGCTCCCTCGCCCTTCCCCTTGTCCACGAAAGACAGAACGCGCGCCATCTGGGCTTCGCTGACTTGAGGTCCGAGTCGCGTCTTGGGGTCGAGCGGGTCGCCCTGCTGCAGCTTCGCTGTGAACGCCGAGAGCTTGTCGAGAAACGTGTCGTGCAGGGCGTCTTCCACGAATAGTCGCGAGCCGGCGGTGCAGACCTCGCCCTTGTTGTAGAAGATGGCGTTGCCGGCGCCCCGCACCGCTGCGTCGAGATCGGCGTCGGCGAACACGATGTTCGGCGACTTGCCGCCCAGCTCGAGCGTCAGGCGTTTCAGCGTGCCGCTGGCCCGGCGCATGATCTCCTGGCCGACCGAGGTCGAGCCGGTGAACGCGATCTTGTCCACACCCGGATGATCCACGAGCGCTCCCCCGGCGGTCGGGCCGAACCCGGTGACCACGTTCAGGACGCCCGGGGGCAGGCCGGCCTCCTCGGCGATCTGCGCCAGACGCAGGGCGCTGAGCGGCGTCTGCTCCGCCGGCTTGAGAACGATGGTGTTGCCCGCCGCGAGAGCCGGCGCCACCTTCCAGGCGGCCAGCAAGATCGGGAAGTTCCACGGGATGATCTGACCGACGACGCCCAGGGGCTCGCGCAGGGTGTAGTTGAAGAAGGGGGCGCGAACCGGGACCGTCTCGCCCTCGATCTTGGACGCCCATCCGGCGAAGTACCGGAAGCAGTCGGCCGCCATCGGGACGTCCACTCGCAATGACTCGGTGATCGTCTTCCCAGAGTCGAGCGTCTCGATCTCGGCGACCTCGGCGACGCGCGCTTCGAGGAGATCGCCGATCTTCCACAGGATGCGACCGCGGTCGGACCCGGACAACTTCGCCCACGGTCCTTCCTCGAAGGCCTTGCGGGCAGCAACCGCGGCGCGATCGATGTCCTCGGCGCGCCCCTCGGCGGCGCGCGTGAGGGTCTCTTCAGTGGCCGGATTGATCGTCGGGAAGGTGCCGCCGGCGAGAGCATCCACCCACTGACCGCCGATGTACAGCCGGCCGGGCGCGATTTTTTGTACGGCTGGCATGGCCGCGGATGTTAGTCGGAACCCTTTTGGGAGTCAACGACGGGTCGCACGGTGACCGCCCGGGTCCGCTCCGGATCGTGCAGGGGAGGTCGGACGCCAAGGGCCGCCGGCGGCGCGCGATGTCCCGATCGGATCCGATCGACCGGGGCGTCCGACTCCGGCGCCTCCCGCGACAGCGCGGGAAGGGGCAAGGGTCTATCGGCCAGTCCCGCGGCCACGGGGCCGGACGAGACCGCCGCGTTCTTCTCGGCCGGACTGCCAAGCCGGGCGCCGGGAGGAGCATGCGGTCGGGACGAGGTTGTGTCGGCCGCGGCTGTCCCTCCCAATCCGGAAACGATCGGCGGCGGCGCGCAGCGCCTCTTGTGTCGATAACGCTGCACCTGTCGCTGTTTGGCCTGGAGCTTTCTCTGCGTCGGCGTGAAGATGTCGCCCGGCTGGGTATATCCGGAGGGGAACCAGAAACCGCCCGTGTCGCGCTGGCCGGAGGGCAGGGTCGAGACGATTTCGTCCTGGCCGCCGCGCGGCAGGATTACTTCGAGCAGACCGAGTCCACGATCGATCAAAGTCCGCAGCCTCCGTCGCTTCCCGGCGGGAGCCATGACCTCCTCGGTCGACGATTCATTCTCCCGTGACCCGGACAGCGGCAGGAAACCGAACGGGCGGATGCTACCAAACCACAAATCGAAACTCAAGTCGAGGCCGGTGCCAGATAGCGAAACAGCATAAAGAGGCAGCCGGAGAAGGCGTCAAGGATTAATCCGCCCACCGTCAGGGCCATCGCGCCAATGGCGGCGCAGCATCGACCAGGAGTCACCTCCCGCGAGGGCTCGTACGCCGACGGCCGAAATTTTCCTGCCCGCTGGCGCCTCGTCGGCCCGATTCAGTGGGGAGTATCCGAATAATAGAACGGCAGGAGAGGCCCGGTTGGCCCGACCTCAGGGGAGGTCGCCCTCGAGCCACATCTCAAAACCGCCCAGAATCGTCCTATCCATACGTCAGGAAAGCGTCATCCGAGTTGCGGTCCGCGAAGGCGGGCCCTAGATTCCTGACTTGGAAGGCCCGTCTCCGCTCCAGGGTTCGACACGTACAGGGGCCGGTGGAGGGTCACGATGGGGTTTCTGGCAGTCGTCGAGCAGGGGGCGAGGGCTTACCCCGCCCTGCTTCCCCTCGCCCTGGTCTCGATCGCTTTGACGCTCTGGGCCTGCGAGAACAAGCGCTGGCTGTGGGCCACGGTCACGGGGATCCTCGGCTGCGCGGCATGCTTCCTGTACCTCGGCTCACCGGTCCGCGCCGCGGCGCAACCGGGGGCCGCCGGCATGCAGGCGGCCGTCGGCCAGGTGGGAACCACGACCCACTCCCTCCTCGACCCCGGGCGATTCTCCTCGAGCCTCCGTCTCCATCCGCGCTTCCCGAGAGATTTTCCGATCCCCCGTTCCTTCCGTCTCGAGAGCAACTCGGGAGGGGCCCGGAGCGGCAACCTGACCGTTCGCTTCCGCTTCATCGGCGAGGCCGCCAACGCCGTGTGCGATCTGCGCGAGCAAGGGAGGGCGAACGACTGGGTCGTCGAAATTCTCGCCCCGCATCGCATGATCTTCCATAAGAACGGGCGGACGGTGGAGGCCTGGTTCAGCTATCCGGCCCACTCGGTCGTCCTGGACATCCCCGACGACCAATAGGTTCCTTCCACTGGATGATCGCCGTCTTCTTCACGGCCGGGCCGGGCCGCCCAGCCCGTCTGCCGGTGGTTCCAGGAAGGTGCGCATGAGCTCCTGATCCACCGGGTCCCTGAGGCGGGTAAAGAGCGCCTTCCCGAGGGTCCGGATCGTCTCCTCGCGGTCGAACGGCAGCCGATCGTACATCCGCCCCCCGGCGAAGTGGCAGGGGGAGCACTTCTCCTGAAGGAGGGGCCGGATCTGTGTCGCGAAGTCGATCCGCGCGGCTTGAGGGGCAGGGCTCGGGACGGCGGCCGGGGAGGGTGCAGGGTCGGGAGCGGGTTCTGCGGCGATAGGCGCGTCGGGCGGCCGGCCGGCCAGCCGGCCGGGAGCGCATCCGAGAAAGAGCACCGGAAGAGACAGGAGGACGATCATTCGCAGCTTCATCGCCACACGCTCCCAAGACCATCCTACAACGCGGTTGTGATCAACGGCGAATGTTCCCCCGGCGCGTCATAGACTGTGCGGGACCGAAGCATTCGACCGGCCTGGGAATCACAGCCGCCGTGCATCGGCAAGGAGGAAGTCGATGATCGCCCGCGTGTGGAGGGGAGCCACCCCCAAGAAGAAGTCGGACCGATACCTGGCGTACCTCGAGGAGACCGGTGTCAAGGAGTGCGAGGCGACGACGGGCAATTGCGGGGTCTACGTTCTCCGCCGGGTCGATGAGGGCCGGGCCGAGTTCCTGTTCATTTCGCTCTGGGAATCGTTCGAGGCAATCAAATCGTTTGCCGGATCGGACATCGACAAGGCGGTGTATTTCCCCGAAGACCGCGAGTTTCTTCTGGAGATGGAACCGCACGTGCGGCACTACGAGGTGGCGGTCGCGTCCGTGGTCGAGTCGCGCAGCCGCTGTCGGGGCAGCGATCCCATCTGAAGTTGCCCCGGTCCTCCGGATCGAAATCAGCGCCGGCCCGACCCGGGGCGGCGCGGGAGGGCGCCCTGCCGGGCGGAACAGATCGGGCGTGCTAAGATCCCCGCGTGGACATCGTGAATCCGGCGATCGAGGAGTATCTGCGCAGCGTGGCGCCGCCGAGCGAGGAGGTGCCCGTGGAGATGGAGCGCCTCGCCGACCGACGGCGCTTCCCGATCGTGGGACCGCTGGTCGGCCGGCTGCTCTACGTTCTGGCCCGCTCGATCGGTGCGCGCGACGTCTTCGAGTGTGGTTCCGGCTTCGGCTACTCGGCCTACTGGTTCGCCCGGGCCCTGCCGGCGGAGGGACGCGTCATTCTGACGGAAGGATCGGCGGAGAATTGCGCCAGCGCCCGCGGTTTCCTGGGTCGCGCTTCCCTGATGGGCAAGGCGGTCATCGAGAAAGGGGACGCCCTGGAGATCCTGCCGCGCTATCCGGGACCGTTCGATATCATCTTCTGCGATATCGACAAGCGCGACTACCCGCGTGTCTACCCCCTCATGAAGCCGCGCCTCAGGTCCGGGGGGCTGTTCCTGTGCGACAACATGCTCTGGTCGGGGCGCGTCGCCTCGGAGGAGCACCAGGACGACGACACGCGCGGCGTGCGCGAGCTGACGCGGCTCCTGTACTCGGATCGTGAGCTTGACACCACCATCGTGCCGCTTCGGGACGGAGTCAGCATCAGCCTGAAGGCCTGATGCAGGAGACCGACCCGGAGGCCTGTTCCGGGGGTCGTCGCGAACGCCGGGCGGCCGGGGGAACGGCTTGACAGGATACGATCGACTCATCGGGGTGATCTCCGACACCCATGGTCTGATGCGCCCCGAGGCGATCGACGCGCTGCGCGGCTCGGAGCTGATCGTCCACGCCGGAGACATCGGCGGCCCGGAGGTGCTGCAGGCGCTGCGCGAGGTGGCACCGGTCGTGGCCGTGCGCGGAAACAACGACCGTGAGGATTGGGCGAAGATCCTGAAGGAAACGGAGGTCGTCCGCCTCGGCGACGCGGTCGTCTATGTCCTGCACGATATCCACGCGCTCGACCTCGATCCGGCCGCCGCCGGCTTCGGGGCGGTCATCAGCGGCCACTCGCACCAGCCGCTTTTGGAAGAACGCCGGGGGGTGCTCTACCTGAACCCGGGCAGCGCCGGCCCCAGACGATTCACCCTGCCGATCACCGTGGCGCGGCTTCACGTCCGGGGGACGGCGCTCTACGCCGAGATCCGTGAATTGCCGGTTACGAACCGTCACCCGCGGGCCGACCGGCGTCACAGGAGGCTGCAAAGATGATCGATCACGCCGTCGTACGGGTGAAGGACTTCAAGAAGAGCCGGCGCTTCTACGAATCGGCGCTTCAGCCGCTGGGTTACCGGGTGCTCAAGGAATTCCCCGGATTCGTGGGTCTGGGAGCGGGTGACAAGACCGATGTGTGGATCGGCCAGGACGACGCGGTCACGAAGGGCGTGCACCTGGCATTCGCCAGTCGCGACCGCAAATCGGTGGACGCATTTCACGCCGCCGCCCTGAAGGCGGGCGGGAAGGACAACGGGCCTCCCGGCATCCGGAAGGACTACCATCCCGCTTACTACGGAGCGTTCGTCCTCGATCCGGAGGGAAACAACATCGAGGCCGTCTGCCACGACCCAAAGGGCTAGGACCGGCCAGAAGCGGCCGGCCCCGTGGCCCTGCGATCAAGGCCGCCGCCCGTGCCTCCCGCGGCTCTTCCGGGGCGGCCGGGCGATCCGCTTCCTGATCCCCGCCGGCTTCGGCGCCTCACTCTTCCGCTGAGCGAGCGACCTCCTGGCCCAGGCGCGCGCGTCCTCCAGGTCGGCGAGCCACGGCGCGGCGCTGCTGTCGGAGGGGGCGCGCCAGTCGCTGCGCGGGGAAAGCGAGCCACCCGAGCCGACCTTCGGGGCGTTCGGCAGCGCCGAGCGCTTGAACTGGCTGAAGCGGAAGAAACGATCGAGGAAGACCTTCAGCCAGTGCATGATTTCATCCACGGTGTAACGCCCGTCGGGAGGACCTCCGGGAACGTCGCGCCCGAAGGCGCAGCCCTCGAGATACGCCACCTTCGCCGGCCGGTAGCCGCGCCGCGTGAGGTAGTACAGGCTGAAGTCATGCAGGTCGTAGGGGCCGATCGTCTTCTCGGTGCTCTGGGCCGGTGTCGTATTATCGTGACCGGGGACGAGTTCAGGGCTGATCGCGGTCGCCAGGACGTCGCGCAGGACTGCCGACGCCGGCTCTCCCACTTCATTCCGGTCGGCGGCCCACTGGATCAGGTGCCGGATGAGCGTTTTCGGCACGGAAGCGTTCACGTCGTAGTGCGCCATCTGGTCGCCGACCCCGTAAGTGCACCAGCCGAGCGCCAGCTCGCTCAAATCGCTCGTGCCGACGACCATCGCCCCGTGGCGGTTGGCCAGCCGGAACAGGTGGCTGGTGCGCTCGCCCGCCTGTACGTTCTCGAACGTGACGTCGTAGATCTTTTCCCCTTCGGCAAACGGGTGGCCGATGTCCTTGAGCATCTGGTCGCACGACGGCCGGATGTCGATCGCCTTCCCCGTCACACCCAGGGCTTCCAGAAGGCGCAGGGCGCTCTGTTGGGTCCGGTCGGATGTGGCGTAGCCCGGCAGGAAGTACGCCAGGACGTTCGTGCGCGGCAAGTCGAGCCCGTCCATGGCGCGCGCCGCGACGATCAACGCCTGCGTCGAGTCGAGCCCGCCGCTCACACCGAGGACGACCTTCTGGATGCCGGTGGCGCGCAGCCGCTGCGCCAGGGCGGAGACCTGGATGTTGTATGCCTCGTAGCAGCGCTCGTCCCGTTTCGCGGGGTCCGAGGGGACGAACGGAAGCGGTTCGATGAGGCGTCGCAGCAGGACGGGTCCGCCCGGCGGCGGGAACGAGAATTTCACGACCCGCAGAGCCGCGAGGGCCGGCGCATGGCTCGTGGCGCAGTCGGCGAATGACGTTAGGCGCATCCGCTCCTGAGCCAGACGGTCGAGATCGACGTCGGCCGTGACCACCTGGCTCTGGTCGCGGAAGCGCTCGGACTCCGCGAGAAGGTCGGCGTTCTCGTAGACCATCCCGTGACCGTCCCACGCCAGGTCCGTGGTCGACTCCCCCTGCCCCGCGGCCGCGTACAGGTACGCCGCGATGCACCGTCCCGACTGGCTGGCCGCGAGGAGGTGCCGGTAGCCGGTCTTGCCGATGGTGATGTTCGACGCCGACAGGTTCGCGAGCACCGTCGCGCCCCGGAGCGCCGCGTAGGTCGAGGGCGGGATCGGCGCCCAGACGTCCTCGCAAATCTCGACGTGCAGCGTCAGGTCGGGGTTCTCGGCGCAGCGGAACAGGAGGTCGGCCCCCAGGGGCGCCGTCTGATCGAGACACTCGACCTCGCGGGTCAGGGCATCGCGGGACGAGGCGAACTGGCGCTTCTCGTAAAATTCCCGGTAGTTGGGGATATAGGTCTTCGGAACGATCCCGAGGATGCGCCCGCGGGAAAGGACCACGGCGCAGTTGAACAGTCGCCCCTCCAGACGCAGCGGCGCACCCACCACCAGGACCGCCGGCCGCGCGCTCGAGGCCTGGACGAGCGACGCCAGCCCCTCCTGAACGGCCCGAAGCAGCGCTTCCTGTTGGTGCAGATCCTCGAGGGAATATCCCGAAAGCGCCAGCTCCGGGAACAGGACGATCGCGGCGCCGTCCCGCGCGGCCGCGTCGTAAAGACGCGCGATCTCCTGCGCGTTGGTGGCCGGCTCGGCCAGCTTTACGCGCGGGATCGCGACGGCCAGGCGAGCAAAATTTTGCGCGTAGAGATCGAAAAAGCTGCGATCCGTTTGAGTCATTCTCGCCCGCGTCCGCTCCTGGAAGCGGGCAGATTGTAGTCACACATGAGCCGCCGACGCAAAACGGCCGCCGGGGGTCACTCGAGGGCCGTGCCCGGATTCCCCGCTCGAAATGAGATGTGGGTCAGGGACGCGCTTCGAAGACCCCCATGAGAAGGGACTCGAGGCTCTCGAGGGGGAGGGTGCTCGCGACGGGGCTCCCGTCCGGGCCGGCGCGGTACAGGCGGGATTCGAGCGAGTCGTCGCCGGTGTAGGTCCAGCGCCCGCCACCCGCGGTCTCCATGTGATCGAGCCGGGCGCCCACCTCGGTCAGGTCGAAGCGCGTGCCGCGCGGCGGCGTGACCGTTTCGAACCAGGAGAAGATCTGGAACGCCATCTCGTATACGAATCCGCCCGCAGACCGCGTGGCGGTGAGAACGCGGTGATGCCGCGCCACGTTGAAGCGAGCCATCTCGTCGAGCGGCTCGGTCGCTTCGATGACCGTCAGGCGCGCCGCGTCGTGCTCGCGCACGCGGGCCACATCCCCGATGCGCATCATCGATCGCATGGTGGCCTGCAGCCGATCACCCCAGAGCTCCTTGCGGGCGGCCGCGCCGGTCAGGAGATCGGGGAGCGACGACAACAGCCGGTCATAGATGATCTGGTAGCGCTCGGGCTCGCTCTTACCGCGGATCTCGGAGGCGATCGGCGAGCGCCGGGCGTCGTCGTAGGCCGTGACCACCGCGTCGAATTTGAACGCGTCCGGCGTCGTCCATTCTCCGAAATCCCCGGTGCGCGCCGCCTGGATCATCGCCGTCTCGTGCCGCAACGCCTCTTCCGGCCGCAGGACGGCGAAGACCGACAGGAGTCCGTCGGTGTCGAAGTGGTTATTGGTGACGACCGAGACCCCACCCAGCCAGTCGTCCCGCCCGGGATCGCGCGCCAACCTCAGCGCCATCTCGGTCGAGGTGTCGGCCTTCAGGTGCGCGGGCGTGCGATTGCCGGGCCAGTGGCTGACGTTGAGCCCGCCCTCGACCACGCCGTCCACGCAGATGAACGGGACCGCGTTTAGACGTTCGTCGTAGTAAGTGAAGATCATGCGCCGATCCGCAAACATCCACTCTACCGCGCCGCCGCCCCGGCTGCAAATCGTCATTGATCCGCCGGGCGTCGCGGGACTGCGTGGAGTGGCGGGACGGGCGGCGGCTCCAAGGGTGCCGCCGGCAATTGACTCCGTCCGGAGCGTGGTCTAGAGTACCGCCCCGAGATGGCCGCCCGCCTCGACCCGCCCGCTCCTCCGCGCGCTCGTCGTTGCCTTTCGCTGACGGTCGCTTTCTGCCTGCTCCTCCTCGCGATCGCGGCGGCGCTTTCCGCATGCGGGGACGCCGGGGCGGACGCCGACGCCATCCGCTCTCTCGTGACGCGGGAGGTCGCGGCGATCAACGGCAAAGATCTGCGCACCCTGTCGGAGATCTGGTCGCAGGACAAGACCATCCTGATGTTCGACGTGCCGCCCCCGGGTCGGTTCCAGGGATGGGACCAGATCGGGCGCCTGTGGAAGGATTTCTTTGATCGAGTGACCGACATCCATCTGACCATTGACGCGGTCCAGGCCGAGGCGCAGGGGTCGCTCGGATATGCCACGTATGATTGGGCGATGACCGGCCGTCTGGGGTCGTACCCCCTGGAAGACCGTGGCCAGGCGACGGCGATCTATCGCAAGGAAAGCGGACATTGGAGGCTGGTTCACGCCCACTACTCTCCCGTTCCGCCGGCTCTGGCCGGGCAGGAGGCTGCGGTGGGCGGTGCGCCCCCGGCGGGCAGCCCGTCCGCCCACCCCGGCGGATCGACCCCCGCGGAGGTGGCAACTCCGCATGCGGCGAGCGCAGCCCCCGCCGGGACAGCGACCCCGCGACCGGTCCCCGCCGCGCCCTCCGCATCGCCGCACCCCGGCGTTACGGTCCCGCCGGGGGCGGCGTCGCCCACGCCGCGCGTGTCTCCGGCAGGCGCGGCTGCTCCGGCCCCCGGCAGACCGCGGAATTCGACCTGACGCCGACGAGGTGCATCAGTACCGGCGGGAACATATGTTCATGAGCGAGGGGGAAGCCGAAAGGCGCTGGCTGGGCGCCGGTTTCCGATGACCACGAGGTGAAGGGGTGACGCCGAGAATCAAGGTCGTCAAGGAAGTGCTGCCGAATGGCCTGACCGTGCTCGTGGGCGAGGACCATTCGTCGCCGGTCGCGGCCGTCAACCTCTGGGTGCGCGCCGGCTACTTCGACGAAGAAGACCGGGAAGTCGGCATCTCGCACGTCATCGAGCACATGTTCTTCAAAGGAACACCCGACCGGCCCCGGCCCGACCAGATCGCGACCGAGATCAAGTCCCTCGGCGGCGAGCTCAACGCCGGCACGTACTACGATTCGACGAACTATTACATCGTCCTGCCTTCCGAAAATTTCCGAAAGGGGCTCGAGATCGAAGCCGATGCCCTGATGCATCCCTTGTTCGACCCCGACGAGTTGAAGCGCGAGATCGAGGCGGTCCTGCAGGAAGGGCGCCGCAAAATGGACACGCCCGGCGCCTACGCCCTCGAGATGATGTTCCGCGAGGCCTTCGAGACCCACCGCATGAGGCGCTGGCGCATCGGCGAAGAGCAGGCGCTGCGCGGGCTGACCCGGGACGACCTCCTGGGCTACTACCGTTGCCATTACGTGCCGGAGCGAATCATCCTGTCGGTGGTCGGGGACATCCGGGCCCCCGAGGTGCTCGAAGCGGCGCACGTCTACCTGGGCGGCATGCAGGCGCAGCCTGGGGCGGCGCTCGGTTCGCCACCCGAGCCGCCCCAGGAACGCTTCAGGTTCCGGCGGCTCAAAGGAGACATCAAGCGGGCCTGCCTAGTCCTCGGTTACCACGCGCCGCCCGTCCTGACCGACGACGATCTGGCGCTCCGCATCGTGGCGTACGTGCTGGGCAGCGGGCAGGCGTCGCGACTGTACCACTCGGTGAAGGAAAGGGCGGGTCTGGTCGACTCGATCGGCTCGTCGCTCGACTCCTTCCGGGACATCGGCATCCTGACCGTGATGGCCGAGGGCGATCCGAAGCACGGCATGGCGGCGGTGCGGGCCATCCAGGCCGAGATCGAGCTCCTGCGACAGGAGCCGCCGACGAACGCCGAAATGGAACGCGCCCGAAGCGCCATCGAGTATCGCTACCATCAAAGCCGCTCGGAAGTCCTGGGGCAGTCGTCCATCCTGGCGTACTACGAGTCGCTCGGAGGCTATCTCCTGGCCGAGGAGCTGGTCGAGAGGCTGCGCCGGGTGAACGCCGCCGACGTTGTGCGTGCGGCTCGCGCCCATCTGACCATTGAGAACGCCACCCTCCTCGAGTACGTCCCCGAGGCGGCAGACGCGCGGCTCCCCGCCCCGGAGCCGGAAGGTCTGGCGATCGATCTCAAGAAGATGGCCCCTGCGCCGGCCTTGGCGGAGCCGGCCTCCGCCCGCGCAGCCGAGGAGCCCGGCAGGCCGGTCATCCCCCGCGTCACGCGCGTTTCCGAGAGCCAGGGTGTGTCGCGCCACCGATTCGACTCCGGCCCGGTCCTATTGCACGAGCGGCGCAGCGATCTGCCGCTCCTGACGCTCTGTATCACCTTTCGCGGCGGACGCTCGGGCGAAGGGAGGGAGAACTCCGGCATCACCCGGCTGATGCAGTCGACGATGATCAAGGGGAGCGCCACGCGCGACGCGCGCCAGGTGGCGCTCGAGATCGAGGGGCTCGGATCGTCGATCGAAAGAGTGATCGACGAGGATCACTTCGGTTTCGCCTTGAGCATCCTGTCGAAGCACGCCCGCCGCGGGCTCGAGATCCTCACCGACCTTATCCGCCGCCCGGCCTTCCGCCACGAGGAGATCGACAAGGAGAGGGCCCTGCAGCTCGCCGCCCAGGAGAGCATCAAGGATCAGTCCCTGCCCTATACGTTCCAGCTCTTTCGTCAGGCGGCCTTCGGCAGCCACCCCTACGCGCTGCCGTCGTTCGGCCTCATGGTTCCGGTGCAATCGATGAAGCGCGAGAACCTGGTGCGCTGGCACCGGGCGATGGTGCGCCCGGCGACCATGGTCGTCGCCATCGTGGGGGACCTCGAGGAGCAGGAGGCGCTCGACATGATCGGGTCGTCGATCGTCGACTGGGCGCAGGAGGGGCACGGAGAGAAGGATCCCGGGCAGCTGATCGGCTGGGGCGCCTCCGAGGTCGTCGAGACGCGCCGCCGGCAGCAGACGTCTCAAGTGATCGGGTTCCCGACCCCGGGGCTGCAGACGCCCGAGCGTTTTTCGCTGGACATCGTCCAGGCGGTCACCTCGGGCCTGGGCGGGCGCTTCTTCGAGGAGGTGCGCGGAAAGCGCGGGTTGGCCTACGCCGTGCACGCCTTCAACTACCACAAGGTCGCCGGCGGCGCCTTCGCGGTGTACCTGGCCACCTCTCCCAAGGACGAAGCCGAGGCACGCCGTGTCCTGTTCCAGGAGATCGCCCGGCTCCGTCACGAGGGTCCGCGCTCCGAGGAAGTCGAAAGGGCGGTGCGCTACGTGCGCGGCAGCCATGCCATTTCCCTGCAGGGGAACGCGCAGCGCGCCTACCGTTACGCCGATGCCGAGGTACGCGGCATCGGCATGGAGGCGGTGCAGGTCTATCCGGAACGCATCGCATCGGTCGGCTTCGATGACGTGCATGACGCCATCTGGCGCTACATCGACCCCGACCACTGCGCCATGGGGGTCCTGAGGGGCGAGATCGTCACTCCCTGAGCAAATGAAGTGTTCCGCAGGAACGCCTGCGGGGGTCTGCGAGATCAGATTCCCGGTGCGGGGGGCACGGGTGACGGCGCGGGCTCCGGCGGCGCAGGCGCAGGGCCCGGCTCGGGCGGCGCCGGTGTCGGCGCGGGCTCCGGTGCGGGAGCAGGCGTCGGCTGCTCGGGGGCAGGCGCCAGGGCCGGCTGGCCGGGAGGCGGGGCTGCCTCCGGTGCGGGGCCGGGCGGCGCGGGCGGGGTCGGAGCGGGGGTCTCCTCGGGCAGCGGCCTCGGGTGCCTGCGCAGGTCGCCCGAGATGCGTTTCACCTCGACTCGGTTGTTCTTCTCGCGCCCTTCCTCGGTGTCGTTGTCGGCGATGAAGTTGGTCGCGCCATACCCCTTGATCGAGATACGGCTCTTGTCGATGCCGTGTTGCACCAGCCATTCCCTGATCACTTCGGCGCGGCGCTGGGACAGCTGCCGTTTGGCGGCGGCGCTTCCCTTGTTGTCGGTATAGACGCCGATCTCGATGTTGACGTCGCTCCAGTAGTTCTGAGCGTCGACCAGGAGCTGCAGCCAGGCATCGGTCCCGGGCCACAGATTGATCCCCTCGACGAACTTGACGTTTTGCAGGACCTGAGGCTCCGGCTTGTCGAGGCGGACGCGCGGGCATCCTTCCTTGTCGATCTTCTGTCCCTTCGGCGTGTCGGGGCACTGGTCGATGCCGTCGAGCACCTTGTCGCCGTCGGAATCGTGCGGGCAACCCTTTTCGTCCACGGTGGCCCCGGCCGGCGTCAGCGGGCAGGTGTCCACGCCGTCGAACACCCCGTCGTTATCCGAGTCGTGCGGGCAGCCGGCCGTCGGGCTGTCGATCGGATCGACGATGGCCTTGCTGGGGGTGTCCGGGCACTTGTCGATTCCGTCAGGAATGCCGTCCCCGTCGCTGTCGGTCGGGCAGCCTTGCTCGTTGACGATCGCTCCTTTCGGGGTGTCGGGGCACTTGTCCATGCCGTCGGGCACGAGGTCCTTGTCGGTATCGAGCGGGCAGCCGGCCTCGTCCACCGGCCAGCCTCGCGGCGTGTCCGGGCATTGGTCGATCCCATCCAGGACACCGTCCTGGTCGGTGTCCGACGGGCAGCCGATATTGTTCACGCGGGCGCCCTTGGGCGTGTCGGGGCAGCGGTCCCTGAGATCGAGGATGCCGTCTCCGTCGCTGTCGGCCGAGCCGCCCGCGCCGCCTCCACCGCCCCACACCCAGGTCAGTCCGACGTTGAGGCTCTCGTTGTGGTAGATCTTGACCGGCTCATACTCGGTCGTGTACTCGCCCCGGAATGCCATGTGCGGCATGAGCCGCATGCGGATCCCACCTCCGATGACGATCGGTCTTCCGCGCGTCTCGCCATTCTCCTGGTGCTGCAGCTTCGGGTCGGGGGAGTAGGTCAGGAGGCTGTAACCGAATACGGCGTACGGCTTCAGGCGGCGCTTGACGTTGCGCGGGTTGATCATGAAACGGACGGCGTAGGAAGTCGACGTGAAGGTGCGGTCAGGGTTGGCGAAGAAGACAATCGGACTGCCGATGAGCGTGCTCTCTTCGATCTGCAGATTGGCCGCGGAGACGCTCCGGATCTGGAATTCCCATTCATACGATGGCTTCCAATACCAGCCGAAGCGGAGGCCGTACTGGTCCGCGTTGGCGAGACGCTGCTCGTTCGTGTAGAAGGTGTTGCCGAAAAGGAAACCCGCCTCCCAGGCGCCCTTCGTCTCCTCCGCCCGCGCCGGGGAGGCGAGAGGCGCTGAAGCCAGGACGAGGCACGCAACGATGTTCAAACACTTTCTCATTTCGACCTCGGACCGTCGCGAACAGCCGGACGCCCGACACGGTATGACACGGCTTCTCTGCCGCGCCCGCGCGGCATCGGGAACGCCCAAGCACGTTCGTTATGAAGACGATGGCGACCGAAAAGGCGGCGCATGCTAACACACGGTTTTTCGGGCTGTCAACGTCCGTGCCGCGGAAGATCGGCCTTTCCTGCGGGTTACGCGCAGCGGCGCCGGTCGTGGGACGGCGGTTGTGCTATTCTTTTCGTGCCGACCCTATTTCGATGAGGATTGCGCGACGGAGGCGCGGCATTGCGGGGAGTCGCGAGATCCAAACCCACGTTCCGCAGGCGGCTCCTGTTCGCCTCCATCCTCTTTATTTCGCTCCTGGTGACCGATCTCTTCGTCATCAGCCACCTGGCGTTCACCGATCTCAGCCATCGGGTCATCGACCAGGCGCTGCGGGCCTCCCTCAAGGCCCTCGAGACGCGTTACCCGGGGACGGTCCTCCCCGATGCCGACCAGATCGAGCCGCCCCCGCCGCCGTCCGAGCCGTGCCCGCCGGGCGAGCCGCAGTCGACGTCGCTCGTCACCTGCCCTGCGAAGCCTCCTGTCCCAGACGCCGGACCGCGCATCTTCCGGGGGGTCCGCTACCACTGGCAGAGGATTCTCACCCGGCCGGACGGGAGCGTCATGCGCATCGACATCGAGGAGGGAGAGCACCGGGTGACCGGCACCGCTCCGCTCTCGCCGCTTCCGGGCCACCCGGCCGTGGCGGAAGAGTGGCAGGTCGGCGGGAAGCCTCAGAAGGTCATCGCCCTCGGACATCCGGGCGACCAGAATGTCGCCAACGTCCGCGAGGTCGGGGTGCCCAGCGAGCTGATCGAGGACGAGATCGCGCAACTGCGGCACGACCTGCAGATGAAGCTCTGGATCGGGGCGGTCTTTGCGGTCCTCGTCCTCCTGGCCGCGTTCCTGTACGTCCTGCGGCTCCTGCACCGGACGCGCCAGCTCGAGGCGCAGGCGCAGATGGACGACCGTCTGGCGTTCGTCGGCGCCCTCGCGGCCGGCCTGGCGCACGAGATCCGCAACCCCCTGAACGTCCTCAGCATGAACCTCCAGATGCTCGAGGAGGAGCTGGGTGGCCGCAGCTCTGGAGAGCCGGGGGACGCGAAGCTGTTTCTGGCGGCCCTGCAGGGGGAGATCCGGCGACTGAGCAACCTGGTCAACAACTTTCTGACCTACGCCCGTCCGCACCAGGCCCGCTTCGAGAACAAGGACCTGAACGCCATCCTGCGTGACCTGTGCGTGTTCCTGCGACCGGAGTTCGAGAACCGCAAGCTCCACCTGAAGCAGGATCTGTCCCCCTATCTCCCCCCGGTCGATCTGGACGAGGGTCTCATTCGTCAGGCGGTGATGAACATTCTGATCAACGCCACGCAGGTCCTGAAGGAGGGCGGCACGGTGACCGTCGCGAGCAGGGTGGGGCCGCAAGGCGAGGCGATCGTGACCATCGAAGACGACGGCCCGGGGATCGCCCCGGCCGACAGGGAACGAATCTTCGAAGTCTTCTTCTCGAACCGAGGAGGCGGCACGGGTCTCGGCCTGCCGATCGCGGCGCGCATCATGCAGGCACACGGCGGCACGATCGCGGTCGAAAGCGAGGTGGGGAAGGGAACGCGCTTCATCCTGACGCTGCCGCGACGCCAGGCGGCGTCGGCGGCCGCGGGGACCGTGGCGGCCGGCCGCGGCCAGGTCACGGAGGTTTCATGACGGCGTCCGTGCCATGAAGGACGCAGCCCGGCGCGCGGAGCGGCCGCGGACGCGCGAGGCGGCGGTGGCGCGGGCCGAGGAGCTGCGGCGCCAGATCTGGCACCACCGCAAGCGGTACTACGTCGACAGCGACCCCGACATCTCCGACGCCGAATACGATCTCCTGGAGCGCGAGCTCCTCGACATCGAGGCGGATTTTCCGGACCTCACGACATCCGACTCGCCGACGCAGCGCGTCGGGGCGGAGGTGAAGGGTGACCTGCCGACGGTCAGGCACTTCGTCCCGATGCTCAGCCTGGACAACGCCAGCTCCGCCGAAGATCTGCGCGACTGGCACGACAGGCTCCTGCGCGTCCTGGGTCGGGACGAAGTGCCCCTCGCCGCCGAGCTGAAGATTGACGGCGTTTCGCTCTCCCTGACCTACGAGAACGGGTCGCTCGCGCGTGCCGTCACCCGCGGCGATGGTGTGACGGGGGAGGACGTGACGGTCAACGTCCGCACCATTCCGTCCGTCCCACTCCGCCTCCTGAAGCCGATCCCCTACCTGGAGGCGCGTGGCGAGGTGTACTACCCGATCGGCGCCTTCCAGGAGATGAACCGCAGGCGCGAGGAGGCGGGGGAGCCGCCGTTCGCCAATCCGCGCAACGCCGCGGCCGGAACGATCCGCATGCTCGATCCGAAGATCACGGCCCGGCGCCCGCTCGACCTGCTCCTTTGGGGACTGACGAGTCTGTCCGGAGCGCCAGCGCCCGGCAGGCACTCCGACTGTCTTGACCTCCTGGCCGACCTCGGCTTCCGGGTGAACCCGACGCGGCGCTGCGCCACGCTCGAGGACATCGACGCCTACTACCGCGAGTGGCAGGAGAAGCGCGACACCCTGCCGTTCGAGGCGGATGGCTGCGTCGTCAAGGTCGACGAGCTTCCGCTCCAGGTCCAGGCCGGCGCGACGAGCCGCGCGCCACGCTGGGCCGTCGCCTACAAGTTCCCGCCGCGTCAGGCGACCACCACGGTGCGTGACATCGAGATCAACGTCACGCGTTCCGGGGCGCTCACGCCGGTGGCGATTCTCGAACCGGTGGACATCGGCGGCGCCACAATCTCCCGCTGCACGCTGCACAACGAGGACGAGCTCGAACGCAAGGACGTGCGCATCGGCGACCGGGTCCTCGTCGAGAGGGGAGGCGACGTCATCCCGAAAATCGTCAAGGTGATCCTCGAGGCGCGTCCGCCCGGAACGGAGACATTCAGGATGCCGCGCGTTTGCCCGGTGTGTGGCGCCGCGGCGCCGCGCCCGGAGGGGGAGGTGTATGCCCGTTGCGTCAACGCTTCCTGTCCAGCGCGCCTGAAGGAGTCGATCCGGCATTTCGCGCAGCGCGAGGCGATGAACATCGAGGGGCTCGGCGAGGCCCTGGTCCAAAAGCTCGTGGACCACGCTCTGGTCAAGGACATCGCCGACATCTACGGGCTCGATACCTCGACCCTGGCCGGTCTCGAACGCATGGGGAAAAAATCGGCAGACAATCTTATCCGTGAGGTCGAGAAGAGCAAGTCGACGCCGTTCGAACGGGTCATCCATGCCCTCGGCATCCGGTTTGTCGGCGAGCGCACCGCGGAGCTCCTGGCGGAGGCCTTCACGGACATCGATGCGCTCATGCGCGCCTCACGTGAAGAACTGGAAAGGGTGTTCGAGGTCGGACCCAAGGTCGCCGACGCCATCCGCCAGTTTTTCGAGCAGGAACAGAACAGGGCGCTGATCGCCAGGCTCGGGGCAGCTGGAGTCAATATGCAAACCGCGGGACGGCCGGCGGTGACGGCGGAGGGTCCGTTCACGGGGAAGAGCGTCGTCGTCACCGGGACGATCGAGGGGCTGTCGCGCGACGAGATCAGGACGATCCTGCGGCGCCAGGGGGCGCGTGTTGTAGAGTCGGTCTCGAAGAAGACCGACATCGTGCTCTGCGGCCAGGACGCAGGATCGAAGCTTCTGAAGGCCCGCGCGCTCGGCGTCCGTGTGATGGAGGCGGAGGAGTTCCTCGCGCTGGCCGCGGACTCGAAGTGAGATCGAACGGGAGAAGCTGATGGTGGAGACCAAGGGTCACATCGTTGTCATCGATGACGACGAAGGGAACCGGCGGGGCATCGAAATGGCCCTCCGCAAGGACGGGTACAGCGTCGTCGCTTTTCCCACCGGTCCTCAGGCGATCGACTACCTGAAGGGGAGCGGGTGCGACCTTCTGGTGACCGACCTCAGAATGCCCGGCATGGACGGCCTCGAGGTCCTGAAGCTGGCCAAGTCGATGGACCCGGGCCTGGCCGTGCTCGTGATCACCGGTTTCGGCTCCGTGGAATCCGCGGTCGACGCGATGAAGCACGGGGCCGACGATTATCTCCAGAAGCCGGTCAACCTCGTCGAGCTGCGCAAGCGCGTCGCGGCGGCCGTCGAGAAGCGGCGGCTGGCCCAGGAGGTGCGCCAGCTCAGGGAGCGGCTGGAGGAGAAGTTCTCCTTTGGCACGATCGTCGGGGCGTCGAAGGCGATGCAGCAGGTGCTGCACCAGCTCGCGCTCGTCGCACCGACGCGCTCGAGCGTCCTCATCGTCGGCGAGAGCGGCACCGGGAAAGAGCTGATCGCGAACGCCCTGCACCAGAACTCGCCGCGCAAGGAGTCCCGCTTTCTGCCGATCAACTGCGCCGCCATCCCGAGTGACATTCTGGAGAGCGAGCTGTTCGGCCACGAGCGCGGCGCTTTCACCGGCGCCGTGCAGCGCAAGCAGGGGAAGTTCGAGCTGGCCGACCGGGGCACGCTGTTTCTGGACGAGATCGGCGAGCTGCCCCTCCACCTGCAGGCCAAGCTCCTGCGCGTTCTGGAGGACCGCTCGTTCATGCGCGTCGGCGGCACAGAGACCATCACAGTAGACGTCAGGATCATCGCGGCGACCAATTCCGACCTCGCCGCGAAGGTGGCTGCCGGGGCATTCCGCGGCGACCTGTATTACCGGCTGAAGGTCGTGACCATTCTCGTGCCGCTCCTGCGCGAGAGGCGCGAAGACATCCCCCTCCTGACGCACCGCTTCTTCGAGATGTTCAAGAAGGAGAACAACCGGCCGTTCCTGGAGCTATCGCCCGAGGTGCTCGAAGCACTGAACCAGGCGCGCTGGGAAGGAAACGTCCGCGAGCTGCGCAATTTGCTCGAGAGTCTCGTGGTCCTCGCCGATAGCAGCACCCGCGTCATCACCCTCGAGCATCTGCCGGAGACCTTCAGATATTCGCAGGCGTTGCCCGCGGCCTCGTCCGTGGCGCCCGCGGGCGGCGCCCGGCGCATGGAAGACATCGAGAAGGAGGCGATCCTCCGGACACTGCAACAGACCGGTGGCAACCGCACCCGCGCGGCCGAGATCCTGGGCATCGGTCTGCGGACCCTGCAGCGCAAGCTGAGAGATTACGAGCAGTCGCAGGGAGAGCCGCAGGGGACGGACGAGGACCGGGCACAGGGGGATTGACGGAGCCGCCCCCGAGTTTGACCGCGCAGCCCCGGCACGTACGGCGGCGCATCTCGGCGGGTAGCGCCAATTTGGCACGCCGAAACCTCCCGTGGCGGGCCCCGGGGGCCCGCCGATGACACCTTAGAGCCTTCCTGCCGGAATCGAGACCGGCCGAAACCTCAACTTAAACACCAAATTTTCGGAAGGTTGGCGTTCCGGGACACGGCCGGCCGGCGCCGTCATGGCCGTGGCACACCTCTTGCTGGATCCAGCGGATGTCATGGCCAAGACCATCCTCGTGGTTGACGACGACCCGGCCGTCCTCGAGTCGTACGGCCGCCTGCTCCGCCGGCTGGGACACCGCGTGCTCCTGTCGGAGGATTCCGAGAGGGTGCGGACCGATCCGGACAGCCTGAGCGGCATCGACCTGTTGATTCTTGACCAGCGCATGCCGCGCACGAGCGGGCTCGCCCTCTTGGACAGTCTTCGCAGACGCGTGGCCGCGGTCCGCGGGGATCAGGGCGCTCCCGTGGGCGTCGTGCCGGCTGTCATCTTGATCAGTGCGCTCCCGAGCGACGAGCTCAGGGACGAGGCGGCCCGGCTCGGCGTGGCCGAGGTCATCGAGAAGCCGGTCGACACGAGGCACCTCCTGGCTTCGGTGCGCGCGGCCCTGGAAGGCACGGTCTGCCCGCGCCCGGCGGATTCGCGGATTTCCCGTCCATGAGGAACTTGGTTCCCGAGCTACTGCACGTCGAGTTGGCCCCGCCTCGAGGCGCCGGCCCTGCTCCCGCCGGGCACGGGTCCGCTTCGCTGCGCGACGCTCCCCTCGCTTCGCCACGCGCCGCCCACCGCGCTGGAATGCGCGCGGCGGGGCCTCGGCGCGCGGTCTCAGACGGCTCGGCGAACGCAGGGCGCGGCGCCTCGTTCCGCGGCTTCTCCGACGCCTGGGTCAGCTCGAGGGCCGGTCGCGACCGTCCTGCGCGGGTCGCAGGACGTGCAGCGCTTGAACCCGGAACAGGGTACCCCGCTGAGGTGACCAGCGGTGACGGGGGGGCCGCGCCGTGCGCGCCAGATGGCCGCCGAATCCGCGGCGCGAGCATGAGGCGCACCCCGCCGCGGCCCGCCTCGTAGGCGAGGCATACGCGAACGCCCCGCGTCCTTGACGGAGGATCGGGGCGGGCCTATACTGACTTTTCTCGAGGAGATGATGTCGATGACGAGAAGCGGGCAACCGGTCACGCTTGCACTGATCGCGGCGGCCTCCATGATTTTCGGCATGGTGGTGGCCGGTGGCCTCCACCTCACGACCCCCGGGCGGGCCGCGGGCGAGGGATCGGATGATCGGCCCTTGCACGCCGCGGCGCGTGCGCAGCTGGCCGCCGGACATGCGGCGATCGCAGGGGCCCCGGTGTCCTTCGCCGATATCGCCGAAAGGGTCAACCCGGCGGTGGTCAGTATTACATCCACCGAGACCGTGAAGCCGAAGGGGCGGGGCGGCCGCTCGCCCTTCCATGGTGACCCGTTCGAGTTCTTCTTCGGTCCGGAGCAGAGACGCCGCTTGGCGCCGGAGCAGCAGGAGGAGCCGCGCCTCGAGGTCAGCGGCGGGTCCGGCTTCCTGATCAACGACGACGGCTATATTCTGACCAACTACCACGTGGTCGAGGACGCCACCAAGATCAAGGTGAACCTCAGCGGTGACCGCCACGACTACACCGCCGACGTGGTCGGCACCGACCCCTCGACGGACATCGCGCTCATCAAAATCAAGAGCGACAAGAAACTGCCGTACCTGGCCTTTGGCGACTCCGAAACCATGCGTGTCGGCGACTGGGTCATGGCGGTCGGCAACCCGCTGAACTACGACCACACGGTGACCGTCGGGGTCGTCAGCGCGAAGGGACGCGTGCTGCGCGACCTGTCTCGCGATTTCTCGCTCGACAACTTCATCCAGACCGATGCCGCCATCAACTTCGGCAACTCGGGCGGGCCGCTGGTCAACATGCAGGGCGAGGTGGTGGGCGTGAACACGGCGATCAGCAGCGTCGGGCAAGGAATCGGCTTCGCCGTGCCGATCAACGTGGCCAAGGACATCATGAACCAGCTCAAGACCAAGGGGAAGGTGTCCCGCGGCTATCTGGGCATCGAGCTCACCGAGATCTCCCCGGACCTGCAGGAGGCATTCGGGCTGACGACCGACAAGGGCGCCTTGGTCAACTCCGTCAGGCCGGGGCTGCCGGCGGAGGAGGCCGGCGTGAAGCGCGGCGATGTGATCGTGGCCGTCGACGGCAAGTCGGTAGAGAGCACCAACGAAGTCGTGAAGTTGGTTTCCGCGAAGGAACCCGGCTCGAGCGTCCGACTGACGGTCCAGCGCAACGGCAAGGAGGTCACGCTGACCGCCAAGCTGGCCGACCGCAGCGAGCACATCGGCAAGGAGGCGGCGGCCCCCGAGCGCAGCGGGCGCAGCGAAGAGCCGAACGAGCGCAGGCTCGGCATCTCGGTGGACGACATCACACCGGACGTCCTGGACAAGCTCGACCTCCCGGACGACACGAAGGGTGTCCTGGTGACGCGCGTGTCGCGCGTCTCGGAGGCGTTCGAGAAGGGCATCGGCGAGGGCGACGTCATCCTCGAAGTGAATCGCGCGCCCGTGAAGAGCGTTTCGGAATACCGGCGCGAGCTGGGCAAGGTCAAGGAAGGCGGCCTCGTCGTCCTCTACGTCATCAGCCCGTCCGGCCGCACCGGCGGCGATCCGATCTCGCGCTACGTCACGCTCCGCCTTCGCCCGGCGGCGGAGGAGCGTGAATAAGAGCGCAGCAGGACGATGACAGCGGGGCCCGCCCGGCGGGCCCCGTTTTTTTTGTCGGTGTCTTTACTTTCCCTCCCGGCGGACTATCATTCCGGCGCGACCCGATGACGCCCATGGTCTCGTGAAGCCCGGTGTCCCGTGAAACACAAGGTCCTGGTCATCGACGACGAAGAGGCGATCCGCAAGTCGTTGCGGATGGTCCTGGAGTACGAGGGGTACGAGTGTCTGGAGGCCGCCACGGGACCGGACGGGATCGAGGCGACTCGCCGCGAGATGCCGGACGCCGTCCTTCTCGACATCAAGATGCCGGGGATGGACGGACTGGAGGCGCTCGAGGCCATACGCGCGAAGGACGCCCACACCCCGGTCCTCATGATCTCGGGGCACGGCGACATCCCGACCGCCGTCGAGGCGATTCACAAAGGCGCCTACGATCTCCTGGAGAAGCCTCTCGAGTCCGAGCGCGTCCTCACCGCCCTGCGCAACGCCATCGAACGCAAGAGCCTTCGCGAGGAGAATGTCCGCCTCCGCCACCAGGTCGAGGCCAGCCTGCGTCTCGTGGGCGAGTCGCGGGCCACGAAGGGGATGCGCGAGGCGACCGCGCGGGCGGCGCCGACGCACGCCACCGTGCTGATCACGGGGGAGAGCGGCACCGGCAAGGAGCTCGTCGCCTGGGAGATCCACCGCAAGAGCGCGCGCGCCGAGAAGCCGTTCGTCAAAGTCAACTGCGCCGCCATCCCCGAGGATCTGATCGAGTCGGAGCTGTTCGGGCACGAAAAAGGGGCATTCACCGGCGCCACCGCGCGTCAGATCGGCAAGTTCGTGCAGGCCGACGGCGGCACAATCTTCCTGGACGAGGTCGGAGACATGAGCCCGCGCACGCAGGCCAAGGTCCTGCGCGTGCTGGAGAACGGCGAAGTCGAGCCGGTCGGCATGGCGAAGACGATCCGTGTCGACACCCGCGTCATCGCCGCGACCAACAAGGACCTCCGCGAGCGCATCGGAGCCGGCGCCTTCCGCGAGGACCTATTCTTCCGGCTCAACGTCGTGCCGATCGTGTGCCCGCCCCTGCGCGAGCGTCGCGAGGATATTCCACCGCTCATCGAGTACTTCGTCGAGACCTTCACGGGAGACAGCAGCTACCGCCCGAAGCGGTTCACCCCCGGGGCGGTCGAGCGCCTGGCCTCCTGCCCCTGGCGAGGCAACGTGCGCGAGCTGCGCAACGCCGTCGAGCGACTCCTGATCATGGTCGAGGGAGATGCGATCGAGGCGGACGACGTCGAGGCCCTGGCGGGCGAGCCTCTGTTGTCGCCCGCCGGGAGCGACCGGGACGCCGCGTCCTCCGTTCCGCGAGCCCAGGCCGCGCCGCCGGGCCCGGCCGCGGGCGGAGGCCGCGCCACGGAGTCGCTCGAGGTCCCCGATCCCACGGCGTTCCGCACGCTGCAGGATTACAAGGACGAGACGGAGAGGATCTTCATCCTGCGGAAGCTCAAGGAGAACCGCTGGAACATCTCGCGCACCGCGCGGGCGATCGACACGCCCAGGAGCAATCTCTACAAGAAGCTTGAGCAGTACGGCATCTCCAGGGACCAGGTCCAGGAATGAGAGACCGCCGCGCGTCGCAGGTCCGCCCGTGACCCCCCGCCGCGGCGTGGTCATCGTGGACGGCGTGAGAACGCCGTTCTGCAAGTCGTGGGGCGCCCTCAATGACGTGCCGGCCGACGAGCTGTGCCGCATCGCCATCGGTGAGGTAATCTCCCGCGTCGAGCTGGACCCGTGCGTGGTGGACGAAGTGATCGTCGGCAACATCGCGCAGCCGGCGGAGTCCACCACCATCGCGCGCGTGGCGGCCCTGAAAGCCGGCGTGCCGCGGCGTGTGCCCGGCTACGCCGTCAACCAGAACTGCGGTTCGGGGATTCAGGCGATCGTCAGCGCCTACCATCGCATCGAGGCGGGCGCCGCCGAGATCATCGTGGCCGGAGGCGTCGAGTCGATGTCGCGTATCCCGTTCCAGCTCGGGCAGGCGTTCACCGACCACGTGATGCGCTATCGCCGGGCGCGCTCCCTGCCGCAGCGTCTGGCCGCTCTTGCCCGCGTCCGCCTCAAGGACCTCCGCCCGATCCCGGCGCTCGAGGTCGGCCTGCGCGACGCCATCTGCGGCTTGAATATGGGGGAGACGGCCGAGGTCCTGGCGCGCCGCTTCCACATCACCCGGCAGGAGCAGGACACCTTTGCTCTCGAGAGCCACCGGCGCGCCGTGGCGGCGCGCGAGCGACTGCGGCAGGAGATCGTCCCTGCGTACCCCCCGCCCCGCTTCCAGCCCATCCTGGACGACATCGGCCCGCGCGAGGACCAGACGCTCGAGCAGCTCGCGCACCTGAAGCCCGCCTTCGACAGAGGACACGGCACGGTGACCGCCGGCAACTCCTGCATGCTCACCGACGGCGCCGCGTGCCTCGTGGTCGCCTCGGAGGCGCGCGCCCGCGAGCTGGGTCTGCCGTACCTGGGGCGCATTCGCGGCTACGGCTTCGCCGGGCTCGACCCGACGGTGATGGGTCTCGGTCCGGTGTACGCGACCGCCATCGCCCTCGAGCGCGCGGGTGCCCAGCTGCGCGACCTGCAGCTCATCGAGATCAACGAGGCCTTCGCGGCTCAGGTGCTGGCGGTGTGCAAGGCGTTCGCTTCAACCGAGTTCGCCAGGAACGAGCTCGGGCTGAAGACCGCGTTGGGCGAGATCGATCTCAACATCACGAATGTCAATGGCGGCGCCATCGCCCTGGGACACCCTGTCGGATGCTCGGGCGCCCGGCTGGCGCTGACCCTGTTGAAGGAGATGGCGCGTCGCGACCTGATGCTCGGCCTGGCCACGCTGTGCATCGGCGGCGGGCAGGGCGCCGCCTTGATCTTGGAACGGTCGTGAAGCATCTTGACTGACAGCAGGACGGCCGACGGACCGGAGGGCAGGCGGATGGACCCCAGGCGCGCGACCGCGTCCGAGACCGCGGAGAAGACCCTGTCGATGGAGGGTCCGGGCGTCATTCTGGAGACGCGCCGTGACGGCCTCGCCTTCCTGATCTTCGACCGGCCGCACGACAAGGTGAACCTGCTCACGACACCCGTCGTGGCGGTCCTCGAGATCCTCATCGACCAGGCGGCGCACGACAAGAACGTGCGCGGACTGGTGGTGATGAGCGCCAAGCCGGCCTCGTTCATCGCCGGCGCCGACGTCAATGAGATCCGCGCCCTGCAATCGATCCAGGAGGCCGAGCAGGCTTCGCGCAAGGGGCAGAGGCTGTTCAACGCCATCGAGCGCCTGCCCTTCCCGGTCGTGGCGGCCATCAACGGCACCTGCCTCGGCGGCGGCACCGAACTGGTCCTCTCCTGCCACTTTCGGATCGTGGCCGACGATCCGCGCGTGGAGATCGGCCTGCCGGAGGTGCGGCTGGGTATCATGCCCGGCTGGGGTGGGACGCAGCGTCTGCCGCGCCTGGTGGGGATTGGTCCGGGGCTCGACATGATCCTGACCGGCCGGTCGGCCTCGGCGAAGCGGGCCGTGACGATCGGTCTGGCGGACGATAAGGCGCCACCCGAGACCCTCCTGGAGGCGGCCGAGAAGCTGGTGATGGACGCGGCGGAGGGACGCTGCCGGCCGCGCCGCAGGCTGCAGGACTCCGTCCTCGCGCGGGTGAACCCGATCTTCCAGGTGCGTCTCGCCGTGGCGTCGCAGATCGCCCGGCGCAATCTGCGGGCGCGTGTCAACGAGACCCATTACCCGGCCCCGTACAGGGCGCTCGAGGCCGTGATTCACGGCCTGCGCCACGGGATGGACGCGGGGCTGCAGCGCGAGGCCGAGCTCCTGGGGCCGCTCGCCGCGGGCCGCACCAGCAAAAACCTCGTGTCGATCTTCCTGATGCAGCGCGCCGCGCGCCGCGATCCCGGAGTCGACGACCCCGCCATCCGACCGAGGGAGGTGCGGGCCACCGCGGTGATCGGCGCCGGAGTCATGGGCGGAGGCATCGCGCAGGCCCTGGCGCGCAGCGGCCTGCCTGTGCGCTTGAAAGATATCGACCCCGGCGCGTTGTCGCGTGGCATGCGCCACGCGCACGAGGTGTACCGGGAGGAGACGCGCAAGGGCCGTCTCACCCGGCGCGAGTGCAGCCAGATGCTCGCCCGCATCCAACCGACGCTCGAGTACACCGGACTGCGCCGCTGCGACGTCGTGATCGAGGCGGTCGTCGAGTCGCTGGCCATCAAGCACAAGGTGCTGCGCGAGGTCGAGGCGGTCGTTCCGGAGGGATTCATCTTCGCGACCAACACCTCGTCCCTGCCGATCGACGCCGTCGGCAAGGAAGCGCGCCGCCCCGAGGACGTCGTCGGCCTGCACTTCTTCAACCCGGTCCACAAGATGCCTCTGGTCGAGGTGATCCGCGGCCCGCACACCTCGCAGGAGGCCGTGGCCACCGCCGTGGCGCTGGCCAAGCGGATCGGCAAGACCCCCGTCGTCGTGGGCGACGCCCCGGGCTTTCTGGTGAACCGCATCCTGATGACCTACCTCGGCGAAGCCCTCGTCATGCTCGAGGAGGGGGCGATGATCGAGGAAATCGATCGCGTCATGCTCGACTTCGGCATGCCGATGGGCCCCCTGGCGCTCCTCGACCAGATCGGCGTCGACGTCGCCAACCACGTCGCAGGCGTTCTGTCGGAGGCGTTCCGCGACCGCGCGCCGCGCTCCACGGCGCTGCAGATCCTGAAGGACAAAGGGTGGCTCGGCCGGAAGACCGGCCAGGGGTTCTATCTCTACCCGGACGGCCCGGACGACGGCGGGGCCGCGGGGCCGGTCGCCGGTGGCGACGGCCCCGGTGCGCGCGCTCACCCTCCCCGCCGCGCCCGGCGCTCCGAGGGACCGCCGCGCGACGTGAACGAGGCGGTGTACGGCCTGATCTCCGCCCGCCCGCGCCATCACCTCGACGCCGGACCGACAGAGACCCGCCTGGTGCTGCCGATGATCAACGAAGCCGCTCGCTGCCTGGAGACCGGCATCGTCGCCAACCCACCCCGCGTCGACCTGGCCATGGTCCTGGGGACGGGATTTCCGCCGTTCCGGGGAGGTCTTCTGCGGCACGCCGACGCCCTCGGTCTGACGGCGGTCGTGCAGGGGCTCGAGGCCCTGGCCGGACGGCACGGTCCGCGCTTCCTGGCGACCCGCCTGCTCCTGGAGATGGCGCGCGAGGGGCGGGCCTTTTTCGAGAAAGACTGAAGGGCTGACAGGCGCCGCACCGAGCGCCTGACCCCGCGAGGAGGCCGTACGTGGCCACACCGATGCCAGAGACAAAAGGCAAAGCCCGCGCCGGCGCCGCGGCGCCCGCGAGCTTCATGAAATCGCTGTTCAGCGGCCGGCTGGAGACCGGTTTGGTCTTCCCCTACCCCCGGCAGGACGGCGAGTCGCGCGAGACGCTGCGCCTGGTCCTCGAATCGTTCCGTTCCTGGGCGCGCGAGCGGCTGGACGGCGGCGCCATCGACCGGGCCGCCGTATTCCCCGAAGCGCAGGTGCGCGAGCTCAAGGAGCTGGGCCTCCTCGGCCTGACCATCCCGGAGGAGTACGGCGGGGCGGGCCTTTCCATCACGTCCTACTGCCGCCTGATGGAGGAGATCTGTCACTACTGCGCCTCCACATGCACCATCGTCGGCGCGCACCTCGGCATCGGCAGCAAGGGAATCCTCCTCTACGGAAGCGAGGCGCAGAAGAAGCGCTGGCTCCCGGCCGTCGCCAAAGGGGATCTGTTGGCCGCCTACGCCCTCACCGAGCCCGCCTCGGGATCGGACGCCGCCTCGCTCAAGACCCGCGCGGTGTGGGACGAGGCGCGCCGTGTCTGGGTGATGAATGGCGGCAAGCGCTTCATCACCAACGGCGGGAAGGCCGGCCTGTTCACGGTGTTCGCGCGCACCGAGATCGGCGGCGAGGACAGGATCAGCGCCTTCGTCGTGACCCGCGATCTCCCGGGTGTCTCGACCGGCAAGGAGGAGGACAAGCTCGGGCTGAAGGGGTCGTCCACCACCGACCTGTACCTCGAGAACGTGCCGGTGCCGAAGGACAACCTCCTCGGCGAGCCGGGGCGCGGCTTCAAATACGCCATGGAGATCCTGAACGACGGCCGCGTGTCGCTCGCTGCCGGGGCCGTCGGCGGCTCCAAGGAGATGATCGACCGCGCCGTCGACTACGCGAAGCAGCGCCGTCAGTTCGACCGGCCCATCGCCGAGTTCGAGATGATCCGCGACAAGATCGCCGAGATGATGACGGGCACGTACGCCGCCGAGAGCATGGTCTATCTGACCACGGGCCTGGCCGAGCGCGGCGACGTCGACTACTCGATCGAGTCGGCCCTCAGCAAGATCGTCTCCTCGGAGAACGCCTGGCGGGTCGTCAATCACGCCGTGCAGATCGCCGGCGGCAACGGGTTCATCAAGGAGTACCCGTACGAGCGCTACCTGCGTGACTGCCGCATCAACATGATCTTCGAGGGCACCAACGAGATCCTGCGCGCCTTCGTGACCCTCGCCGGCGTTCAGAGGCTGGGCGAGGAGCTGAAGAAGGTCGGGCGCGCCCTGAGCGATCCGATCTCCCAGATCGGGGTCCTGTCCGATTTCGCCATGAAGAAGATCCGCCAGGCGGTCACCGACGAGCAGTTCCCGGACATCGACCCGCTGCTGCAGAGGACCGCCGTTCGGGCGGCGCACTACGCCGAAGCCCTCTCCACCACCGCCGAGGCCGCCCTGCGCGAGCACGGCAAGGACATCGTCGAGCGCGAGTTCATTCAGGAGCGCATCGCCGAATCGGCCGGAGACCTCTACGCCCTCATCGCCTGCCTGTCGCGCGCCAATACGCGCATCCGGGAGGACGGGGCCGACAAGGCCAAGCGGGACGTCCTCCTCACGCGCACCTTCGGGAACGCGGCCTGGCGCCGGATCCGCCGCCGCCTGCATCAGGTCAGCCACAATCAGGACGCCAACCTGGTGCGCGTCAGCAACCTGGCTTACGAGCAGGGCGGGTACGGGGAAGATCTGATGCCCTGAGGTGCTCTGGCGCGGCGCGCCCGCCGCCAAGCATCGGAGGCCTCCTCCTGGTCGCCAGCCCCGTGCTCTGGCATAATGAGATCAGCGTGGCCCTGGGCCTGCCGTTCCCAAGGGCCGGCGTTCAACAGACCGGCCCGGCAGGTGCTTCGTGACGCACGACCGGGGCCACATGAAACACCCATCCAACTGACGAACGCCCGGCGGCGGGTCACAGGCCGCCGGGCACCTTTGTCTTTCGCGGCGCGCGGCCGCTTGCGCCGTGCCGTCATTGACTCGAATTTGCCGAAAACGCTAGCATGCGGCGCACCGTTGCGCTGACAGGCGTTTCAGGCCGCGGCATGCAAGCCTGGACGTCGTGACGCGGAGGTCGCACGTGCGCATCGTGGTTCTGGGGGGTGCGGGGATCATCGGGCGCGCCATCGCCCGGGACCTGGCCGACGACCGCGAGGTCGAGGAGATCGTCCTCGCCGACCTCGACGTCGACGGGGCCAGAAAGGTGGCCGTGGGGCTGGGCCGGCCGGGTGTCGTCGCCGTGAAGGCCGACGTGACCGATCACGGCGCTCTGGTCAACCTCGTCAAAGGGGCCGGCGCCGTAATCAACTCCGTGCAGTACTACTTCAACGTTCCGATCATGCGCGCCTGCCTCGAGGCCGGGACGCACTACATCGACCTGGGCGGATTGTTCCACACGACCCGCAAGCAGCTCGAGCTGCACAACGACTTCAAGAAGGCGGGTCTTCTGGCCGTCCTGGGGCTCGGATCGTGCCCCGGCATCGCCAACGTACAGGCGCGCGCCGTCGCCGACGCTTTCGAGACCGTCGAATCGATCCATATCTACAACGGCGCGACGCCCGACATGGGCGACTCGCTCGCCTGGGCCTATTCGATCCAGACGATCTTCGACGAGGTCACGCAGCCGCCGGTGGTGTTCCGCGACGGCAAATTCCAGGAGACCGCGCCGCTCGGTGAGGAAGAGCTATACCGCTTCCAGGACCCGATCGGCGTCGCCAAGGTGCACCTGTCGCTGCACTCCGAGGTGGCCACGCTGCCTTTGACCTACGGCCCCAAGGGGATCAAGGACTGCTTCTTCAAGATCTCGTTTTTCGGTTACTCGGAGAAGGCGCTGCGGCAGCTGCAGTTCCTGGCGCAGATCGGCATGGCGTCGACCGAGACGATCGAGGTGCGGGGCGCCGGCGTGCGTCCGCGCGACGTGCTGGTCGAGGTGCTGAAGCGCGCCCCTCAGACCGAGCGGAAGGGGAGCCTCGGGTTCAAGGACATCGTCACGGAGGTGCGCGGCACGCGCGCCGGCAAGCCCGTCTCCGGCAAGGTCGAGACGACCGCCTGGCCGCACACGACGTGGAGGATCTCCGGTGGGACTCTGCTGGTCGCCTCGCCACCGGCCATCGTGGCGCGCTGGCTGGCCCGCGGCCGGGTCAGGCAGGCGGGCGTGCTGCCTCCCGAGCAGGCGGTCGACGCGGCCGCCTTCTTCCGCGACCTCGAGGCCCGCGGTGCCCGCACGACGGTCGCCGTCGCCGAGCCGTTTCCCGCGTAGACAGGGTCGGGATGGCGGCGCGCCGCTTCGCAAGCACGCGTCAGCCCTACTCCAGCGTGGTCAGGAACCGCCGCACGGCGTCCCACACTTCATCTTCGTGGAGGGGGAACAGATCGTTGTGCCCGGCCCCCTCGATCGCGACGAAGTCCTTCCTTCCCGGCGCGAGATCGAAGAGCCGGCGGCCCAGGCTGAAGGGCGCGATGTCGTCCGCCGTCCCATGGATGACGAGCGCGGGGGCGCGCACTCGTCCGATGCGGGCCGCCGAGTCGAAGCGGTACGTCCCGAATCGCGACACCGCGTACATGAACCAGTGCCCGTCCGAGCGCAGCAGGTCCGGCACCGACGTGAACGACGATTCGAGGATGACGCCGGCCGTGCCCGAAGGATCGGCCGCCGCCACCTCCACGGCGACCGCCGCCCCGATCGAGCGCCCCCACACGACGATCCGGCCCGGTTCACGGCCCTGCCGCGACCTCAGATAGGCCAGGGCCGCGCGTCCGTCCTGGTAGAGGCCGGCCTCCGACGGCCGTCCCTCGCTCTGACCGTAGCCGCGGTAATCGACAAGCAGGAGGTCGTATCCCGCCGGGCGGGTCAGCTTCGCGAGATCGAGGCAGCCGGCGATGTTCTCGGCGTTGCCGTGGAAGAACAGGAGGGTCAGCGACGCCTTTCCCACGCCCGGGACGAGCCAGCCGTGCAGACGGACGCCGTCCGCGGCCTCCAGGAAGACGTCCTCGAACGGCATGCCGAGCGCCGAGGGAGTCGCCGCTTGCTCCCGCACGGGATAGAAGGTGAGCCTCGGCTCGAGGAGAAGTGCGGCGATCTTCAGCGCCAGGACGGCGGCGACGGCGATCCCACCCACCGTCAGGACCGCGCGCACGCTCTGAAGGGTGGCCGCGCCCCAGGTCACCGCCCTTCAACCCGCCTTGACGATGTCGGCCAGCAGGGTGCGGTCGTCGTCGAGCGTCACGTCCTTGGGCGCAGCCGGGGCCATGATCCTGATGTCCTGCTCCTGCTGCACGACCGGCCTGTATTGCGGGATCGTCTTGTCCTTGAAGTGGAGGTGAATTGGCATCAGAACCCGCTTGAGGTGGTTTTTGTCCTCCTGGGCGACGTGGACGGTGACCAGAGACTTGCCATCCGGCTGGTGCTCCGATCGCCAGGAGTAGCGGAACTTCGGGATGCCCACGTCCCAGAACCACTGGTCGAAGAAGTATGTGTAGTCCTGCCCGGTCACCCGATTGACCTCGCGCAGGAGCATTTCAGTCGTGATGTTCTGGTTGCGGTAGGTGGCCTGGACGCTGCGCATCACCTTGGTGTAGGCCTCGTCGTCGAGCTGCACTCGCAGCATGTGCAGCACATACGGTCCCTTGTCGTAAAGCAGGGCATAGCGTTGACGGCCGGCGTTCGGGCCACTGAGCATATTCGCGGCTGAGATCGGGGCCTCAGGTTCCCCAACCCTGGCGTCCCTTCGCCACTCTTCCAGCGTTCGCTGAAAGCGCTTCGGACCCTGGTACTCGTTCACAAAGATTCCCGAGGCGTATTCGGCGAACGACTCGCTCAGCCATTCGTCGTCGCCGGATGCCCAGCCGACTTGATGCGCCCACCATTGGTGCGCGAATTCATGCGACATGAACCCGTGGATGAAATCGCTTAGAGTCGTCGCCTGGGAGAGGAAGGCGGCGCCGGAGAGCTGGACGAAACCCTGGGGCGATTGGCCAAACTCGAGTTGCGGGGCCATCTGGGCGATGTGCAGCTCGTCGTAGGGGTACGGGCCGTAGATCTTCTCGAACAGCTTCAGAATCTGCTTCCCTTCCTCCAGCATGCCCTCCACCTTCTTGACGGGAGCGGCCAGGTCGAAGGTCACGGGCTGATCCAGCCCGAACTCCTCCAGCGTGTCGGGATCGGTGATGCTGATCGTCATGGTAGGGAAGGAGTGGATCGTCATAGGCACCGTCTTCTTGGTCTCCTCGCTGGTGAACGAGCTGGTGGCTTTCTGGAACCGGCCGAATATGACCCAGGGGAGGTGCACGGGCTGGTCGCACCCTGTCTCGATGCCGTTCTGCCCGGTGTCCTTGGCCTCGAACTCGCGAACGATCTTCCCCGAGCCGGTGACCAAGTACGGTTTCGGCACCTGGACAATCCAATGGAATGGTGAGCGTCCGTTGATATATCCGTACTGGGGGTACCAGGCATACGGCAAGAGCCCAAAGGACTCGGCCGTGAGCTGGTAGATGACCTCGGCCTTCCCTTCGACCGTGAGCGTCAGAGGAGTTCCGGCCCGTGCCGGCTCATTCAGGATGACAAGGAGCTGGTCCTTTTTGTGCGTGAAAGGCAAGGCCTGGCCCGAGGCGTCCGTGACCGCGACGACCTTGATCGACCGGAAGTCATCGTACCAGCGCTTCTCGTAGTCGGCATTATTGTCCAGGTCGAAGCGGAGAGCTCGCAGGTTCTCCATCAACGGGTTGTCCTGCGGGTCGTATTTGTAACTCAGCCAGTCGTGCTTTGCCGTGTGGAAGTCGGCGACGAAGAAATCCTGGCCCTTCAGGCCCGAGATCCGGTTTTCAAGGAACTGCATCTCCAGGTGGAGCTCGCGCGTCCCGTCCAGCCAGCCGTCCCGATCACCGAAGATCTGCGTGGCCCGCGCAGACGCGGACGCGTCGCCCGGCCCGCTCTTGCTCAGAGCCCGAATCAACCGGTCGCTGCCGTCACCGAAGCGGAACACCGCCTCGGTGAACGGCTCCTTCAGAACTTCGGAGCCGGAGTACTTGTTGAGCATGAAGCGCTGCGTGCGGTTGGGCGGCGTCATGGAGGCCTCGCCGTCACCGATGAAGGCCCCGCCGGTGACCTCGCCTCCGATCGGCTTCATGAGGAACACCGTCCCCTGTTTCAGGAGCAACGTCATGCTGTCCTTCTTGATCGCCAGGTTGCTGACAGTGTAGGCGGTCGATGTGTCGAGGCCGGTCGCATAGAAGGCCTCAAAGACCTCCTCGCGCTTGCCGGCGAAGTCGAAACCGCCCGGCGCGGCGGGCGCCGGCGAAGCGGCCGCAATCGGCGCAGGGTTCGCGGAGGGCGGGGACGCCGTCTGCGCGGCGGGCGACCCTCCCCGAGAAGACATCCCCGGCGATCCGAGGACCATCAGTCCAAGGGTGAGGGCGAACAGACGGCGCCACGTAGAAGACCTTAGAGAGGTCCGCATTTCAACCTCCGCGACAACACAATTGAGCGGGTACACGAAGGGCGGCACCATGCCGCCGGATGTACGTCATTCTAGCATCGGGAGGCCGAGGGCGACGAGCGCCCGTCCCGGCGCGCCTCTACCCTATTAACCGAATGATCATCTTCAGCGGATCGACGGTCTGGTCGATGGCGGCGGCGATCCCCTCGAGGAGCGGCAGGCGGAGGTGGTGTCGGGCGGCGAGCTCGCGCGCCAGGCGGACCGAGCCGATCCCCTCGACGACGCCCGGGATTGAGACCAGCGCGTCGTCGGCTGAGCGGCGGCGGGCCAGCTCCTCGCCCATTCGGCGGTTGCGGCTGTGATCGCTCAGGCCGGTCCCCACGAGGTCACCCAGGCCGGCGAGACCGTAGAAGGTGGCGCGCCGGCCGCCGAGGGCCACGCCCAGGCGGGACAGCTCCGGGAGGGCACGCGCCAGGAGCGCCGCCTTGGTGTTGAGGCCGAGACCGAGGCCGTCGCACAGACCGAAGGCGAGGGCGTAGGCGTTCTTCAGGACGCCGCCCAGCTCGACGCCCGCCACGTCGCGGCTGACCTGGAAGCGCAGGACCGGCGTCGCCAGGATACGTCGCGCGTCGCGCGCCAGGCGCGGCTCGCGGCATGCCAGCGCGACGGCCGTCGGTGTGCCGCGGCTCAGCTCGTGCGCGATCGACGGGCCGGACATGGCGAGCACGCGTCCGGCGAACGACGCTGGGAGCTCGGAGGTGATGACCTCCGTCATGCGGAGATAGCTGCCGGTCTCCAGCCCTTTCGAGGCGCTGACGACGAGCGGGACCGCGCCACCGGACGGGCCGTCCGGGGCCGGGCCGCGCGCCGCGCCCGTCGCCTCTCCGAGCTGGCGCGCGACCTCCCGCACGACTTTCGAGGGTACGGTGAACACGACGACGGCGGAGCCCGCGATCGCCTCGTGGAGATCGCCCGTCACGACGAGCGCCCGCGGCAGCGGCACGCCCGGCAGGTATTTGGTGTTGAGGTGCTGGTCGCGGATCTCGCGCGCGACGTCAGGCTCGATCGTCCACAGGACGACCTCGCGGCTTCTTCCGGCGCGGAGGCCCGGAACGCCCCCGATGAGGACGACTCCCAGGGTGGTCCCGAGGTTTCCGGCGCCGAGGATCGCGACTCTCACGCTGGCCAAGCCCGACTCCGCACGATGGCCGCTCACCGTCACGGCCCGCGACCGGCGCGTACTCTAGCACAGGGGCGGATGCTATAATCCGCCGGCGACGCGGCGCGAACCGCACTCGAGTGGCGCCGGTGTACGGGTCCGCCACGTATCGCGTCGCCCTGTCAGGGAGCGGCATGGAATACGAACCGGTCATCGGCCTCGAGGTCCACTGCCAGCTCCTGACCGATTCGAAGATCTTCTGCGGCTGCTCCACGCGCTTCGGCGCACCCGCCAACACCAACGTCTGCCCCGTCTGCCTTGGCATGCCGGGGACTCTGCCGGTCCTGAACCGCCGCGCCGTCGAATACGCCCTGCGCGCCGCGCTGGCGCTGGGCTGCCGAATCGAGCCGGTGTCGATCTTCGCGCGCAAGAACTATTTCTATCCGGACCTCCCCAAGGGCTACCAGATCTCGATGTACGACCGGCCGCTCGCGGTGCAGGGGCACCTCGATGTCGAGGCGAAGGGGGAGACCAAGCACGTCGGCATCACCCGGGTCCACATGGAGGAGGACGCCGGGAAGCTCTTGCACGAAGGGTTCCCCGATTCCGATCGAGCCTCGCATGTCGATTACAATCGCTCCGGCGTGCCGCTCATCGAGATCGTCAGCGAGCCGGACATGCGCTCGCCCGAGGAGGCCCATGCCTACTACTCCGCGCTGCGGACCATCCTCGTCTACATCGGCGTGACCGACGGCAACATGGAGGAGGGATCGCTGCGCTGCGACGCGAACGTATCGCTGCGACCGCGCGGCCAGAGCGGATTCGGCACCAAGGCCGAGCTCAAGAACCTGAACTCGTTCAAATTCGTGCAGCACGCCCTCGAGTACGAGATTCGCCGGCAGACCGATCTGCTGGTGCGGGGCGAGAGGGTGACGCAGGAGACGCGTCTGTACGACCCGGCGGAGGACCGGACGTCCCCGATGCGCTCGAAGGAAGAGGCGCACGACTACCGCTACTTCCCCGAGCCCGACCTCCTGCCGCTCCAGGTGAACGAAGAATGGATCGGGGAGGTCCGGCGCTGGCTTCCCGAGCTGCCGGCCGCGCGCCGCCGGCGCTTCGTCGCCGAGTACGGTCTGCCGGAGCAGGACGCGGCGCTGTTGACCTCCGACCGCGCTCTCGCCGACTACTACGAGGCGGCGGCGCGCGCCGCGCGAAACGCGAAAGCCGCGGCCAACTGGGTGATGACCGAGATCCTGCGCAAGGTGAAGGAAGACAAGATCGACGTCGATCGGGTGCCGCTGCCTCCCGTGAGGCTTGCGGCGCTCATTCGCCTGGTGGACGACGGCGCCATCTCTGGAAAGATCGCCAAGGAGGTCTTCGAGACCATCTACGCCACGGGCAAAGACCCCGCCGACGTGGTGCGCGAGCAGGGATTGTCCCAGGTGACCGACGAGGGGGCGATCCGTGAGGCGATCGAGAACGTGATCGCGCAAAACCAGTCGCAGTACGCGCAGTACAAGGCCGGCAAGACGGCGCTCCTGGGCTTCTTCGTCGGGCAGGTGCTCAAGGCGACCGGCGGCAAGGCCAGCCCTTCGCTCGTGAACCGCCTCCTGAAAGAACGCCTGGACAGACCTTGAGGCGCCCGCCCTCCGGTCCCAGCGGTCGGAACGGCGCGGTCCGCGCGGACACGCCCCCGGCATGATCCAGTTCTTTCATGTCACCAAGAAGTACACCCAGGGAGCGGTGGCGCTCACCGACGTCAGCGTGCACGTCGAGAAGGGAGAGTTCGTGTTTCTCACGGGGCCGAGCGGCGCGGGCAAGACCACGTTTCTCAGGATGATCTTCCGCGACGAGGTCCCAAGCTCCGGCCAGGTGGTGGTCAACAACCAGGACGTCGCCACCATGCCGGCGCGCCGTGTCCCGTACCTGCGCCGGCAGATCGGCGTGGTGTTCCAGGACTTCAAGCTGTTGCCGCGCAAGACGGTGTTCGAGAACGTGTCCTTCGCCACGCAGGTCATCGGCCTGCCGCGCCGCGAGCAGCGCAGCCGAACCTTCCAGGTGCTGGAAATGCTCGGTCTCAACCACCGACTGCACAACTTCCCCGAACAGGTCTCGGGTGGGGAGCAGCAGCGCATGGCGATCGCGCGCGCGCTCGTGAACCGGCCCCTCATCCTGCTGGCGGACGAGCCGACCGGCAACCTCGACCCCGACCTGGCGCAGGAGATCATGGGGCTGTTCAGGGACATCAACTCGCACGGCACAACGGTCATCATCGCCACGCACGACCGCGACATGATCCGGCGCATGGGCCGCCGTGTCATTGCCCTCGATCACGGCCGGATCTCCGCCGCGGGGGCCGCCTGATGCGCCGCGACCCCGCGCGCGAGGGGACGCGCCGCCTCACCGGGGCCCGCTGATCCATGGGACGACTCCTGCGCGCCCTGCGGCACTGCATCCGGGAAACTTGGGACGGGCTGTGGCGCAATCCGGCCCTGAGCCTCCTGTCGGCCGCGGCGATCGGCATCTCGCTGTACGTCCTGGGCCTGTTCCTGCTCCTCGCGTTCAATCTGAACCGATTCGTCGAGGCGCTGGGGCGGGAGACCCAGATCCAGGTCTACCTCCGGGAGGACGCGACACCGGATCAGCTCAGGACGCTGCGCGCCGAGTTCGCCTCCGACCCCGCAATCTCGGAGGCTCGTTATGTCTCGAAGACCGACGCACGCCAGCGGTTCCAGCGTGACTTCCCCACCCTGCGCGACCTGCCCGGGCGCGTCGGCGGCAATCCGTTCCCCGCCTCCTTCGAGCTCGAAGTCCTCGATGCGTCCCGCGACCCCGAGGGACTCGACCGCATCGCGAAGTCGTATCAGAAGGCACCGGGCGTCGAGGAGGTGCGCTACGACCGCGGCTGGACCGAGCGTCTGGCAGGGATGGTCGGGCTGGTCCAGAAAGGAGGGTACGGCATCGGCGCCCTCCTGGCGTTCGCGGCGCTGGTGACGGTCGGCGCCACGGTCCGGCTGACCGTGCTCGCCCGCCGCGAGGAGATCGAGATCATGAAGCTGGTCGGCGCCACGGCCGGCTTCATCCGCGGCCCTTTCATGCTGGCCGCCGCCGCGCAGGGATTGGCCGGGGGGGCGCTCGCCGTCGCCGGGCTCCGCGTGACACACCGCCTGGTGGAGAGGACGGAGATCTTCCGCGCCAACCCGTTCATGTCGATCGTGGCCGGCCGGTTCCTGCCCTCCGATGCGGCGCTGGCGCTGACGGCGGTCGGCGCGGCGCTCGGCATCGTCGCCGCCGTCCTGTCGTTGCGCCGCGCCGGCAGCGTGTGAGACGCGCAGAACGTCCGATCAGAGGTTATGGATCCGGAACGCACGACACGGTAAAAAGGAGGGATCGATGCCGCGAAGGATCAAACCGGAACGCCTCATCACGCTCGCCCTCGTCGCGCTGGCAGCGCTGGGGCTCGCCGTGATCTTGGCAGGATGGGCACCGGCCGCGGAGGGCACGGAATACAGTCAGAAAATTGTATTGCAGAACGACCGGGTCCGCGCCCAGATGAACTATTACCCCGCCGGGACGTCCGCGCCCGAGCACGAGCACAAGTCCCCGCGCGTCGTCGTGGTCGTCGAGGGAGGGACTCTCGAGATTCGCGACGCATCCGGCAAGATATCCACCCTGTCGCTGAAGAACGGCGACATCGTCTGGCGCGGGCCGGAGAAGCATTCGGTCACGAACAGCGGCTCGACGCCGGTGCGGCTGGTCGAGATCGACGTTCTCGATTGCCCGAAGCGGTAATCGTCCATCCGCGTCGCGCCTCAGAACTCCCGCGAGATGTAAAACTGGGAGACGGTGCCCCCTTTCTGGAAGGGGTCGTCGATGCGCTTGATCGTGCACGTGGGGGAGGGGATCGACGGTGCGTCGCACACCTCGACGGTATTCGGGAGCCGGTGCGCGAAGGACCAGGTCAGCTCGAACGGCCCGAGGTAGAAACCCCAGCCGAAGCCGTAGGAGGCGCGCCCGTCGCCGAGCTTGCCATTCTTCGAGTCCCAGAAATCGAAACGGCGGTTGAGCGGTTTGCCGGAACTGTCCCTGACGAAGCTGTTCGGAGCCAGCTGACCGTTCACGGCGCCGGTCAGTTGTAAGCCGAGGTCCGGGTGGAAGAATTCGCGCCCGCCGAACCAGGCGCTGCCGAGGTCGAAGAAGAGGAACCCCCTGAGATCGCGGATGACGCCGATAGGAAAGGCGAGAGCGTCGATCAGAGGGAAGCGGTATTCGAGGTTGAGGAAGGACAGACGGCTGCCGAAAAACTCCCGGAAGTCATAGCCGCGCAGCTGGTTCAGGCCCCCCATCGAGTAGATGTTGAAGCCGCGGCCGTTGCTCGCGATGCCGACGAGGCGGAGGGCGAGCAGGGATCGCGAGGTGGCGCGCCGGTACAGGCGGTAATCGAGATAGGAGGTCGTGAACGGGCCGCTCCGGAACAGGTCGGTGTCGCCGCTGGCGCTCAGCGTCGGCGCCCAGTCCTGGTGCAGCTCGAAGCGCTGGCCGTGATAGGGGCCGAACTCCTTGAATCGGGTGGTGTCGCCGCTGAAGCTCCAGGACAGCAGCGGAAAGGTCTCGGAGAGCTGCGCGAACTCGGTCTCGTTGGTCAGGATATTGAAACCCAGCGGCCGGTCGATGCTGCGGCCGTAGTAGCCGGCGGAGGCCCCGATTCGGTAAGCGCGGCTGAAGGGGTAGCTGATCTCGGCGCTGGCCCCGGTGAAGCGGCTGAACTGGCGCGTCCGGAACGACTGGCCGGTGGACAGTGACCTGACCACGTAGAAGTCGCGGAAGTCGGTGGCGGAGAGGCTCCAGTTCCACCGGTTCTTCAGATTCAAGTACGCGTAGTTGAAGTTCGAGAAGGTGGAGACCGACTGGAAGTCGAAGAACATCCGGTGGTCGCCCAGAAGGTCGGAGAGCAGGATCTGCGCGTTGCTCAGGACCGTGCCGTCGTTCGCCACTCCGACGAGCACCGAGGGCGCGCTCTCGACGTGGTACCGGAGCTTTTCGTATTTCTTCTTTTTGTCCTCGTCGAGACTGAGCTGCAGAGGCGGCTGGAACGGCAGGAGCTCGGCCGGCTCGCGCGCCTGATCGGCGGGTCGGACGATCGCTTCCGGCTCTCCCGGGGTCGCGCGGAACAGCCTGAAGAGGCCGCCGCCGTAATAGGTGTAGGCCAGCGAGGTCTTGCCGTCCTCGTCCGGCAGCTCGAGGGGCGTGAACACGCCGCCCAGGACGTCGGTGTAGCGCCGGCTCTCTCCGGACTCCAGGCTGAGGGAATACAGGTTGAAGATGCCGCCGTTGGCGTCGGACGCGTACCAGACCTTCTTGCCGTCGCGCGAGAACGACGGCTGGATGTCAAGGCTGTCGCCGAACGTGATTTGGACCTTGCGGGACGGGTCCTTCGCGTCCACCATGAAGATCTTCTCGGAGGCGTTGATCCTCCGGTTGTAGAGGATCTGCGTGCCGTCCGGCGACCAGGCGGGATTGCCGTCGTAGAACTCGTCCTGCGTCACGTTCTTGACCTCGGCCGTGTCGAGGTCATAGGCGAACAGATCGACCTGCCCTCCCTTGTTCCCCTCGAAGGCGATCGTCTTGCCGTCGGGGCTCCAGGCGGGAGAGAGCTCGTCGTCGACCCCCGGGATGCCGATGATGCGCTCGAGGTCGCCGCGCACGGCGTCGTAAATGAGGAGCGCCCGCTCGTTCTCCCGCCGAGCGAAGAAGGCCACCTTGTCTCCTTCGGGCGACCAGGTCAGGTCCTTCTTGCCGTTGAAGGCGCCATACACCGGGTACTCGAACTTGTTGGTGAATCCCTTCGTGAGGTTGCGGAAGACCTTGCCATCCTTGGCGGAGATAATGACCACGTCGAGATCCTCGTAGCGCGTGGTCAACGCCGCGATCAGCTCTCCCGAGGGGGACAGTGCGGGCGAGAAGGTGACGTACTCCTCCTGGGTCTCGCGATTTGTCTTGGGGGTGATCTCCTTGCCGTAGTCCTCCGCCTCTTTCTTGTCGAGAAGCGCCGGCAGGTACTTCTTCTGCAGGAACTTCTTGAACTGGCGGTCGAACTCGTCCGCCTCCAGCCCGAAGGCGTCCTTGAGCGGCTTGGCGACGTTGTTCACCAGCAGGCTCTTGCGGTATTCCCACAGGAAGTTCCGGATGCCCTCGGATCCGTAGCGCTCCTCGATGAAGTCGAAGGCGGCCTGGCCGTAGCGGTAGATGAGGAAATTCACGCCCTGCACGCGGTGGATCGGCGGGATCAGGCCGTTCACCACGGCGTCCCGGATGATCATCCGGTCGAAATTGTCCTCGTCCTGGCCCAGGTGGCTGGCCAGGCCCTCCATGATCCAGGGGGGCACGTTGGAGCGGAAGGCGCGCGACAGCGACTCCTGGTACAGGATGCTGAACTCGAAGACGTGCGTCAGCTCGTGACCGATGAGCGAGTACTTCTTGTCGGGCGGCACGTCCATCGGCAGAACCATGCGGTTCTCGATCGGCTCGGCGAAGGCGCCCACGAACTCGGGGAGGAACTCGAGGACGACGTTGCTCTGCTCGAACTCGACGTGCGTCTTGTAGTAGATGAGCGGGATGCGGAACTTGATCTCGTGATCCAGGATCTGCGACAGCCGCATGTACTGGCTCTCGGCGTCGGAGATCACTTCCTGGAGGAGCGACTCTTCCTCCGGATAGTAATAGACGTCGAAATGCGGCGAGTGGTAGATGTGCCAGTCGAACTTCTGGTAGGCGACCTTGTTCTTGCCGAAGGCGAGGGCGCGGGCGGGCCAGAGAGCCGCGGCGGCGAGAAGCGTCAGGAGGATGGGCGTGAGGAGACGTCTCAAGCAGGCCTCTATTCCGTGAAGATATAGCGCTGCGCCGACTTGGGCTTCGGGACGACGATCCCGATCACGTCCTCCTCGAACTGCTCGAACAGAGTGTAGAGGACGGTCAGACGATCGGTGCCGTGGCCCGGCAGCGTGTTCTCCCCGGTGAAATGGTCCTCATACAGGAGCCTCCCCGTCGCCCCATCCAAGAAGAACAGACTGAGGTCGAGCGTGAACCCCTCGCGATCGACGAAGCGCGTGCGTCTGACGCGCTGGCCGGTTACGGGAGAGATCTCGTCCTGCGTCACATATCCGGAGCGGTCGGCCGCCTCGAACGATGCCTTGCCCGAGATGATCAGGTCCGCGCCGTGCGTCTCCCCCAGCCGGCGCCAGAATCCGTTGTTCGCCAGCAGGTCCTTGAGCGGCTGCTCCGGGAGCGGCGGCGGCTCGACGTCCAGGATGTCGAGGTTCGTTTTCTTGCGCAGCTCCTTGCGCAACAACCCGACGATCTCCTTGTCGAGGTCGACTCCGGGCAGTTCCTTGTCCACGATGAAACGCGTGACCAGGACCTTCCGCAGGCCGGTCATGTCGAGGCGCGCCGGCATCGGGGCGTTGATCGTGACCCTGGCCACATCGCCGGCCAGGGACGCCCCCGGCCATCCCAGGACGGCCGCGACGAGGGCCGGACCGACGAAGAAGAGACGGGCCAGGCCTCTAGGCGCCGAAGGGTGGCCCGCCCGGGGACTCCGATGGCGAGGGCTCTGCACTCCCCGGTGTCGGCGACGGGGAGGGAGCGAGAGCACCCGGCCCGGGCGTCGCCTCGGGCTCGGCGCCGCAGCCCTTGATGAGCTTGCAGAACTCCAGGAACGACTCGTAGTTATTGCGAATCTCCTTGCTGTCCGGGGCGAGGCGCCGGGCGATTTCGTATTCTTTCCGGGCACGATCGAACTGTCCGAGGCTCTCGTAGGCCACGGCCAGGTTGTTGTGCGCACGGGCGTTGTCGGGGTCGTTCTTGAGGATCTTTTCCCAGCGAAACGCCGCTTCACGCCACAGCCCCCGCTGCGCCGCCTCGGCGCCGAAGCGCATTTCTTGCTTGAACGTATCACGCCGGGCGGCCGCCGGAAAGGCCGCGGTGAAAACGATGATGCAGACGAGACGCAGGGCCTTCGATCCCATCGTCGAGCACCGGGCCTTCCGTAAGGACTCCCGGCCCGGGTCGGACCGAGCGATCGGGAAGGGGAAAGACCGCGGGAGTATAGAACATGGATAGGGCATTTTCAATGCGCCATCCGGTTGACAACCCGCGGGGAGTCAATAGATTATGCAGGGAAGCCGCCGCGTTCCAATAGGGCCGGCGGCCGGAACTTCTTCCCCGGAGAGCGCGTGACCCGAATCACCAAGGACTGTTTCGGAACCGTCATCGCCAGCCTGAAGAAGATGAAGGAGTGTGTGCGCTGCGAGCTCCTGGCGGAATGCCGCGCGATCAACTGGCAGGCCCAGGAGACCGAGGAGAAGCCTGCTGTCGTGAGACGCTCCCCGAAAAACGGCGACGCATCGAACAGCAGTCCCGCCTGACGGTCCCGCAGTCCTAGTCTTCGACCGCCGGTGCCCGCTCCTCGATGGCCCTGACGATCATCTCCCGGAACGCGTCGGGCAGAGCGAAAAGAGTCACCCACGCCAGACCGAGCAGCATCAAGAGGCCGCCCATTCCGTGCGTCCCGCTCGAGACGGCCCGCACGCTGTCCTGGCCTAGAAGACCGAACCTATAGAAAAGCTCATTCCAATCATGGTCGCCTCCGCCGACGAGCGGCAGCGCCAGATCCCGCGCGTCGGCCATGTAGACCGAGATGTTCATCAGGTTCTCGCCGACCCACCAGGCGCAAACGGCGGCGCCCAGGGGTCGGGTGGGACCGACGAGGAGGAAGTAGCCCGCGAGGAGAGTGGGGACGGCGAGCTGACCGAGCGTGCCTCCCAGGTAATGCAGGGTCGAGCCGAAGGGCGTGAAGAAGATGTGTCCGGCCTCGTGGAAGGCCAGGTTGACCAGGTCCAGAAAGCAGCCGCGGCCCGGATCGGAGAGAAGACGCGCCGTCCAGAAGGCAAGGAGAGCCAGGAGCGGAACCGCGAGCCAGGACGGACCGCTGCGGGCCCGGGCGGTGGCGGAGGCGGCGATGGTCACGGCCGCTTCGGCGGCTGCGAGGCGAAGTAGGTCCTGCGCGCCTGCACCGCCAGGTCGGGCGGGCGCAGGTGCAGCTCGATCGATCGCCACCCCTCCCGCTCGGGGGAGACCGGCGCGAAGCTGACCAGGTATTGGTGCTGCAGCGATTCCGAGATGCGCCAGCAGGCCGCATCGACCGCTTCCGCGCTGGCGGCCACCAGGAACTCGCCGCCGGTCTCCTCGGCGACCTTCCTGATCTCGGGGAACGGGGAGTCCTCCGCCCCGCCGTAGACCACGACGTGCAGGGTGGCCCCCGATTTCTTGACGGCGTCCAGGGCGGCCGTGAGGTCCTTCTCTGCGGTCGGATCGTTCCCGTCCTGCGAGGCCTGTAAGGCTCCGGTCGTCCGATTGGGCTCTGCGTCGGCCGCGGTCACTGTCTCCCGCGGGCCACGGCCCGCCAGAAGGGCCAGCAGGACGCGTCCGCGCGGGCGGGCCTGCAGGCCGCGTGTGGCGATCTGGAACGCCTCGGCGAGCGGGGCGCCGCCTGGTCTCTCGGATCCGCTATCCAGGTCCGCGAGCCGTTGCGAAAACAGCCCGTGGTCGTAGGAGAACTCGACGACGGGAAGAGGGGTGACGACGGCCGCCCCGGGAGCCTCCTTGCGTTTCTTCTCGGCGCGCGGTGGAGGCGTGCCCGCCGGGGCGTCGCCCTGGGACACGGAGCCGACGGGGACGAGGCCGAGGGAATCGAAGGACAGGACCGAATCGGAGAAGGAGACGGCGCCGCGCAGGAGGGCGCCGCGCGCCTCCTCCGGCGCTGCAGCCTGGATCGCCACGGCGATTGACTGTGGCACCGGACCGTCGTCGAAGTGGACGATTGGGAGGCGGGCCCCGTTCTCCAGCAGGACGAAGTCGCCCACCGACAGGCCATCGACGAATCGCCCGCCGGCGTCACGTACGACGGCGGGGACGAGGGCGAGAGTCACGGCGGCTCCGCCCGCGAGATCGGCCGCCCGGGAGACGAAGGAGACCTTGGCCCGCCGGCCACCGGCCGTGAGGGCGGTCACGATGATGGTGTGCCTCCTGATCTCCTGCCCGAAATCGATCTCGGTGGAGTAAGGCGATCGACGATCCGTCGCCACCAGGCGTCCGTCGACGAAGAAATCCACGCCGACGACGGAGTCGCCGGGCGGAACCCGCGGCTCGATGACAATCCTCTTGATTCCGACCAGGTACGACTCGCTCGGCTCCGTCAGGACGACCGAGAAGCCGCCGTCGTCGCCGCTGCGCTGGGCTGTGCTCGGACGGCTGGATGGACGCGGGCGCGAGGCGGCCTGGGCCCCCCTCAGGAGGGTGCAGAGGCCGAAGAGAAACGCCGCGAGGGCGACGAGCCCCGCGACCAGCACGAAGCGACTTCTGTGGAGGATCACGCCACGACTCCCGATGGTCCGCGCACGAGCGGGAAGGAGAAGATAGAGGCGCGCCGCGATGGCGTCAAGTGATCGCGATCTCGTGTACGATGCGCAGGTCGGGCGTTTGCGCGCCACCCGCAGGCCGCGACCCGCCCCGCCGCCTTGCTCCGGGAGACTCGACCGTGTTGCCCGATCGCCCGATCCCGACTGTCAAGAAGGTGCAGGGGAGCCTGCCGGCCCCGCCGTCCAAGAGCGCAACACAGAGGTCCCTGATCGCGGCGGCCCTGGCCGCGGGACGATCGCGACTTTGTCATCCGCTCCTGGCGGACGACTCGCGTCACCTGATCGCCTGCCTGAACGAGGTCGGCATCCAGACCCGCCTTTCGGGCCCGGAGGAGGCGCCCGTGGTCGAGGTGGAGGGGCACGGGGGGCAGATTCCGGCGGCGCGCGCCGAGGTGTACGTCGGAAACGCCGGCACGGCGATGCGCTTCCTCACGGCGATGCTGGCCCTCGGTCGGGGAGAGTACACCATCGACGGCGACGAGCGGATGCGAAAGCGACCGATCGAAGACCTGCTCGCGGCGTTGCGCGCCCTGGGCGGTCGAGCCGAATCGTTGCGCGGCAACGGATGCCCTCCGGTGCGTGTGGGAGGCCCGGGGCTTCGGGGCGGACCGGCGCGACTGCGCGGCGGCACGAGCAGCCAGTACCTGTCGGCGATTCTCCTGGCGGCCCCCCTGGCGCCCGACGGCGTTGAAGTCGAGATCGAAGGGCCGCTCGTGTCGCGTCCTTACGTGGATTTGACGATCGACGTGATGCACCGCTTCGGCGTCGACGTCGAGACCGCGCCCGACGGGCCGGAACCGGTGCGGTTCCGCGTGCCGCCCGGGCGTCCGTACCGCGCCTCTGACCTGGAGATCGAGGGGGACTATTCCTCCGCGTCCTACTTCTTCGCCGCCGCGGCCGTCACCGCCGGCCGGGTGAAGGTCGAACGGCTCGAACCCGGATCGCGCCAGGGGGACGCGCAGTTCGTGCGCCTGCTGGAAAGGATGG
>QHXX01000001.1:30192-33780 GCA_003223135.1 Acidobacteriota bacterium | reverse complement strand
CGGCTGCCCCACTGCGGGTCCCAGCACGGGCAGGTTGCGTGGGCCAGTTCGATCTCACGTTGCAGACTCATGCGCACCTCTCCCCGCGGCATATCGCGGCCTCCCATTGTGCCTCAGGACGGGCGCGGGCGCGCTGCCGAGGCGCCAGGAATATTGCGCGTGCGCGCGGTTCGGTGGTAGAGATGTCCGATGGCCCAGGTCCGCATCATGTACTGGAAGGACATCCCCTACGGCGTGCGCGCGTCCGACGAGGGCGGCCGCGTCAGCCGCCAACTCCCGCCCGAGTTCCAGGAGGCGGTGGACGCCGCCGCCATGGCCGAGGGCGCCACATCCCAGGAGGACTATCAGGCCGGACTCAGCTGGGGGCCTCCCCAAGAAAGGCTGGGACCGCCCGCGGCGGCCGCCGACGCCGTCGTGGCCGAAATCGTCGCCGCCTATCCTCAGGAGAGGCTGGACACGCTGGCGCGGCGGCGGGTGGAGTGAAGCGTCGGGACGGGGGACACGAGGCTACTGGGCGTGCTCGTTCAGGTAGCGCAAAACGCCGCGCACCGAGATGAAGCGCGGCGGCCGGCCGGGCCCCAGAACCGGGATGTGCCGGTAGTTGCCAACCGCCATGCAGTGCATGGCGTACGCGAGCGTGTCCTCGTCCCCCAGGATCTTCGGATCGCGTGTCATGACCTGACTGACCTGCAGGGTCTCGAGATCGTGAGGCTTGCCAGTGAGACGGAGGAGGGCGTCGCGCTCGGTGAAGATGCCCGCCAGCTCGTTCCCCTCCATCACGAGGACGCTTCCCTGGCGCCCCTCGCGCATCAGGCGGACGACCCGGGCCACGGATTCGCGCGGCGAGACGGTCAGGGCGGGCGGAGGGGCCAGATCGCGCAGCGGCGTCGCCATGATGGTGCGTTGCAGCCCGGTCCCGGGGGTGGGGATGTCGATCGACCGCAGGTCCTGCCCGCAGTGGCCGCAGGTGTCCTCGCCGCCGATGTTGTCGTGGCCGCAGTCCGGGCAGATCATGCTCGCCCCTAGGTCACCGTCCAGGTCGCTCCCGAGTTGAGCAATCTCTCGACGCTGCCGGCGCCGAGACGGGCGGTCGCCTGGATGCTCTGTTGCTCCACGATCTCCTCCAGGCGAGGCCTCTCGGCCCGGTAGAACACTCCCACCGGAACCGGGTAATCGGGGTGGTTCATCCGGCTGAGGAGATACGCCAGCGTCGGCTCCTGCGCCGATTCGTCGTGCACCAGAAGATCTTTCTCCGTGACCCCATTCTCGCCGAGCGTCACGACTTCGGGGTGCACGCCGCGCAGGCGGATGCCCTTGTTGCGATCCTTGCCGAAGACCAGCGGACGGCCGTGCTCGAGCTGCACCATCTGGTCGGAGCGCACCTCGCGCGCCGCGAAGGAATCGAAGGCATGGTCGTTGAAGATATTGCAGTTCTGGTAGATCTCGATGAACGCCGTGCCCTTGTGGGCCGCGGCGCGCTCGACCATCGACGACAGGTGATGCGTGTCGATGTCCACCGAGCGCGCCACGAAGGTGCACTCGGAGGCCAGCGCCACCCCCAGCGGATTGATCGGCTGCTCGGCCGTTCCGAACGGGCTCGACTTCGTCTTCTTGCCGAACTCGCTCGTAGGCGAGTACTGGCCCTTGGTGAGACCGTAGATCCGGTTGTTGAACAGCAGGATCTTGAGGTCCAGGTTGCGCCGCATCGCATGGATCAGGTGATTCCCGCCGATGCTCAAGCCGTCGCCGTCGCCGGTGACCACCCACACCGAAAGCTCCGGGCGCGACACCTTGAGACCGGTCGCGATCGTCGGGGCGCGGCCATGGATGCTGTGGAAGCCGTAGGTGTTCATGTAATAGGGGAAGCGGCTGGAGCAGCCGATCCCCGACACGAACACGATGTTCTCGCGCGGGATGCCCAATTCCGGCATCACCTTCTGCACCTGCGCGAGGATGGCGTAGTCGCCGCAACCCGGGCACCAGCGCACGGTCTGGTCGGTCGCGAAATCGGCCCGGGTCAGCTTCGGCCCTTTGGCGTCGACAGGCATGGACTCTATCCTCGCAGGATCCCGTCGATCGTCTTCGTGATCTCCGAGACCCTGAACGGTTTTCCCTGGACCTTGTTGAGGCCGATCGCGTCCACCAGGAAACGGGCGCGGACCAGCATCCTCAGCTGCCCGAGGTTGAGCTCGGGCACCAGCACCTTGTCGAAGCGCTTCAGAACGTCTCCCAGATTGCGCGGGAATGGGTTGAGGTGGCGGAGATGGATCGAGGACACCGGCATCCTCTTCGCCTGCGCCTCTTCGACCGCCGAGGTGATGGCGCCGTAGGTGCTCCCCCACCCGACCAGAAGCAGCCTGCCCGACTCCGCACCGAACACCTGCAACGGAGGGATATCCTCGGCGATGCGGGCGATCTTCTCGGCCCGCAGGCGGACCATCTTGTCGTGGTTGTCCGGATCGTAGGAGACGTTCCCGGTGACATCCTCCTTCTCCAGTCCGCCGATGCGGTGCTCCAGGCCCGGCGTCCCCGGCACGGCCCACGGGCGCGCCAGGGTCCGGGGATCGCGGAGATAGGGCTGGAAGCCCTCCTTCTCGGTGCGGAACTTCACGTCGAACTCCGGCATCTGCTCCCGCTTCGGCACCCTCCACGGCTCGGCCCCGTTGCCAAGGTACCCGTCGGACAGGAAGAAGACGGGCGTCATGTACTTCGTGGCGATCCGGAATGCCTCGATCGCCATGGTGAAACAGTCGGCCGGCGTCGCCGGCGCGACGATCGCCACGGGGCATTCGCCGTTCCGCCCGAACATCGCCTGCAGCAGGTCGGCCTGCTCGGTCTTGGTCGGAAGCCCCGTCGAAGGGCCGCCGCGCTGGATGTTGGCGATGACGATCGGCAGCTCGGTCATCACCGCCAGCCCGATCGCCTCGCTCTTCAGGGCCACACCGGGACCGCTGGTTCCGGTCAGCCCGAGGGCGCCGCCATAGGCGGCCCCGATGGCCGCGCCGATGGCGCTGATCTCGTCCTCGGCCTGGAACGTCTTGACGGGATAGTTCTTGAATCGCGACAGTTCGTGCAGGATGTCGCTCGCGGGCGTGATCGGATAGGAGCCGTAGAACAGCGGCCGTCCCGAAACCAACGACGCGGTGATGAATCCCATCGCGGTGGCTTCGTTCCCCGTGACCTTGCGGTAGGTCCCCGGTGCCAGGCTGGCCTTGCGCACGCGGAAGTGCGTGGTGAACACCTCCGTCGTGTCGGCGTAGTTGTATCCGGCCAGGAGCGCCAGCGTGTTGGCCTTGGCCATCTGCTCGCTGTTTTTGAATTTCTTCTCGATCCACTCGCGCGTGTAGTCGACCGGCCGCTCGTACAGCCAGAACACCAGACCCAGGGCGAAGAAATTCTTGCAGCGCGTCGCCTGTCGGCCGCTCAGGCCGGCCTCGCCCACCGCCTGCAGTGTGAGGGACGTGAGCGGAATGTCGAAGACGCGGTAGCCGGCCAGGCTTCCGTCCTTGAGGGGATGCGTCTTGTAGCCGGCCTTGCCCAGGTTTCCGTCGGTGAAGGCGTCGACGTCGACGATCAGGATGCCGCCGT
>QHXX01000001.1:0-30180 GCA_003223135.1 Acidobacteriota bacterium | reverse complement strand
GCCGGATTCATGGCGATCAGCACGTTCGGCTGGTCGCCGGGGGTCTTGATGTCGTGCGACGAGAAGGAAATCTGGTAGCCGGACACGCCCGCCAGCGTCCCGGCCGGTGCGCGGATCTCGGCCGGGAAGTCCGGAAGCGTGGCCAGATCGTTGCCGACCAGCGCCGTGGTGTCCGCGAACTGCGTCCCGGTCAGCTGCATGCCGTCGCCCGAGTCGCCGGCGAACCGGATGACAACGGTGTCGAGCTCCGTGACCTTGGCTTTGGGGGAAACCACCTCGATCTGTGTACTCACTGTGTCGTGTATCTCCTGCGTGCCGGCCTGCAGGCGGCCGCAACGTGGTGCACCGGGCTCAACCACCTTCAGGCGTGTTGAACATCTGGTGCAAGCGGGGCGGAAGGTTGACGACCTCCGCCGGGAAATGCTCGGCGATATAGTTCACGATGTCGCGCGCGGCGACCAGGCCGGACCTGCGACCGCGCTCGTCCAGGAGCGGGATGTGCCGGTAGCCGTGCCCCGTCATCATGCGGACCGCGTCACCCAGAGTGTGCCGAGGGGTCAGGCAGGCGGGGTCGGCGGTCATGAACCGGTCCACGGCCTCGCTCTCGCTCACCCCGCTGCCGATCAGCTTGTTGAGCACGTCGCGCTCCGTAAAGATGCCGACGGGCCGATCGTCCTCGCACACCAGGACGCACCCGACGCCCTGCTCCCGCATCAGACGCAGCGTCTCGCGCAGACTCGTGCCGCGCGGCACCCACACCGGAGCGGACAGTGGCAGGCTTGCAAGGCGTTCATCCCGGAGGGCTTCTTCGACCGTCATCTGCGCCTTCCCCGTCGCCAACATAATCAATATACCCTGTTTGTGCCACCGCCGGAAAGATCGAGATCGGTCCGTCACGATTCTGTGAGCGCGCGGTCGCGTGCGACTTTTTCACCGGGCTTGTGATATAGATCCTCGCCCATGGCGAAGATGAACCGCAGGCCGAGCGGCGCCAATCCTCCTGGGCAGCAACCACAAGGAGGCCGGCCGAGCCTGATCCCGGCCGATCCACTGCCCGGCTGGAACGCGGCGGTCCAGGCGCTCCTGCTCGTGGGCATCCCGCTCGCCCTGCTGTTCGCCGCCAAGCTGGTCCTGAAGAGGTTCTTCCCGGAGCTCGGCTACTAATCTCGGTATCGACGGAGGAGGGACCCTCCTCGATTGCCCGGGCAGGCTCCGAGCCACAGGGATCGGATATGAGTTCCCACCTCGAATCAGGGCGAGAGACGGTCGGGCCGGCGCCGAGAGGCGCGGTGGCCATCGGCGGGAACTCGAAGCTGGTGGCCCACTTCAAGGACGGTCGCGTGACCAAGGGGTTCTCGCGCGATTTCGACCCCTCGCGCGATTCGTTCCACCTGGTGCGCCGCGAGGGTCAGGTCGCCGCATCACAGGAAATTCGTCTGGAGGAACTCAAGGCGCTGTTCCACGTCAAGACCTGGGGACGGAAGGACAAGCACGCGGGTCTGGTGGCCGGGTTCCCATCCGGGAAGCGCAGCACGAAAGGAGCCGCTCGGGCGCTGGTGAAGACCGTGCTCGAGTTCTATGACGGCGAAAAGATCTTCGGCTACAGCCTGGACTATGATCCCAATCGTCTTGGTTTTTATGTCGTGCCGGCCGATCCTTCCGACAATAACCGCACGATTTACGTCGTGCACTCCTCCCTGGTGAACATCCAGTTCGTCCGCGAGTGATCCACCCCCGGCCGCAGCAATGGTTCGTCGGCGTCCTTCTGTGCGGGGGTCTGCTCACGGCCCCGGCCCTGCCCGGGGCCGAGCGTCCGTCGCGCGTGCCTCGCGGTAACCCGACGCTGGTCCTCGACTCCCCGGGTGGCGAGCGGACGATCCCGGCCGTCGACCTGGCCTTCGTCTCCTACGAGCGCATCTACTATCGCCGAGGAGCGCCGCGGTCGGAGGAGGCGACGGGACAACGGCTCGACGTCGAGGATCGCCGCCGCGAGTGCCGCTGCGTGCGCCTGGACGATTCCTCGAAACTGAAGTTCTCCAAGGTGCGCCAGATCGAGATCAACTACCCGCCCGAAGGGCGCGTCGCGCATCTGCGCGTCACCCTGTTCGACGGCCGGGTCCGCGAGCTGGGTGCCGATTCTCTCTTCGGTGCCACCGACTCGTTCGCGCCGCGTTTCGCTGTGCGGGTCGACGGAGAGGTGCGGGAGTTTCTGCTGATCCTTCCCGAGCGCGAAACCTGGCCGGAAGAGAAGCTCGTCCGCCTGCTTCTGAAGCGCCCGCCGCCCCCGCGCGGCCGGCGTTGAGGCGGCCGCGCGCACGACGCCAAAGGTGAGCCGGACACCGCTCGCGCCGCGGGCCCTGACGCTCGTCTTCGCGCTGTCGGGATGCGCCGGCCTTGTGCACGAGGTGGCCTGGGCGCGGGCGCTGGGCCAGAGCCTCGGCAACTCGCTGCAGGCGCTCACGACGGTCCTGGCGGTGTTCCTCGGGGGACTGGGCCTCGGGTCGGCCATCGCTGCGCGCGCCGCGGGCCGGTCGCGCGATCCGCTGCGCGCCTATGCCGTCATCGAAGGGCTTCTGGCCCTCTGCGGCGTCCTCGCGCCGGCGCTGGCGCGGGTCCTGCCGCTCATTCTCGAGGCGGCCGGCCCTTGGTGCGGATCGGAGTGGTCCCTGAGCGTCCTGCGCTGCGGTCTCGCCGTCCTCGCGCTCGCGCCCACGACGCTTCTGATGGGCGCGACCCTTCCCTACCTCGTGCGCGAGTCCGTGTCGCTCGGGGCCCCGCCCGGGGGCGCCCTGGCCGCTCTTTACGGAGCGAACACGCTGGGAGCTGCGGCAGGCGCCCTTCTCGGATCCTTCGCGCTCCTGCCGCTTCTCGGCACCCGCGCGGCTTTCCTCGCGGCCGGCCTGATGAACGCCCTCGCGGCAGCCGCGGCCGTGCTTCTACGATCCCGCCCACGGGCGGCCCCGGCCGGGCGCGAACCGCTCCCCTCGGAAGCGCCCGCGCAGGCCGTGCCGGCATTCTCCTCCGCCCGGCGACAGGGCCTTCTGATGTCCGCCGCCGCGCTCTCGGGAGCGGTCGGCGCCGTCCTTCAGGTCGGCTGGACGCGCGTCGCGGCCCTGGCCTTCGGCTCGACCGTGTACGCCCTCGGCATCACCCTGGCCTCCTACATTTTCGGCCTCGGTGTCGGTCCGTTCCTGGCGCGAAGACGAATGGCGCGTGACGGATCGCCCGCTCCGGCGGCCGCAGCCCTCGCCGCCGTCGGCCTCTCATCCCTGCTTCTCGTTCCCATCCTGGGCCGCCTGCCGATCGTGGCGGCGATCGCGTCGGGGTGGACGGACGCGGCCCCCGCATCGCTCCTCGCCCTGCAGTTCGGCGTGGTCGCGGCCCTCCTGCTCGTTCCTGCGGTGGCCCAGGGGACGGCGTTTCCGGCCCTGGCGGCGGCCGCCGCCGGCGACCCACGCGATGCGCACCGCCTCGCCGGCCGGTTGTACGCAATCTCGACCTGGGGCTCGGTTTTGGGCTTCGTCCTTGCGGGGTTCGTGGCGCTGCCTTTCCTGGGCGCGAGGCGCTCTCTGGTGGCGGCCTCGGCGGTCTCGATGCTGATTGCCCTTCTTCCTCTGAGCCTGCTTCCGAGACGCAAGGTTGCGATGGCGGGCGGCGGCCTCCTGTTCGGGGCGCTGGTCCTCCCCTGGGTCCTGCCCGGCTGGGACCAAGAGCTGATGTCGGGTGGGGGCTTTCTGTACGGACCGATCTACAGGTCCGCTTCGGGCGGAGGCGCCCACCTGCGCGAGCTGATCCGCGGACGCGGCGAGATCCTGTTCTCCCGGGAAGATGGCACGGGCCTGGTGACCGTGCGCCGCAGCCCCGCCGGAATCCAGTCGCTGCAGATCAACGGCAAGACGGAGGCATCGACCGGCGGCGACATGAGCACGCAGCTTCTCTCCGCCCACCTGCCTCTCCTGCTGCACCCCGAACCCCTCGATGTCCTGGTGATCGGTCTCGCCAGCGGCATCACGCTCGGCGCGGCGGAGCGGCACCCTTTGCGCTCGATCGAAGTCGTCGAGATAGCACCGGCCGTCGCCGAGGCGGCGAAGCGGTTCGATGCCTGGAACGGCCGCGCGCTCGCCGACCCGAGGGTGCGTCTCGTGATCGACGACGCGCGCGGCCGCCTCATCCCGCGGGCCCGGCGCTTCGACGTCATCACTTCGCAGCCCTCGAACCCCTGGGTCGCAGGTGTGTCCAACCTGTTTACCGTGGAGTTTTACCGGCTGGCGCGCGCCCGGCTGAATCCCGGAGGCCTCTTCTGCCAGTGGGTGCAGGCCTACCGTCTGTCGCCGGACGACTTCCGCGGCATCGTCGCATCGTTCCTGCGCGTGTTTCCGGACTCGACGCTCTGGGAGGAATCACCCGGCGGGGGCGACTATTTCCTCATCGGCGGCGACGCTCCCTTGAGGCTCGACCCGAAGCATCAGCACGAGGACAGCCGGAGGCAGGCCTGGGAGCACCTGAGAGGGGCCGGCATCGATGGCCTCGCCGATCTGCTCTCCCGCTTCGTGAGCGGGCCGGAAGGGCTGCGGGCCCTGTCGCAAGGCGGACGTCTCCACACCGACGACGATCTCTACCTGGAAACCCGCGCCCCGTTGTCGATGTTTCGCGATTCGCTCCGGGAACAGCTCGCCTCCCTACGGCGCGTCCGCCAGCCAGTTCTGGCGATCCTGCCGGAGGGGGTTGCCACGAGCGATCCGGATCTCGTGGCGGCCCTGCGGGGGCGGGCGCGGCGCCGCGATCTCAGGCTGGAGATCGCGATCGGGCTGAAGAACGCCGATCTCTGGGGCCTGGGCGATCCGTATCTTGCCGCTGGGATCGAGGCCCTGCGCAGCGGTCTCGCGGGCGACGCCGTCCAGCCGCTTTCGCGGGCGGCCGCCCGCAACCCGCAGAGCGGCACCGCTCATTTCCTGCTGGGCGAAGCGTACCGCGCCTCGGGGCTCGACGCCGCCGCCGCCGTGACCTATGCCGAGGCGGTGCGTCGGGACCCCGACCTGGCCCCTGCCTGGAACGCGCTGGGGCGCTCCCTCGTGGCGCGCGGGCTGGCGGACCGGGCGGCGACTGCCTTCGAGACGGCGCTCCTGATCGAGCCGGGCCTGGCGGCGGCGCGCAATAACCTGGGAGTCCTACGTCTGCAGGCGGGGCATGTGAAGGATGCCGAGCGCCTCTTCGTGCGGGCCCTCGAAGACGACCCGGACCTGGCCGCGGCACAGGCCAACCTGGGGTTGCTCCTCAGGCGGCGGGGCGAAGGGGCCGCGGCGGAATTGCGTTATCGCGCGGCGCTCGATCTGGATCCTTTGAACACGGACGCGCGGTACAACCTGGCCGTCCTGCTCCGGGCGGGAGGACGGGTTGAAGACGCACGCCGGGAGCTGCGGCGTCTCCTGTCAATCGATCCCGTGGACCCGGACGCGGCCGGCCTCCTGCTGCAGATCGAGGGCGCGGGTGGTCTCCGGGCGGGGCCGGGGCTCCCGCCCTGAACGGCGGCCGAAGGCTTCGGGGACCGGCGGCTCAGACGGGAACCCAGAGAGGCGCGTCCTGTCCGGCTCCGCGGCGCGGGTCTTTTCCTGGCAACGTCTTTCGCTCGAGAATATCCAAGAGAGAGCTCTGGGCCAGCATGTTGCGGATCGGTCCCCGGCTGCGCGCCACGCGCAGCGTCGCGCCATGCCGCTCCGCGTCCTGCAGGCAGATCAAAAGGGCGCCGATGCCGCTGCAGTCGATTGCGGTCAAGCCGGCGAGATCGATCGTCAGCTCCCGCATCCCGCGCCTCAGGGCTTCGCGTACGCGTGACAGAAGTCTTCCGGCCGCCGAGCCCGAGAGGATCCGCCCGGAAATGCGCACCTGTGCCCTCCGTCCTATCCAACGCTCGCTGATCTGAATGGCCTGGCTCATCATGGCGTTCCCTCTCCTTTCTACCCCAATTCGCACATTGATACGAAGGAGCGCTGCCTGAGGTTTCAGGCCCTTGCAAATTTTTACAGGCCTCTACTTCGATGTTGACGCGGGCGAGGGGATGGGGGACGCGGCAGGGCTCGGCAGCGGCTTCGGAGCCTCGGCGGCTTCCTTCAGGAGGGCGTCGATCTGACCGTCGATCTTGACCAGGACGCCGGCCGGGGCCACGGCGATCGGTCGCCACGCCATGTCGCGCACCAGGATGTGACGTGCCTTGTCCGGGGGAGAGATCAGCAGGTGCTGCGATTTCTCCTTCCCGCTCGAGGCGTCCGGTTCCTCCTGGAGGGTCAGGTCGAGCGCCGGCCGGCGGGAAATCCCCGTGCGCACCGATTCCTTCGGAGAGTCGTCGAAGGCCTGCGCCTTCAGGTCGCTGACCATCCTGAGAAGAGTGTCGACCGATTCCGACTTGAGCGTTCCCCGCGACGCGCCGGACAGCGTCCAGGTCTGGTCCTTCTCCCGCTTGAGAGTGATCGCGGGATGGCCGTTGCGCGCAAGGGTGATCGTATCGATGCGATACTGCTGGACCCCCATCAGGTCCCTGCGCCTCAGATTGAAAAATTTCGTGGTCACCTTGGTCCAGAAATCGGCCGGGACCGTGAGCACGGGATCGCGTCCGATGGTGCGGGCATAGCGGCCGCCGCCCGGGGCTTCCTTGCCGAAGATCACCGATTTCTCGACATCCCAGCCCTCCTGCAGCAGGGTCATGCGTGCCTGCGGCGGCGCCAGGCCGAAGAGCTTCAGGTCGGCTCCCGAAGGCTTCTCGGAGACGAAGGCGGTGGCGCGCAGGCTCTCCAGGCCGCTCAACAGGTCGGTGAGCGTGGGGCCGTCCGCCGGCGCCTCGACCGGCTGACGCACGATCCAGCCCTCCTCCGGCTTCTCCAGGCGGATCGTTTCCCGACCCCTCTCGAGCGTCAGTCGTTTCACCTTCCACGGGTCGAGCGAAAGCAGGGATTTGTCGCGCAGCGAGAGGAGATCCTTCCGCTTGAGGTCCTCGACCGAGGCGCTGACCACCGCGACCTCGTTCGTCACAGGGAGGAGGGCGTAGCAGGCGCCACCGATCGGGGCGCTGTCGCCGATCTGCAGCGTGCGCGTGTCGGCGGGCGGGGTCGTCTCGATGGTCAGGCTGGCCTTCGGTGGATCGAGGCCGTACTGCTTGCGATCCCCGTCCGCGCCGAGACGCCGGTCGATCCTGGCGAACTCCAGCGAGTTCAAGAGCCCCTCGATCGCGTCCTTGTCGGCGTCCGCCCGCAGCGGCTGGGTGATCGTCCAGCTCTCGCCCTGCTTCTCCAGCCGGATCGTGCCGTTGTCGTTCTTCAGGAGGACCGCCTTCAGCGCCGCCCGCTCGAAGACGATCGGCTTGTCCTTGGCGCCCTGGGCCTTGTCGTCGCCCGCCTTGCCGCGCACTTCGACCAGGTAGACGTACGCCGCGAGGCCGACCAGGAGCGCGAGGGAGACGACGGGACCGATCCGGTGTTTCACCGCTACTGTCTCAGAGCTTCTTGCGCCGCCACCAGATTGCGACGCCCGCAACGGTGATGGCGATTGGCGCGATGGCCACGATGGTGAAGAAGTAGTACAAGACCTGCTGGCGCGACAGCACCACGATACGCGGCTGGGAGCTCTTCGGACGGATGGACACCAGCTCTTCCTGCTCCGAGAGCCAGGCGATGCTATTCAGGGCCAGGTCGCCGTCGCCGGAGGCATTGAAGAAACCGTTGGTCATGAAGTCGGAATCCCCGAAGACCACGAGCCTCGTCTCGGCGGCGGGCTTTGCCTCGTCCTCCTTGTTCTTGGCCGCCTCGGCCGCCGGTTTCGGCGCCTGGTCGATCTTCTTGGTGACCGCCGCCGCGATGGTGACCGGCCCCTTCGTCCCGGATCCCTCCTTCAGCGTGATGTGACCGGTCTTGAGCTCGCCGCTGTCCGGCTGGGCCCACGACATCGGGGATGTCTGCGCCAGCTTCGTCGCCGTCACCCCCTCGGGAAGAGAGGTCTTGACCTCCACCGACGAGGCGAGCGGGAAGATCGTCTGGTAGCGGAATGTCTTCGTGATCGGATGGAACTCGTCGTAGCCGTCGGCCGGCACGAGGGGCAGCAGATAGTCGCCGCCGAACAGGCGGGACACCTTGTCGACCACCACGTCGGCGCGCACCGCGAGGCCATAATTCGCGAGGACGGGGCCCAGACCCGGGGCGTCCTCCGGATCCTGCAGGTACAGGAGATGTCCCCCTCGACGCAGGTAGTCGTCGACCATCTTGACCTCGGCTTCGAGGAAGGCCTTTTGTGGACCGGCGATCACGACTACGCTGGCGTCCTCCGGGACGCCCTGGCTCATCACCAGCGGCTTGACGGTATAGTGCTGCTTCTCCAGCTCACCCTTCAGGAGGCTCAGACCCGTCTTCTCGCTGACGGCCAGATCGCGCTCACCGTGGCCGGTGGTGAAGTAGACGACCCTTTCGCGGTCCTTGGTGACCTTGATCAGGGCGTTCGTCAGCGATTCCTCGTCGGCGGTTTTCACGCGGTCCTCGTTCTTGCCGCTCTCGACGACGATCGTGTTGGCCTCGGTGATCCCGTAGCGTTTGGCGTCGCCCGGGTGGGTGAAGGGATCGATGTAATGCACCTGCAGTTTGCGGGTGTGGTACTGGTACTCGCCCAGCAGGTCTTCCAGCTTCTGCCGGGTGGGCTCGGCGTCGGCGTAAAAGGCCGTGACGGTGACCGTGCGCGGCAGCGACTCGAGGATCTTGATGGTCTGCTCGCTGAGCGAGAATTCCTTGCCCTCGGTCATGTCGAAGCGCCTGTGATGGCGGGCCGCCAGGAAGTTGACCAGGACGATCACCGCCAGGACGGTCAGGGCGTAGCCGGCACTGGCCCCCGCGGCGCGAACCTTCTTCCCCTTCAGCAGGGCCAGGACCCGGTCGCGATTGAGCCAGAGCCCGGCGATGAACAGCACGAACCCGAAGCCGGTGACGCTCCAGACATAGATGGCGTGCTCCGGCACCACGCTCGACAGGATAAAGCCCAGCGCCAGGAGGAGCGCCCCTAAGCCCACGGCCGATCCTTGGAGAAACTTCACCGCCCCACCCCTATCCGCGCCAGCGCTGCGAATCGACCACGCGCTGCGTCAGGAACAACGAAAGAAACACGACGCTCAGGTAGAACACGATGTGCTCGGTGTCGAGCAGCCCCTTCTGGAAATCCTTCAAATGATCGATGAACGACAGCTTGTTGAGCAGGTCGCCGAGCGTCGGCCCTCCCACGCCCAGATGCAGCTTCTCCCACAGACCGAACGTCATCGAGTTCATGAGACTGGCGAGGGTCACCGTCGCTGAGTCGGCGACCCACGGGAGGATCCAGAATGCCAGCGAGGCCCCGAACGCGCCGACCGCGGCGATGATCTGGTTCTCGGTCATCGAGGAGATCAGGAGCCCCAGGCCCAGGAACGAAAGACCCATCAAGAGGACGCCGAGGTAGCCGACGAGCGTCGGCTTCATGTCCGGACTGGCGTTACTGGCCAGGATCACCAGCGGATAGCTCAGAGTGACGCCGATCATCACCAGGAGAAGAAAGGCGGCTCCGAGAAACTTGCCCAGGATGACCTGTCCCGTGGTCACCGGACAGGTGAACAGGAGCTCCGCGGTGCCGCTTTTCTTTTCTTCCGCGAACAGGCGCATCGACACGACCGGAATCATCAGCAGGAAGATGATGCCCAGGCTGCCGAACAGCGGCCTTATCACCATGTCGTTGACATTGAGCTGGTTCAGAAAGTACGGGTTGCTGCCGAAGCGCAGGCAGAGCTCGGAAAATCGGACCAGGTGCGCCCAGAAGATGTAGCCGCTCAAGGCCAGGAACGTGCCGATGATGACGTACGCCAGGGGCGAAGTGAAATAAGTGCGGATCTCCCGCCAGGCGATGGCCAGAACGTTCCTCATGCCGCCTCCCCCTGGATGATCCGGATGAAGATGTCCTCGAGGCTGAGGGTGACCGCCCGCATCTCAAGGAGTCCCCAGCCCTGGCTCACGGCCCGCTCCGCGATCTGCTCGCGCACGTCGCGCACGCCCTCCGCCTCCACCAGGAAGACGCCCTCCTGCCCGTCCTCGCGCCGCACGTCCAGCACGCCCGGGATGGCGCGGAGCTGACCCTCGGTGCCGTCGGCCGCCCGCGCCAGGCGCAAGGCGATGCGCCGCGTCCTCCCGCCGCGCGCCGCCAGGACTTCCATCGTCTCGTCCGCGGCGATCCGCCCCTCATTGATGATCAGCACACGGTTGCAGGTCATGGTGACTTCCGCCAGGATGTGCGTCGAGAGAATGACCGTGTGGGCACCGGCAAAGCTCTTGATGAGCTGCCGGATCTCGCGGATCTGCGACGGGTCGAGTCCGACCGTCGGCTCGTCGAGGATCAACACGTCGGGCTCATGCAGGATGGCCTGGGCCAGCCCGACGCGCTGCTGGAATCCCTTCGACAGGTTGCCGATCAGCCGCCCCGCGACCTGTTGAAGGCCGCAGCGCTCGATCGCGCGGTCGACGCGGGCGTCGATCTCCTTGCGGGGCACGCCGCGGATGCTCGCGACGAATCGCAGGAACGGTCGGACGATCATTTCGCGGTACAGCGGCGGGTGCTCCGGCAGGTAGCCGATGCGCCGTTTCATCTCGATGGGCGCCTCTTGCACGTCGAAGCCGGCCACCCGCGCCGTCCCCGAGGTGGGGGAGACATAGCCCGTCAGGACACGCATCGTGGTGGTCTTGCCGGCGCCGTTCGGCCCCAGGAAACCGACGATCTCGCCCTTGTCCACGGAGAAGCTGATGCCGTCGACCGCCAAACGGTCACCGTACGCCTTCGTCAGCCCGGCCACTTCGATCATGACGCCTCTTGGGGTTGGCCCTGCGACGCTCAGACCCGAAACACCTTAACAGAGGAGCCGGAGAAAATCCAAAAATCGACTGGAAAAAACCCGCGCTACCGTACCGCGGCCGTCCCGGCCTGTCAATACGTCGTGGTCTGCCGACGCCCGGCCGGCTGGCCGGACTCCGAGGCGACCTCGGCGAGGTATCCCGGGCCGATGGCGTACAACACCATGACCTGCCGGTCGGTCACGGGGAACCAGGGGGAAGACTCCGTGCGGACCTTGAGGAACGGGATGAAACGCGCGACCGAGAGCAGACGCGCCGCTGCGCCGGGGAGCGGATCGAGGAGCGCGCGCTCGACGCGATCCGCGCGCGTCATGCCGGTCGTGTCGTTCGCCCCGATCAAATAGCGCAGGCGGTGGCCGTCGCGGAGGCCGAGCCACTTCAGACCACGGTCCCATGCGATGAAGTCGCCCACCAGGGCCCAGCGCGCCCCGGCGATCTCCCCCTCCATCGCCCGGCTCGAAGGGTAGAGCGGATCCGGGACGAGGCGGATCTGCACCTTGGCCCAGCCGGAGCGCCGCGCTTCGATCTGGCCGACCCGTACGGTCGACTCGTTCGGCTGGAAGTCGGCCTGGCCGAGGGCCAGGAAGGCCAGCGCCGCCCCGACGAGGAGAACCACGATCTCCAGAAGGAGCCCCAGGAGCCGGTCCTGGATCGTGCCGCTGCGGTAGGGCGCGCCGAACGTGAAGCGCGCGCGCACCGACTGGACGAGCCTGAAGGTCCCGCGCGCGCACAGAAGGACTCCCGCGAACGACACGATCGCGGCGATGATCCCGAGCCGCCCGACGCTTTCCATAGCGCGCGGATCGTATGTCCACGCCCCGGCCCCGTCAACGAGAAGCTCACGGCAAAGGGACAACGCTTGACCGGAAGACCGCGGGTCCCGGATACTGCGCCCAGGAGATGACTCGATGGAGACGTGCCGATTCACGACGAGCTGGGGAGGGGTGGCGCGCTGCAGCGAGCCGGTATACCGTCTCGGGTTCTGCCGATTCCACTTCGACTGCTACCGCAGGGGGGAGATCGACATCCGCGGCGTGATTTCCGAGCGGGTCACCGATCAGGAGCGGCGGCGGGAGATCAATTTCCACGGCCTCCCGCGGGAGAGCGCGATGTCTTCCGCTGCCTGAAAGGCCGGACCTGATACTGCCAGACTGCCCGGTTGTGCTCGCTCAAAGTCGTCGAGAAGAAGTGCCGGCCGGTGTTCATGGACACGAAGTACAGATAGCGGGTGTCGGCCGGCTCGACGGCCGCCTGCAGCGTCGAGGACCCGGGATTGCCAATCGGCCCTGGCGGCAGCCCGAAATAGCGGTAGGTGTTGTAGCGCGAATCGATCTTCAGATCCTCCTTCCGGATGTTCCCGTCGAAGGCGTTCCGCATGGCGAGCGCGTAAATCACGGTGGGGTCGCACTGCAGGCGCATCCCCAGGCGCAGCCGGTTGTAGAACACCGAGGCCACGAGAGCGTTCTCCTCGGCCTGCGCCGTCTCCCACTCCACCATCGAGGCGAGTGTTGTGGCCTCGCGAATCGTGAGGCCCCGCTGTCGCATTTTCTCGATCCACGACGGCTGGAAGACCTCGCGAAACCGCGCCACCATCGTCGCGATGATCGCCTTCGGCGTGGTCCCCTTTTGAAGACTATACGTGTCGGGGAACAGGTAACCCTCCAGGTCGGTCGCCTCGGAATCGAGGTCGGCGATGAGGGAGGTGTCGCGGAACGCCTCGCGGTACTCCTCCTCGGTGCCGAACCCCGATCGCACGAACTGCGCGAACACCTCGTCCGAACGCACGCCTTCCGGGATGGTCACGCGGTGGTAGTAGACGTCGCCCGAGATCAGCTTGTCGAACACCTCACCCGGAGTCATCGGGCGCGTGAACGAATACTCCCCCGCCTTGAGGCCGCGGGTCCGCCCGGTCATCCGGAGGTAGGTCAGGGCGAGTGGTGAGCGCTGGATGATGCCGTGCTCCTCGAGGACCTCGATGGCGCGCAGGGCGCCCGTGCCCTCCGGGATCTCGATGATGGCGAACGAGGCGCCGTATCCGCGGTACGGGATCGCGGCCCACAGGAAGATCTGGGCCGACACGGTCAGCAGCAGGACCAGAAGCACGATCCCCGTGGTGCCGAGGAGCCAGTGGTCGCGCAGCCACGTCGGCAGCCGGGTCATTCCGCAACATCTCCCGCCCGCTGCGCGTCCAGCCAGGTCTGCAGGAGAATGACCGCGGCCACCTGGTCGATCGTCCATGTCCAGGGGCAGCCCGACGACGATCCGGCGGACGTCGTGCTCGCGGATGATGGCGGCGAGTCGCTCGAGGTCCCTGGGCCAGGTGGTGCGCGCGAGAGTCATGAGCGGTCGGGCCGCGAGGCCCAACTCGTCGCTGAGGGCGATGCCGATCCTCCGGTCGCCGTAATCGAGGGCGAGCGTGCGCCCCGCGCCGCCGCGCCTTCCGGCCGTGGAGTCGTTCATGGCCGTAAGGTATACGCCGCGCCGGGGGAGGTCAAGGAAGCGGCTCCCCGGGGACCCGTCAGCGCTTCGTCTGGGCTTCCTTCCAGTGGATGACCTTGGGGATGTACTCGGCCGGCACGTAATCGGGTGAATTCTCCCGCGTATGACAGGTGACGCAGGACGAAACGTCGATCCTGCCGAAGCCGGCCTCTATCTGCTCGGGGTGGCGGCTGCTGGGACCGTGGCACGCCTCACACCCGACGTTGATCAGGTTGGACGTCGCCTGGGGGTTCAGGTAGCCGCCCCTCTGGCCGAAGCCTATCGTGTGGCACGGAAGGCACTTCGGGTTGTACTCCTGGTGGGCGCTCAGGAGCGTCTGGAAGGCGTGCGCGTGGCTCGATTTGGCCCACACGGTGAACGCCTGCTCGTGGCAAAGGGCGCAGCGATCCGAACCCGTGTACGTCGCCTCGGCCGGCGGCGGCGTCGGGGCGGCGAAGGGGCTCATGGCGAGCGTCTGCTCCTTGTTGTACTGGTTGATCGCCACCTTCACCGTCTCCATGACCTCCGCCAGCTTCGGATCATCGGGCCACTCGCGGGTGAGCTGGATGATGGAGCGCTGGTTCGAGCTGGCCGCGCCCTTCGCGTCGAACACCAGTCTGATCTCGCCCAGGACCTTCCCCTGGTCCCCGGCATAGAGAAGGTGGGCGCGGCCGAACTCGGTGTCCTCGGGGAAGTCGTCGGTGCGCGTCATCATCGCGGTTCTCCCGGGTGTGGAATCCGCTCCCAGGATCAAGCCGATGTCCTTCACGCGCTTGGGCAATTGCCGTGCCTGCTGCAGATCGAGAGCGACGAGGGCCACGATGACATCGGCCTTCTGGCGGAGCGCAGGCAATTGCTTCTCGGCCGCCGAGAGGGGATCCACGGTGACGATGCGCCGCCCCTTTGGCCCCTCCTTGAGGAAGGCAGGATCGTTGCGGGTCAGCCCGATGAAGCCGAGGCGTACGGTCTTGCTCCTGGCTCCGTCGCGCAAGGTCGCCTTGACCACCGTCGTCGGCGCCACGATCGGCTCGCCGCTGTCCTGCCACACGACATTGGCGGAGACGAATTCGAAGCGCGCCTTCTTCTGGCGCTCGACGAAGACGTCGTAGCCGTGCGACAGCTCGCGCAGCGACAGGTTCGCGACCTTGTACCCCAGGGCGTTCATTCCTTCGATGAGGGCGTCGGTCTGCATCTTGCCGGGAGTGGTCGGGTCGCCGGTGAAGTCGCCCGCGTCGACCCAGAGGACCGGGCTGGCCGGGTAGGTCTTGCTGAAGATGTTTCCGTAACCGGCCCTCCGGGCCAGGCCTCCGCGAGGGTTATGCGGTCAGCCGCACGGCTCGACGTAGCCGGCGACCTGGGCGGTGAACACGAGGTCCAGATCGGGAGCCGGACCGGCCGGCAAGGGGGGGATCACCGCCGGCGGCTTCGCGGGGATCGATGGCGAGGACACGTCTTGAGGTTCGGCGACGGAGCCGGCCAGGAGGGCCACGAACAGTCCGACAACGCAGCGGCTCGGTCGCATCGAACCTCTCATCGATGACCCGTTTTGGCGTGAGACGAGACGCGGGGATTATAGAGTCGAGCCGGGAGGCGGTCAAACGCCGCGTTGCGCCCCTCAAGTGCTTTCCGCTAAAGTGAGCCCGGCCCGGACGTCCCGGGCGCACGTCTCCCGACGAGGAGGCCCGCTCCATGGACAACAAGCCGTCGCAGGAGATCCAGCTGCGCGTGCGGATCGATGATGCAGTGGCCGAAGGGGTCTACGTCAATTTCGGCAGCATCGTGCACAATCGTTCGGAGTTCATCCTCGATCTCGGGCGCATCGTGCCGGGGAAGCCTGAAGTGAAGATCCTCACGCGCGTCCTGACCACACCCCTGCACGCCAAGCAGCTGTGCCGCGCGCTGACCCAGAACATCGAGCAGTACGAGAAGTCTTACGGTGAGATCGCCGGCGCCGACGAGGCCAATAAGCGGGTAGGCTTTTAGGTGGCGCGCTCCGGCCTGCAGTTCTGGCACCTCGTGGTGATCGTCCTCTTGGCCGGTATGCTCGGTACCGCCCTGGGAGATATCTTCGGCAAAGCGTTCCCCGACTCGGCGGCGGGGCGCTTCCTGTCGGCCGGCATCACGGTGGGCACGACGACCCCGTGGGACCTCGACCTGCGGGTCGTCACCCTCACGGCCGGCGTGGTGCTTAGGCTGACGGTCCTGGGGGCGGCCGCGGCCATCGCCGCGCTCGTCATTTTCTTCCGACGCCTCTGACGCGCCTCCGCTCATGCCCTGCCGCTCGATCGTGCTGGTCTCCGCTTCACCCAGGCGTTCCGATCTCCTGCGCCTCGCGGGTCTCACGTTCACCGTGCGCCCCGTCGAGGTCGACGAGACTCCGCGCCCGGGAGAGTCCGCGGGCTTCCTGGCCGAGCGGCTGGCGCGCGCCAAGGTCCAGGCCCTCACGAAGGCGCCCTCGCCCGCCCTGGCGGTCGCCGCCGACACGGTCGTGAGCGCTGCGGGCGCCCTGCTCGGCAAGCCGCGCGACCGGGCGGACGCCCGGCGCATGCTGCGACTCCTCGCGGGCCGCACCCACGAAGTGACGACCGCGGTCGCGCTGCGCGAGCTCCCGGAGGAGACGATCACCTGCGAGCGCACGGTGTCGAGCGTCACCGTCGCGCCGATGTCGGCGGAGGAGATCGACTGGTACGTCGCCACGGGAGAGGGCATGGACAAGGCGGGAGCCTATGCGCTTCAGGGGATCGGCGCCCTTTTCATCGTGTCGATCGCAGGCAGTTACACGAACGTGATCGGCCTGCCCCTCGAATCCCTCTATCCGCATTTGCGCCGTCACGGGCTGCTTCCGTTGCCGTCCCGGCACCCCTGACTCGCCACCGGAGCTCCTCGTCGCGCTTAGGGCGGCCTCGCGCCCTTGCCGTCGCGGCCCCGCAACCCTAGATTTTCAGCGGCCACTGCGGACAACGGAGCCTGGCGAGCGTCATGGAATCGGCGGTCCTGGAAGCCTACGAAAAGCTCATCACGATCACCATCAACGGCAAGAGCTACGATGTGCCGGAGAACAACACGCTCCTGCGCGTCCTGCAGTTCATGAATCTCGAGCTGGCCTATAGTAAGTATTGCTGGAACGGCGACTGCCGCAACTGCGCCTTCCGGTACGTTTCCCGCAAGACCGGCAACGAAGTCGAGGCCCTCGGTTGCCAGATGCGTCTCTTTCAGAGCATGGTCATCAAGCGCCTGCCCGAGGGGGTCATCCTGAACTGAGGCGTTCGCCTGCGGCCCGCGGCGCGAAGCGCGCGCCGCCTCCTAACGCGGCTTCTGGGGCGATGTCCAGCGGATGACGGGATTGCGGGCGGCACCGACCTCGTCGAGCCTCCGCACCGGCGTCGTGTGCGGGGCGGTGCGGACCAGGTCGGGATCCTCGCGCGCCTCCTCGGCGATGCGCCGCATCGCCAGGATGAAGGCGTCGAGCTCCTCCCTGCTCTCGCTTTCGGTCGGCTCGATCATCATCGCACCCTTGACGATCAGGGGGAAGTAGATGGTCGGGGGGTGGAAGCCGTAATCCATGAGCCTTTTGGCGATGTCGAGAGTGTGGACGCCCGTGTCCTCGAGATGGCGGTCGGAGAACACCACCTCGTGCAGAGACGGTGCATCGTAGGGCAGATGGTACGTGGACTCGAGCTTGCGGCGGAGGTAGTTGGCGTTGAGGACCGCGGTCTCGGACATGCGCCTCAGTCCGTCCGGGCCGAGCGCGAGGATGTACGCGTAGGCGCGCACGAACATGCCGAAGTTTCCGAAGAACGAGCGCACCTTGCCGATGCTCTTCGGCCGCTCATGGCGCAGGACGTAGACCTCCCCCTCCTTCTCGACGGTCGGCACCGGAAGGTACGGCTCGAGGGATCGCATGACGCCGACCGGACCGGCGCCGGGGCCTCCCCCACCGTGGGGCGTCGAGAAGGTCTTGTGCAGGTTGAGGTGGTGCAGATCCACACCCATGTCGCCCGGGCGGGCCCGTCCGACGAAGGCGTTGAGGTTGGCGCCGTCCATGTACAGGAGACCGCCCCGGGCATGGATCACCGAGGCGATCTCCTGGATCTCGCCTTCGAAGACACCCAGCGTGTTCGGGTTGGTCAGCATGAGGAGCGCGATGTCCTCGGACATCCGGCGGCGCAGCGCGCCAAGATCGACACAGCCGCGCTCGTTCGATGGGAGCTGCTCGACGCGGTACCCGGCGATGTGGGCGCTCGCCGGGTTGGTGCCGTGCGCCGAATCCGGGATCAGGACCACCTGACGCGGATTGCCGCGTTCGCGGTGGTAGGCGCGCACCATCATGATCCCCGCAAGCTCTCCGTGCGCCCCCGCGGCCGGCTGAAGGGTGAAACGGTCCATGCCGCAGATGGAGCACAGCGCCCTCTCCAGGTCGTGCATCAGACGCAGGCATCCCTGGGCGGCCCCCGCGGGGAGCTGCGGGTGCGCGCCGGCGAACCCGGGAAGCCGTGCGACCTTTTCGTGGATCTTCGGGTTGTACTTCATGGTGCAGGAGCCCAGGGGATAGAGACCGAGGTCGATCGCGTAGTTGAGCCGGGACAGCCGCGTGTAGTGCCTGACGACCTCCGTCTCGCTCAGCTCGGGGAAGCCCTCGACCTCGTCGCGCGTATAGCGCGGGTCGAGAGCCGCCCGATCCGGCGCGGGCACGTCGAGGGGCGGCAGGGCGACGCCGCGCCGTCCCGGTCTGGACAGCTCGAACAGAAGCCTCTCCGGATCACGCAGGCTGCGCGGCTGCATCAGTCGAGCCTCCCCAGCTCGTCGGCCAGGCGATCGATCTCGGCGCGCGGGTTGGTCTCGGTGACGCACACCAGGAGGTCGCGATCCATTCCGGGGAAGTAGCGGGACAGCGGGATCCCGGGGACCATGCCGCGGTCGAGAAGGGTGCGCACCGCCTTGTCCGCGGGGACGGGCAGGCGCACCGTGAACTCATTGAAGGTGGGTGCCGTGTACGGCAGGCTGCACCCCTTCGCCGCGGCGATCCTGTTCCGGGCGTAGGCCGACTTGGCGTGGTTGTGCGCCGCGAGATCGCGCAATCCATTCTTCCCGACGACCGCCAGAAAGATCGAGGCCATGAGGGCGCAGAGCCCTTCGTTCGTGCAGATGTTCGAGGTCGCTTTCTCGCGCCTGATGTGCTGTTCGCGCGTCGAGAGCGTGAGGACGTAGCCGCGCCTCCCGTCCACATCACGCGTTTCCCCCACGATCCGCCCCGGCATGTTGCGCAGGAACGATTGCCGGGCCGCGATGAAGCCGAGGTAGGGACCTCCATAGGAGAGCGGCACGCCGAACGAGTGCCCTTCCCCGACGACGACGTCGGCTCCCTGCCGTCCCGGCCCTTTCAGCAGGCCCAGCGAGATCGGTTCGGCGACGGCGACGATCAACTGCGCCTTCGCCTCGCGCGCTGCGGCGGCGAACGCCTCGATCTCCTCCAGACAACCGAAGAAGTTGGGCTGCTGGACGACCACGGCGCTCGCCTTTCCTTCTCGCAGCGCCCGCCGCGCCGCCTCCGGGTCGGAGCTGCCGTCGTCGCGGTGGCCGAACGTCGTGATCGGGAGGTCGAGATTCGCGAGATAGGTCCGGCAAACCTCCAGGTACTCGGGGTGCACCCGGTCCGAGACCACGACGCGCCCCCCGTGCGTCGTCCTCTCGGCCATCAGGACCGCCTCGGCCAGCGCAGAGGCGCCGTCGTACAGCGACGCGTTGGAGATCTCGAGCTCGGTGAGCTGGCAGATCAGCGTCTGGTACTCGAAGATCGCCTGCAGCGTCCCCTGACTGACCTCCGGCTGATAGGGAGTGTAGGAGGAGTAGAACTCGGTCCGCGACACCAGGTGATCGACGACCGCCGGACTGTAGTGCCGATAGGCGCCGCCCCCGAGGAACTGCGCGCCGGGATCGGGCTGGCGGTCGTCACGCGCCCGGCGGGACATTTCGGCCCACAGCTCCTGCTCGGACATCGCCGGGGACAGGGACAGGGGTCCCTTGAGGCGCAGGGGCGCCGGGATGCTCGCGAACAGGTCGTCGACCTGCGCGACGCCGATCTCCCGCAGCATCGCGTCCCGGTCGGCGTCGGACGCCGGGATGTAGCGGTGGCCGTCCCCCATCTCAGTTGGCTTCTTCCTCGATGTACTTCCGGTACTCGGCCGCCGTCATCAGCGCGTCGAGTTCCTTCGAATCGGCCAGCTTGAGCTTCAACAACCAGCCGTCGCCGTAGGGATCCTTGTTGATCGTCTCGGGGCTCGTGGCGAGGGCGGTATTCACCTCGAGGACCTCGCCCGAAACGGGGGCAAAGATCTCCGACACCGCCTTGACCGACTCGACCGTGCCGAACTCTTCCCCGGCCACGACCGGGGACCCCGCAGCCGGCAGCTCGACGTAGACGATGTCGCCGAGCTCCGACTGGGCGTAGTGCGTGATGCCGACCGTGCCGACGCCGCCGTTCACGGCCAGCCACTCGTGTTCCTTGGTGTACTTCAGGTCTTCGGGGTAAATGCCGTTCCCTTTGCTCAAAACGGGCCTCCTCAGTGCGCCCGCCTGTAAAAAGGCGTGGGCACGATGACCGCCTGGGCGTCGCGACCGCGGATGCCGACGGAGAACCGAGTCCCCACCCCGGCCGCCCGGGAGGGGAAGTACGCCAGGCCGATGCTCTTCTTGACGGTGGGTCCGAAGGTTCCCGAGGTCACCGCGCCCGTCTCCGCGCCCTCCACCCTGATCGGGTAGCCATGTCGCGGAATCCCGGCGTCGATCATCTCGAACCCCATCAGGCGGCGGAGCGGCCCTCGTTCCTTTTCGCGGGTCAGCGCCTCCGAGCCGATGAAGGGGCCCTTACCGAGCTTCACGATGCTGTCGAGACCCGCCTCCAGGACGGTCGTGGTCTCGTCGAGGTCGTTGCCGTACAAGAGCAGGCGCGCCTCGAGACGCAGCGTATCGCGCGCTCCGAGCCCGCACGGCAGGAGCCCGTGCGGCGAGCCTTCCCGCACAAGGGCGCTGAACAGGTCCAGCGCGTCTCCGGGCGGCGCGTAGATCTCGAAACCGTCCTCGCCGGTGTACCCGGTGCGCGCCACGATGCATTTCGTCCCGCCCACGGCCGTCTCGATGAAGTGGAACGATCGGATCGGCGCCAGGAAATCGTCCTCGTCCCGGCGGTAGACGATGATGTCGTCGACGAAGGTCCCCTTGTCTGTCGTCAGCGCGGTGTACTGCGCCTGACCCGGGCCGAGACGCGACACGTCGTTGCTCGTGAGCTTCTGCACCACCTCGAGGGCCGCCCGGCCGCGCACCTCGACCTCTCCCATGTGCGACACGTCGAACAGGCCGGCGGCCGTCCGCACCGCCTGGTGCTCCTCGAGGACCGAGGAAAACTGCACCGGCAGTTCCCACCCCGCGAAATCAACCATCCGCGCTCCCATGTCGCGGAACAGGCGGGTGAGCGCAGTGGTTTTCAGGGGGCCGGCCGCGGAGGGCATGCTGACTCCTCAAGAAGAAGCGTAACCGTAGCACAGGGTCGGAGGTCAGTCAAGAAAACGTTTGTTCCCAAGTCCTTGCGTTTCTTGCAAATACGCGCGTCGGACCCTATATTCGCCCGGCCGGGGAATGGCCCACGTGTGCCCTCTCGGGGGCACCGCGGAGTTCCCCGTCGGAGCCGTTTGTGCGGCGAGAGTATCCGACCCAGTGCTGGTCATGTCTCGGCGAGTTCGACGCCGCGACAGGCATCTGGTGCGCCTGCAGCGCGAAAAGCGCCACGAAGCTCTGCCCCTTCTGTTTCCACTGCTTCTGCCAGTCGGACGTCGAGTATCGCGACACCTTCTGGAGGAATGCCCCCACGGAGCTCAAGGAAGAGCGCGATCTTCTGAAGGGCGCCGCCGGTTCATCCGGTGAGGCCCTGATCCGCTCCAACCTGCTCAGCACCGATCAGCTCGTCTCGGCGCTGCGCTGGCAGCAGAACCGCGGCGGGGCCCTCGAGGACGCGCTGGTCGACCTGGGTTTCGTCTCACGAGAGAACCTGGAGCTGGTCGTGAAACGGCAGGGCGCCGCTACGGGAACCACCATGGACCTCTCCAAGGGACTGGTGGACGCGTCCCTGGTCAAGGCGGTGTCGGTCGAGCTGTGCTACCGGAAGAAGATCCTGCCGATCAGTAAGGAGGAGATTGGCGAGAAGACGATTCTGACGCTCGCGATGGCGGGACCGACCGATGTCGAGACGATCGACCAGGTCCAGAGCCTGACGAACTGCCGCGTCATCCCGATGAACGCTTCGGAGAACGACATTCTCGATCGCCTCCGGGATCTCTTCCCCAAGGAGATCGCGGCGCTCGTCGCGGGCGAGAGCCCGGAGAAGATACCCGTGTCGTCGACCGGGACGGAGGGGGCCAGCCGCACGAAGGCCCGGGCCTCACGCGCTCCGAAGCGGACGCCCGGCGCGCGTCACGCGGCGGCGTCGAAGCCGACCGCGGAGGAGATCGAAGAGATCGAGGAAATTCTCGAAGCCGTTCCCACGCCGGCACCAGCGCCAGCGGCGGCTTCCCTCTCCCCTGGCGCCGATCCCCTGGCGCTGCCGCAGCCGGCCTCGGCCGTTCCTGTTGCGCCGGTCCCGGCCGCCCCGATCGCCGCCGCTTCCCCGACGCTCCGTGCCGGCGGCCCGAACCCGCCCGCCACGCCGGCGCAGAGCGCAGGCGACGAGGGGAGCGCGCTGCAGACGATCCTGGCGGAGGCCATCTCGAAACGGACGTCGCTGTTGCAGTTCGAGGTCCGCGACTCGGCGCTCTCGCTGTTCTTCCGCATCGACGGCAACCTGTTCCGCGCCAAGCTTCCTTCGCTGGCCTCCGCCGCGGGCATCGAGCGCACGCTCAACGCGGTGGCCGCTCTGCCGCCCGGCGATCATCCAGCGGCCGGACGATTCGCCGTCAAAACGGGCGACCGCAAGATCGACGTGGTCGTGCGACGCTTCCACTCGCCGGGCGGCGGTAGTTTCCTCCTGAAGATCATCGAGCGCTCCGACTTCGTCCGCCCGCTCGCCGATCTGGGCCCGAGCGCCCTCGACCTCGATCGGATCCGTCAGGTCCTGGCGCTGCAGCGCGGTCTCGTGGTCCTGAGCGCCCCGCCCCACAACGGCCTCGAGACGACGCGCCACTCGCTGATGTCGCACCTGGCGGCCGAGCGCAGACGCGTGCTGTCGGTCGATTCGCCGCAGTTCGTCGCCATCCAGGGGATCCGCCAGCAGGAGACCCCGTTCCCGGCCGACGCCGCCAGGTGCCGCGCCGCCCTGGCCGCGGTCCCGGGCAGCGACGTGGTCTTCCTGCCGGAGATCCAGAGCGCCGAGATGGCGACGCTGGCCGTGGAGTCGGCCGAGTCCTGCCTGGTCGTCGCCGCGATCCAGGCGCGCCGGGCCTCGCAAACACCCGCGGCCATCTTGTGGCATCAGGTCGATCCCCCGACACTCGCATCGCGCCTGAAATTGATCCTCAACCAGCGACTGGTGCGGCGGATCTGCGAGGGGTGCAGGAAGCCCTCGCCGGTCACGGACCGGATTCTCAAGCTCATGGGGCTGACACCGGACGAGGCGCTCGACCTTAGGGTCCATCAGGGCAGCGGATGCGACTCGTGCGGTCCTTTGAGCCCCGGCTATGCGGGGCGCGTGGCCCTGTGCGAAGTGTTGGAGGCGACGCCGGAGATCGCCGCGCTGGTCGCCGCGGGTGGATCGCCCGGCGAGATCGAGCGTGAGTCCCGCCGTGCCGGCATGAGCCCGCTGCGTGCGGGCTGCCTGGCCCGGGTGGGCCAGGGGGTCACGACGCTCGAAGAGTTCCAGAAGGGAAACTTCTGAACCAGCGCACGACGGCGCGCGTCAGGTCGGGGACGGTGTAGGTGCGCGGCATCAGCGCCACCCTGAATCCCTCGCGCCGCGCGCTGGCGGCGGTGATCGGGCCGATGGCGGCGACGGGCACCCGGCGGATTCGCCGGGCCTCCTCCCGTCCGCGGAACAGCCGCGCGAACGAGGTGACCGTCGAGGACGACGTGAAGGTGATCAGATCCACCCGACCCCGGCGCAGGGCGCGACGAATCTCGTCCGCTCCCTCGCGCGAGGGCGCCGTGCGGTAGACCTCTACCACGTCGACGCGGGCGCCCCGCCGCCGCAGCTCCTTGATCAGAACGTCGCGCGCCACCGCCGCCCTCGGCACGAGGACGCGCGCTCCCGCGAGTCTGCGCCTTCCCATCATCTTGACGATCCCCTCGGCGCGGTGCTCCGCAGGAACCGCCGCCACCCTCAGGCCGCGCGCCTCCACGGCGGCGGCGGTCGCCGGGCCGATGGCCAGGATGTCGACCCCCTGCAGGTCGCGGATGTCCCGTCTCGTCTCGAGAAGGCGCGCGAACAGGCGCGCCACCCCGTTCACGCTCGTGAACACGAGGTAGTCGTACGACGCGACGCGCGCCAGCGCCCGATCCAGACGGACCATGGAGCGCGGCGGCCGCAATACGATAGCCGGTGCCAGGATGACCCCGGCCCCCAGCTCGCGCAGCGCCTCGACGAAGGGGCCCGCCTGGTCGCGTGGCCGGGTCACGACGATCGTCCGGCCGCGCAGCGGCAGGCGCCCGAACCAGTCGAGCCGTGGGCGCAGGCGCGCGACCCGCCCCGCGATCATGAGGGCCGGGGGCCGCAGGCGGGCCGCGCGGGCGAGCGACACGATGTCCGCGAGCCTCCCCGTGACCGTCTCCTGGCCTGGAAGGGTCGCCCAGCGGACCAGGGCCACGGGCGTTTTCTGACTCATGCCCGCGCGCAGCAGACATCCGACGATTCCCGGCAGGCGCTTCACGCCCATGTAAAAGACCAGCGTGTCCGCGCTGGCCAGGGCCTTCCAGTCGGGACGGCCGCCGCGCTTGTCCGGGTCGAGGTGGCCGGTGGTGAACACCACCGTCGAAGCGTGGCGGCGGTGCGTCAGCGGGATGCCGGCCCAGGCCGCGGCGCCGAGCGCCGCGGTCACGCCCGGCACGACGGTGAAGGGAACTCGGGCGCGCCGGAGGGCCTCCGCTTCCTCCCCGCCCCGCCCGAACAGGCTCGGGTCCCCTCCCTTCAGGCGCACGACGCGTAATCCGCGGCGGGCCCGGTCGATCATCAATCGATTGACAGCTCCCTGCTCGACGCCGTGCCTGCCACAGCGCTTGCCGGCGTCGATCTGCTCGGCGCCCAAGGGGGCCAATTTCACGAGCTCGCGGGATGCGAGCGCGTCGGCGATGACCACGTCGGCGCGCGCCAGAAGATCCCGCCCGCGCGTCGTGATCAGCCCCGGATCGCCCGGGCCGGCGCCGACCAGATGGACGATGCCGGAGGTACGCCGGCGCCCCCTCACGGCCCTTCGAGGAGGGGCACGGTCGCGCCCCGGAGGAGCGCTGCAGCACCCCGCGACAGGAACGCTTCGGCCATGGTGAAGCCGATCCCTTCGGCGTTCGCGGCATCGCCCTCGGAACGCTCCTTCAGGAGCGGCTCTCCGCCGGGACCGGCGACCAGCCCCCGCAGGCGCAGCCGGCCGTCCGCCACCTCGCCCACCGCGGCGATGGGTGCCTGGCAGCCGCCCCCCAGGCCGCGCAGCAGCGCCCGCTCCGCCGTCACGGCCGCCGCAGTCGGTGGATGGTGGAGCGCGCGCACGATCTCGTTCACCTCGCGATCCTCGGCGCGGATCTCGATCGCCATCGCTCCCTGCCCGACCGCCGGGACCATCTGGTCGAGATCGAGGACTGTCCCCTCGATCTCGATGCCGAGACGGCGCAGCCCGGCGCGGGCAAGCAGGATGGCGTCGTACTCACCGCGCCCCAGTTTCGCGAGGCGCGTGTCGACGTTACCGCGGAGGTCGGCGGTGATCAGGTCGGGCCTGAGGGCCCGGATCTGGCACGCGCGCCGGGGGCTACCTGTTCCGACGACGGCACCGCGCCGCAGCCCGGCCGGCCCCGGCGCGCCACGGGCAATGAGGACGTCGCGCGGGTCCTCGCGAGGCGGCACGCAGGCGATCGTCAGACCGTCCGGCTGGGACGTCGGCAGGTCCTTGAGACTGTGGGCCGCGACGTCGACCGTGCCCAGAAGCAGCGCCTCCTCGATCTCCTTGACAAAGACGCCCTTGCCCCCCATGGACGCGAGCGACCGGCCGAGGAACCGGTCGCCGGTCGTGTGGATGATCTCGACGCGCGCCGACCGCCCCGCTTCCTCGAGCCGCGCCCGCAGCCATTCGGCCTGCCACAGGGCCAGCCGGCTCGCGCGGCTGCCGATCACGATGGTCTTCACGCGGCGGTCACCGTGTGTCCTGCCGGACCGGGACCTCGGCCGGCTCCGTCGAGGTCTCCTCGGCCTGAGCGGGCCCGGAGGGAGATTCGGACCGGGCCTCGATCCCGAAAATCTCGCGGATGAGCCGCACCCGCATCTCCCCGCCGTTTTGAGCGGCGGAGCGCTTCAGCGCCAGGGTCGGAGAATGCAGGAACTTGTTGACGAGGGAGGCCGCGATCTCGCGCACCGCCTCCACCTGGGCCGGGGTCAAGTCTCCCAACCGCGCGCGGTACCGCGTGAGCTCGTGGTCCGCCATTTCGTGCAGTTGCCGGCGCAGCGCGACGATGGTCGGCGTCGCCTGCTGCGACTTCATCCAGGCGACGTAAGCCGCCGTCTCATGATCCACGATGGCCTCGGCCACATTCATCTCCTTCTGACGCACGTCCCTGCCGGCGCGCACCACACCCTCCAGGTCGTCCATGTCGTACAGGTAGACGTTGTCGACCTCGTTGACCTTCGGATCGACGTCGCGGGGTACGGCAATATCGATGAAGAAGATCGGACGCCCCCGCCGTGCCCGGTTCAGGCTCTGGGCGTTCTCCTTCAGGATGACCGGCTGCGGCGCCGCGGTCGAGGCAATCACGATGTCGGCGGTCTCCATCTCTTCGAACAGCCGGTCGAACGGCACGGCGCGCCCGCCCAGGTCCCGTGCCAGCTCATCGGCGCGCTGGAAGGAGCGGTTCGCCACCAGGATCGACCGGACGCCGTTGCCGATCAGGTGCTCGGCGGCAAGACGCGCCATCTTGCCCGCGCCGACGATCATGACGGTCCGTTCCACGAGATCACCGAAGATGTCGCGCGCCAGGCCGACGGCGGCGTACGCGATCGACACGGGGTGGCGGGCGATCCCGGTCTCGGTCCGGACACGCTTGGCGACCGAAAACGCCCGCCGCAGAAGGGCGTCGAGGACAGGCCCGAGCGAGCCTGTCTGCGCGGCAAGGGCATAGGCGTCCTTCACCTGACCGAGGATCTGCGCCTCACCGACCACCATCGAGTCGAGCGAGGCGGCCGTGCGAAAGACGTGTCGCACCGCCTCCCTGTCGATGTACAGGTAGCAGTGCCTTTCCAGCTCCTCTCCGCTCACGGGGCGTTCGCGCAGCAGGAACGCGGCGAGCATCGCGGGCGCCTGTCCCGGATCCATCTGGACGATGATTTCGGTACGGTTGCAGGTGGAGAGGATGACCGATTCCTCCACGCCATCGGTGCCGTTGAGGCGGGCCAATGCTTCCTTGAGGCCCTCCAAGGGAAACGCCACCTTCTCGCGCACCGTGAGTGGGGCGCTCGCATGGTTCATGCCGTAGACGATGGGCATGGCTCAGTAAAACCCCAGCATGCGCAGGAGGACGGCGCTGAAGGCCGCGATGGTGAGGAGAGCCGCGTTCCGGCCGCGCCATCCCCATCCGAGACGTGCCGCCATGATGACGGCCAGGAGGATCCAGGCGACGACGGCAAGCGTCTCCTTCGGTTGCCAGGCCCAGAACGTGTGGTTGATGCCGGCGCTGACGATGGCTCCGGTGACGATCCCGAGCGTCATCAAGGGGAAGGCCCAGAGGAGCGAGATCTGCCCGACACTGTCGCAGCTCTCGAGCGACGGAAGCCTGAGGCCCGGGCGGGAGGGGCGCTTGCTCTTCAGAGCGCGGTCCAGGAGGATGTAAGCCACGCTCGAGGCGAAGCTGATGGACAGCGCGGCCACGGCGAAGATGATGACCGTGATGTGGAAGCGCAGGAGCGACGGCTGCAGGGAGGACGACACGGGGACGACGTCCTCGGGCAGGAGGTCCGAAACGAACATCACGACCAGGACCAGCGGCATCATCACGACGTGCAGGACATCGAGCCGGTAGCGCCAGTAAGCGGCGAGATAGACCAGGACCGCGCTCCAGGCGAGGGCCGAAAGAACCTCGGGGGCCGTCGCGAGCGGGCAGCGCCTCAGCTCGGTCCCCAGCGCCGCGAGGGCGCCGGTGTGCGCCGCCCACCCGGCGAGGGCCAGCCACGGCGTGAGGCGACCTGTCTTCAGCCGCGTCAGGACGGGCGCGAAGGAACTGACGAAGCCGAGGCAGTAGAAGACGAGGGCGATCCGGAGGAGAAGCAGGCTCCAGTGCATCGACACTCCAAAAGCGCTCACGGTCGAATCCGCGTCATTTTAGCATGCGGCTCGCGCCCCCATCAATCGAGGCGCCCTCCGAAGTCTTTGTGACACATTCACTTGGAGGGATGAGCTTCGGCTTGATCCGGTGCGGGAGGGGGTGCTAGGATGGGCCTCACTTGGGGAACCGGCAGTTGATTCGCGGGATAATCTTCGACTTCGACGGCACCCTGATCGATTCCTACGAGGCGATTGCCGAGAGCTTGAACCACGTCCGGGCGTCCTTCTCTCTCCCCGCATTTCCGGCCGACGAAGTCCGCCCGATGGTGGGGCATGGTCTCGAGCGATTGATCGAGAAAGCGATCGGCGCGGAGCGCGTGGAGGAGGGCGTGAAGCTTTTCCGGCAATCCTACGCCAGCCTGTGCGAGCGCAAGACCAGCATCCTGCCACAGGTCAAGGAGACCCTCGACACGCTCGATCGGCGGGGCTACCAGATGGCGATCGCCACGAACAAGCCGTCGTATTTCGCGCGCGACATCCTGAAGGCGCTCGAAATCGACCACCTGTTCGCCGAGGTCCTGGGGCCGAACGACGTCGAGCGGCCCAAGCCCGACCCCGAAATGATCGAGATCATCATCATGCGGATCGGCCTCTCGCCGGAGGAAATTGTCTACGTAGGGGACATGCCGCTCGATGTCGAAGTCGGCCGGCGCGCCGGCGTGGCCGTCTACGCGGTCCCGACCGGCTCCGCAAGCCGTGACGATCTCCTCGGGGCGCGGCCCGATCGGTTGCTGCACCGTTTTTCCGACCTTCTGACGTTCCTCCCTGCTCTTTCTGGCGCGCGCTGATCGCGAGGACTGTCCAACTCAGCGCGTCCAGATCCAGCGCTGCCTGTCGAAACGCCAGATCCGGATCCGCCCCGTGCCCCCGAACAGAACGACTGCGGCGACCGCGCTCGTCCCGTCACTCACATACAGCGTGCCGCTGCTGGAGGTGCCGTGCGGCGTGAAGGTGATGATGTCGGAGCGGCCGAAGCGCACGGGGTCGGATGAGGGAGGAAGGGTGCCGGGGTTGGGCGGGACTTGCGGGATGGGCACGTCGAGAAGCCCGAAATCGACCCCCTCGTAACGCGACGTGAGATCTCGCGGGGATCCGAGGAGGACATCGCGGCCCGACGCGATATCTTCGGCGCGCACGCCGTCGCCGTCCCCATCGGCGAAGAAAGCGTAGACGTAGCGTCCCTGCGACCAGGTCAGGCGCATGGCCGCGTTGCGGCGGGAGACGATCGCCTCGGATCGAAGCCGCGCCATCTCCTGCGCCAGCTCGCGCGCCGCCGCCGCGACCCGGCCACGCGACAGCGCCGCGACCAGGGCGGGTGTCGTGGCCGCGACCAAGAGGGCGACCAGGAACAAGACGAGGGCGGCCTCCATCAGGGAAAAACCGCCCTCGCCCTGAAGTAGGTCGATCAATTCTTGCCGATGGTGAGGCGATCCTTGATCCGCTCGAAAGTCTTCTCGCCGATGCCGCGAACGTTCAGGATATCCTCGACCTTCTTGAAGGGACCGTTCTTCTGCCGGTACTCGACGATCCTCTCGGCATAAGCCTTGCCGATCCCCGGGAGCGCCACCAGCTCGTCCACGCCCGCCGTGTTGATGTTCAGCTTTTCGCTCGGGGCGGGGGCCTGTGAGGCCGCGCCCCGGGCGGTCCCGGGCAGAAGGGCCAGGGCCGCCACGGCGAGGACCAGAACCGCCCCCACGAACTGAAGACTGCGTCGTGTCATGGAACCTCCTTGTGTGAAGGAAAAATCTTGGGGGAGGGGGGATCATCGGATCCCCCACCCGCGTCGTGGAAAGGGATGGATCTCCGGGATGGAGAGCCGATCGGTTGTTGTGACCCATCCCCTGTCTCCCCCAAGCTCATGAGTCCGCTCCACGCGCGCTTTGTTGTAACGCGCCAGTGCGAGTGCACGGGGCGTGCCATCCGCTCGCCCGGCCATCCCCCGGGCCCCCGGACTTCCTGCAACCGCGACCTGGCGGGACTCTCGGGTCAACTGGCCCTGCGGACCGGCGCCCGCACCACCACGATTCCAGGTCCCGAAACCGGTCTCCCGCGGTCGCCGCCCGACGGCCACTGTTCCACCCCGGACACGACGGACCGTCTGGAAGACACCACGACCGACACCCGGTTGGGCTCGGAGTTCATCGAGGCGCTGCCGATCCTCGGGCGGAACTACCAGTTCGAGTCGATCCAGAAGATCGAGGTGAAGACGTCGGGAGTGACCGCGGAGTTCAGCCGGGGGCAAGGCGGGTTTGCGAACATCATCATGAAATCAGGGGGGAACGAGTTCAAGGGGACGTTCAAGTTTTTCTGGC
>QHXX01000135.1 GCA_003223135.1 Acidobacteriota bacterium | reverse complement strand
CGACTCGGCGATCAGGATGCGCGGCCCGGAGGGGCGGCGGCTGGAAGCATCCGCGGCCTTCCCCGCGCCCTTGGTCCCGGCGGTCTCCGCCTCCGCCTTTCCCGATCGCACTCCGGAGCGCCTGGACCCGGACGGTCGCGCCGGGGCCGGCCCGGCCTCGCTCGCGGCGACGGTCTCGGGCGGCGCCATCGGCATCTCGACGGTGAAGACGGCGCCCTGCCCGGGCTTTCCGGCGACGCGCAGCGTCCCGCCGTGATCGCGCACGATGGCGAAGCAGACAGACAGTCCCAGGCCCGTCCCCTGCCCGACCGCCTTGGTGGTGAAGAACGGATCGAACACGCGGCGGGCGTGCGCCACCGAGATGCCGGGGCCGTCGTCGGCGAAGGTCAGGACCACCTTGCCCCCCTTGCGCTCGCCTTTGATCGTCAGGGTGCCGCGCCCGTGATGGTCGAACATCGCCTGCTGGGCGTTGGTGATCAGGTCGGTGAACACGACCTGGAGCTGACGGAAGTCTCCCAGGACCAGGGGCAGCTCGGGATCGAGCGCCGTCGCCACGTCGATGCGGGAGGACCTCAGGTCGTACGACTTGCGGTCCAGCGTCTTCAGCAGGACGCCGCTCAGGCCCAGGAGCCGCTTCTCCGGCTCCTCCTGCCGCGCGAATCGGAGCAGGTCGGAGACGATCCGGGCGGCGCGCTCCCCTTCGCGCACGATCACTTCGACGCCCTTGCGCAGCTTCGGGTCGAGGTCCTCCTGCTGCAGAAGCTGTCCGTAGCCGAGCACGGCGCACAGCGGGTTGTTCAGCTCGTGCGCGACGCCCGATAGAAGGCTTCCGAGCGCGACCATCTTCTCGTTCTGGATGACCTCTTCCTGCGTGTCGCTGATCTGCTGCAGCCGTGCCTGCAGCTCCTTGTGCAGGCGGGCGTTGCCGAGCGCCAGGCTCACTATCGACGAGAGGATCGTGGCGCCCTGCCGGTCGCGCTCGGTGTAGCGCGCCCCCCGATGGACGCGGTTGACGTTCAGAACGCCGAGAAGCTCGCCGCGCATGGTGAGCGGGCAGACGATCGCCGCCTTGATCGGCCGCATCGATTGCACGCCGGCGAACCGCCCGTCGCCGGCGAGGTCGTCGTTGATCACCGCCGGCTCGGCCTGCTGCGCCACGCGCCCGGCGACGCGCTCTCCGAGCGCCAGCCTCGTCACGGCCAGGATCGTGCCGTCGAGCGATGTGGACTTCGCGATGTACAGCTCGCGGTTCTCGTCCAAAAGCATCAGCGAGACGTCGTCCGCGCGCAGGACCTGCATCGCCGACGGCATGAGCCGGTCGTACAGCTCCTTGGGGTCGAGGGTCGAGAAGATCGTCCGGCTCAGCTCGAACAGCGCCATGCGCTCCAAAAGCTCGCGCCTCTCGAGCGCCTTGCCCACCGAGAACAGCAGGTCCCTGGTGACGACGGGTTTCTGCAGGAAGTCGAACGCCCCGATCCGCAGACCCTCGATGGCGCTCTCGAGAGTGCCGTGCGCCGTGAGGATGATGAACTGGATGTCGGGATTGATCTCGCGGATGCGGGTGATGGTCTCGAGGCCGTCGATGCCGGGCATCTTGAGATCGCAGATGGCGACGTCGAAGGAGGCCCGGCGGACTTTCTCGATCGCCCGCTCACCGTCCTCGGCGACCTCGACGGCATAGCCCGCCTCCCCGAGGGCCTCCTTCACGAAGTCCCTCAGCTGCGGCTCGTCGTCGATCAGCAGAAGACTTGCAGGGACCGGTCCCGCCAGCAAACGGGACTCGAATGCCATCAGGTTTCCACCCCCCGGGGAAACCGTTCTCAGGGACGCGCAAGCGCGGTCGCCGGCACCAGCCGCCTGGCTGATTCGGCCTCCCGGCTGTCCGGCCAGCGCTCGACGATCTCGCGCACGATCGGGCGCGCTTCCTCGTCGCGTCCGGCCTTCACCAGCACCTCTGCCAGACGGACCTTGAACTGCGGCTCGTCGGGCCTCTCGCGGGCGCCGCGCTCGAAGTAGCGCGCGGCGACGTCCAGACTTCCCAGGTCCTGCATCATGGTCCCCAGACCCAGGAGCGCCGGCGGATAGCCTGAAGAGATGCCCAGCGCCTCGTGGTACAGCTCGAAGGCGCGCACCGTGTTGCGGGTCCCCTCCTGGTACATGCGCGCGAGCACCGCGGCCACCTCGGCGTTGCGCGGTTGCATCCGGTGCACGCTTTCCTCGACCGCGATGGCGCGCGGCCACTCGCGCTCCATCGCCAGGGACAGCGCCGTCTGGTGGCACGATCTCCAGTCGGCCGTCCGCTCGCAGGACATGCAGCTTTCCGGCGGGACCGGTCGCCCCGACATCGGTGCTGTGGCCGGGCCGGCGATCGGACCCATCGCGACCGCGACCGAAAACGCCGCCGCGCCCACGAGCGCGGCCACCGCAACTCCCTTCGAATTTCGAGCGATCTGTTTCACCCGGAGCCTCCCGGAGAGCGCCGCGCGGCCCGGCGCCCGGATGCGCATTGGTGCGCCGCGGAACACTCAAAAACATAGGCCCCGTCCGGGAAAGCGCAAGCGATTGCAATTTTGTGCTCCTCGCGTAGGATCGGCCGGTCCCGCCCGGCTGTCATTTCAGGAGGTGGAACAGATGCGGAATCGATCGTTCGGAGTCGCGGCGCTCATTCTGGCGGGCGCGGTCGGGTCGGGCCACGTGCGCGCGGCCCCGCCGAGTCCGCGGCCCGGGCCGGGCGGCGCGGCCGGCCGCTCTCCGCGCACCGGAAGCCCGGGGCTCGCGGGCCCGTCGCGCACGCGGGAGGCCGACGTCGTCCTGCGCGGCGGGGCGGTGTACACGCTGAACGCCGTCCGCTCGTGGGCCGAGACGGTGGCGATCCGCAAGGACACCATCCTGTACGTCGGGCCAGACCAGGGCGTGGCCCCGTACATCGGGCCGCACACCCGCGTGGTGAACCTCGACGGCCGCATGGTCCTGCCGGCGTTCCAGGACTCGCACATCCACCCGATCAGCGGCGGCATCAGCCACCTGCAGTGCGCCCTGTACGATCTCCAGACGAAGGAGGAGTACGTGGGCGCCGTCGCCCGATACGCCGCGGCGCACAAGGACGCCTCCTGGATCCGCGGCGACGGCTGGTCCCTCGCCGCCTTCGCGCCGACCGGCATCCCGGACAAGACGCTTCTCGACGCGGTCGTCTCCGACCGGCCCGTCTACCTGGAGTCGAGCGACGGCCACTCCGCCTGGGTCAACACCAAGGCGCTTTCGATCGCCGGGATCACCAAGGACACACCCGATCCGCACGGCGGGCGCATCGATCGCGATCCGAAGACGGGCGAGCCCGTGGGCAGCCTGCAGGACTCCGCCATGAATCTGGTGAACCGCAAGGCCCCGCCGTACACGCCCCAGGAAAGGAAGGAGGGGCTGCGCTTCGCCCTGAAGATGCTGAACGGCTTCGGCGTCACCTCGTTCCAGGACGCGAGTGTCGACACCGACGCTCTCGAAACGTACCGCGCCCTCGATGAGAGGGGCGCCTTGACCGCGCGCGTCGTGGCGTCGCTCTGGTGGGAGCGCGACAAGGGAGACGAGCAGATCGCGGGCTTCCTGGAGTCGCGCCGGAAGTACACGAAGGGGCGCCTCCGGGCCACGACCATCAAGATCATGCAGGACGGGGTCATGGAGGTGCAGACCGCCGCCATGCTCGAGCCGTACAAGGGAAAGCCGGGCGCGCGCGGTCTCGAAATGGTCGAGCCCGAGGCCCTGAAAAAATACGTGACCCGCCTCGACAAGGAAGGGTTCCAGGTCCACTTCCACGCCATCGGCGACGCCGCCATCCGCCACTGCCTGGACGCCGTCGAGGCGGCGCGCCGCGCCAACGGCCCGCGCGACAGCCGGCACCACATCGCGCACCTC
>QHXX01000134.1 GCA_003223135.1 Acidobacteriota bacterium | reverse complement strand
GGGGAAGCGCAAGAATCCCGTGGATTACGTCTTTCCTCGGACCCTTCATTACCAGGTCAGCTTCGAGGGCCTCCACCAGGGGTCCCTGCTGCCCGAATCACGGCGTGTCGAGGGAAATGGTTGGGCGGTGGAGACCAAAATCCGCAGGGATGGATCCCATGTGGATGCCATCTGCGATATCCAGCTGTCCCGCGTGCGTTTCAATCCCGAAGATTTCCCGGAGCTGCGCAAATTCTGGAACGCGATTTCGATGATGGACAGCGAAATGGTCCAGCTGGCTCCGTGAGCGCGGCGTCACGCTACAAGGAAGAGGAGGTCCACATAAAATGCCCGGGCGAATGACAGCGACTGGAATTGGATCGGTCCGATTTTGTTTGCTCCTCGTTGGCAGTTTTTCTCTCGCTTTCTTGCGGACCGTCTCTTCGTCGGAGCCTCCTCGCGAGGAAATGGTGGCCCCAGCCATGGCGCAAGTCACGGTCAAGTGGCTCGGCGTGCGGGTGTGCGATCGCAAACTCATCGTTCAAGAGGTTGTCGCGGGGACGCCGGCCGCCACAGCGGGGATAGCGCCGGGCGAACGGATATATAGCGTCAATGGAGAATCAAACGTCAGCGACATTCGTGATGATCTGAATGAGATCGGGTCGGGCAGACCTGTTGAGGTCGTTGTAGGCCGTGCCGGTTCGACCCGTAAACTCCCCATTGTGATCGGCGTAAGACCGGACCCGGATCTCAAGCGCGATGAAGCGATCTACATTGCCGAGACCACGACGGCGGAAGTCGAGCCCGGGAGTCCCGATGCGGACGTCGATTGTCGTGAGCGCTGCACAACGGTGGTGCCGGAATGCGAGCCAGTGTTGATCCAGAGCCAGGGTGCCGATTGGCTCGATACAAAATGGCGTGACAAACTCGTGAGATTTGACGGCTATTTCTTTGGCCGCGTATTCACCGATCAGACGCTTTGCAAAAAGGAGCTCCAGGAGAGGTGCTCGTTCTTCTTCTGATGGCCCCTCATGAGTGATCCCCGGCCTTGAGTCGTCCCACGTCCCGCCCCCGGCGGCGCGCGGCCGCCGGTTCCGCCGCGCCGCGACGGCCGGCCGTCTGCGTCCTGGCGAGCGGCGGACTCGACTCGGCGGTCCTTTTGAGCGAAGCGTTGCGGCGGTTCCGTACGGTTCAGCCGATCTACGTGCGGGCGGGGCTGCGCTGGGAGAAGGCCGAGCTGCACGCTCTGCGGCGTTTCCTGCGGACCATCCGATCGCCCCGCCTGCGCCCGCTGGTCGTCCTCGAGATGCCGATGCGGGAAGTCTACGGCGATCACTGGAGCATCAACGGCCGCGTGCCGGGCTTCCACGGGACCGACGCCTCGGTCTACATCCCCGGACGGAATATCATGCTGTTCGCGAAGGCGGCTGCCTTCTGCGCGCTGCGTCGCCTGCCGATACTGTTTCTCGGCATCCTGAGCGCCAATCCGTTCCCGGACGGGTCGCCGGAATTTCTCCGGGCCATGGAGCGGGCCCTGGCCCGCGGACTGGCGGCGCCGATCAGGCTGCGCGCCCCGTTCCGGCGACGGACCAAGGATTGGGTCATCCGTCGCGGTCGCGGCCTGCCGCTTGGGTTGACCCTGTCGTGTAGCACGCCGCGGCGCGGCCTGCACTGCGGCGTCTGCGTCAAGTGTGGCGAGAGGGCGAAGGCATTCCGGCGGGCCGGCGTTCCCGACCCGACGGTGTACGCCGACCGGCGGCACCTCGGCTGAATCAGTCTACAGCGCCTCCCCGGATGGCGGCAGGACGGGAGCCGGCTGCTCGTCCGTCGCGTGCGACGGTCCCCACCGAATCCGAGCCATCATGGCCGCCGACAGGCAGCCGAGAAGAAACGCGGCGCCCCACAGGATGACGGGGCCGTGGTGATCGAGCGTCAGGGTGCCGAGCCACGGGCCGATGGCGAACGCCACGCTGAACGACATCGTGTAGAGACCCATGTAAGAGCCGCGCTGGGCTACGGGGGCGATTTCCGCCGCGTAGGCTGAGCTCGCGGGAAGAAGGATCATCTCGCCGAACGTCCAGATCATGACCGTCAGAGCGACGCTCCGGAAGCCGGTCGTGAACGCCATGCCTCCGAAGCCGGCGCCGATCAGAAAAGCGCCGAGTGCCAGGGCCCGGCCGTGCGGCCAGGCGGCCATCCTCAGATTGAGAGGGACTTCGAGAAAGATGATCAACAACGTGTTGATCGTGAACAGAAGCCCGAAGGACGATTCGGGCAGACCCAGGCCGCGCACGAAGAACAGCGACATGGCGGCCTCGTGCTGGAAGAAGACCAGCATGACGGGCAGGAGAGCGGCCAGAAAGTAGAGCATGCGGCGATCGGTGAAGGCGCTCCAGGATCCGGCGTCCGCTGCCGGGCGCGAGGCGGAGATCGGAGCGGACGGCCGACCCGCGGGAGCGAGTCCGTTGGCCCAGAGCGTCAGCGCCAGCCCGGCGAGTATCGAGGTCGCTCCGTTGACGATGAACAGCGCGGGGAACGACACCATGGCCAGGAAGCCGCCCGCCGCAGGCCCGACGCTCATTCCCAGGTTGACCGCCAGGCGGGCGACGGCGAAGGCCGCCCGGCGCTGCGACGGGCCGGCGACCTCCGAGTACATCGACAGGTTCGCCGGACGGAACGCTTCGTTGGTGAAGGCCCAGACGATCGTCAGGGCCAGGATCGAGGCGTGGCTTCGCCCCAGGGGATAGGCCAGGACGGCGAGGCCGGAGAAGAAAAGCGACGCCTGCAGGACGCGCAGAGTTCCGATCCGATCGCACAGTCGGCCGGCCGTCGGAGCGGCGAGGATCGCCGTGAGGCCGTAGACGGTGACGACGAACCCGGCCTGCCCGGCCGTGAAGCCCCGGCTGCGCGTCAGGTAGAGGACCAGGAACGGCAGCGCCATCGTTCCCAGCCGGTTGATGAGGGTGGTGGTGAAGAGAATCCAGACGCCGCGCGGCAGGCTGCCCAGTCCGCTCCAGGGGTGCTTCATCCGCGGCGACGCCGGCTCAGGCGGTGGCGGCGGCCGCCACGACGTGGGCGATCGCGGGGATCGCGAATCCTCCGGGAACGGCGTGCGTCCGGACGGAGGCCTCGATCGCCCCTCGAATGGCCGCGAGGCGATCGGCCGGCTGCCGAGCCAGCAGGGCAGCCGTCCTGACGCCCCCCTTCTGCTCGGCCTCGAACAGGAACGCGGCGGTCGGGACGCGCCAGGCGGCGCGCACTGTCTCGAAGGTCGCGGACCGGGGGTCGAAGCCCGCGCCCTCGAGGGCCCGCCGGCATTCTTCCGCCTCGCACAGCGGGAAGCGGGCGGGCTCTTCGGGGAGATCGATCTCAAGGTCGGCGTGCACCTCGATCGCGTCGCCGACGATCTTCGACAGCGGATTCCGCTCGGGCACTCCCCAGACGGTGAACCCGAAGCGGCCTCCGGGACGCAGCACCCGTCGGGCCTCCGCGAAGGCGTTCCCGGGCCGCGCCAGGTGCGGGACGCCGAAGTTCGTCACCACGGCGTCGAAGGACGACGCCTCGAACGACAGCCGCTCGGCGTCCCCTTCGAGGAACTCGATCGCGGGATGGCGCGCGCGGGCGCGGGCCACCATGCGCGCCGAGAAGTCGATCCCGACGGGGACGGCCCCGCGCGCGAGCGCCGCGGCGGCGACATAGCCGGGGCCGCAGGCGACATCCAGAAGCCGCAGGCCGGGCGCCGCGCCAGAGGCCGCGCCGGCGGCGACCCCGGCGGCCGCCCGGGCAGTCACCCTGTCGATCACCCCGACGGAGCGGAGTAGGGGCTCGATGAAGTGCGAGGTCAGGTCGGTCCAGCGGTTCTCGTACTCGGAGGCCGCCCGCTCCCAGCCGGTGTGCTCGAGTTGCCGGAAATCGCGGCATTCCTTCTCCATGCGAGCGCTCCCGTTCTCCTTGTCTAAGCGGACCGGCCGAGAAGGTGCCGCAGAGCCGGCTCGAGATCTGGGTGACGGAATCGATAGGCCGACGCCAGGAGGCGCTCGGGCACGACGCTCTGGCTCGACAGAAGGAGCGCGTCGGCCATCTCTCCGAACGCGAGACGCGCCGCG
>QHXX01000062.1 GCA_003223135.1 Acidobacteriota bacterium | reverse complement strand
GCGTCGCCCAGCACGAACACGCCGCCGCCGGAGATCCTCGGCACGGGATCCCGGTTCTCGCCGACGCCGCCCTTGATGGTGCAGCCCTCGATGGAGAAGTCGGTGCGCGGGCGGCCGCTGGTGCGGGCGGCGAAGATGACCGCCGCGCGTCCCTTGCCTGTGGCGTCGAGGATGGTGGTGGCGGGGCCGTCGCCGATGACGTGCACGTTGGGGACGATGTAGAGCCTCTCGGGGTAGTTGCCGGCCGCGACGCGGACGGTGGCGCCCGTGACGGTGCCGGCGATGATCTGGTTGTCGGCGTCGTTGATGGCGGCCTGGATGCTGCCATAGGGAGCGGCCTGGCTGCCGCAGCCGGTGGTGCAGGTGCTGTTGTCGTCGACGTACAGGGTGACGGTCCCGGCTGCGACCACCAGCCGCGCCACCACTCCCAGGACGCACACCGCCAGAACGCAGGAGAAAGAGCGTGAGAAACGCCCGCGTGTCAAGACGGTCAAGGCGGACACTGCTCCTTGGCCAAGTGCGTCCAGCCGACGCAATGAGCGAAGTCCGTCCCGCGCGATCCCGTGAGCGACCGTCACGCCCCCTTCGGGCGTCCTAGCCACGTCTCCCCCACTCGAGGCGGAACCGGTAACCAAGCGCGTGTGTGTTTCTTATGACCGCATTGACATAAGTTGTCAACGGGTTTTGTGAGAAGTATTTTGGCTGGAGATCCGACGTATGACAGACGCGCCATGTTCGCGCGATGAGGAAATACCTTAGGACGATTGGGCTTTCTAGATGGTATTATTAGCCTGTCCAGGAGGACGAAAGTGGCAAAAAACTCGAACGGGTTTTCAGTGAATGAGAGGATTCAGCACGAAGACTACGGGCCCGGCACCATTGTCAACATCGGGCCGCTGCACACCACGATCGAATTCGATCAGGCCGGGACGAAGAAGTTCATGAACAGCATGGTCCGTCTGGAGCGCACCGATGTCGCGGCCCCGCAGCGTCGCTCGCGGTCCTCGGCGGCCGGGAAGTCGGCCGCGAAGACGAAGAAGGCGTCCAAGTAGGGGCGAAACACCCGCCGCCCCGCCTGCGGGGCGCGCTGTGTCGGGTCGTTCACCGGCGCCTTGAACGACCGTCTCCAGCCACAGGGAGCGATCCGGCCGAGCACCGCGAAGTGGGCGCCGGCGTGCCCGCCGTTCCTGCGCGGCGTGCCGCTCGTGGCTGGAGCTTCCGGATGCGAAATCTCCTGAAGATCGATCCCACCCAGGGACGCGGCGCGGCCATGGCGCTGGGAGCGGCTCTCCTGTTCGGCGTCAGCACTCCGTACTCGAAGCTCCTCCTCGTGGAGATGGGACCGCTGACCCTGGCGTCCCTGCTGTACCTCGGCGCCGGACTTGCGCTCCTGGTCATTCTCCCCCTGCGACGCAGGGCCCGGGTCCACGGAGCCGCCGAGGCCGCCCTCAGGGTGGCGGACCTGCCGCTCCTCCTGGCCGCCATCCTGTGCGGCGCGATCCTGGGTCCGTCCCTGCTGATGTACGGGCTCGACCGCGTGACGGCGGTGACCGGATCCCTCCTGCTCAACCTGGAACCGCCCCTCACCATCCTCATCGCTGTCGTCTGGTTCCGCGAGCACCTGGGCCGGCGGCAGGCGGGCGCGGCGGCCCTGATCCTCGCGGGCACCGTGCTGGTCGGCTACCGGCCGGGGGAGACGGGCTCTCAATGGCCGGGGATCCTGGCCGTGAGCCTCGCCAGCCTCTCGTGGGCGATCGACACCAACCTCAACCAGCGACTGTCCCTGCGCGACCCGGTCGCGCTCGCGGCGATCAAGGGTCTCGTCGGCGGAGTGTTCATCCTGGCGTCCGCTTGTGTAGCGGGCGAGGCGTGGCCTTCGAATCATGGGGTCGGCCGGGCGCTGGTGCTCGGGGCGATCTCGTACGGCGCCAGCATCGTGCTGTTCATAAGGGCGCTGCGCGAACTGGGGGCGGCGCGCGTGGCAGCCTACTTCGCGACGGCGCCGTTCGTCGGGGCGCTGGCGGCCGTCGCCGTCCTCGGCGAGCATTTACGCGGCGCCGATCTCCTGGCGATGGGGCTCATGGCCGCCGGGCTGGGACTCCTGCTGCGCGAGACTCACGACCACGCGCACGCCCACGAGGAAATGGAGCACGATCACGCCCACTCGCACGACGCGCACCATAAGCACGAACACGGGGAGGAGATCGCGGTCGCGCGCAAGCACGCCCATCCGCACCGTCACGCCCCGATCGTCCACGCGCACCCGCACGTCCCGGACCTGCACCACCGTCACGGTCACGACTAGGAGCGCGTGCCGGCGCCCGTTCCCCGGCGGCCGGCTCTCGACCCGCGGCTCAGGAGGCGCGCCGCAGGACCCTTCCGGGGCGCTCGCCGGTGGACTTGCCGTCCCGGTAGACCACGACGCCGTTGACCCAGACCCTCCGGATGCCGGCCGAGACGGCGTGCGGATCAGCGGGCGTGGCGCGGTCCTTCACGGACCCTGGATCGAACAGCACGAGGTCGGCCCGCATGCCCGGCTTGATTAGCCCGCGATCGGCGAACCCCATGTTGGCGGCGGCCAGGGCCGACGCCTTGCGCACCGCCTCGGCCAGTTTCATGACACGGCGCTCGCGCACGTAGTGCCCGAGGACGCGCGGAAAACTCCCGAAGCCTCGGGGGTGCGGCCCCTCCAGATACCCGTCGGTGCAGAAGTTCATCCACGGCCAGGCAAGAAGATGCTCGACATCCGGCTCCTGCATGCTCGTGCCGATGACGCTCTCGACGCTGTGGCCGGTTTCGAGGCGCATCGCCTCCGACATCCGGATCATGTCGATGAGCGTGGTGGTCGGGTCGCCGCCGCGCAGCCGAGCGATCTCCGCGACCGTCTTGCCGACGTACGACGGCTCCGGGTCGAACTGGGTCATCAGGAGGCCGTCCGGCGCGGCGATCTCCTTCAGCACGAGGGCGGCCACGTCACGGTTCTCGAAATCGCGCTCGGGAAACAGCACGGTCAGCGTCGACTCCCAGTAGAGATAGGGATACATGTCGCCGGTGATGTTCACGCCCGACACGCGCGCCTTGTCGAGCCGGGCGATCAGTCGGCTCGCCTGTCCCCAGAGGTTGCGCATCGCCAGCTTCGTATGGGAGACCTGGACCGGCAGCTTCGCCTGTCGTCCGATGTCGATGATCTCGTCGATCGCCTTCCAGAAAGAGCGGTCTTCGCTCCTGATGTGGCTGATGTAACGGCCGGCGAACGACGCGGCGGTCTTCGCCAGCTCCACAACCTCCTCCGGCGCGGAGTAGATCCCCGGGTCGTATTCGAGGCCGCTCGAAAGTCCAATCGCCCCGGCGCGCATCTCCTTTCCGAGGAGCCGCTTCATCTCGTCGATCTCGTCCGGGGTGGCGTGCCTGCGGAAATCGTCACCCATGACCCTCTCCCGCAGCGTGCCGTGTCCGGCGTAGGAGGCGACGTTGACCGCCGGCGGGCGGCGCTCGAGGCGCCGGAAGAAGCGCTCCAGCGGGTAAGACGACCCTCCGTCCTGACCAACGACGATGGTCGTGATCCCCTGACTCGTGGCGCCGGTCGCGTCGGGGATGTCGAAGATCTGATCGTCGCCGTGGCTGTGCGTGTCGATGAAGCCGGGGGCGAGCGTCAGACCCGCGGCGTCCACGACCTCGTCGCCGGCCGCGGGTGGCGTACCGCCGACCTCGACGATGAGGTCTCCGGCAATTCGCACGTTCGCCTTGCGACCGGCGGATCCCGTGCCGTCGAGGACGATGCCGTTGATGATGACGGACGCACCGGTGGCCCGGCTGGTCTCCTCCCCGATCGACGCGTGGGCGGGTGACCCCGGCGGGGACGGGCCGGCCGGGACGAGAAGTGCTGTGAAAAGCAGCCCCCGGATGAAATGATGGCGGCGTACCCCTGGCACGACGAGCCTCCCGGATGTGATCGAGCGGGCGCGTACGATAGCACAGCTCTGAGCGTCGGGCCGGATTTCGCGGCGGGCATCAGGGTCCAGATTCCGGTCATGTCCCGGCGGCCGTGCGGCGGGGCCCTGACGGGTGGTCGGCGCCAGGAAACCGCTTAAGTTGACGGCGCCCCCCGACGAGCACAACCTTAGAGGGACAGGGGTCCGGGATGTTGCCGCGGGTCCGCGCCGCGGCCGGTG
>QHXX01000061.1 GCA_003223135.1 Acidobacteriota bacterium | reverse complement strand
CTGGTTTTGAATTCCAGCCTCGGATCAGCGCCGAGGTCGAAAATGAGAATGTGATGGCCGTCTCCAACCTCGACGCCCGCTCCCAGGCTGATTACCGCGTCACTGTCATCAATCTGCTTCCGACTCAGGCTCGATGATTGCCCCCTGAGCGTGTCCTGCAGGTTGATGAATGAGTAGCCGCCATGAACGAGCAGGCGAACAAGGCCGCGCTGGTTGAACATGTACCCCACGCTGGCTTCGAGGCGCGTCAGGTCGGATGAATCAACGGCAGGTTCGGCACCGAGGCCGAAATCCGCAAATGCAAACACCTCGTCTGATGATGTGCTCGCGTTCAAGCGGATGACCAACCCCCGCCGATGGACAAGGCCGAACGTGCCGAAGATGCCCCGTAAGTCGGGCCCGACCCCGCCACTTTTGCTCGCCAGGTCTTGAATAACGATGCCGCCACCCAGATCGATCTTGACTGCTTTTTCAGCAAAAGCCGGCGAAGCGGCGACCGCCAGAATGAACAGAATCGCCCCGACTTGCTTCATCCTATGCCCCCTTTGCCCCGACCGCTCTTTCCCCGTCCGCTCCATGATGCGGCAGATGTAGAGTCCATTTCGTGAATTGTCAAGAAGTCCCGTTTGCGCTGCGCGGACCACCTGCGCCAGCTCGACTGGACGCACCGCACTCCTCGCATCAATTTGGACGGGGAAAGGGCAACGAATTGAATAAGTCATTTGTTCGCCGCATCTTCCCCGGAGTCTTGAAATCCCTTGGGTCTCTGGCCTTTCTGGGTTCGACTCCCGGTCCCGGCACTATCACTGAGTTAGCGATCGACAGATTTGAGGAGCCTTGCGCTTGGGGAGCCACGCGATAGTGGTTCTTTTGGGCGAAGCGTTGCGGAAGTCCCGGACGGTTCAGCCGGTCTACATGCGGGCCGGGCTGCGCTGGGAGAAGGCCGAGCTGCGCGCCCTGCGGCGCTTCCTGCGGGCCATCCGATCGCCCCGTCTGCGCCCCCTGGTCGTCCTCGAGATGCCGATGCGGGAGGTGTACGGCGATCACTGGAGCACCACCGGCCGCGTACCGGGCTTCCACGCGACCGACGCCTCGGTCTACATCCGCGGGCGGAACATCATGCTGTTCGCGAAGGCGGCCGCCTTCTGCGCGCTGCGCCGCCTGCCGGTGCTGCTCCTCGGCATCCTGAGCGCCAATCCGTTCCCGGACGGGTCGCCCGAATTCCTCCGGGCCATGGAGCGGGCCCTGGCCCGCGGACTGGCGGCGCCGATCAGGCTGCGCGCCCCGTTCCGGCGACTCACCAAAGACCGGATCATCCGTCGCGGTCGTGGCCTGCCGCTTGGGTTGACCCTATCGTGCAGCGCGCCGCGCCGTGGCCTGCACTGCGGGGTCTGCGTCAAGTGTGGCGAGAGGGCGAAGGCGTTCCGGCGGGCCGGCGTTCCCGACCCGACGACGTACGCCGACCGGCGGTACCTCGGCTGACCGAACGAGTCATGCCCCCGGAGCTCAGCCACCCGGCATCGTCATCGGTTGTCACGCGTTCGTCACCCCTCCGCCACCTCGCTCTCACGCTTCCGACACACGCTCTGCCAGGAGCGGCCCCGGCACCGGCGGGCCGGGGACTATAATCGGCCCGATCGAGCGGGGACTCCGGGAGACGCACGGCCCATGCCGCAAACCATCCTGGTGGTGGACGACGAGCGCGACATCGTCGAGCTGGTGCGCTATAACCTGGCCCAGGCCGGGTATCGCGTGGTGTCCGCCTCCGACGGACGGCAGGCGGTGGACCTGGCGCGCCGCGAGCGGCCCGACCTCATCGTCCTCGACCTGATGCTGCCGGTGATGCCCGGCGCCGAAGTCGCCCGGACCCTGAAGCAGGACGAGAAGACCCGCGCCATCCCTATCCTGATGCTGACGGCGCGCGGCGAAGAGGTCGATCGCGTGGTCGGGTTCGAGCTCGGCGCGGACGACTATGTCGTGAAGCCGTTCTCGCCGCGCGAGCTGGTCCTGAGGGTGCAGGCGATCCTCAGGCGCGACGAGAAGGAGGGGCCGGGCGAACGCATCGTGCACGAGCCTCTGGTCATCGACGCCGGCGCCCACCTCGTGAGGCTGAAGGGGAAGGAGATCACCCTCACGGCCACGGAGTTCAAGCTGCTGCACCGGCTGGCGCGGCGGCCGGGTCGGGCGTTCAGCCGCGACCAGCTTCTCTCCGAGGTCTGGGGCTACGGGGGCGAGATCGAGACGCGCACCGTGGACACCCACAGTCGTCCTGGACCGGGCCGTCGCCCGCCGCATCACGGATCAGGTGGCCTCGCGGCTGACCGAGGAGACGCGGCTGGCGCGCGATCTCCTGCTTTCCGAGCCCGACCTCACGGCGGGGGCCGACGCGCTGGCGGATCGCCTGGGCCGCGACCTGGGGCTGCGGGTCACGATCATCGACGCCTCAGGAAAGGTGCTCGGGGACACGGATCTCGACGGCGAGGCGCTTCTTTCCGTTGAGAACCACGCCGACCGCCCCGAGGTCATCGAGGCGATGCGCGCCGGGACGGGCCGCGCCGTGCGCTACAGCCGGACCCTCACGGAGAACATGCTGTACGTCGCGTCCCGCATCGACCCGGACGATCCGTCGCGCGGTATCGTCCGGCTGGCCGTTCCCCTCACCGACGTGAAGAAGGCGCAGGAGGAGATCCGCGGGCCGATTCTTGTGGCCGCCCTGCTCTCGGTCGTGCTCGCGGCCGGCATCGGCTGGGTCGTGGCCCGCGGCCCGGCGCGCCGGCTGGAAGCCATGGCGCGCGCGGCCTCCGATTTCGCCGGCGGGCGGACGGCCGTCAGGGCCGAAGCGGGCGGGGACGACGAGGTGGCGGTTTTGGCGCGCTCGCTCAACCGGATGGCGGACGAGCTCCAGGAACGCCTGGTGCTCCTCGAGCGCGAGAGGAGCCAGCTGCGCACCGTCCTCGAGGGCATGGTCGAAGGGGTGGTCTTGACCGATCCGACCGGTCGCATCCTGCTCGCCAACGACGCCTTCCGGAGAATCTTCAACGCGCAGCTTCCAGTCGAAGGACGGCGGCCGCTGGAGACGGCGCGCGTGCCGGCGCTGCAGGAGGCGATCGAGTCCGCCCTGGAAGCCGACGAGCCGGTCACCCGGGAGATCGCCCTCGGTGGCGCCCAGGACAAGGTGATCCAGGCCAGCCTCGCCTCGATCAGGGAATCGGGCGAGACCGTCGGGGCGGTGGCCGTGTTCCACGACGTCAGCGAGCTGAAGAGACTGGAAAGGGTGAGACGTGAGTTCGTCGCCAACGTGTCGCACGAGCTCAGGACACCGCTCACCGCGATCAAGGGGTACGCCGAGACGCTGCGCGACGGCGGCCTGCGCGATCCCGAGACGGCGGCCGAGTTCGTGCGGGTCATCCACCGGCACGCCGAGAGGCTGCGCGCCCTCATCGAGGACCTTCTCGACCTGGCCGCGGTGGAGCAGGGCGAGGCGCGCATCGACCTCGCTCCGGTGGCGCTGCGCGACGTGGCGACCCAGGCCGAAGCGGTGGCGCGGCCGGCGGCCGCCGGGAAGAGGCACACCCTGACCCTGGACGTCCCCGGGGATCTGCCGAGGGTGCTTGCCGATCGCGACCGCCTGGGCCAGGTCCTGATCAACCTGCTCGACAACGCGGTCAAGTTCACCCCCGAAGGCGGGCGCATCGAAGTGTCGGCACGCCCCTCGTCCGGAAGGGTGGTGGTGTCCGTCAAGGACAACGGCGTCGGGATTCCCCCCGAGGACCTCGGCCGGATCTTCGAGCGCTTCTACCGCGTCGGCCGCTCCCGGGACCGCCGGGAGGGGGGCACCGGCCTGGGCCTCGCGATCGCCAAGCATCTCACCCAGGCGATGGGCGGGACGATCGAGGTCGAGAGTAGCACCGGGTCGGGAACGACCTTCCGCGTTTCACTGCCCGCCGCCTGAGGTCCGCCTTAACACCATCGTCACGCCGGCACCACGCCGGGTCCCGTCGTCACGCGACTGTCACGGGACGGACAAATCCGCGTCACGCCCTCGATACATTCTCCGCCGCGATCAGGGCGCGCCATGGGGGCCGCCGGACGTGAATCGGAGGATCAACGACGATGCGCATGCGAACCGCGGTCATGATCGCGGGACTCCTTCTGGCCGCCTCGGCTCTTCCGGCGCTGGCCCAGGACGAGAACACGTGGGGCTACGACAAGGGATTCTTCTTCCACACGCCCAGGTTCGAGCTGAAGATCTCCACCCGCACGCAGTTCCGCTACACCTACACGATGACCGACCCGAACTCACTGACCGACGACAACGGGTTCTTCAACCTGCCGCGCACTCGACTGCGTCTCGACGGCTACGCCTACTACACCTGGCTCAAGTACAAGGTCCAGTATGACTTCACGGGCCAGGACGACGCCGGCGCCACGCCTCCACGGAGGAGCCCGGATCTGCGCGACCTGTACTTCGACCTGGCACGCAACCCGCGCGCGACGGTCCGCCTGGGCCAGTTCAAGGCCCCGCTCGGCATTCAGGAGCTGACCTCGTCGGGCGAGCAGGAATTCGTCGACCGGTCGATCGCCTCGGAAAGGTTCGCGCCGTCCCGCCAGGAAGGAGCCATGCTCTGGGGTACAACGTTTGCGAAGAAGTTCGGTTACGAGTCGGGCGCCTTCAACGGGAACGCCCGCAACCACAATGCCAACGACAACACTGGTTACATGTACGTCGCCCGCGTCCACTTCGACCCGAACGGCGAGTACAAGCTGTCCGAGGCCGCGGTCGACAACCCGGACAAGCCGAACTGGACGATCGGCGTGGCCTACATGTTGAATACCACCGAGCAGAGTCTCCTGAAGACGGCGGAGCACCTGCAGCAGACGACGGGAGAAGGCTTCTTCGGCTTCAAGTACAAGAGGCTCTTCGTCCTCGCAGACTACTACACGAGGACGCAGGAACAGGCGGCCGGCGCCCCCGACATCGACTCCAACGGGTCGATCGGGCAGGTCGGTGTCTTCCTGGTGCCGCGCAAGATCGAAGTCGCCCTGCGTTACAGCACCGTCGATCCCAATAAGGACGTCAACAACGACAAGCAGACCGAGAAGCGCGTCGGCTTCGGCTACTACTTCAGCAAGCACGAGCTCAAGTTCCAGTCGGACTACGGACAGGTCAAGGACGAGGCCTCGGCCACGGACACCAAGACCGACCAGTTCCGGGCGCAGCTGCAGATCGTGTTCTAGGTCTGGCGGGGCGGCTCGAGGCTCCGTCACACAACCGTCACACGGCCGTCACGCGACCGAAGCCGGGTCGAACCAGACTGAACGCATGACAACAACCATGAGGAGAATCGGAATGAGCAGAAGGGGAATCGCCGCCGCGACCTTCGTCCTGGCCGCCGGCATGGCCGGCTTGACCTTCGCCATGGCCTCGGGAGACACGATCACCGTCAAGGGGTCCGACACCATGGTGATCCTGGGCCAAAGGTGGGCCGAGGAGTACATGAAGGAACGGAAGGACGTCACCGTCCAGGTGACGGGCGGCGGCTCGGGCACCGGCATCGCCGCCCTGATCAACGGGACCACGACTCTTGCCAACTCCAGCCGGCCGATCAAGGCTGAGGAGAAGGATGCGGCGAAGAAGAACGGCATCGACGTGGTGGAGATCAAGACGGCGATGGACGCGCTGGCGATCGTGGTGAATGCCGCGAATCCGATCGATCACCTGACGCTCAAGCAGGTGGGGATGATCTACTCCGGTTATACCAACAACTGGAAGCAGGTCGGCGGGCCGGACAAGAAGATCATCCGTTACAGTCGCGAATCGAGCAGCGGCACGTACGCCTACCTCAAGGAGAACGTTCTCAACAACCGGGACTACGCCGCCGACGTCCAGACGATGCCCGGAACGAGCGCCGTGGCGGAGGCGGTGGCGAAGGATCCGAACGCCATCGGCTACGGCGGCGTCGCCTACTTCGCGACCAACCCGAAGCTGAAAATTCTAAAAGTCGCGAAGGACGAGAAGAGCCAGCCGATCTCCCCGCTCAATGCCGACGGCCGGCCGAACTTTGAAGTCGTCTGGAGCCAGACCTACCCGATCAGCCGCTACCTGTACGTCTACTCGCCGGGCCAGCCGAAGGGCGCGGCCAGGGAATATCTCGACTGGATCCTCGGACCCAGGGGCCAGGAGATCGTCGAGAAGGTCGAGTACGTGCCGATGCCGGGTCACGCCCAGCAGGCCGCCAGCAACTGACTTGGACCTGAATGTGAGAGGATCCGGGACGGCCTCGAGGAGCGGCGGGGCCGTTCCCGTCCCTCATTCTGCGGGGCCGGAACGGAAGGCCGTGAGCTCCGAGAACGCGCTCGAGCCGGTGGAGAAGGTCGATGCCGCGCCGCGGCCCGCGGAGCTCGACTTCGACAACGTTCCCCAGACGGTGAGGCTCTGGCAGCCGGTCGGCCAGAACCCCAAGTACTCGCTCCTGCCGCTCTTTCTCGGCAGCTCCCTCGTGGCCCTGCCGGCCACCCTCGTCGCCACGCTGTTCGGCGTGGCGTGCGGCGTCTACCTGGCGGAGGTCGCCGGAAAGAGGACACGCGAGATCGTCAAGCCGGCGATCGAGCTTCTAGCGGGCGTCCCGTCGGTTGTGATCGGATTCTTCTGCCTCGCGACGCTGGCCACCCTCCTGCAGAACCTGTTGCACACGACGTTCCGGCTGAACGCCATGGTCGGGGCGCTCGGCGTTTCGTTGGTCATCGTGCCGGTGATCGCCACGATGACCGACGACGCGCTGCGGGCGGTCCCGGGGTTTCTGCGCGAAGGAGCGCACGCCCTGGGGGCCAACAACTGGGAGACGATCACGCGCGTGGTCATCCCGGCGGGCGCCTCGGGTCTCGTCGCCGCAATTCTCCTGGGGATGGGCCGGGCGCTCGGCGAGACGATGATCGTCTTGATGGCGACCGGCAACGCCGCGCAGGTGACCCTCAACCCGTTCGACAGCGTGCGGACCATGACGGCGACGATCGCCGCCGAGCTGGGCTCCGTGCCGCAGGGCGGCGAGCAGTACCGCGCCCTCTTCCTGGTCGGAGCGCTCCTGTTCACCCTGACATTCATCATCAACCTGGTGGCCGAGCTGGCCGTCGCCCGGATGCGCAGGAGGCTGGCCCTGTGAAGCGCCGCTTCATCGAGACGATCGCCCTGGCGCTCCTGCGCGGCACCGCCCTGGCGGTCCTCCTGGCGACAGCCCTGCTCTTGGGCTCGATCGTCAAGGGCGGCCTCGGCGTCATCACCTGGGAGTTCCTGGCCACCGAGCCGACGCAGGGAATGACGCACGGCGGCATCTTCCCGGCGATCTTCGGCACCGTCTGCATCACGCTGCTGATGATCGTCATGGCGCTCCCGCTCGGCGTGTGCGCCGCCATCTACATGGTGGAGTACGCCGGAAATTCCGCGCTGGCGCGGGTCATCCGGGCTTCGGTCAACAACCTGGCCGGCGTTCCCTCCATCGTCTTCGGACTGTTCGGGGTCGGCTTCTTCATCCTGTTTCTCGGCCGTTCGATCGATCGGGTGCGCGGAGGCGGCCTCCTGTTCGGTCAGCCGGCGATGCTCTGGGCGGCCGCGACGCTCGCCGTCCTGGTGCTGCCGGTCATCATCGTGAACACGGCCGAGGCGCTCAATGCCGTGCCGCGCAGCCACCGCGAGGCCTCCTTCGCCCTCGGAGCGACGCGCTGGCAGACGGTCAGCCGCGTCGTTCTGCCGCAGGCCCGGGCCGGTATCTTGACCGGATCGATCCTGTCGATCAGTCGCGGGGCGGGGGAGACGGCGCCGATCCTGTTCACCGGCTGCGCCTACTTCCTGCCACGCCTGCCGATCGCCCATCTGGGCATCCCGTTCACCGGCCTGTCGCTGCCGATGGTGAACCCGCTCGATCAATTCATGGAACTCTCGTACCATATCTTCATCATGGCGACTCAGAGCACCGATGCCACCCTGACCCGCCCCATCCAGTACGGCACCACGCTGGTCCTCGTGGCCCTGACCTTCCTCCTGAACCTGGCCGCGATCTCACTGCGCGTCCGCTACCGCAGGGGCCTGGAGGCGCGATGAAGTCTTCCGTTCTCGCGACGCCCCGCCCCACACGGCAGGCGGCCCCGGGAGCCGATCCGGCGAAGGTCGCGTTCCGGAACCTGAGCTTCTCCTACCCCGGGCGCCAGGCCCTGAGCGGCGTCACCCTCGATGTCCCCGAGAGGCGGGTGACCGCGATCATCGGGCCGTCCGGGTGCGGCAAATCGACCCTCATCAAGTCGATCAACCGGATCGCCGAGATCGGGACCGACGTGAAGGTCGAGGGGAGTGTGACCCTCGACGGAGAGGACCTCTACGCCCCGGGCATGGATCTGGTCGACCTGCGACGCCGGGTCGGCATGCTGTTCCAGAAGCCGAATCCGTTCCCGAAGACGATCTTCGACAACGTCGCGTTCGGCCCACGTATCCACGGCGTCACCGGCTCGGGAGAGCTGGAGCAGGTCGTCGAGACGAGCCTGCGCCAGGCGGCCCTGTGGGACGAAGCGAAGGACCGCCTGGGGACGTCGGCCCTGGAGCTCTCAGGCGGCCAGCAGCAGCGCCTCTGCCTGGCCCGGGTCCTGGCCGTGGACCCGGAGGTCATCCTGATGGACGAGCCGTGCTCCGCGCTCGACCCGATCTCGACGGCGCGCATCGAAGAGCTCATTGAAGAGCTGCGCGAGCGCTACACGGTGGTGATCGTCACGCACAACATGCAGCAGGCGGCGCGGGTGTCGGACCGGACGGCGTTCCTCCTGAGCGGCCAGCTCGTGGAGGTGGACGATACGGAAAAGATCTTCACGACCCCGGCCGATCGCCGGACCGAAGACTACATCACGGGACGGTTCGGATGACGCAGCACACGAGCCGGCACTACGAGCAGGAGCTGGAAACGCTCAAGGAGAAGATTCTCCTACTGGGCGGCAAGGTGGAGGAGATGATCGCCTCCGCCATGAAATCGCTCCTGAGCCGCGACCCCGGCCTGGCGCGCCGGGTCATCGCGTCGGACCGCGAGGTCGACTCGGGGGAGCTTGAGATCGATCACCTCTGCCTCAGCCTCCTGGCGCTCCGCCAGCCGGCCGCCTCGGACCTGCGCTTCATCGCCACGGCGCTCAAAATCGTCACCGACCTCGAGCGCATCGGCGACCTGGCGGTGAACATCGCCGAGCGCTCGATCGAGCTGAGCGAGGAGCCTCCCCTCAAGCCGTACATCGACATCCCGCGCATGGCCTCGGCCGCGACGGGCATGGTCAAGGAGGCGCTCGACGCCTTCGTGAAGCGCGAGCCGCGCCTCGCCATCGAGGTTCTTCAGGCCGACTCGGCGGTCGACCAGCTGAACGTGCAGCTGTTCCGCGAGCTCCTCACTTATATGATCGAGGAGCCGAAGAACGTCAGCCGGGCCCTGCGCATCACCTTCATCGCCAAGTACCTCGAGCGCGTCGCCGACCACGCCACGAATATCGCCCAGATGGTCATCTTCATGTGCGAGGGGCGCGACGTGCGCCATCCCGGACTGCGGATCGCCGACGCCGCGCCGGAGAAGTGAGACCGATCGGTCGAGGTCAGGCCCGGCCGGCGAGGCGCCTCAGGATCTTCGGGGTGAGGTGGAACACGAGCCGGCCCAGCCCGGGCCGGGCCACGCCTTCGAAATCGATCCGGCAGAGGCCGCCTTTCTTGAAATCGAGGGGCAGGTCGGCGCGCGGGTCGAGGATCATCGCGCCGGCCAGGCGGGACAGGTCCGGCTCGTGTCCGACGAGCAGGATCGACGCGTCGGCCGGGAGGGAGGCCAGGGCCGCAAAGACGCCGCCCGCGCCGCCGCCCGGGGAGAGAGGCCGCAGGGCGCGCAGGGGAGGGCGTGGACGGAGAGCCGCGAGGACGATCCTGGCGGTCTGGCGCGCGCGTACCGGTAGGCTCGTGAGAACCACGTCGAAGCGCGCGTCGGCCGCCCGAAGACCGCGCACGGCGACCTCCATCTTACGCGCTCCTTCACGCGTCAGCGGACGGTCGGAATCGGCAGGGTAACGTCTCGGGTCGCGCGGCTCGGCGATGGCGTGGCGGAGGAGGTAGATCCGCATCGCGGCGGCGGTATGTTTCCTGGGCTAATCCTGGGAGGGCGCGCGCGCGGCCCGGGGCTCGACCGCACTGTCGGTGGATCCGATCCCCTCGGCGCCCGACGGCACCGCCCGCTCCTCGGCCGGCTCCTCCTTGGCTTCGAACAGGAGAGGTCGCA
>QHXX01000147.1 GCA_003223135.1 Acidobacteriota bacterium | reverse complement strand
TGGCGGTGGCAGCGGATCCCGCGACCGCGGGCCCGCGACGGATCTATCTCTGGGATGGACGGATGGCGCAGCCCGCGGACGCGCTTCCGGATCCTGCTCCCGCACGCCTCGTGGCCGCGAGGCTCGTCCCGTCCACGGCCTACTTCGAGACGGTGCCGGTCCCGCCTCGGTAGCCTCAGCGCCTGATGTCGCGCAGGATCTCCCGGGCGGCGTTCTTGCCGGGGGCGCCCATGACGCCGCCGCCGGGGTGCGCGCCGGAGCCGCACAGGTACAGGCCCCGGATCGGCGTGCGGTAGTTGGCCCAGCGCGGCGCCGGCCGCAGGAAGAAGAGCTGGTCGGGCGTCATCTCGCCGTGGAAGATGTTCCCCTCGGTGAGGCCGAAGATCTTCTCGAGATCCCAGGGGCTCAAGACCTCGCGCGCGATGATCGCCTTCTTGATATTCGGGGCGTACTCGGCGAGCGTGTCGATGATCTGATCGCCCACCTTCTCGCGAATCTGGTCCCAGGTCCCTTCCTTCAGCTTGTACGGGCCGTACTGAACGAACAGCGACATGACATGGTGGCCCTTGGGGCACAAAGAGTCGTCCATGGTCGAGGCGATGTTGCCGTCGATCATCGGGCGCTGTGACGGCCGGCCATACTTGAGGTCGTCGTAGGCGCGCTCGAGGTACTCGACCGAAGGGGCGATCTCGAACATCGACTGCTGGTGCGGGGCGTCCGGGTCCTGGCCGGGAATGCACGTCCAGTTCGGCAGCTCCGAGAGGGCACAGTTCACCTTGATCGACGATCCCTGGATGCGGAACTTCCTGATCGAGTCGGTGAAGTCCTCGGGCAGCGTCCCCTTGTCGCACAGCTTCAGGAAGGTGCGGTGCGGGTCGAGATTGCTGGCCACGAGACGGGCGCGGTACTCGTCGCCGTTCGCGAGGGACACGCCGCGGCAGACGCCGTCCTCGACGATGAAGCGCCCGACCTCCGAGTCGGTCTTCACCTCGACGCCCATGTCCTTGACCGAGCGCAAAAGGGCGTTGGCGATGCCGCTCATCCCGCCCTTGACGTAGCCCCAGGCACCGGGCTGCCCCTCGATGCTGCTGCCGATCGAGTGGTGCAGCATGATGGCCGCCGACCCGGGGGTCATCGGGCCGACGCAGGTGCCGATGAGGCCGTTGATCGACATCGCGGCCATCACGTGGTCGGACTCGAAGCGCCTGGAGAGATAGTCGTAGCATGAGGCCGTCATCAGCTCCATGAAGAGCTTCAGCTTTCGGTCGCCCAGCTTGAGCATCTTGCGCCCGAGCTTGCCGAACTCCAGGAGCTCCCGCAGACCGCGCGGCGGAAACATCGGCGGCGTCGTGCGCAGAATCTCGTCCACGAACGACTGCAGCTCGAGAAGCTCGGCGTTGAAGCCGCTGAAAGCCTCCGCGTCGCGCCGCGAGAACTTGGTGATCTCCTTCTTCGTCTTCTCCTCGTCGGCCGACCAGAGCATGTAGCGGCCGTCGGGGTAGGGGTAGATCGAATGCGGCTCGGGGACGAGGGTCATGAAGCCGTAGTCCTTCATGCGGAAATCGCGGATGACCTCGGGAAGAAGAAGGCTGCAGACGTAGGAGGTCCGGGTGACGCGGTAGCCCGGGATCAGCTCTTCGGTGACGCAGGCGCCTCCGATGATCGACCTGCGCTCGAGAACCAGGACCTTGAGCCGTTCCTTCGCCAGGTACCCCGCGGCGACCAGGCCGTTGTGGCCGCCACCCACGACAATGGCGTCGTAGCGCGCTTGCGTCATGTCTCACCTCCCTCGAAGCGCTCGGCATGCGGAGCGCGTTTCACCGACGGCAACCCGTCCTCAATGCTGATGGGACAATCTAGCACAGGGATCGACGTCCCGCGGCCGCGCGCCGCCGGCCTTTGCTGTTACGGCTTCAAATTCCCGCGATCCGCGGTAATTTCAAGCCGATACGGCATTTCCGCCGAACGGGCGCGGCCGAAAGTCCTTGCGCCCGGAGGCCGAGGGCGGCGATAATTTATGCCACGTCACCATCATGGATCGGATGCGCTAGGATGTTGCGCCGCCGGTCGGACGCCCCCATCGGCCATCATCGCGCGGAGGTCTCCATGGTCCCCGAGGTCAGGATCCTGAGCGACGACGAAGTCCGGCTCATGCACACGCGGGCGCTCGACATCCTCGGGAAGGTCGGCATCAAGTACGAGAGCAAAAGGGCCCTCGACCTCTTGGCGGAGCACGGTCAGAGAGTCGACCACGACAAGGGGCTCGCGTGGCTCAGCCCCGAGATCGTCGAGCGCTGTCTCGGGTCGACCCCACGCGTCATCACCCTCGCCGGCCGCGATCCGAAGCACGATCTCAGGACGGACGGACAGCACCTGTACATCACCACGAACGGACAGGCGACGTTCACGCAGGACTACAAGACCGGGGAGCGGCGGCAGGGGCTGGTCAAGGACCTGCGCGACTCGACCAAGGCGGCGCACTACATCGACGTCGTGGACTACATCTGGCCGATGGTGGTGCCGTTCGACGTGCCGGGGCCGAGCCGCGTCCTGCACGAGATGTACCACGCGTTCGCCATGACCTCGAAGCACATCCAGCATGAGATCCAGCTGCCCGAGCACATGCCGTTCGCGCTCGAGATGCTGGAGGTGATCGCGGGCGGCAGGGAGGAGCTGAAACGCCGGCCCCCGTTCTCGGTCGTCGCCTGCACCGTGTCGCCCTTGCAGCACGAGCCGAAGATGGCCGACCTGTGCATCGACCTGGCGCGCGCCGGCATTCCGATCGTCATCTGGCCGATGCCCCTGACCGGCGCCACGGCCCCGGTCACCGTCCCGGGCACCTGCCTGATGAGCCTGGTCGAATTTCTTTCGGGTGTCGTCCTGTTCCAGCTCGCCGCGCCCGGCTGCCCGCTCATCTATCCTCTCGGTCCCGAGGTGCTGGACATGCGCTCGGGAATGGCGGTCTGCGGCAGCCCCGAAATCCCGCTGTTCAATTTGATCCTCGGGCAGATGGCGAAGTTCTACAATGTCCCGGCGCTCGGCGTCGGCCTCAACTCCGACGCCAAGATCCCCGGGGTCCAGGCGGCGTACGAGTCGATGCACACCGGCATGGCCGCGGCGCTCTCCGGGGCGGACCTTCTCGTCGGCATCGGCGTTCTCGACGACAACAACACGATGTCGCTCACCGAGATGGTCATCGAGTCGGAGATCGCCCGCATGGTGAAGCGCATCCGCGAGGGGGTCGTGGTGAGCGACGAGACTCTGATGGTCCACCTCATCGAAAAGGCGGGGCCCGGACAGCACTTCCTCGGGTTCAAGGAGACGCTCCACGGCCTCAAGACCGGCGCCATGTTCTTCCCGAAGTTTTCCTACCGCAGTACCTACGACAAGTTCTTCGAGGAAGGGCACGACGAGATCGAGACGGCCCGCGCCGAGGTGGACCGCCTGCTCGCCCTTCCCGATCCCGACCCGCTCCCGCCCGAAGTCGACCGGGAGCTGAAGCGAATCCTGGAGGCCGCCGACAAGGCCTGCGCCGAATCGGCCGCGTGAGCCCCGTGTCTTGAGCGAGCCGCCAAGATCGAACGAACCGCCGGGCGCGACGCAGCCTCCGGGACACCGATCGATCCGCGTCCGGCGCGGCCTGCGGTTCCTGCCGCTCCTCGGAGTCATCTACTGCCTCTCCTCGGCCGGCCCCGCCGGCATCGAAGAGGTCCTGGTGGCGGAGTACAGCGACGAGTTCCTGCCCGTGACCTGGAGGCCCGCCGCGCGCATCATCATCCCTTTGCTTGTCATCGCCGGGGGCACCTGGATCAATGTACGCGGCATCGAGCTCGTCGGCTGGTCGACTCTCCTGTTCAACATCTTCCTGCTCGCCCCCTTCGCCGTGATGTGCGTCCTGGGCCTGTTCCACTGGAACCACAACCCTCTCGTGCCGTTCACGCCGCCGGGCAAGGGATTGTTCGAGGGGCTCGGCGTCGGCATGCTCTTCATGATGTGGAACTACTCGGGATACGAATCGCTTTCGACCGCGGCCGAAGAGGTGGAGAACCCTCGCCGCAACTACATCCGCGCCATCCTGTGGGCGATCGTCATCACCGTCCCGACCTACTTCCTGCCTCTCCTGATCGGCCTTGCCGTCGCCCCCGACTGGTCGACACTTTCGGCGGGGTCGTTCACCGACATCGGCCGAATGATCGGGGGACGCTCGCTGGCCCTCTGGATCGCCGCGGCCGGAATGGTCAGCAACATCGCGTTGTCCAACACGAACCTATTGGCCTATTCGCGGGTCCCGTTCACCATGGCCGAGGACGGATACCTGCCGCGTTTCCTGACGCGCACGCACGGCAGGCACGGCACTCCGTGGATTGCGCTCCTGGTCACGGCCTTCTTCTACGCGGTCCTGATCGGACTGTCGGTGGAGGTCCTGGCGGTCGTCGAGATGTGGCTGTTCTCCGGGGTGTACATCCTGATCTTTCTCGCGCTCTGGAAGGTCCGGGCCCGGCCCGGCGCCCGCGGAGAGGCCTCGGACGGCGGCTATCGTTACATCATCCCCGCCGGGCGGCGGGGCATCTGGTGGATCATCCTACCGCCGATCGTCCTGATCGTGGTCTCGATGTTCGCGAGCGGCGAGGAATACATCTATTCGGGCGGGCTCGGGATCCTGAGCGGCATTCTCATCTACCCGTTCGTGGCGCTCTGGAAGAGACGCCGGAGCGCCGGCCGGGCGTGACGCGATCTCAGTCGCGGTCGAGTGCCAGGTGCTCCTTCATGATGCAGCGGCTCATGACCACCCGCAGGCCGGCGGCGCGCGCCTTCCGGGCCGCCGCATTGTCGGCCAGCCCCTCCTGCATCCAGATCGTCTTCGCGCCCAGGCGGATCGCCTCATCGACGATGGCGGGGATCGCCTCGGGGCGCCTGAAGATGTCCACGATGTCGACGGCGCCGGGGATCGACGCGAGATCCGGGTAGAACTTCAGGCCGGGCGCCGAGCGGGCGTTCGGGTTGACGGGAAAGACCTGGTATCCGTGGGCCGCCAGGTAGCGGCCGACCCGGTGGCTGTCGCGCGCCGGGTTATCGGAGTGCCCGACGACGGCGATGCGCCGGGCGGTCTTGAGAACGTCACGGATCTCGTCGGTCGTCGCGTTCGACTGCGGGAGCTCGCAGCGCTCGCTCACGATCTTGTCCCCGCGCCCGCCTTGACGGGATGGTCGACCCTTTCGTCCGCCCCCGGAGGCTCGACGTGCGGCGTCACGTCCTGGATCCCGGGGAACCGCCTCTGGATCATCTCGATGACGCGGTGGGCGATGGCGTGCGACTCGCTCGTCGGCGTGTCGGAGGCGACCGTCAGGTGGAAATCGAGGTGCACGTGGTCGGGCATGCCGCGCGTCCGCACGTCGTGACAGTCGATGACACCGGGCACCTGCATGGCGGCCGAGGCGATCTCCTGCGGACTGTACACGCTCGCGTCGGCCAGGACATCGAGCGACGACGTCACGATCCGGTAGCCGGCCCGCGCGATGAGGCCGACCACGACGAGGGCGGCCAGGGGATCGAAGAGGGGGCGGCCCAGGGCCACGCCCGCGAGGCCGGCCAGCACCGCCATCGACGCGTAGATGTCGCTGCGCGTGTGCAGGGAATCGGCCACGAGGATCGGGCTTCCCAGCGCCCGGCCGCGCCGCTGCTCGTAGATCGTGACGAACGTGTTGATGAGGATCGTCACGATCATGATCGCGAAGGAGGCGGCCGTGACCCTCGGCCGCTGCGAGTTCATCAGTCGCTCGACCGCGCCGGTCAGGACCTCGTAGCAGGCCAGGAACAGCAGGAAGGTGATGCCCAGCGCCGCGATGACCTCGAACTTCCGGTGGCCGTAAGGATGCCCGGGATCGGGCGGGCGGGCCGCGATGGCCGTTCCCAGAAGCCCCACGACGTTGGAGGACGAGTCCATCAGCGAGTGGATGCCGTCCGCCACCATGCTGATGGCGCCGGTCGCAAACCCGTAGATCAGCTTGGCCGCGGCGACCAGCAAGTGGAGCGCCAGGACGCGGAAGAGGACCGTGCGGATGTCGCGGGCGCGGGAGACCTGATTCACCGGGACCGCGACGCGCGCGACCTGTTGCGGTGCGCTCATGCGCCCATTCTGACACGGTCGGCCCGCCGCGTATATAAGATGATGGCGGCGCCGGCGGACATCATCCGGAGGCCCCTCCAGGTGCTCCTGACGATCGCCGCCACGCTCGCCTTCGTCGCCGCGGCGCGCGCCGACGAGACGATCCCGCCGCGCTACGAGCTGTATTTTTCCCCCGCCCTCGATGCCGAATCGGGCGCCCGCCTGGTCTCATCCGCCGTCACCGGCACCGCCGCCGGAGAAGCGCGTCTGTTCCGGCCGCTCGGCCCGGGTCCGGCCGGCGCCGTCGCGCGAATGACCAGGACGCTCGTGTGGGACGCGCCCATAGCCTGGTGGTTCGGTGTGGCGCTGCACGAGTCTTTCGGCCACGGCGGCCGCGGTCGCGAATTCAACACATCGCCCGGGGTTCATCTCGGATCCCCCTGGGGCGGTCGCGACTCCTACGCCTCCTTCGATCTCGCGGGGACCAGCACGGAAGAGAGGCTCTACCTCTACGCCGGAGGCACCGAGGCGAACACCCTTGCTGCCACGCTGCTCGAGCGCCGCGCGGTCGAAGGCGTCCGCATGCGGCCGATCGAGCTTCTGCACCTGGCGTCGAACCGGCTCGTCGACAGCGACTACGTCCTGCGCACCACGCCGGATCCGAGCCGCGAGCCCGGACGCTTCTATGCGGAGTACAGCGGCGGCGGCGACGTCGCCAATTACCTCGGCCTCCTGCACGAGCTGCACGGCGCCGGCAGCGGCATCACCCCCGCGTCCGCCGACGCCACGATCGATCGCGAGTACCGCCGACTCCGCAGGCAGGCCTACTGGAACCTCCTCGACCCCGGCCTCTGGTGGGCGCTCGGCTCGGCCATGCGCCTGAGCGTCAGCGGCGACGACGCGGCTCCCTTGCCCCTGCCGCGCGCCGGCCGGTTCCGCGTCCTGCCCGCGCTGTCGTCCGAGTGGACCCCATCCGGCGGTGAGATTTCGCTTGAGTGGATCATGGCGCCGGCAGTCGCCGCCCAGGCGCCTGCCACTGCTGCCCAGACCCCGCCGGCCGGTCCGGCGCAGGCGCCAACGGATGTCGCGGCGCGACTCCGGACGTTATCCTTCGTGGGCCGTAGGGGCGCCGGCCCCTCGGGAGCGTTCGGCGCGCTCGGTGCAGCGGCCGAAGACATCATCTCCGCCGGCCGCTTCCGTCTCGGGAGCGCGGCCGAGACCTGGCACGACCCGCGCAACGGCCTCGGAGGCGGCGCCCGCCTGCGCGCCCGCCTCACCCGCGGCCCGCTGCGCGGGCTTTACTTCGATTTCGGCGCGAAATCCCAGGGATACTGGATCGGCCAGCCTGCGACGCCGGGTCCGTACGCCGCCGTCGGTCTCCTGTTCATTCCGTGAGGCCGCTGCGGCCGCATGGGCACGAAGGTGGAAACACCGCGAAGCTAGTGGGTGAGGCTGGAACGCTGGCGGCCGGTCGAGCGCTGCACCGGCGCGGCCATCTCCTCCCGCACAAGTCGCTCGGCCTCCAGCCAGTCCTCG
>QHXX01000146.1 GCA_003223135.1 Acidobacteriota bacterium | reverse complement strand
CCCCATCCATGAACCCGATGCGTGCTCCAAGCTCCGGTTGCATCAAATTTTGCGCAGTTTCGCGGAGCGTGAAATGGCTGGGCTTAGAGCCGGCTGCGCTCCGGCGCGCTGCCCGCGTGCAGCAGCGAGCGTAAGATTGTAATTTCGCTGTCGGCGGTTTGGTTGTAAATGTTCGGCCGAGCCGCGTCACCGAGCGGTGCGTGGCGCGGGCGTGATCGCGGTCACTGGGCAGTTCGGCTGAGGCCGTGCCAGCCTCGGCTTACCACGCGTGTTGTCTGACGTCGTCAAATGTCGCCGAAAGGAGAATCCCATGAAGGCTGACACGTCCGTCAGATGGATCGACTGCCTCGTGCTTTTGACCGCTTTGAGCTTCGTCACGGTTGTGGAGGCGGCGCCGGGAGCATGGACGGATCCGGCAGGAGACGTAACTTTGCCGAATGCAGACATCGTCTCCGGATCCGCTACTGTCTCTGCGGGCCTGGTTGACCTTCGCGTTCAGTTTTCTGCTCGTCCATTCCCAACGACTGCCACCCACCATGTCAGCTGGTGCCTCGATACGGATCAGAACGGGGCGACGGGAAGTGCCTGCGGCTTCAGTACCCTCCTGGGTGCCGACCGGGGGTTCACCATGTTCGGCGGCCCGGATGCCTTGTCAACGTGTAGCTTCTCCCAATCCGGAAACGTTCCGGGTTTCCTCGCGACCTCACAGGTCTGGTTCGACCCGGCCACCAATACGCTCCGGCTGGTCTTCCCCCTGGTTCTGATCTCGGTCGATGCCGTCTTCAACTATGCCGTCGAATCGGCGTTCGGCGGCAGTTTCGGCAACAATGAGCGAGCGCCCGATTCGGTCAATTTCGGATCGCCGGGCGGCTTTTTCACGAACGACGTCGGGGGGATACCTCCCTTCAACGGCGCTCGCGCGTGTGGCCCAGACCTGACTACGATTGATATCAAGCCCGGCAGCTTCCCGAACACCATCAACCCGAGGAGTGAAGGGGGCCTCCGTGTCGCCGTTCTGACGACCGACGCCTTCGATGCCGCCACCGTGGACCCGACCACGATCCGCTTTGGCGCGACCGGCGCGGAGGCGGCGCCGGTGCAGTCTGCCCTGGACGACGTCGATGGGGACGGGGACATGGATCTGGTCCTCAAATTCAACGCCGGGGACTCGGGCATTAAATGTGGGGATATTGCGGCCTCCCTCACGGGGAGGACCTTCGGCGGACGAGCGCTCGCAGGATCCGATTCAATCAAGACGGTGGGGTGCCAGTAGGCGGAGGAGGCACCGGTACCGTTGCGGCGGCGATGCGGCGGGGCGCGTCCGCGGGCGGGCGGGTGACGCGCGTTGACGACCGTTCGAGCGATCCTGTTCGACTTCAACGGGGTGTTGCTGGAGGACGAGACGTTCCACTGGCGCGCCTTCCGGGAGGTCCTCCGGCCCTTCGGCGTCACCCTGAACCGCGCACGCTACAACGCCCGCTACCTGGTGTTCGACGACCGCACGGCACTCGAGGCGATCCTGCGCGACTCGCGGCTGCCACGGGCGGAACTCGAAAGCCTCCTGCGCCGCAAGAGACGGACCTACGCGCGCCTGGCGCGCCGCCTGCGCATCGACCCGCGCGCCGCCCGCCTGGTGCGCGACATGGCGCGCCGCGTCCCCATCGCCGTCGTCTCAGGGGCCGCGCGGTCCGAGGTCCGAAGCGCGCTGGAGCGGGCCGGGCTCACGCGGCTGTTCGGCGCCGTCGTGACGGCCGAGGACGTCAGGCGTCCCAAGCCGTGGCCGGACGCATACCGCCTGGCGCTGCGCCGCCTGGGGCTGAGGGGAGGCCGCGGCTCCGTGGCGATCGAGGACTCGCCCGGCGGTGTGCGTGCCGCGAGCGCCGCAGGCCTCATGGTCGTCGGAGTGACGACCTCGTTCTCGGCCGCCGTACTGAAACGCGCGGGCGCCGTCCGCGTCGTGCCAGCGCTTCACGGTCTCATGGTGGAGAAGCTCTTGTCCCTGGAGCCAACGGAAGCGGGCGGCGCTACCGCCTCTCGTAGACGACCGATCCGCCCACGATCGTAAAATCGATTCCGGCGTTCGGGATCTCCTCGGGTGGAATCTCCCTCAAATCTTTACCGATGACCGTGAGGTCGGCCCAGTAGCCCGGGGCGATCCGTCCCTTGTGGTCCTCTTCGTAAGCGGCGTAGGCGGCGCCCCGGGTGTAGGCGCGCAGGGCCTCCTCGAACGACATCTTCTGGTCGGGGTGCCAGCCGCCCGCGGGCCAGTTCTTGAGATCCTGGCGGGTGACGGCGCTGTGGAGGCCGATCAGCGGCTTCTCCGGATCGACGGGGAAGTCGGAGCCGGCGGCAATGATCACGCCCGAGTCGAGGACCCAGCGCCAGGCGTAGAGCCCCTTGCCGCGCTCGGGGCCGACGCGGTCCTCGGCCCAGTACATGTCGCTGGTGGCGTGGCTCGGCTGCATGGAGGCGATGATGCCGAGGGGCTTCAGACGGGCCACGTCTTCAGGCGTGACGCACTGCAGATGCTCGATGCGCGGGCGCGGGTCGGTCGGCTTCACGGCGGCGAGCGCTTTTTCGTAGGCGTCGATGGTGAGACGGATGCCGCGGTCGCCGATGGCGTGCGTGCAGACCTGGTATCCCTCGCGCATCGCCAGTTCGGCGCGTCTCTCGAGCTCGTCCGGCTCGGTCACGAACAGACCGCGGTTTCCCTTGTCGTCGGAATAGTCCTCCTGGAAGACGGCACCGCGCGAACCCATGGCCCCGTCGACCATCAGCTTGACGGCCCGCAGCGTCAGCCGGTTCCTGTAGTTCACGAAGATGGGCCGCTCGACCAGGGGCTCGATGAGGGCCTTGCCGATGCCGTTCCACATCAGGTAGACGCGCAGCGGGAGGTTTCCTTCGTCGGCCAGCTCGCGGTAGGCGTCGACGTCCTCCGGATCGACCGAGGCGTCGTGGATCTCGGTGAGCCCGCCCGCAGCCAGACGCTGCAGCGACAGACGCAGCCACTCCTTGATCTGTTCGCGCGTCGGCGCCGGCCGCGCCTTCTTGACGAGGTCCTGGGCGTTGTCCACGAACACGCCGGTGGGGTCGCCGCGGGCGTCGCGCTCGATCTTGCCCCCCGATGGCTCCGGGGTCCGGCGGGTCACGCCGGCGACCTCCATCGCCTTGCGATTGGCCCACGAGGCATGGCCGTCGACCCGGCGTAGCCAAACGGGGCGGCCGGGCGCCGCCTCGGTCAGGGGGCGATGGTCGGGGAATTTCTTCCCCGGCCAGAGGTTCTGGTCCCAGCCGTGGCCGGTGATCCAGGCGCCCGGCGGCAGGACCGCGTCGCGCTCACGCACTCTGCGTGCGACTTCCTCGATGCTGGCAACACCGTGCAGGTCGAGGTTGGCGAGCTCCTCCCCGAACGATCGCACGTGACCGTGAGCGTCGATCAGGCCGGGCACGACCATCGCCCCGCGCAGATCGATGCGGCGCGTCTTCGGGCCGGCCAGCTTCACGATGTCGTCGTCGGTTCCCACGGCGGCGATCGTGTCTCCGCGCACCGCGACGGCCCGGGCCCCTGGGCGGGCCGGGTCCTCCGTGACGACGGCGCCGTTGGTCAGAATCAGGTCGGAGGTCATCTCAGGCGGGAGGCCGGCCGCGCACCCGACGACGCAGGCGGCCGCACACACGAGCGCGAGACGCGGCGGGTGAGCGAGCAGGCGATGCATCCTCGGCGGGTCTCCTCTTCATGCGAGGCGCGATGATAGCACGCGCGCCGTTCGCCTCATCCTCGCTCCGCCAGCATCACGCCGGCGAGGACCAGCACGCCGCCGCACAAGAACGTGACGCTGAAGCGCTCGCCCGCGAGGAAGAACGCGATGAGCGACGCGACGACCGGCTGCAGGTACATGAAGGCGGCGACCTTGGACGGGTCGAGGCGGGCCACGGCGAAGTAATAGAGGACGTAGGCCGCGAGGGTCGAGAGCAGCACCACGGCCGCGAGGCAGACGAGGCCCGCCGCCGACACCGACCGCCAGTCCTGGCGCGCGGCCGCCGGCACCGTCACCAGCAGAATCGCCGTCCCACCCGTGAGAAAGGCGAGGGCGGTGGCATCGAGCGGACCGATCTCGCGCAGAACCGGTTTCCCGAGCACCGTGTAGCCGGCGAATGACAGGACACCGGCGAGCGTCAGGAGATCTCCCTGGAGCGAAGCGTGCTCGAGACCGACGCCGTGCTCGAGGGCGATGAGGCAGACACCCGCAAAGGCCACCAGGATCCCTCCGAGCTTGAGCGCGCTCACCCGCTCCTGCCGGCCCACGGCCGAAATCAGGAGAACGAAGACCGGCAGCATGCCGATCAGGATCG
>QHXX01000142.1 GCA_003223135.1 Acidobacteriota bacterium | reverse complement strand
GTGAGGACGAGCAGCGCCGCCAGAACGAAGAGCGCCGCGAGCGAGTGACCGCGCGCCGCGGGCCAGATGACGGCCTCCGAGATCCGGACCCCGGTGCCCCAGAGAAGACCCGTGGCCAGGGACGCCCAGGGGTTTCCCGCCAGGCGCGTGCAGAGGAGCACGAGCAGCGTCGTGTTCGCCGCGTGAACGAGGAGCGACGTCGCGTGGAAGACGGCCGCCGCCCCTCCGCCGACGAGGTAATCGACGACGAAGCTCGCGTGCAGCACGGGATTGAAATCGCGGTAGAAGACGCGGAACAGGTACCCGGGCCGCTCCAGCGCGGGCGTCATCCGTCCGAGCCATTGGTAATCGTCCGAGAAGAAGCCGGCGCCGAGCGCGCCCGCGTACACGGCGAACGTCAACACGCCGAGCGCCGCCGCGGCCCACGCCGGCCAGCGGGGCCGCGGCTCCGGCCGCGGGTCGGTCTCCGTCACGCCGAGGCTCACGCCTCCTTGATGGTGGGCGGCTCCTTCGGGGCCGAGGCCTTGTAGGTCGGGCGCGCCGTGACCCGTCCGATCCAGGCACCGATGTTCGGATATTTCGCGTCGGGAAGGACACCTAATATCTTCAGACTGCCGGTGAGCGCCGGGACGAGCGCCGCGTCGGCCAGCGAGAAGACGTCCCCTCCGAACCAGGTCCGTCCCTTCAGCTCCGCTTCCAGGCGCTGCAGGTGCTCGTGCACTCTGATGCGCGATTCCTCCAGCAGCTTGTGATCGACCTTGTCGGCCTTCTTGCGGTAGAGGATGGGCGGCTGATAGTCGAACTGCGAGTTCGTGAAATCACGGATGGCCGGGTAGACGTACTGGTCGAAGGTGTCCTCGATCATGCGCACGCGGGCGCGCTCGTAGGGGTCTTTCGGCAGCATCGGCGGCTGCGCGTGGACCTCCTCGAGATACTCGTTGATGACGGTCGACTCGTAGATCGTGCGGCCATCGTCCAGGACGAGAACCGGCGTCTTGCGGAACGGGTTCAGCTTCGCGAAGGCCGGGTCCTCGTTCTTGTTCTCCGGGACGATCATGTCGTATTTGACCTTCTTCTCGGCCAGGGCGACGCGGACCTTCCATCCGAACGGCGAGCGGTCGAAAGCGTAGAGCTTGAGCATCGGGGTCCTCCTCGTGATGTAAGTATTGCGGCCTGATCGTATCACCCGCCGTCGACGAAGGCACGGTTTCGATCGGGGTCAGCCCCGCCCGATGTCGCGCAGGATCTCGTGGGCGGAGTTCCAGCCGGGCGCGCCCCACACGCCGCCGCCCGGGTGCGTGCCGGAGCCGCACAGGTACAGGTTCTTGATCGGCGTGCGGTAATCGGCGAAGCCGGGGGCCGGGCGGAAGGTGAAGAGCTGGTCCGGCGTCATGGCGCCGTGGTAGATGTTCCCGCCGCTGAGGCCGAAGATCGTCTCGAGATCCTCCGGAGTGTAGACGTGGCGGGCGACGATCGCCTTCGGGAACTCCGGCGCGTAGCGCGCGATCTCGGCGATGACGCGGTCCGCGACCGCTTCCTTCTGCCCCTCCCAGTTTCCCTCCTTCAAATGCCGCGGGCCGTACTGCACGAAGCAGGTCATGATCTGCCTGCCCGGTGGGGCGCACGAGGGGTCGAGAACCGAGTGGATGCACGCCTCGACGGTCGGGCGCTCCGAGAACGAGCCGCGCTTGCAGTCGTCCCAGGCCTGCTCGATGAAATCAACGGTCGGGCAGAAGTTGAGCAGACCCCGGTGCTGCGGCCCCGGTGTCGTGCCCGGCATGGCGGTGAAGTCCGGCAGCTCGGACAGCGCAAGATGGACCTTGAGGGACGCCCCGAGATCCTTGAATCCCTTCATGTGCCGCACGAACGGCGCCGGCAGGGCGCTCTCCGGCAGCATCTCGAGGAAGGTGCGGCGCGGTGTGGCGTTGCTCACGACCACGTCGGCCATCACCGTTTCGCCGCTCACGAGACGCACGCCGGCGACGCGTCCGGCGTCGTCCAGCTCGATTGCCTTGACAGGAGCCCCGGTCCGGATGCCGACCCCGCGCTCGCTGGCCGCGGCGGCGAGCGCCTGGGTGATAGCACCCATGCCGCCGACCACGACGCCCCAGACGCCGGTCGCCCCGTCCACGCCTCCGAACACGTCGTGGAGGAGAAGGAAGGCGGTGCCCGGCTGGTGAACGCCGCCGTACGCCCCGATGACCGCCTGCGAGCAGAGGAACGCCTTCAGTTCCTCTGATTCGAAACGCGTGTCGAGGACATCGGCGATGCCAAGGGAAGAAAGTTGGATCAGGAGCTGGAGATCGTAGCCGGACAAACGTCGCGCCGCCCGGCCCATCTGTAACAGGTCCCATAGATCCCCAGGCGAGCGGCCGTCGATGCGCGGCGGCGCCTTGAGCAAGAGCGGCTTGACGAACGCGCCGATCCGTTCGAGGGCGGCGTGGAACTCGTGGTACGTGTCCGCGTCCTTGCGGGAGAATTTCGCGATTTCCGCCAGATCCCGATCGTCGCCGTGGAGCGTCATCGATCGTCCGTCGGGGAACGGCACGAAGAAGGCGGGGTCCTGCCGGATCACCTTGTAGCCGTGGCGCGCCAGGTCGAAGCGCTGCACCGCCTGCGGCAGGAGAAGCGTGCTGACGTAGGAGGCGGAGGAAACCTTGTACCCCGGGAACAACTCTTCGGACACGCAGGCACCGCCCACGATCGCGCGCGCCTCCAGCACGGTGACCTGGTGCCCCGCCTCGCCCAGGAGGTTGGCGGCGACCAGGCCGTTGTGGCCTGCGCCGATCAGGGCGATCCGCTTCCGCCCGCCCATGGTTTCCCTCAACCCCCTTTGGCGATCTCTTCCAGGCGCGTCCGGCATCCTGCCGGGTCGTGGCCGATCAGCCAGTCCTTGCGCCCTCAGCCGACCGCCATGAAGTAGGTCCAGTCGCCGCCCGGCTCTTGCCAGCCGAGAAGGTGAAGCTTCCTCGTGACGCAGAACCGCACCGCCTCGTCGATCGCGGCGCGTACGCCGGAGCCGTCGATCGCCGCGCGCCGGGCGATCTCGTCCTCCGGGAGACCATGGTCCCATCCCAGAAGGAGTCTCGCGCCGTCGCGGAAGCAGCCGATCACGCGCGGCCACACGGCGCCGCTTCGCGCCTCGTCCTCCAGATGCTTCATTTCACGCGGAGACAGGTAATCGATCATGGACGCCACCGGGGGTGCGGCTGCCGGCCGCTCATGTGTGGAAGCGCTGGCGATGATGCGCGTGTCATCTTAGAAGCGCGCCGTTCCCGAAATCAAGCGACAGCCGTTGGGGCGTCCGCCCCCCGCATCCCTGTTGCGAATGGTGGGTTTTCAAGCCGTTACGGCATCCGCTCAGACGCTGCATTGTTGATACGACATTGAAGCGCCGAAATAAATGCGGAAAAAGGATTGACCCGCAAATCAGCGCCGTGACAAGATCTCCGCATACACGAGTGGTCCGTTTTCGCGAAAGGTTCACCCCATGAACGTGCGCCCGAAGATCTCGATGCTGACCGAAAAAGAGGTCCGCCTCGTCCACGAGGCGTCGCTCGAGATCCTGGAGAAGACGGGCGTCCTCTACGAGAACAAGAAGGCGCTCGACGTGATGGAGGCGAACGGGCAGAAGGTGGACCGCGATCGCGGTGTCGCCTGGGTCAAGCCCGACCTGGTCGAGCGTTGCCTGAAGACCGTGCCGCGCAAGTTCGTGCTGGCGTCGCGCGACGGGAAAAACGACGCGGTGATCGACGGCGAGCAGATGCACCACATGACCGACGGCCAGGCGTCGTTCACGATCGACGAAAAGACGGGCGAGCGACGCACCTCGACGCTGCACGATCTGGCGCTGAGCACCCTTTTGGCCGACGCGCTGCCGCCGATCAAGGTCATGTGGTCGACCGTCTTTCCGACCGACGCCTCGACCGACTTCCGGTCGCTGTTCGAGATGGCCTCCACGTTCATGTGGTCCTCGAAGCATTTC
>QHXX01000141.1 GCA_003223135.1 Acidobacteriota bacterium | reverse complement strand
TTAGCCGGAGCGTTAGACGGCTATCGCTCAATAGGGGGGTTGCTCCACATGAAGCCCGTGACCATGGCGGCGGCTTTCGTGTTGGCGGTCGTGTCGCTTGCGCATCTGATGCGCATCCTTTTCGGGGTTCGTGTGACGGTGGCAGACAGTGTCATCCCCATGTGGGTGAGCGGTGTCGCGTTCGTGGTTGCCGGTGGGTTAGCAATCATGCTCTGGCGCAGCGCACGGACAAGTGGTTGAAGAATTCGGCGTCAGCGCGCTAGTTCGGTCGCTATGTCCGCGCTGGCTGGTTCCAGTTGGGTGGCCGGCTCTCAAATGGTCCAAGTGTCCCGATCGACGTCGGTGACTTTGGCAGGCCATAGAGCGTCACTCAGCGCAGCAGCAGTCCGGGCCGGGGGTAGTGGGGCCGCAGGCGGCCAGGGGAACATCTCAGGGGCACCGGCGCCGTCTAACAACCGGCTGAAGCAGACGGCGCGCGGGAGGTCAGTGGCGGAATCGCAGCGGCGCACGCGCGCCGCAGCTTAGCCGGAGCGTTAGGCAGCTCGCACCTGTCGCTGGAGCAACAGCGAATGACAGCAACAATTACCATCCGATCATCTCCTCGCTACCCATTCTCGCAGAGTCGGTAGTGGTGTCCGGTGCGTGTACAAGCCTACTTTCGTAATCGGAGCGAGTGTATCGTGAGATAGTTGAGCGTGCACATGGAGGCTAGAGCGCCCAGGAGGAAAGGACATGCCAGAGCCAATCCCGGTTTACGAAGTGCGCGTGTGGGACTGGAGGGCCTTCTTCGTGGTGTTGGTAGCAATCGAAGCGCTTTTGGTGGGATTCATTGCCGGATTCGTCTTAGGGAGGACTGTCCACCCAGTCGTTGGAATCTTGTGTGGACCGGCCGCGCTTATCTTCTATCTAGCTGTATTTCACATCCCCTACGTGGGCATCGTGCTTTATACCGTTCTTTCCTTACTGTATGCATTTCTGGCCGGATGGTTTGTCCACCAACGGGCCGATCTAGTATGGACGGGATTCGTGTCGCTATCCGTCTTTGCTTTCTCCTTTTTGGGACATCGTCTCCATGTTGCTCTAACAGGTGATAGATACGGACGCCTTCTCTCGCGCCTCCACAGACCTAGGGCCTGAGACCGAAGCAACCATCCGATGCGTACCTGGAACCTGCGCTTGACACGTCTCACAGGTGTAACAGTCAGTGCCCTGTCAGGCGTGGCATTCCTGTAGTGGGGCCGACGGGCATGAAAAAGCATCAAGATGTTGCCGAGTCTGCCTAACTACCGGCTGAAGCTGACGGCGCGCGGGCGGTCGGTGGCAGCTTGGAGTCGGTGTTCGCGCGCCGCAGCTTAGCCGGGGCGTTAGGCCGCCCTGGGAGGGAGCCCCACCCACATGAATGATGACCTTCGCAGGCTGAAGGATGAACTGGGTCAGGCACGTGCAACAATCATCGCCCTCATGCCTGATGAAATTCGCAAGGTTCTGGAGAGCTATCTCACGCAGAAGCGCGAGGATGCCCACAAGTGGGAGTACGAGGCCGTCGAGAGAATCCTTGAATTCGCTCAGCCGCGTCCTGCTCAGGAAATGGGTGAGTCCCTCTCATCGACCCAGCGCACCTTCTGCCCTCTGTGCGAACGCAACGCCAGGCCCGGCACCTCAAAGGGATATGCGTTTCCGAGGGCACTGTTCGATCACTTACTTGGGAGAGGTAACCTCTATCATTGCCCCGTGTTTCGTGCGGCCTTGGCTCTTGCTCGCGACTACTTCGGCTCTCGTGGTAGTCATTAACAGGGTGCAGACGTGAGGCGGCCTAACAACCCGCTGCAGCCGCCGGCGGGCGTCGGGTGCGGGGTGGAAGTCACGAGGGCGTGCGCCCGCCGCGGCTGAGCGGGAGCGTTAGGCGGATATGAAATTGAATCGATCGATCCTTTTGTCGTCCTTGATAGCCATCGCATCTGTGGCGCTCTTGATCCCATCGATTTCCCTGGGTTCGCGGGGATCCATGACCTTGGCCGAGCTTACCGTCTCATCCGAGATCATTGTGCTAGGCGTTGTAACAGCGGTAAATTCCGTGGGAGAGGACGTTGTCGCCACTGTTCATGTAAAGGAAACCTGGAAAGGGCAGGTCACGCCCAAAATCGAATATGACGCACGACATACATGGGTGTGCGATACGTCCGACGCCCGAGTCGGTGAAACTGCCATTCTGTTTTTCGTACACCGCTGTCCTGGTGGAATGCTTGCCTTAGCAAGTTGGGGTGATGGTCGCTTGGTTGTCAACGAAATCGACGGGGTTGACTATATCGGCGATCGGTTTCGCACCCTGCAGGTGATGGACGAAATGCCCATAAAGTGGCGGTTTGTCTCTAGTGATATACCGGAACCGTGGGCGAAGCTTGACGATGTGAAAGCCTTCGTGAAGTGGGCCCTGAGACTATCAGCTCAAAGTTGGGAACCGCCTAACAACCCGCTGCACCTGACGGCGGGCGTGGGGTGCGGGGTTGAGTCACGGGGGACATTCGCCCGCCGCAGGTGAGCGGGAGCGTTATGCGCACTTGAAGTTGTTTCGGTAGGTGGCGATGAAACTTCCCAACGCTGAGCGCGCGGTCATCGATGAGCGGAAGGTGCGTGACTACCTTCTCTCCAGAACTCACCCGATCGGCAGGTTCAAGGCCTCCTTCTTTGCGCGCGCTGGGTTCACGTCTGCCGATTGGCAACGTCTGGTTCAGCAGCTGCGCTCGTTGGCGATCCATGGCAAGGCGGTCCTGGGCGAAGCGAGCCAGTATGGCCAGAAATACCTAATTTCCGGTACACTGACGGGACCGGGTGGCATTTCGGTCGAGGTCACCACCGTCTGGATCGTCCAGACAGGCAGTGATGCGCCCCCGTACAAAGGCGCTTGTCACGCTCAAAGAATCCGACGTGCGAGCCATCGCCGATACGGACCTCGTGGCCGTGCGCTCCACTCGCAGTCGGCAATAATCGACCGCGGCGCATAACAACCCGCTGCACCTGACGGCGGGCGGCAGGTGCGGGGTTAAATCGCCGAGGACATGCGCCCGCCGCAGGTGAGCGGGAGCGTTAGGTTGCTTTCTACGAAGGTAAACGGTGATTGAGTCGTGATGATCTGCGGGGACAAGTGCCCTAGGCAAATTCGGGTATGCCTCGTGCTCATTTTGATGACGGTGAGTGGCTCCGGCGCAGCTGTCAAACCTGACGTGAGGCAGTTTGTGGCAGTCATCGACTTCGATTGCACTGCCCCGTCGTCGCTTCCACAGGGCGAGCTAGCAAACCTCGCGAGGCAGACGACGCAGAAGCTTGGGTCGCGAGGGGTGGCAGTTTGGGCCGATCGTGCCTGGGCGCTCGATCTGGGTGGTGAACCCGGACCGGAGTATCTGGTTCCCCTCGACTGCGGGGCGACCGGCAACTGTCGTTGGGCGGTGTTGGCCTCGGGTCCGGCGCGGCTGCTGGGCACGGTCGACGGAGCGCTTATCTATATCCACGCTCACAGCTCAGGTTGGCCAGAATTGACTGGTTACGCATCAATGGGCGCGGGCGACGGCGTGGTCACGTCATACGTCTACCGCAACGGTCGCTACGTCGCAAAGTCAGAGCGCGAAGTAAGAGATGCAGCGTTCGAGAAGTTCGCTCAGTCCTACGGCTTGCAATCGCACTGCGAGAAGTAGTCACCGGCGCAACCTAACAACCGGTTGCAGGCGACGGTGGGCGGGTTGGGAGGTGCCGGGCCGGCGCGTCGGGCGTGCGCCCACCGCGCCTGAACCGGGGCGTTAGACAGTCAGTTGGAAACAGCTGCTTCTGATGGCTCTACTGTCTGGTACGCGAGGGTTGGGAGCGACGCGATGTCGTCGAGTTGGGCAAGTACGATGGTTTGGTTGGTTGCAGTGACTCGACAGCTCCGGTAGGCGGCGCCAAAGAGAAACGGTGTCGACCAGGCAGGTGGCCCGCCGACACTCCGGGCCATCCTGTTCGCAGGGACGCGGTGAGCATGCAGCCCGAGTCAGCAGATAGAAGTGAGCGCCAGACCTCGACCAGGTCCATCTTCATGGCAGGTGTGTCGCGGCTCGAGCCGCCGCGGTCTCGCGCCAAGTGAGCCTTTGATGACCTGCGCAACGAAGGGGGCCGGGCCGCCGGGTGCTTCGGGGGGCTGTCTAACTACCGGCTGAAGCTGGCGGCGCGCGGGAGGGCGGCGGCGGATGCACGATTGCGCACGCGCGCCGCAGCTTAGCCGGAGCGTTAGCTGGACTTGGTGCCTATGAGCAACGAAGCCCCGCAGGAGCTTAATAGAGCGACGGTCCTAATCTGGGGCCTCTTGGTGCCAGCGGCTGTCTTCGCGCTTTTGGCCTTTGCCGTCTTGCGCTGGCACTGGAGTATGGGTGGCTACGTCGGAAGGCAGCAAGCTGACGGCTTGTCGCCGTTGATCCCGATCGGGGCTGGTGTAGTCGCAATTCTAAACGGGTGGACACTGTTGCGTTCCTGGGCAAAAGTTGGTCGCGTATTTCTGGCGGCGCTAGTAATTCCAACGGTCGCTCTCATCCTACTCAACTTGTATATTGTGAAGAAAATCCAGGATGCCCCGCTCGTCGTCGGGACGCAGAATCCAACGGCGCTGGCACGGTTGTCCCGACACTCTCGCGAGACACAGCCAACGGACGCAAGACTACTCGTCGGTACCTTGGTCGCGAATGCAGTGAACGTGGTGACGCCAGCTAACAACCGGCTGAAGCTGACGGCGCGCGGGAGGTCGGCGGCGGATGCACGGTTACGCACGCGCGCCGCAGCTTAGCCGGGGCGTTAGCCCGTCCGAGAGTCGGCCGCGAATGGTGGGGTGGTATGCTTGGCTCTGATGGCCATGCGATTTACGTGGGATCCAGTGAAGGCCGCCTCGAACCTGCGAAAGCATGGCGTGTCGTTCGAGGAAGCACTCACGGTATTCGGCGATCCGCTGGCGCGGATCCACGACGATCCACACCCCTCGGAACGGGAGGGCCGAGAAATCATCGTCGGCCACTCGACCAGGGGCCGCCTTTTGCTGGTCTCCTTCACCGAGCGCTCTGGGGTTATCCGCCTCATCAGCGCTCGACGTGCAACGCGACATGAGCGAAAAGACTATGAAGAAGCGACGCGGTCTTAGAAATCGCCACGCGCAGAGTGACCTCGCCCCCGATTATCGTTTCGACTACGCCAAATCGCGGCCGAACCGGTTTGCGCGACAGATTGCCAAGAATGCCGTGGTGGTCGTTCTCGACCCAGACGTGGCAGCAGTATTTCGCGACCCGAAGCGTGTGAATTCTCTTCTGCGTGCCACGATCTCCGCCCTTAAGAAGTCAGGCTCGCGACGGGCGGGCTAACAGCCGGCTGAAGCTGCCGGCAGGCGGCGGGCTCGCAGCGGACTGACGTCCGCGCACGCGCGCCGCAGCTTAGCCGGGGCGTTAGGGCGACAAGGTCGATGGGTTACCTCGATGAAGCTCGGGCTCGAGCCAAACGCCGGAAGAGTCCGTGGAACCTCATGCTCATCCCTGCGGTGTTAGTGCCGTGGCTTGTCATGTCCGGGGCCACCTCGCTTGCATTTGCGAGGCTGTATCGCTTGACCCATCCGGGACAAGAGTTCATTATTTTTCCACAGACGATCGGCGGCATCCTCATAGCGGTAGCGCCCTTGTTCGCGTGGTTGGGGCCCTCGATGATCGTCGGTAACCTACTGGTAGCGGCAATCCCGACGGCCCGAAGGGTCCTGGACGCCGAGGCGGCACCCTTTCCGGGGACAGATCGTCGGTCCGCCAACCGCGATCTGTTGAAGGTCTCGATTTTCATGACGCCTGCGGGTTTGTTTGTTGCACTTCTTGGCACCCTTGCGAGGCTATAGTCAAGATGCGCCCTAACAACCGGCTGAAGCTGTCGGCGCGCGGGAGGTCGGCGGCGGAATCGAGGTTGCGCACGCGCGCCGCAGCTTAGCCGGAGCGTTAGGTGTCAGAAGGACCCGCCATCGAGATGAAATGGGACGCGTGCAGGACTTTGAGCGCGGAGGTGGTTGAACGATGAGAACGCCGTTGACCTTGGTCATGTTGAGCGTCGTCATTGTCGTCACGACATCATCTGTGGGGCCGGCGGAGCCCAGTCGACGGTTGCCCGATCTCCTGCTTAAAGTCGCGGTTCGGCAGAAGCAGGGCAGCCGCATTGACCAAGGCATTCACCTTTTCGAACTATTCTGTACGGGTGGGCGCTGTGCGTTGCAAGTGTTGTCCCTCAATCAATGCTTCGCGACTTCCGATGGCAAATCGAGCTTTCATCCCAAGATCGAGCGCTTTTCGACCCAAGAGGGCAATCTGAAGGTTACCGATACCGGTTCTGCAGTCGACGTTGAGGAAATTAACGTTGACGTTGGTGGGCGAAGCACCACGCGCCTTCGTATGGGTTATGCGAAATACGCAGGGCAGCCCCTTTACGTCACGAGTTTCAGTGGCGCTTACGTGAAGCAGTCCGATCTGCTGAAGAAGGTGATCAGCATTGAATATATTCCGTTGCAGGGTGCCTTCACTAGCGTCGATTTGGA
>QHXX01000060.1 GCA_003223135.1 Acidobacteriota bacterium | reverse complement strand
CGGCTCAAGAATTACCTGGCGGACGCCCTGCTGACTTACCACGTGAAGATCGCCGGCAGCAATTCGGTGGACATCAGCTTCGACAACGCGTTCTTCTGGGACGCGGCGACGGGCGCCGAGTGGGAGCAGCGAGGCCTCTATTACAACGGCGTCCTGTGGAGAGGGAAGAAGCTGCCCGAGCTGCCGATCCCCCAGCCCGAGAAGGTCTTCACCCTTCCGTTGGACATCAACCTGAACAAGGATTACACCTACGAGTACGTGGGCAGGGACAAGGTGGGGGAGTTCGACTGCCACGTCCTCGACTTCAAGCCGATCGATCGGACCAAGACATTGTACGAGGGCCGCGCCTGGATCGAGGCGCGGACCTTCGCGCCGGTCAAGACCTCCACCGTCCAGACGAACCTCGTCACGCCCGTGGTTTCCAACCACGAACAGGACTTCTTCACGCCTCTTGCCGGCCCGGACGGAAGCACGTACTGGATCCTGACGAGGGTCGAGGGACAGCAGATCCTGGCCGTGGCCGGGGAGAACCTCGTGCTCCTCCGGGAGATCGACTTCAAGAACGTCCGGATCAACGACCCCGGATTCGAGGGCTCCCGCGAAGAGGCGTACCGTTCCGACCGGCAGATGCTGCGCGATACCGACAAGGGGCTCCGCTACCTCGAGCGCACGGAGAGCGGCGAGCGGGTGGTGAAGTCGGGGACGCGGAAGTCGGCGCTTCTGGGACTCGTAGGCCTGTACCGACAGCCGGGATTGGACTACCCTGTCCTGCCTCTCGCCGGGGCGGGCTACTTCAATTTCGACGTCGGCGGCCGCAACACACAGGTCACGGCGCTCATCGGCGGCGTGATCAACCTGTTCTCCCTGACCGATCCCCACGTCTTCGGGAAGAAGCTCGACGCGACCGTGCGGGTCGTTTCGGTGGCCGTGAACATCACCGACCAGCTGTTCGTTCAGGGGCAGAAGATTCCCGAGAGCAACGTCGACACGCGCTTTCAAAGCGTCGCGGGCGCGCTCGGAGCGCCGCTCGGTAACTTCATGCGGCTGAAGGCGACGTATGGCCTCGATTACGCCAACTACAGCCTCGACAAGGACACGAAATCATTCATAGTGCCCTCCGACACGTTCATCCAGTCTCCGGGCCTCGCCTGGGAATTCAACCGCGCCGCCTGGACGCTGACCGCGGCCGCCCAGAAGAGCTACCGGAGTCAATGGGAGCCGTGGGGCGACACGACGACAACGCCCTGTCCGTCGCCAGGCTCCTGTCTGTCCGACTTCGACCCGCGGCAGAAGGACTATGAGACCTACGAGTTCAGCGTCGCCAAGCAGGTCTTTCTGCGGAGGTTCCAGAAACTCCGCTTCGAGGCGATCTGGCAGACCGGCTCGCGCCTCGATCGGTTCTCCGAGTATCAGTTCTCCTTCTTCGGGAACCGCGTACGCGGGTTCTCCGGGTCGGGCGTGCGCTACGATCAGGGGGGCATCGCGCGCGCGCAATATGCCTTCAACCTCGCCGACGTGGTTCGCTTCGAGGCCTCCCTCGACCACGGCTACGTCCGGGACGGCCTCACCTCGGATGACTTCCACAAGTTCACGGGATTCGGGATTTCGGGCAATACCATGGGCCCGTGGGACACGCTCCTGCAATTCGACATCGGCGTGGCGCTGCAGTCGGATTTCGAGCGGCTCCGTGGCGGCACGGAGTTTCAGATCGGCCTCTTGAAATACTTCTAGAAATCCTTCCGGCCCATCGCCTCCTTCGGTCCGCTCGTCTCTGTCGGGCGCAGCCGCTGGTGCGGGGCGTATAGAATGGCGTCATGTGCGGAATCGCCGGAATCTTCAGTCGCGGGGACGTCGCGCCTTCGACCGACCGCCTCCTTGCGATGCGCGAGGATCAGACGCACCGGGGCCCGGATGCGGCGGGTCTCTACACGGGTCCGCACATCGGCCTGGCTTTCAACCGTCTGGCCATCATCGACCTGTCTCCTCTCGCGAATCAGCCGATGGCCACGGAGGACGGCGCGGCGCGCATCGTCTTCAACGGCGAGATCTACAACTACCGCGAGCTGCGCCGTGAACTGGAAGGACAAGGGAGGCGATTCCGCACCCGGAGCGACACGGAAGTCATCCTGCAGGGATACCTGGAATGGGGGATCGACGTCGTCCGACGGCTGAACGGCATGTTCGCCTTCGGGCTCTGGGATGCGGCGCGCGAGACGCTGTGCCTGGCGCGGGATCGCGTGGGCAAGAAGCCGCTGTTCTATCGAGACGCGGAAGGCGAGGTGGCGTTCGCTTCGGAAGTGCGCGCCTTGATCAGGGGCCTGGGGAGCGCGCCTCCCTTCGACCCGCACGCCCTCAACGCCTACCTGGGCTACATGTGCGTCCCGGGCGACCAGTCCATCTATGCCGGCGTCCGGAAGGTGCCACCCGCCGGTCTGATCACCTGCCATCGCGGCGGCACGCGGATCGAGCGCTATTGGAAACTGTCCTTCCGCCACAAGGTCGAGATGGCCGAGGGTGAGGCCTTGGAACGGCTCGATGCGCTCCTGGAGGACGCCACCCGGCTGCGCATGATCAGCGACGTACCGCTGGGAGCTTTTCTGAGCGGTGGCGTCGATTCGAGCACCGTGGTCGGCATGATGAATCGAGCGGGCGGCCCGGTCCGCACCTTCACCGTGGGGTTTTCGGACGAGAGCCTGAACGAGCTTCCGCACGCGCGTGTCGTCGCCAGGGCGCTCGGGACACAACATGTGGAGATCCCGATCGAGGCCGACGCCGCGGCCATCCTCCCGAGGCTCGTGTGGCACTATGGCGAGCCCTTCGCCGACTCCTCCGCGGTCCCGACCTTCTATGTCTCGGCGGCGGCGCGACAGCAGGTCAAGGTGGCCTTGAACGGGGATGGCGGGGACGAATCGTTCGCGGGGTACCCATGGAACCGGGCCATCCGGGTCACCGAGCTGTATCACCGGCTCGTCCCGCGTTCCTTGCGCCGAGGAGTGCTCGCGCGCTTGGGTGGCGTTCTGTCGCGCCTGGCGGGGACCGAGGGTCCCGTGCGCTCCCTGTCTCGCCTGCTGGCCGACTGGTCCGAGCGTCCTGCGGCCGATCTCTTCTGGATCTGGCCCGGGTTCAGGGCCGCCGATCTGGATCGTCTCTACACACCATCGTTCCGGTCACGTCTCGTCGACCGTGACCCGGCCACATACTGCCACGCCAAGTACGTAGGCGCCGACGGGCCGGACGACGTGGACCGGGGGCTGCAGGTCGTCATCGAGAGCTATCTTCCCGACGACCTCCTGGTGAAGACAGATATCGCTTCCATGGCCAACTCGCTTGAGGCCCGGTCGCCGCTCTTGGACTACCGCGTTCTGGAGTTCGCGGCCTCGCTTCCATCGTCGCTAAAATTCAGGAGGCTCCGGGAGAAGCACCTCTTGAAAGCGCTGGCCGCCCGGCTGGTACCCCCCGCGGTCGTCTATCGGCGCAAGCAGGGATTTGCGATTCCGCTGGCGGCGTGGCTCAGGGGTCCGCTCCGTAGACCGCTCGAAGTCCTCCTGGGTCATCCGCGGTTTGTCGGGCGCGGGATCTTCGACGCGAAGGTGGTGCGGCATGTCGTCGATCGGCACCTGGCGGGTGAGGATCACTCCTCGAGGCTCTGGGCGCTCCTGTGGCTGGAGCTCTGGTTCCGCATGTTCATGGACGGAGAGCTGAAGCGGGAGGATTCGCTGCGCGATCTCAGTTGAACTCGGCCCTCGGAGGCTTCAGCCCGGCGACGATTCGCTCACGCACCGCCGCGATCAGTGCCTCCTTGCTGTGGAGCGAATAGGTGGTGGTCGGGACCGGCGTGCGGAAAACGACCTCGATCGTGCCGGGCCTGGCGCGAAGGCTCCCCTTCGGGAGGACCTCGCGGCCGCCGCGGATCGCGACCGGGACGATCGGGACGCCGGCCTGCAGGGCCAGGACGAATCCTCCCTTCTTGAACGGGAGAAGCCGGCCGTCCGCGCTGCGCGTTCCTTCGGCGAAGACCACGACCGATCGGCCCCTGCGGATCAGGCCGACCGTGCGGTCGAGCTTGCGGATGGCCTTCTCGCGATCGCTCCGATCGATGAAGATGAATCCCGCCAGCCACAGCGCCCAGCCGAAGATCGGGATCAGGAGCAGCTCCCGCTTGGCGACCATCCGGAAATCCGAGGGCATCGCCAGGACCAGGGCCGGGATGTCGAAGAGGCTCTCATGATTGGCCATGTACACGCTGGGGCGGACGAATCGAATGCCGGGGGGAATGAAGCGCGATATCGCACGCGGTAGGTGCGCAGAACCAGCCGCGACCAGAGCCGCGCGAGAGGCATCAGCGCGGCCCCTCCGGGCACCAAGAGACACAGGACGATCCCCAGACTCCCCAGGACCGCGGTGTAGGTGACGACCAGGGCGGTCCGCAGTGCAACCATGGCGTCCTCGACGACATCACGCCGCGCGCCTCTAGTATAGGTCAGGCGCTCCCGGCCGCGGCCGACCAGGGTCCATCCGTCGCGCCGCGCGCCCCCGTCGCCCAAGGAATCCGGCCTCGGATGATTTCCGTTGCGTCGCCCGGTTGACGGAACTATGATGCACGGCTGGAGCCGGGCCCCGGAGGGACCCCAAGGGTTCGGAGTTGAAGGCTGGAGACCTCCGACGCGGCGCTTCGGCCTCTCCTTCAAACCCATTCGTGCACGCGAGCCTGACCTGCTTGTCAGAACGCGGATGTGCTGCGTGCCACAGACCTCGGGCCGGCATCCGAGAGGGGAATCTTATGCGCGAGGGTCCGCGCAGGAACTGAATCGATCCCGTGCAGACTTTGACGCTAGATCTCTGCGTGGTCGTGCCCGCCCATAACGAGGAAACGAACCTCCCTCTCCTCGTGAACGAGCTCAGTGCGGCACTGGAGCGGGCCGGTATCGTGTTCCAGGTGCTTTTCGTCGACGATGGAAGCCGCGATCATACCGCCGACGTCATCCGACGGTTGGCGGCGACTCACAAGCATGTCCGGGCGATCATTCTCAGTCGCAATTTCGGTCACCAGGCCGCGGTGTCGATCGGCCTTCGGTACGCTCGCGGTCGCGCGGTCGCCGTCATGGACGCGGATCTTCAGGACCGGCCGGAAGACCTCGTGCAGCTCTATCGTCGCTATCTGGAAGGGGCCGACGTCGTCTATGCCGTGCGCCGTTCACGGCCGGAGAACATTTTCAAACGTTCCGCCTACGCGGTGTTCTATCGACTTCTGACGCGCCTCGCGAGCGTTCCCATTCCCGTCGATTCCGGCGACTTTTGCGTCATGAGCGCCGAGTTCGTCACGCGCTTGAACCAGCTTCCGGAGAGGCTGCGGTTTCTGCGGGGACTCCGCGCCTGGATCGGCGGACGTCAGGTCAGCCATCCCGTCGACCGCGATCCCCGCAGGACCGGAAAGCCGCAGTACACGTTTTCGAAGCTCTGTCGCCTAGCCATCGACGGCTTCATATCGTTCTCGTACGTTCCGCTGCGAGTCGCCTCGATGCTCGGCTTCCTGATCTCTGGACTGGCGCTCATCGGAATTGTCGTGGTTCTGATTTGGAGGGTCATGGGATTGCTGCCCAAGGGCGCCGGAGTGGCCACCATCGCGCTCTCCGTGCTGTTCATCGGAGGGGTTCAGCTGCTCACGCTCGGGGTCCTGGGCGAATACGTGGGACGCATCTTCGACGAGGTGAAGGGAAGACCGATCGCCATCGTCAGCGAGATCGTCGGCGAGGGCGAGAGTCCCGATGTCTGATCGGAAGGTCTTCGACAGGTACGCTTCGACCTATGCCGACACCGTCAACGCCGCGATCGGAGCCTCCGGAGAAAACGCCGATTTCTTCGCACGATTGAAGGCGCTCCATGTCCGGCGGGCGCTCGGCGCCTCGGCGCCGCGCAAGATCCTCGATTTTGGGTGCGGCGTCGGCACCGCGACCCACGCATTGGCCGAGGTGTTCCCCTCCACGCTGATCATCGGGTGCGATGATTCTCTCGAGAGCATCAACGCCGCGCGGCGGTCGGCCGGAACGGCGTCGGATCGCCTCCGTTTCGTCATCCACGGCCCGGGCGGGTTGCCGTTGCGCGACTCGAGCGTGGATGTCGCCTTCGCCAGCTGCGTTTTCCATCACATCGAGACCTCCGCCCAGGCCACGTGGCTCGGTGAGTTGCGGCGCGTTTTGAGGGTCGGGGCGCCTCTGTTTCTTTTCGAGCACAATCCGTACAACCCGTTGACGCTCCGCGTGGTCAGGGCGTGCCCATTCGACGCCGGAGTCAAGCTTCTAAGGCCGCCCTGCGCCACGCGGATCATCCGATCGGCCGGCTTCCGCGTGGGTCGCCCGCGCTACTACTTCTTCTTTCCGCACGTCCTCCAACGATTAAGGCCAGCTGAGGCTTATATGGACTGGCTGCCGCTCGGGGGTCAGTATTACATCGTCGGGTGGCGGGAGTCGTGAGCCCCGCCGGCCTCGATTCGCCGCCCGGGCGCGGTTCTCCCACACGCACGCCGGGAATGCTCGGACGAATCATGGGCCCGGCACGCGCGACACCATCGTTCCTCGGCGCGTTGTTCGTGCTGCTGTCGTGCGTCCAGTTGATCGTCTACCGCGACTCCTTTACCACAAAGCCTTCCAACGATGATTTCATCTCTCTGCACCAGGTCGACCGCGGGGAAAGGGAGGGAGTCTGGTCGTTCTTCACCAGGAGCGACGTCGGCGACTACCGTCCGCTTCAAAACGCCACGTTCTGGGTCTTCGGTCGCTGGTCCAGGCCTCACAGGTTGATCTCGCTGCGGATTCTCCACCTTTTGAGTTTCGTCTTCTACGCCGCGGTGGCCCTCCTGTGGGTCCGCAGTCTGGGATTCAGCCGCGGCGGCGCCCTCGTGGCGGCAGTCGTGGTGTTTCTGCATCCGACGCTGGCGGGCTCTCTCGCCGGTCTCGACAACTATTCGAGGCTCGTGGCGAGCGCCTGGGTGTGGCTGGGCGCCTGGATCGCCGGCCGCTTCGCCGGGCGATTGTCGCTCGCCGTACCCCTCGTGTCCCTCTGTTTCATCTTGGGTCTCGGCTACATGGAGTACGCGATCGCTCTGATTCCTCTGGCCGTCCTGACGACCGCATGGCCGGGCGGCATGCGGCGCGCGTATCACGCAGGGGTCATGTTCGTTACTCTGGGCGGGATATTCGCCGCCTACTTCCTGCTCCGTGTGTCCGGCATGGTCGCGACGGGGGCAGGCACGAGCTTCCTGGCCCTCGACCCGCGGGTCTGGGCCAAGAACGTCGTCATGATTCTCGGCGCCGTCCTGTATTCCGGCAACACGGTGCCCGTCATGGTCGAACGGACCCCGCCCAGGCTCGCCTGCCTCGGATTGAACGTGTCACTCGCGGCGCTCGCCCTCGCGTATGGGCTCTGGTCCGGCCGCCGGAATTCCCTCACACGCGCAGGCCAGGACTCGCGGTCGAGCCCCGCGTCATTCAGCGCTCCGCCGCTCCACACGGGGTTCCTGCTCACCGCCTTCGCGGTGACATTCTTCCCGATGTTGCTGATGGGACACATCTCGGAAATCTACCTGACGGCGGTGACTTTGGGATTGGGCTTGCTGACGGGGCTTTCGGCGCACGGGTGGAGCGCCGCGACCCGTCCGCTGCGCGTCGCCGCCATGTTCTTCGCAGGTTTTCAGGTCGTTCTGGCCGCAGACGCAATTCAGGAAAAGGTCGCGGGGATCAATGACGCGGGCGACCGGGCGGAGGCCATGATGCTGCGACTCTTGGAGCATCTCCCGGACGACGGCGCCGCCAGGCGGGTCGCGATCGTATTCCTGAACGAGAATGGCGCGGCAGGCAGGGGATATTCGGTCTTCGCCATGCCGGACGACCAATTGTTCCTGCAGGGAGCCGGCGCATTTGCCCTCGATTGGTATCGGCCCGGCCAGAAGGTACGCCTGGACCACTTCATCGTCGGGCGCGTTTCCGATGTCCGTCTCGAACGCTACGACCTCGCGCTTCTCTGGGAGGGCTCGACTCGAAGGTTCATTCCGGCGGCTCCTTTGACGGGCCGGCCCGGTCCCAGGGCACCCTCCGAGAGCGGTCCCTCCAGCCGGGCCGGCTGATCCCCTTTCGTCACGGTCGTCACGTCGATGTTCCGCCGACCGCAGCCGATCGAGCGGAGGCCCATTCCTGACCTAGTTCAGATACATGTGAGACGAACGAAGGAGTAAAAGAGGGGCCTCCCAAGGAGGCTCCCGAGGCACTACCCCGGACCATGGTCCGGGGCAGTCAGCTTCGCCCGCCCGACCTGTGCGTCAGCCGCATTGGTCCCGGGAGTTGGCGCGTGCCGTCGAGCGCCTGCGGGGAGAGTTCCCGCTGGGGCAAGGCCAAACTCATCGTGTTGCTGCGCCGCGCCGGCTACCAGACCTCGGAGTCCACCGTGGGCCGCATCCTGACCCACCTGCGCCGGCGCGGAGTGCTGGTGGATCCCCCCACTCGTCGCAGGAAACGCTGGCGCCCGCTGCCTCGCCCCTAGCTAGGCCACCCTGTCCTGGCGGGCCTCCAACGCCGCGGGCCCCTGGCGACCTGGTGCAGCTCGATACTCTGCAGCTGCGCCCCGTTCAGGCCATCCGACTCTGGCAGTTCACAAGCCGTGACGTCGTTAGCCGCTGGGATGTCGTCGAGGTCCATTGGCGCGCCAGCTCCCTGGCCGCCGAGAAGTTTCTGCACACCCTGCGCATTCTCTGTCCCTTTCGTATCCGCGCCTTCCAGATCGACGGCGGCAGCGAGTTCCGGGCCCTCTTCGAGCGCGCTTGCCAGCGCCTCAACATCCTCTACCGTCTCCCGCCCCACTCTCCGAAGCTCAACGCCCACGTCGAGCGCGCCAACGGAACCCATCGACCTGAGTTCTACGGACTGGCCGACGACTGCCCCTGGACCGTCGTCGATCTCAACCGCCGCCTGCGTGCCTGGGAGTACACCTACAATCACATCCGCCCTCACCAATCCCTGGGCCAGTTGACCCCCGCGGAGTTCTTGCGCCAATATCGCCGCAAAGGCCCCAGTCACACATGTACTGAACTAGCAGGTAGTGGGTCAGTTGACCCACTACCAACTAGGACAATTCCTTGACTGTCCTGGGATTCATTCGCTAGACTCACCGAGACTTAGCGCGCTTCCTGAGGCCTGTCGGGACGGCTTCCCGGGAAAGGGGTCGGCGCCACATGAACGGAGCGATTAATATCGCCCTGGGCCACGTCGGGTCGATTTCCCTTCTGTTCAGTCACACGGTGAAGGAGACGGTCCGGAAGCGTCCGGAGTGGCCGGTGATCCTGGACCAGATGCACCATCTCGGCGTGCGCTCCGTGGCCATCGCCACGGTGACCGCCCTGTTCACCGGGATGGTTCTCTCCCTGCAGACCTCCTACTCTCTCGCCGCCTACGGGGCCAAGCTTTTCGTCGGCGACATCGTCGCGCTGTCGCTGGTGCGCGAGCTGGGACCGGTCCTGACGGCGTTGATGGTCGGGGGACGCGTGGGGGCAGGCATCACCGCCGAAATCGGCAGCATGAAGGTCACGGAACAGATCGACGCCATCCGCGCCATGGCGGCGAATCCCGTGCGCAAGCTGGTGGTGCCGAAAGTCCTGGCGATCGTGATCATGCTTCCAATCCTGGTCGTGTTCGCCGACTTCGTGGGGATCATGGGCGGATTGACCATGGCGGTGTTCACCCTGAACCAGCCGGCGGCGTTCTACATGCAGCACGTGGTGCAGGCGTTGAGCGTCCAGGACGTGCTGAGCGGGGTCGGCAAGTCCATCTTCTTCGCGCTGTTCATCTCCCTCATCGCCTGTCACAGCGGCCTCACGGCCGAAGGCGGGGCGGATGGCGTAGGCCGCGCGACCACCCAGACCGTCGTGGCGGCCTCGCTCGCGGTCCTGGTGTCGGACTTCTTCCTGACGAAGTTCTTCCTGGCCTTCTGAGCGCGGCGGTGGGCGACGCCTTTGTCGAGTTCGAAGACGTCCACAAGGCGTTCGGGGACAAGAAGGTGCTGGACGGAATCACGTTCGAAATCCGGCGAGGGGAGACGATGGTCGTCCTCGGCGGCAGCGGCAGCGGAAAGTCGGTCCTCATCCGGCACATCATCGGACTGCACCGACCGGACCGGGGACACGTCATCGTGGACGGGGACGACATCGTCGACTACGACGAGGAGGAATTGATCCCGGTGCGCAAGAAGGTCGCCATGCTGTTCCAAGGGGGTGCCCTGTTCGATTCGATGAACGTCCTCGATAACATCGCCTACGGCCTGAGGGAGCACACGGACATGGCCGACGAAGCGATCCGCGAGGTCGTCCGGCGGAAGCTGGCCCTGGTGGGTCTCGAAGACGTGGAGGAGCTCATGCCCTCCGAGCTGTCCGGGGGTATGAAGAAGAGGGTCGCCCTGGCGCGCTCGATCGCCATGGACCCCCAGTGTATCCTCTACGATGAGCCGACCACGGGCCTGGATCCGGTCACGGCGACGACGATCAACGAGCTGATCCGGAACCTCCAGCGAGGGCTTCAGGTGACGTCGGTGGTCGTGACGCACGATATCGCCAGCGCCTTTTTCGTCGGGGATCGCATCGCCTACCTCTTCGAAGGTCACATGCATTTCGTCGGGACGGTCGAGGAGGCACGGACCGCACGGGAGCCGCGCCTGCGTCATTTTCTGAGCGGCGGGCGGGAGGGGTCCGTTGCGACTCTCTAGGGCGACCAAGGAGATCAGCGTCGGGGCGTTCGTGTCGATCGGTCTGATCCTGTTCGCCGTCGCCGTCATGGCCATCAGCAAGGAGCAGCGCCTGTTTTCCCGTAAGACCAAGTACTGGACGCACTTCGACAACACCAGCGGCCTGGCGGAAGGATCCCCGGTACGCCTGGTGGGTGTCCAGATCGGGACGGTGACGGAGATAGAATTCCCGGAGGACATCCGCGAGACGAAGATCAAGGTGGTCTTCTCGGTCGATCGCGCCTATGCCAATCGCATCCGCGCCGGGACCCAGGCGCTCCTCAAGTCCCTGACCTATCTCTCTCAGGACAAATACATCGAGCTCACGCCCGGCGACCCCGACAAGCCGGTGCTCGCGGCCAACGGCTTCATCGAGCCGGGCGTCTCGATGTGGGAAGAGACCCTGCAGCAGAGCCAGGGGATCGCCGACGACGTCAAGGAGATCACCGCGTCGCTGAGGGACCTCCTCATCGCCATCAACCGCGGGGGCGGCATCATGCAGGAGATGATCCACAACCCGGAGTTCGGCCGTCAGGGGGTCACGAACCTCGAGGGGAGCCTGGCGTCGCTGCGCCGGACCCTGGAGGGGATCGAGAAGGGAAAGGGGCTGGCGGGGGCGCTCCTGACCGACGAGGCGTTCGCCCGCAAGCAGGTCGACAACCTCGACGCCACCCTGACCCACGTGCGCTCGGTGATGCAGAAACTGGATTCGGAGCAGGGGCTGGTGAGCCAGCTCGGCGACCCGAACGGCTCCGGGGCGCAGGCGATCAACGATCTGAGGGCCGCAGCCGGCTCTCTGCGGAAAACGGCCGAGGGAATCCATGAGGGGCGAGGCCTCCTCGGCCGGCTCATGCACGACGAGGCCTACGCCGACGGTCTCTTGAAGAAGCTCGACGGCGCCGCGGGGCATGCCGACTCCATCCTGCGCAAGGTGGACGGCGGCAAAGGCACGATCGGCGGGCTCGTGAACGATCCCGAGGTCTATCAGGGCCTCAAAGACGTGGTGGCGGGAGTTCAGAAGAGTCGAGTGGGCAAGGGAATCGTTCGCCACTACGGCAAGAAGGGAGCCAAGGGGCGAGAGGGTGAAGGTGCGGAAGAAGGAAGCCAGGAAGATCGGCAGGGACCGGCGGACCAGGGGAGTGGACCCGAGCCGCAGCCGGAGGCCACCCCCAAGCCATAATGGCTCGCCCGCTGTCGCGCTGGACACACCCGAGCGCGCGGTGGGCGGTCCCGCGCGCGCCCTGATCGATCGGATTCGGAGCCGGCAGGCGAAGCTCGCCGTCATCGGGATGGGGTACGTGGGACTGCCGCTCGCCTGCGAGTTTGCGCGCGCCGGGTTCACGGTGCACGGGATCGATGTTGATGCGTCCAAGGTGAAGGGGCTCGCCGGCGGCCGCTCGCACGTGCAGGATGTTTCCGAAGAGCAGCTCCGGCCCCTGATTCAGAAAGAGCTTCTGCGGCCGACGGCCGACTTTTCGGTGCTGGGCGGCTGCGACGCTGCGATCATCTGCGTGCCAACTCCTTTGCGCAAGACGCGCGACCCCGATATCTCGTACATCGTCGCCGCAGTGGAGGCGATCGCTCGATTCCTCCACCCGGGGCTCCTCGTGGTGCTCGAGAGCACCACCTATCCGGGGACGACGGAGGAAGTCATCCTTCCCAAACTGGGAGCCACAGGTTTGAAAGTGGGGCTCGATTTCTTCCTTGCGTTCTCTCCGGAGCGCGTCGATCCGGGCAACCCGCGCTTCCATACGCGCAACACGCCCAAGATCCTCGGGGGTGTGACCGAGAACTGCGGCCGCGTCGCCCTGGAGCTTTACGGACAGTCGATCGACCGCGTCATCCCGGTGTCGAGCACCCGGGCGGCCGAGATGGTGAAGCTCCTGGAGAACACGTTCCGCAGTGTCAACATCGGGCTGGTGAACGAGGTGGCCCTCATGTGCGATCGGCTCGGCCTGAACGTATGGGAAGTGATCGACGCGGCGGCGACCAAGCCGTTCGGGTTCATGCCGTTCTACCCGGGGCCGGGGCTTGGGGGCCACTGCATCCCGATTGATCCGCATTACCTGTCCTGGAAGCTGAAGACGTTGAACTACACCGCGCGGTTCATCGAGCTGGCCTCCGAGATCAACGGGCAGATGCCGCACTACGTGGTCGACAAGGTGGTGGACGCCCTGAACGACATGCGCAAGAGCGTGCGCGGGGCGCGTATCCTCATCCTGGGTGTGGCCTACAAGAAAGACGTCGGCGACGTGAGGGAATCGCCCGCCCTGGATGTCCTCAAACTCCTCGCGGACCGGGGAGCCGAGACCCGCTACAACGATCCCCATGCTCCGGAGATCGCCATCGACGGGGGAGAGACTTACCATTCCGTGCCCCTGGTTCAGGAGGAGCTGCAGTCGGCCGATCTCGTGATCATCGTCACAAATCACTCCACCTACGACTACGACTTCATCGTTCGGCACGCGCGCTGCGTGCTGGACACACGGAACGCGACGCGGAACGTGGCCGCCGGCCGCGGGCGGATCAGGAAGCTATAGCGCGCCGGTCGATCATCCTCTCCACCCTCCTGCTCCGCGGAGCGCGCCGCCGTCCGCCAGCAGACTCACCGGCCTCCCACCGAGGAGGGACGGCGGCGCCGGCCCGGAGCAGGAGGGTGAGTCTCACTTGCGCCGCACCCCGTCGCGCCCGTAATATCTCCCGGTTGCGGCGAGACTGGCCCGGGAGATCGTCGCGGGCGGAATGGCTTGAGGAACGATGCCGAACATCCTGGTCACTGGCGGGGCGGGGTTCATCGGCTCCCACTTGGTTGA
>QHXX01000140.1 GCA_003223135.1 Acidobacteriota bacterium | reverse complement strand
GCCGACCTGATTCTCCGGAACGCGAAGGTGTGCACCATGGACCCCGCGCAGCCCTGGGCCGAGGCCGTGGCGGTCCGGGACGGCCGGATCCTGAGCACTGGAAAGGAGGCCGACATCCTGCGGTCGGTCTCGCAGAGGACGAGGGTTCTCGATGTCGGGGGGCGGCTGGTGCTCCCCGGCTTCATCGACAGCCACAACCACATCACCTTCGGCTCGGACCCCGACGTCGTGCAGCTCTCGGACGTCCGCACGCCGAAACAGCTGTACGAGCGCGTCCGCCACGTCGCCGCCTCCCGTCCGGAGACTGATTGGATCGAGGGCGAGGGCTGGAACTACTCCGTGTTCCCCGGAGGAAACCTCCCGACGTGGCGCGACCTCGAGGGTGTCGCGGGCGATCGCCCGGTCTTCCTCGTGTCGTACGACGTCCATACTGTCTGGCTGAACCGCGCCGCCCTGAAGACGCTCGGCATCAATCGCAAGACCGGCCTCCTCCAGTACGGGGAGGTCGACAAGGATCCGCGCAGCGGGGAGCCGACGGGGATCCTCCTTTCGTTTGCGACGATGGGTCTGTCGAAAGAAGGTCAGGAGATCCTGCGCAAGATCCTGCCGTCCTGGTCGATGGGGCGCCGCTATGCCCGTCTGAAGCGAAACCTCGACCTCGCGTCCCGTTTCGGCATCACGACGATCGTCGAGCCGCAGGCCTTCCTGGATGACCTGACGCTCTTCAGCCGGGCTCGACAGGACGAAGTGCTGCGCTCCCGCCTGCAGATCGCGCTCTTTCACCCCCGCGGGACATCGGAGGCCGAGCTCGAGCGCTTCGACGAGGCCCGCCGGCAATTCAATGATGACCGTCTCAGGGTCTCCGCCGTCAAGCTCTACATCGACGACGTCGTGGAGCCGCACACCGCCGCCCTGCTCGAACCGTACAGCGACCTTCCCGGGGTCAGGGGTGAGACCCTTTACACTCCCGACGAGTTCAAGGCCGTGGTGACCCGCATCGATCGGATGAAGTTCCAGATGTTCATCCACGCCATCGGGGATCGGGGGATCCGGGTGACGCTCGACGCCCTGCAGTACGCCCGCGAGCAGAACGGCCCGCGCGACAGCCGGCACGAGCTGGTTCACATCGAGTGCCTGTCGCCTCTCGACATCCCGCGCTTCAAGGCACTGGGGGTCATCGCCTGCATGCAGCCTCGTCACTGCGCGCCCGACATTACTGAAAAATGGGCGATGAACATCGGGCCCGAACGCTCGCGGTACGCCTGGGCCTTTCGCAGCCTGCGGGACGCGGGCGCGACCCTCGCCTTCGCGAGTGACTGGAACGTGGCGGAGATGAATCCTCTCGTGGGAATCTACACGGCGCTGACCCGCAAGGGCCTGGACGGCCGGCCGCCGGGAGGCTGGATCCCCGATCAGACCATCGACCTCGAGACCGCCCTGCGCGCCTACACGATCCAGGGGGCGTTCGCGAACTTCACGGAGGGGAACCGGGGATCCGTCTCGGTCGGCAAGTACGCCGATCTGATCGTCCTCTCGGACAATCTGTTCGAGCTCCCACCCGACAAAGTGAGAGACGCGCGGGTCCTCCTCACCCTGGTCGGCGGCGAAGAAGCGTACCGCTCACCCGACCTGAGGCTCACCCCCTGACGGTCTTTCCGATGATGGCTGGGCCAGCCGCGCGACCGCGCGCCGGCCCGACGCGGACGAAACCCCGGATCTGAAACCCTCTCCGGGCGTGGATTTCACGAATGAAACCCGCGCGCCCGCGATGGATCCGCGTGGCGCTGGGCGCCCGCCCGGGCGACGTGGTGGCGCTCGTGGTCGGCCGCGGCATGTCGCTCGCGCTCGCTGGGCTCGGCGCGGGCCTTATGGGGGCGGTCACGCTCACGCGCCTGATGTCGGGCCTGCCCTACGGCGTGGAAACCACGGATCCGATCACGTTCGCCCTCATCGCGATTCTCTTCAGCGGCGTTGCCCTGCTCGCCAACGACATCCCGGCCCGCCGGGCGACGCGGGTCGACCCGATCGTAGCCCAGCGGGGCAACTAAGCCGATGGGAGATTAAAGCGCCCCGGTCGGCGTGAGGATCTCCCACAGCAGGAGCTCGCGCTTCGTTCCGTCCTTCGACTTGAAGCGCAGACCGAGGCAGAAGTCGAGGTCCGAGTAGGCCATTTCGAGGCGGGACTCGAGATCGGCCACCGTGCGGACCGACCGCCAGCGAGAGTTGTCCTTCGCCCCGTGCACCCAGTCTTTCTTGCTCAGGACGCTCTGCAGGACGTCGCCCCGCGCAACCTTGAAGTGGGCGACTTGGGATCCGGGGAGCACTGCGGCGACGACCAGCCTGTCGCCGTCCTGGGGGACTACATCGAGATCCCCGAAAAAATGCAGGGCGTCGATCCCCGTCAGTCGAGGCTTGTCCGGCCTCGGCGAAAGCGTCACGGTGACGTGCACTACTTCCCCGGCCCGAGCGATATCCATTGCGACCGTGTCTCCGGGCTTCGCCGCCAGCAGACTCTGCTGCAGTCGCGGGAGGGTGGAGACTTCTTCCCCCTGGAGTTTCAGGAGACCGTCGCCCCGCTTGAGACCCGCCGAGGCGGCCGGGCTCGCGGGGAAGATCTGATCGATGACGAGCTTCACGTGCGGTGGCAGACTGAAACGTTCCCGGGTCTCGGAGTCGACCGGCACGGCGTAGGCCCCCATCCAGGCCCTGGGCGCGGCGCCGGAGCGGATCCAGTCGAGCGCCCGCGCGATCCAATCGGCCGGCACGGCGTAGCCGATGCCGCTCTGCCCCAGGTTGACGCGCGAGCCCATGACCAGGCCAGTGCTCATGCCGACGACCCTGCCGGAAGGGTCGAGCATCGGCCCACCGGCGAGACCGCGCGGCAGCGACGCGTCGGTTTGAAGGTAATCCTCGATGGGATGAATCCCGGCGGCGCCCCGATGCAGGCCGCTCACCACCCCGGCCGAGACGACCGGCGGCCCGCTCGCCTGTGCGCCGCTCGGAAAACCGATGGCCTCCAGACTCTCGCCCGGCCGCGGCAGCTCGCCCGCGCGAAGGCTCAAGACCGCGACCTCCGCGAGATCGGCCTTCAGGAGAGCCACGCCGATCATCGGGTCGGACCCGATGAGGCGCGCCGGGATGGATTGGCCGGACGGCGTGCGCAGCGACACGCCCCTGGCTCCGACCAGCAGGCCGCTGTCCGTCACGAACTCGCCCGGCGCGACCGCGAAGGCGCTGCCGAGGATCGAGTCGACGCGCACGTTCGACTCGTACGCCAGTGAGGCGAAGGTGGACGTCAGCTCGCTGTCGTGGATGGTCACGACCTGCACGACGGCGCTGCGCCTGTCCGGGACGCCGACCTGCGGGGCCGCGGATGCTTCGAGCCTGTAGCCGCAGCGCCCGCAGAATAGAGCGCCCGGCTCGAGCGGAGCGCCGCACTTCGGGCAGGTCGCATCGGCAGCGAGCGGCAGAGCCGGCGCCCCGTACACGAGGGCCGCGACGAGCACGAGTCCCGCAGCCGCCAGGCGCGTGAGAAAGGCGCGTCGTCTCATTTCGGCTGGTCTCTCAGTAGACAGGCGGCGCCAGAAAATCGGGAAACAGGTTGATGTAATCCCGCGTCACCTTTTCCTGCCCTTCCTTCCGGACCTCCAGCGTCACGACGTAGGATGATGCGAACCGCCGGTCGCCGGTGGGACCTTCCGCCGCGAAGATCTCCTTGAATTTCGCACGGATCGCCTCATCGAAGGCTTCGAAGCTCTTGACCGACTTCTTGTCGACCGCGGTGATGATGTCCCCGTTCTTGAAGTGATCCTTCTCGCCCCTGCCACCGCGCACCAGGTCGGTGACGACGAGACCTTGTTGCGCGCCGGGTTCCCCGCTTCCCACACGGTGGCGATCTTGTCGGTTCCGACGGCCAGGAGGAGATCTCCGGGCTGGAGGCCCGCCTGCACCGCGGGCGATCCCGGAACCAGGTAGGCGACCATCGGCTGGACCGCGACGGAGTCGATTCCGAACTTCGCTCGCCGCCTCTCGTCAGGGGTGACCAGCGCCATTCCGAAGAACGGCCGCTTCGGCCGCTGTCGAAGCGACAGGGAGGCGACGATCGACTGGAGTCCCTCCAGCGGCAATGCGTACGTGATGCCGTCGTCGGGGCTTCCCAGAATCATCCCCGCGATCCGTCCCCGCGAATCGACCAGCGGTCCGCCGCTGCAGCCGTCCTCGATCGCATGGTCGGTCCGCAGCAGGTTTTCAAACGACACGAAAAAGGTGCCGGACTGTCCGGTGGCGGTCAGGCGCCCGCGGTGGAGGGACACCGGCAGGTAGTGCACCACGTCGTCCTCAAAGGCGATCGGGTAACAGATCGCCCAGGACGGCTCCGGCGGTGCGGGAGGCACGGGTGCGATCTCGAACGCAGGAACGCCCGGGATCTCTGCTTTGACGACGCCCACTCCGGAGGGCAGGTCGTAGCCCACGATCGAGGCGGGGTACTCGCGGTTGTTGAACGTGCGGACCCTCAAGCTGGATTCATCCGCACCGATCAGGAAGCGCGCGTTGGTCACCAGAAGCCCCGGCCCTCCGAACGGAAAGGCGGTGGCGAAACGGTTCCTGCGGCCACCCACGATGACGCCGATCGAGGCGCGCGCGATCGCCTGCAGCCGGGTCTCCTCCGCCTCGCCCACGAGGGTGGTCAGGTTCCACCCGCAGGCCGAGCAATAATGCCAGCCAGGATCACATCGATAGCCGCAGCGCGGGCAGGTAAGCGCCCTCGCCCCGGCCGAATGCCCGACTGTCGCGGGTGTCGGCGTCGGAGTCGCTTCCAGACTCTCGGGTGGGGGCGGGAGAGCCTGCTGCGCCAACCCGAACCTGCCCGGCACGAGGAGAGCAGCGGCCAGGAGCGCGATCACGGTCCACACAAAGGTGCGGGTGGTCCGCCCGGCCCGGGAGACCGTCTCAGAGAATGATCGGCCAGAGCTCATCAAACGCCACAGACGCGACGGGGGCCGAGGGGTTATCGATCTCGAAGGTCGCGGCGACCCGCCCGCCGAGATAAGCGCGCTTGAGCGCCGATCTCAGATCGTCGAGACTGTCGATCGGGATCGATTTCGCGCGCGTCCGGTAATAGTTGAGAGTGATCGGCTCTTCCGGCCAGTCCTGCGCCGGCAGCACGCTTTTGACCCGGCTGCTTTCGTAGAGCCCGGGCGCACGCTGCGAGCGGTGTGGATCCCGAATGATGACCTGCTTCTTCTTCGCGTCCTCCTCGAAGCGAATGCGGAGGTAATTCTCCACATCCACCAGGGGA
>QHXX01000139.1 GCA_003223135.1 Acidobacteriota bacterium | reverse complement strand
CTACTCCCTGAACTCCGCCAACCTGGGCGGGAGAAGCTCGGAGGCTTTCGCCCAGCTCGGCGCCGCTAACATCTTCACGACGGGGCCGCAGACGCTCCAGACCGGAGGGGCGGCAACGAAGGGGCTCGTCGTACGAGCTGTCGTCGGTCAGACTGCCAACCTTCAGGAATGGCAGGACAGCGGCGGGACTGGGGTCGCCTCGGTGAGCCGCGGCGGGACCTTCTCGGGAGACGGGTCGGGCTTGACCGGTCTGAACGCGAGCGGTCTCGCTTCCGGAACGGTGCCGGACGGACGGCTGGCGGGAACCTACTCGGCCGCGGTGATCTTCCAGAACACCTCCAACAGCTTCACCGGCAGCGGATCGGGACTGACGAACGTCAACGCCGATAAACTGGATGGGCATGACTCAACGGAGTTCGCCCCATGCGGACTTATCAATGTGAAGGCTTATGGTGCCGTTGGTGATGATGTCACCGATGATACCGCATCCATACAAAGTGCAATTGATGCTGCCGGGTCAGGTCGATGCGTCTATTTCCCTGCTGCGACTTATAGAACCACCAGCACATTAACTGTCGGCACCGCCCCCTGTCTTAAAGGAGATGGCTCCCAAAAATCCATCCTTCACAACGCGACTACATCGTGTCTTTCGAAGGATGTGTCTACGCGGACGGTGTTCGATGCTCAAATCTCGGGAATAGGTTGTCGAGACAACAATACAGGCGCAAGCACGACACCCGGTTGGGATTTTACTGAGTTCTACCACGGCTACTTCGTTGATCTGGATGTTTGGTACAAAGAAGTTGGTTATTTTTTCGCGCGCACCTCTGGAGGTGGCGGGACATTCTTTAACACCGGCGTGCACCTGAGCGCAAATGACACTAAAACGTGTATCAAGCTTGATCCTGCCTTTTCGGTAAATTCCAATTCCTTCTATCGCGTGGTGTGCGATCGACGAGCGGGTACATGGAACGACACTGGTACCATTGGTTTGGATATCAACAGTGGCTCTGCCAATAATTTTTACGATGTGTACGTTACAGGTGCCGGCGCAGGCTCAATAGCGGTGAAGTTTACCGGAGGGTCGGTCAGTCAGGTTCACGGATTGTACGCGGAAAGCAATGTCACCGACGTAGATTCCACGGGCACGGGTTCGCCCAATTTCGTCGATGGCATGGCTCACGATGGCTTGGCGACGGTGATCATCACGGACTCTGCGGAAAACAAGCTGAACTGGCGATATGATGGAGCATTCGTGACATTAAACGGTTCTCCCGCCCCGGCAATTCGGATGCAAGAGAAATCCATGTGGGCTGGCGGGACAGGCACAACCACCTTGCCAACAACGGATGGGGGCGCGTTGGCGTTTGGAATAGCGACGGCCGTCGCGTCCAGTCAAGAAATTGATACGCAGACCACTATTCCGCACAGCGGAGTACGAACGATCAAGAATCTGCGGTGCGATGCCACGGTGCCTCCGGGCGGAAGCGCAAGTTATGTATTGACCGTTCGAGAGAACCAAGATGATACCTTGCTAACTTGTACAATCGCCGGTACAGCGGCCTCATGCAGCGACACGACCCATATCTATTCAAATCGACCGGCGGGATTTAAGTACAACATGCGATCAACCACCATTGGTTTTCCCGCTGTCCCGACGACTGCTCGATGTGTTGTGGAGTTGTATAACTAATTTACCCGGCTACGGACAGGCCGAGGCGATTTGCTGGGGGAGGCAGGCAGTTGTCCCCTGCGGAATCTGCGTACCGCCGCTGGCCTGCCCGTAGGACCCCTCGCTCACCGCATTCTTCGGCACCACCAGGTAATAGGTACTGCCCGCCGGCGTCGCGAATGTCGCCGTGGTCGCCGCTCCCGTCGTGCAGAGTTTCTCGTTGTGGTTGTAGACAAACGGTTGCCCCAAAATCCCCTCGTAGACCTCGTAGTCGGTGTCGGCCGTCGCGCAGGAGGTTCCCCAGGACAGCGTGAGGTTCCCCCCGCCCAGGCTGACCGCCAGAGGCGTGGTCGCCCCACTCCCGTCCGGCACCGCGCCGGAGGCCGGCACGAACCCGAAGCCACGGAGTTGCGCGTAGGCGGGCCAGGACGGATCGGCGAAGTAGTTGCTGAAGGTCGTCCCCCCTTTCCAGCGCACCAACTGTCCCGGCAGGTAGTCGGTGCCTCCCAGGTTGGTTGGCACGTCGAAGCTGACCACCAGGCTCCCGCCGCTGTCCCGGTCCGCCCCCACCACATTCGCGTCGGCCGGAACTCCCGCCGCTTCGGCATCCCAGAAAACCGAAAACGCGCCGCCCGAATAACGCACCAGGTCCGACTGACTGTACTCGGTCCCACCCAGGTTCACCGGAACGTCGAAGGAGAGCACGAGGGCGCCGCCGGAGTCCAGGAACAGCGAGTCGATCCCTGCATAGCCGGGGATCCCGGCAGCGGTCCCGTCGAAGAAGACCGAGAAGGTCACCCCGTCAGGCGTGGAGACGACGTCGTGGGCCTGGACGGGCGTGACGCCCAGGAGGAAGGGGGTCGACGAAACCAGAAGCCACACGCCATCGGAGCGACGGTGCAGGGCCCCGAACTGAGCGTCGCCGCCCGGCAGACCAATGGCGAGACTGTAGGTCGCGCCGTCGCTCCGCAGAATCTGGGCAGGCGTGTAGTCCACACCGCCAAGCGTCGCCGGCACGTCGACGGCCAGATAGTAGGACACGGCCCGGACGGAGGAGACCGTCGCGGTGAGCGTGAGAGCCGCGGCCGCGAGGCAAGGCATCCTTCGTCTCAGCGCCCTGGCCTTTCTCGGGTGGGAGGTGCGATTGTTTTCATCTCGCATGCGGGCCGCTCACGAAGTTGAGCCCGAACGCGCCGTTGCTCTCGCTGACGTTGCTGTCGACCAGGTTGTAGCCGGTTGAGATCGAAAGCCCGTCGGACCTGTTCGCCTCGACGTAGTTGCGCTCGAAATGGTTGTGGTAGCCGGTTCCAACCGCGGAGATTCCAACGTTGCTGGTGCTGACCACGTTGCCGACGATTCGATTCCCATCTGCCTCGATAAGGATTCCGATTCCGGTGGAGCCCATGTCGGAGACGACGTTGTTCGTGATCAGGTTGTTCGGGACGTCGACAAGGATCCCGATGTCATCGTCGCTTCCGCGGACGACATTGCCTTCCACCATGTTCCCACCTCCGCCGCCGAACCCGGAGCCGAGGATGAGCCCGAAGACGCGCGGCGTCGTCGTGCCGAAGCGCGTGATGACGTTCCCCCGCACCTCCACGCCTCGGCCGCCCCCCACGTCGATTCCGAACCGGCCCACGTTGTCGATCACGTTGTCGATGAACTGTCCGGTGAACGCCGTCCCGCCGGTCTGTGCCTGGATGAAGGTCGCGTCGCCGCCCGAATCGGTGATTCGGCAGGAGATCACCTGAACGATCCCCGCGCCGAACACTTGCACGCCGACGAAGGCGGTGTTCCTGGTCTCGACGCGCTCGACGCGCAGGTTCACCGTCCCCGGGGCGCTCGCGACCGCGTTGACGCCAAAGTCCCCACCCAACAAGCGGCCGTTCCGGATGGTGATATTCTGGAATCCTCCGTTGACCACGATAGCCGCCTGCGACGGGGCATTGTTGATCGCTCGACCGTTCAGGTCGACCGTCACGCCGTCTGACTGGATCGTGATGGCGGTCCCGCTGGCCGGGGAGAGGTCTCTGGTAAGGATGTAATAACCCGGCTGCGTGATGGTCGTCGGCTGGAAGATCGGGATGCGGGCCTCATCGGCCAGGATAGGCGCAGCGGGCAGAATGACGAGGGCCAGAGCGATGGCTGGGACACACTTCATGGCTTTCCTCCCCCGCGAGCCCGTCACGAGCGCCTATCGGTTGATTCGCCTTGTTCCGTTTCGGAAGACTTTCGTGCGATGAATATACGCTCAAGGGCACGCTCCGCCAATCAGAAAAACGCAGCCACCCGTATCCGCGATATGTATCGTCGACGCGGGCTCCTCCGGTGGCGGGGAGCGGCTTCACGTGAGGCCTAACCGCTCTCCCGACCGGGGGACTTTTCCTCGACCGACACGTCCGGGCCACATCCCCATCGCCGCCCGAATGCCTCGCGGAAGCGCTCGCGCTCCTCGGGGCTCATGGACTGGAGCTTCTCCACGATCATACGACCTCGAAACTTCGTCATGATCCATCCTTTCTGGCGACATTCAGCTCGGCGTACACTTCCTGGAGTCGCTCTCTCAGGAACAGCACCGCGTATCGTTTTCTCGAGAGCAACGTATTGATCGGCTCACCGGTCCTCTCGGCGATCTCCTTGAAGGTCAGTCCTTCCAGTTCGTGCGCTACGAAAACGTCTCTTTGTTCTTCTGGGAGTTCCTCGAGGGCATCCCCGAGCTCAGACCAGAACAACGAGCGCCAGTAGGCGTAGCCCGGACCATCCGCAGGGTCGGCAACGTTGTGATCCGGCGATTCCTCCTTGTCACCTGTCCCCCGCGGGGGCCGGGCTGGCCGTCTCTTGCGATACCAGTCCGTGACCTTGTTTCGCGTCACCGTGAAGAGCCACGCGGCGAGATTTTCGATCGGTTCGGTGACTCTATCGCTCGTCAGAAGCTGGTAGAAGACCTCTTGAAGAAGATCCTCGGCCTCGCTCGCGTCGTCGATGCGCCTCCGGATGAACCCGAGGAGGCGCCCTCTCTCTTTCTTGAAGGCGGTCTCGACCGACAAGGTTTCACCGGTGCTGCTCGGCTGGGCACCCAACGGGCTCTCCCTTCTCCAGCTAAGACGGATCAACCATAAGAATATTGTGAACGGGCAGGCCGAGGCAGGCGGGGGCCGGCCAACCTCCCGGTTGACAGTCCGCAGAGGCGGAAGCCGGGAGTTCTTTCTGGCTGTCAACCCTGGCATACCTGGGGTTAACAACCAAGAGGGACTGCCTCCTTAACAGGTCGAGAGCCGACCCGGAGCGGAGTCCCGGTGGGGGCACAACCAGCTGCAGTAGGAGGACGCAGGCTTGAGGGACAGCTCTATTCGGCCCGCAGCGCTTCGGTGGGGCTGATTCTCGAGGCGTATCTCGCGGGGAGGTAGCAGGCGATCTGGGCGATCGCGATGAGGAGGATGGTGGCGGCGATCAAGACGGGAACACTGTCGGTCTGCATGCCGGGGAAGCTCGCCATGATGAGTCGGGATACGCCGAAGGCGCCGAGCAGACCGATGGCGGAGCCGATGAGCGCGAGCTTCGTACCGGACGTGAGGACGAGGCGGGTGATGTCTCCGGCCTGGGCACCCAGCGCGAGGCGGATGCCGAATTCGCCGGTGCGCTGGGCCACGGTGCGGGCGATGACGCCGTAGACGCCCAGGGAGGCCAGACCGAGCCCGAGGGCGGCCAGCGAGGAAAGCATGATGCCGAGGACGCCCTCCTGGTAGTTAGCCCTGGTGATCGTGGTTTCGGCGGGCTGGAGTTTGCGCACCGGCAGGTCCTGGTCGAGCGACATCATGGTGGTGCGAATACCGTCCACGAGGACGGACGGCGCGATTCCAGCAGTGCGCACGGCGATTTCGTCGAGGGGCCGGGGTTCCTGGGCCATCGGCTGGTAGAGCTGGTAGGTCGTCACCGCGGTCCGATCGGAGTAGACCGATTGGACGTCGCCGACGACGCCGACGATCTCTCCCCATTCGATGGTTTTTCCACCGGCCTGGGCAATGCGCCGACCGAGAGGACTCTCGCCGGCGAAGAGACCACGGGCCATGGCCTGGTTGATGATGAAGACTTTAGGGGAGGTGAGGGTGTCGCCGGCGTTGAAGGCGCGTCCGCTGAGCAGGCGGGTGCCGACGGTTTCAAAGTAGTGGGGACTGACGCCGTTGATGAGGGCGGCGGGCTCATGGCCGGGCTCGGGAGTCTCGCGACCTGCGACCAGGTACTTGCGGGGCTCGGACAGACCGAAGAAGGGCATCGAATAGGACATGCTGGCGGATACGACGCCCGGCAGCGCTTCGAGACGTTCCAGGGCGAGGCGTTGGAAGTCCGTGATTTCCTTGTCGCCCGGGTAGGTGGTGGTCGGGAGGACCATGGTTCCGGTGACGAGGTGGTCGGATTCCCAGCCGTACCGGCGGTTGTTCAATTCGTGGAGTCCGCGCTCGAAGAGGGCCGCGCCCGCGAGCAGGACCATGGCGAGGGCGAATTGGCCGACAATGAGGACGTGGCGGAAGCGTCGATGGCCGCGATCCCCGGTGGTGCCGCGCGAACCGCTCTTCAGGGCGTTGTTCAGGTCGAGCCGGCCGATGAACAGTGCGGGGGCAACACCGAAGGCGAGGGCCGTGAAGAGACAGGCGACGAACGCCCAGCCGAGCACGCGCCAGTCGAACGCGAGAACGGCGCCGACACCATTGTCCCCTGCGCTCAGAACAGCGAGCCAGTCGAAGGTCCACATGGCCACGAAAATGCTGAAGATGCCGCCGGCGAAAGCCAGCAGGAGGGACTCGACGAACAGGGGGCGCAACATCTGGGAGCGGGAGGCTCCGAGGGCGGAGCGCACGGCGAACTCGCGAGCGCGGGCCATCGTGCGGGCGAGGAGCAGGTTCGCCAGGTTCGAGCAGGCGATGAGAAGCACGAAGCCGGAGAGACCGATCAGCATGATGAGAACGTTTCGGCCGTCCTGCGGCAGAAAGCTGTCGTCGATCGGGACCGTGCGCCAGGTGTTTTCGGCGTTGGCGGCCGGGAAGTCGCGAGCCAGCCGGCGACCGAAGTTGGCGATGAAGCCTTCGCCCTGGGCGCGGGTGAGGGTGGGGGAGCGACGCCCGACGAGGCGGAGCCAGGTGGAGTTACGGTCGCGGGTTTCCTTTTGGTCGAGACCGATCGGCCGGAAGACGTCGACCCAGCTCAGATGGCGCCAGTCGCTGAAAGTGGCGGGGAGCACGCCGACGATTTCGTGGGGTTCGCCGTCGACGCGAACGGTGCGGCCGATGACCTGGCCGTCACCTCCGAAGTGATCCTGCCAGTAGCGGTGACTGAGGATGAGGAGGTGGTGGTTGCCCAGGATTTCCTCGTCGGGACGGAAGCTGCGGCCGAGTTGAGGCCTGGTGCCGAGGATGGAAAAAAGATTGGCGGAGACGCGCAGGCCTTCGGCCGTCTGGGCGGGTTTACCGGGCTCGGAGAGGCTCATCTCCGAACTGCCGTAGGTGGCGATCTCGCCGTAGCCGTTCATCTCGGACTTCAGATCGAGGTAATCGGCGGGCGAGAACCCTCCGCGGGAATCCTGGGGAGTGCTGCGAAAGATGCGGTCCAGGTGATCTCTGTCGGGATACGGTGCCGGTCGCAGCATGTATCCATTGAGTATGCTGAACATCGACGTGTTGGCGCCGATGCCGAGTCCGAGCGTGATGACGGCGATGAGGGTGAAGGCGGGAGTGCGACACAGCGACTTGAAGGCGAAGCGGACGTCACTGAGGATGGCGAGCCGGCGTATGTCCTGAGCGAGGCCGACCGCCCAACCTTCGATGCGCTGCCCTGTCCACCCGCCTGAAGTCTTGTTCATGGCATTTGACTCTGCTCACCGGAAAGCAGATATCGTGCCAGGCTCTGCCGCTGGCCACATCTCGCTGCATGGCAAGGTGTTGAGCCAAGGACCAGGCTCTCCATGACAGCAGCCGCCCGTCCGCTCCTGACACCCAACGGTCCCAGAATCGGGACTCGGGGTCAGGTCAAGGGATACGACGCATTGCGGCTGACGTCTGAACAGTCGCCTGGCTTGAACGACCCCGTCTCGCTGTACCGATCCCAGCGTCCCCACGTGATCGAAACGTTCGAACTCCGAGGTGGTTCGAACCTACGGTGTGGGTGCATGCACACGTGGATCAACGTTCGAACTCGAATTGGTTCGAACCTGGGGTATACGTGGGAGCCCAGGTGATCAGAATGTTCGAACTCCGATGCCCAGAGAGGAAATAGGACAGGGCATTTGGGGGCGTGAGGCGTCTCCCGGAAAAGCGCTGCGCTGAAGAGGTGGCAGACAGCATATCTTTATAATAGGGTGAGGTCTTCGGGAAGGGAACCGCCCCATAAAAATCGGTGGACCACTACACCGTAGCCGGGAGA
>QHXX01000025.1 GCA_003223135.1 Acidobacteriota bacterium | reverse complement strand
GGACGACCCGGAGCACATGGAGGTCGTGGCGATCACCCGGGTGGCCGGATTCGTTCCCGGGAGCGGGGAGGAGCGCGTGTTCCAGCCGTTCTACTCCTTCGCGCCGAGACCCTCGGCGGACGACCGGAAGAGGGTCTTCTACAAGGTGCGCCTGCGGCCGGCTTTGGTGGGTGACGGCTCGGAGACCTGGATGAGCTTCGTCGACCCGGCCGAGGCCCAGGCGATCCCGACCGCCGAGACCATCCGCGTGCGCCTGTTGTGCTCCAACCGCCGTCTCCCGGAGAGCCTGGCGCCCGGCGACCTGCGCGACCGGACCACGTCGACCCCCGCGGGGCTCGTGGTCAAGGACATCACGCGGTTCACGCAGCCGATCGCGGCACCGCTCGCGGGCGACTTATCCTGGCGCCTCGTCACCCACATGGCTCTGAATTTCCTGCCGCTCGCCAGCCTCGACACCCTGCGCGCGCTCCTGAAGCTGTACGACGTGCGCAGCCTGCAGGACGCGGGGGCGGCGCGGAGGCTCGAGCAAAGGCTCGCCGCCATCGAGTCGGCGGACGCGCGACCGGACGAGTGGCTGCTCAAGGGTCACCCGGTGCGCGGGCAGGCGATCGAGATCGGCCTGCGGGACAGGCAGTTCGGCGACGCGGGCGACGTGCAGCTCTTCGGAAGCGTTCTGGACGTCTTTTTCTCCATGTTCGCGAGCCTCAACTCGCACACGCGTTTACTTGTGAGAGGGCTCGATTCGGGAGAGGTCTTCAGGTGGCCGCCGAGGCACGGGACACAGATCCTGCAATAATCCGGAAGCTTCTGGAGGAAGGGCACCGCTTCACCTTCTTCAGGGCGGTGCAGCTCCTGCAGCTCTGCCACCCGGAGGCCGCCCCCGTGGGGGGCCCGGGTCCGGCCAGGGACGAGGTGCTGCGGCTGCGCGTGGAGCTCAGCCTGACGATGCCGCGCAACGCCGTCACCTCCATCCGGTCGATCCCCGTCGCGGACGGCGAAGGCCCCCGCTACGAGGTCACGCAGAACCTGATGGGGCTGTTCGGCAGCCGCTCGCCGATGCCGGAGATCTACACGGAAGAGCTGCTGCAGCGAGCGCTCGAGAAGGACCCTGTCCGGGATCTCCTCGACCTGTTCCATCACCGGATCCTGTCGCTCCTGTACCGGGCCTGGGCGCGCAGCCGGCCGCACGTGGGGTTCCGGGCCGATGCGGTCGATCGCCTGACCTGGATGGTCTTCTGCATCATCGGGCTGGGGGAGGATGGGGCGCGGCAGGCGGCGTTTCCCGCCCCGCGCGCGCTCCTGCGCTACGCGCCGTTCTTGGCGCGGCGATCCAAGAGCGCCGAGGGCCTTGCGAAGATGGTGTCGGATTTCCTGGGCGGCCCGCGCGTCGAGGTGGGGCCGTACGCGCCCCGGTCCGTGGCCATCCCGTCCGACCAGCGCGCCCGCCTCGGGGTTGCGTGCTGCACCCTGGGAGAGGACTTCAGCGCCGGAGAGCACATAGAGGACCTGGCCGGCAAGTTCCGGCTCAGGATCGGCCCGCTCGACCGGGCGTCCTACCTGTCGCTGGCGCCCGGCGGCGACGGGCGCGATCTCGTGTTCGCCCTCGTGCGCCTCTTCCTGCTCGATCCGCTGGAATACGACATGGTCCTCGGAATGCTCGCGGCGGAAAGACCTCCGTTCCGCCTGGCGAACGATCCGGAAGGGCCGAGGCTGGGGATCGATACCTGGCTCTGCGCCGAGGATCCCAACGACGCCTGGGTGTTCTACCCGGGCCACCCGGCGCCCAACGTGACGCACCCTGAGGAGAGAGCAGCATGAGTCTCGACGTCGATCTCCGGTCCCTCATGAAAAAAGTGAACAAGGTGACGGGCCGGGCCCTGAACACGGCCGTCGGCTCGAGCAGCGCCCGGTCGCACTACGAGCTGGGGCCCGACCATCTGTTCGCGGCGCTCCTCGATGATCAGGCCAGCGACGTTCCGCGCATCCTGCGCCGCTTCGAGATCGACGAGACCCGCGCCCGCAGGCTCGTGACCCGCACCCTGGAATCGATGCGGGGCGGGAACCCCGGGAAGCCGGCCTTCTCTCCGAAGCTTTTGGACTGGATCCAGGCGGGCTGGCTGCATTCGTCGGTCGATCTGGGCCAGAGCGAAGTGCGATCCGGCGGCCTCATGCTGGCGGTGGCCGCCAACCCCGAACGGTTCTTCTCGCAGGACTACCTGGACCTGTTCTCGACCCTCAGTCGCGACGCCCTGCGCAAGGAGTTCGACGCGATCGTCTCCGGGTCGTCGGAGCAGACCATGGGCGCGGGCGCAACCGCCGCGTCCGCCGGCGCCCGGGGCGGGGCAGGAGCGGCGGCCCACGGGCGCTCGGGCGACTCGGCTTTGGCCCGCTTCACCGTGGACTTCACGGCCCAGGCGCGCGCCGGGAAGATCGACCCCGTATTCGGCCGCGACCGCGAGATCCGTCAGATGGTCGACATCCTGGGCCGCCGCCGCAAGAACAATCCGATCGTGGTGGGGGAGGCGGGCGTGGGCAAGACGGCGGTCGTCGAGGGTCTCGCCCTGCGCATCGTGCAGGGGGACGTTCCGGAGGTCCTCCAGGGGGTGGAGATCCTGGCGCTCGACCTCGGTCTCTTGCAGGCCGGCGCCGGCGTGCGCGGCGAGTTCGAGAACCGACTCAAGTCGGTGATCGACGAGGTCAAGGCGTCGGAGATCCCGGTCATCCTGTTCATCGACGAGGCCCACACCCTGATCGGCGCGGGCGGGGCGCAGGGCGGGAGCGACGCCGCCAATCTGCTGAAGCCGGCGCTGGCGCGCGGGGAGCTCAGGACGATCGCCGCGACCACCTGGGCCGAGTACAAGAAGTATTTCGAGACCGACGCCGCGCTGTCCCGCCGGTTCCAGCCGGTCAAGCTCGACGAGCCGGGTGAGGAGGACGCCATCATCATGCTGCGCGGCCTCAAGTCCAGCTACGAGGCCTCGCACAAGGTGACCATAAGGGACGACGGTGTCGTGGCGGCGGTCCGCTTCTCGAACCGCTACATCGCGGGCCGGCAGCTGCCGGACAAGGCGGTCGATCTGCTCGACACCTGCGCGGCGCGCGTCAAGGTCGCCCAGGCGGCGCGGCCGGCGCGCCTGGAGGACCTCGTCAAGCGCCGCGAGGCGCTGGAGCGCGAGCGCGACGCCCTGAAGCGCGACGCCGCGACCGGCGGCAAGGGCGAGGGCGAGCGTCTCGAAAGGCTTCACACCGAGCTCGGGAAGATCACCGACGAGGCCGCCGGTGTCGAGGCGGCCTGGAGCCGGGAGCGCGACGCGGCCCGCCGGGTGCTGGAGATCCGCGGCCGGCTGGCCGCGAACCCGGAGGAGGCGTCGCTGCGCTCAGAGCTGAAGGACGCGACCGCGGCCCTGGAGGCGGCGCGCGACGGCCAGACCTATGTCCCGCTCGAAGTCGAGCCCGACACCGTCGCGAAGACGGTCTCCGACTGGACCGGCATCCCGCTCGGGAACATGGTCCGCGACCAGGCGAAGACCATCCTCGAGTTCGAGACCCGCCTGCGGTCCCGGATCAGGGGCCAGGACCACGCGCTCGCGGCCGTCGGCCGCGCCCTGCGCGCCTCCAAGGCCGGCATCGCCAACCCGTCGGCGCCGATGGGCGTTTTCATGTTCGTCGGCCCCAGCGGCGTGGGCAAGACCGAGACCGCCCTCGGGATCGCCGACCTGCTGTTCGGAGGCGAGCGTTTCCTGACCTCCGTCAACATGTCGGAGTACCAGGAAAAACACACGGTCTCGTTGCTCAAGGGGTCGCCGCCGGGGTACGTCGGGTACGGCGAGGGCGGCGTTCTGACCGAGCCGGTCCGCCAGCGCCCGTACAGCGTCGTCCTTCTCGACGAGGTGGAGAAGGCCCATCCCGACGTCATGAACCTGTTCTACCAGGTGTTCGACAAGGGAACTCTGACCGACGGAACCGGCCGCGACATCGATTTCAAGAACACGATCATCGTCCTGACCAGCAACCTGGGAACCGACGTCATCACCCGGATGTGCTCGACCCCCGTGCCGCCCGATGTGGCCGAGCTGACCGCCGGTGTGAAGCCGGCCCTCGTGCAGCACTTCAAGCCGGCGCTCAACGCCCGCTGGACGGTCGTCCCGTTCCTGACCATCGGCCCCGAGGTGATGAAGGAGATCATCAGGCTCAAGCTCGATCGGGTGGGGAAGCGTCTCCAGGAGGCCCACGGCATCGCCTTCGCCTACGACGCGAAGGTCGTCGACCAGATCGCCTCGCGCTGCACCGAGGTGGACACCGGGGCGCGCAACGTGGACCACGTGGTGCAGGCGACCCTGCTGCCGCGCATCTCCACCGAGATCCTGCTGCGCCTGACCGCAGGCGAAATGCCGCGCAAGTTGAGCCTTGGAATCGCGCCCGACGGAAGCTTCGATCTCAATTGGGAAGGCGGGGCCGTGGCGACAGCCGCCGCGCGCGGGGGGGCTTCCAAGGAGCCCTTGCCCATGCCACCGAACGTGCCCGTGGTCGAGCCCGGGCGGCCCGCGGAGGCGTAATCAGGAGGTCCGAACATGGCCGAGATGACCGCCGTCGAGACGTTCCTGCTGTTCGAGGTGCAGGGCCAGGCCAAGGACACCTTCAAGGTGGTCTCGGTGGCGGGCACCGAGGCGATCTCAGGCCTGTTCCGCTTCGAATTCGAGCTGGCCTCCCCCGACCACGATCTCGACTACCAGTCGGTCCTGGGGAAGAAGGGGCACCTGACGATCAAGGGCCTCGACGCCGACCGCCACGTCCACGGGCTCGTGTCGCGGATCGAGGAGGTCGGCCGCAACGAGGACCTGTCGCGCTACCGCCTCACCCTCGTGCCCTCGTTGTGGGTCCTCGGCCTGCGCCAGACCAGCCGCATCTTCCAGGACATGAGCGTCCCCGAAATCGTCAAGAAGGTCCTCAAGGACGCCGGAATTCCCACAAGCGAGGTCGAGCTCTCGGTGCACGGCGACCATCCGAAGTGGGAGTACTGCGTGCAGTACCGGGAGAGCGACCTGGCGTTCGTCTCCAGGCTGATGGAGCAGGAGGGGATCTTCTATTTCTTCAAGCACACCGCCTCGGGCGCGGTCCTGCGCATCGGCGACGACCCGTCCGATCATCCGGTCGCACCCGACGTCACGAAACTTCCGTTCCGCGTCGCGGGCGGCATGGCGGCGAGCGAGGAGACGGTCACGCGCTACAGCCTCTCCGAGGAGGTCCGCCCCGACGCCTTCGCCCTCAAGGACTACAACTTCAAGACACCCGCGGTCGATCTGAGCGGCAGCGCCAAGGACAAGCCCGGGCTCACGACCGAGGTGTTCGACTTTCCCGGCGAGTACGACAGCGCGTCGGAAGGGACGGCCCTGGCGAAGATCCGGCTTCAAGAGCTGCGGGCCATGCGGCGCCAGGGGACCGGCGAGACCAACTGCGCCCGCCTCACGCCGGGGCACACCTTCGAGATCGGCGGCCACCCGCGCAAGGACTACAACGGCAAGTATCTCATCGTCGGCGCGCAGCACCACGGCTCGCAGCCCCAGGCCCTCGGAAGGGAAGGGGCCGGGTCCGCCAGCTCGTACTCGAGCTCCTTCACCTGCATCCCGGCCGACGTCCCGTACCGCCCGCCGCGCATCACGCCCCGCCCCATGGCCCAGGGGGCGCAGACCGCCGTCGTCGTCGGCCCCTCGGGCGAGGAGATCCACACCGACGAGCACGGGCGGATCAAGGTGCAGTTCCACTGGGACAGGGAAGGGAAGAAGGACGAGAACTCCTCCTGCTGGATCCGCGTCGCCCAGCCCTGGGCCGGCCCCAAGTGGGGCTCGATGTTCATCCCGCGCATCGGCTGGGAGGTGGTGGTGGAATTCATGGACGGCGACCCGGACCAGCCGCTCGTCACCGGCTCCGTCTACCATGCCGACAACCCACCGCCCTACAGCCTGCCCGGCGAGAAGACCAAGTCGACCATCAAGAGCAACTCTTCCAAGGGCGGCGACGGCTCCAACGAGCTGCGCTTCGAGGACGCCAAGGGGAGCGAGGAGATCTTCATCCACGCGCAGAAGGACCTCCATATCGATGTGGAGAACGACGAGGGCGACACCATCGGCGGGAACCGGACCGTCACGGTCGCCAAGGACGAGTCGGTCACCATCGACGGGAACCGGACGGAGAAGGTCGCCAAGAACGAGACCATCACCGTCGACGGGGCCCGCGCCGAAACGGTCGCCAAAGACGAGACGATCCAGGTCGACGGGGCCCGCACGATGACGGTCGCGAAGGACGAGAGCCTGAAGGTCGGCGAGAACCGCACCCTCAATATCTCCAAGGAGGACAAGGTCTCCGTGGGGGACTCCCGATCGGTGGCGATCGGCAAGGACCTTTCGCACCAGGTTGGGGCCAATGCCCAGTACCAGGTCACGAAGAGCCAGGTGCTGGACGTGGGGCAGAGCTTCTCTCTCTCCGCGGGGAAGGAGATCGTGTTCAAGGTCGGGGGGGCCGAGCTGATCATGAAGAGCGACGGCGCGATTCAATTGAAGGGGAGCAAGATCAATCTCAAGGCGGACGGCGCGATATCGATCAAGGGCTCGAAAGTCGAGTCCAATTGAAGAGGTTCGAGATGAGACTGACATCGGAAATGCCCGTCACGGTCCGGGGCCTGGGGCGCGGCCGCGTGGTTCGGCTGGGCCCGGACGCGGCGTGGGTCTCGGTCGAGGAGGAAGAGCCGCTGGCCTGCGACGTTCTCGGGGGCGGGGGGGAATCGGAGCCGCTGCGGGTCGGCGATGAGGTGATGGTGGCGCTTCCCGGCGCGCCCGCGGAGCGGGGGTGCGTTCTCGGCCGCGTGGAGTCCTGGACGCCGTCTCCGGCACCCGCGAAGACGGAGTCAATTCGCCGCATCGCCGCGGATCGGCTGCTCATCGAGGCGGGCACGTCCCTGGAGATCCGCGTGGGCGAGAGCCGGATCATGATCACCGAGAAGGGCGACATCGTCCTGACCGGCAATAATCTGCTGTCGCGGGCTCGGCGCGTGAACAAGATCCGCGGCGCGGCGGTGAACATCAACTGAATGGAGCTGATCAACAGCAGCCGCGCTCCGGCCCTTCCTCTCCTGGTGCTCGACACGAGGGGGGAGGAAACCCTCCTCGTCGTCGTGAAGGCCTCCTTCGACATCACCCCAGGGAAGGTGAGTCTTGCCGAAGAGCAGGATGGGATCGTCCTCGCGGACGATTATCACGGCGAGCCGGGACAGTCGAGCATCCGCCACGCGGGCGATGGGGTCCTCTTCAAACCGTCCACCGACGTCGTCCTGATCGGCAGCGCCCACGCGCCGGGCGGGAGGCCTTGCACACGGCTGGACGTCGTGCTCAAGGTCGGCAAGGTCGCGAAGACCGTGCGGGTGTTCGGCGACCGGCGCTGGGAGAGGGGACTCGTGTCGCCGCGCGCCAGCGAGCCGGCCCCGTTCGAGCGGGTGCCGCTGGTCTACGAACGGTCCTTCGGCGGCACGGATGCGACGGTCCGGGAATCCGAGCGCCGCAACCCGGTCGGTGTCGGTTTCCGCGGGAAAAAATCCGCCCTTCCGACCGTCGGGGTCCCCCTTCCGAACCTGGAGGATCCGGCGCAGCTCATCGGCCAGCCGGCCGACCGGCCCGCCCCCGCGGGTTTTGGTTTCATCGCGCCGCACTGGGAGCCGCGGTCGAAATATGCCGGGACGTACGATCAGGCCTGGATGGACGATCGAGCGCCGCTCCTTCCGCCCGACTACGACCCGCGCTTTCAGCAGGTGGCCCCGACCGGCCAGGTGTGCGCCGGTTACCTCGCGGGAGGGGAGCCGGTCGAGGTCAGAAACGCCTCACCGTCGGGGCTTCTGAGCTTCCCCCTTCCGAAATTGCAGATCGAGGTGCTGCTCGGGATGGAGGAGCCGCGCGCGCTGGACATCAAGCTGGACACGGTCGTGATCGACGGCGATAGGGCGCGGCTCCTGATGACCTGGCGGGGCAGCGCCCCCATGCACGGCCAGGTCTATGACGTGGAATGGATCAAGGTCTCGGCAGAGGTCGCGGCGTGAGCGCCTCCAAAGCGGCCGATTTCGCGATCACCGGCATCGGCATGCGCACCTCCTTGGGACACGACTCTGTCCAGAGCTGCGCCTCGATCCGGGCCGGCATCACCCGCTTTCAGGAATGGGCCGCGTTCGGCGGCTCCGGAGATGACGTCCTGGCGATCGTCGGATCGGCCGTTTCGCCCGATCTCGGGGATCGGGACTGGGTCGAGAAGTTCGAGGAGCTGACCGCCGAGCCGCTTCAGGAAGCAATCTTCATGGCGCGGCTCCACACCCTGCTCGACGCCGACTCGAGGCGACGTTGGGGAGTTTACCTGGCCGCCCCGTCCCTCGAGCGGCCGGGGGTCGACGAGGAGAACGCGGAGTCCTTCCGCGAGGACCTGCGCGACAACGCCCTCTTTCCCATGGAGCCGTCGGAGATCCGCCTCCTGTCGACTGGGCACGCCGGGTTTCTCACGGCTCTCCGCCAGGCGATGCGGGACCTGGCGGGCGGGCCTCTTGACGTGTGTGTGGTGGGGGGAGTGGATTCCCTCCTCCAGACGACTTATCTCGACTGGCTGAACCAAGAGCGCAAGCTCAAGGTCGCGGACTCTCCCTCCGGATTGATCCCGGGGGAGGGGGCGGCCTTCGTCGTCCTGGAGACGCTGGACAAAGCCCGGGCGCGCGGCGCGGAGGTCCTCGCCCTCGTGACGCCGATCGCCGCGGCGGTGGAGAAGGAATCGCCCGACGGGAAGACGAGCTCCCCGGGGCGGGCGACGGCCGCGGTGCTGCGCGAGACGGTGGCGGCCACACCCTGCGATCCGCTGCGGATTCACCGGGTGATCAATGACCTCAATGGAGAACGATGGCGGTTTCTCCAATGGGCGATGGCCTGCAGCCCCGCGCTTTCGCGCCTGGCCCCCGCCTGGCGGCTCTGGCATCCGGCGGATTGTTTCGGGGACGTCGGCAGCGCCACGGGCGCCATGCACGCCTGCATCGCCGTGCGCGCGCTCTGGAAATCGTACGCGGTCGGGGACGCGGTCCTCATCTGCAACGCCTCGGACAGCGGTGAGCGGGCGGCCGCCTCCGTCTATTCGGAGCATCGGGCGCAGTCCCGGTAAGAGAGGCAACGAAATGCCGGCAACCGTGACCGTGAACATGATGACGGTCGTCCACCAGTCCAGCAACGGGATCAGTCAGGCCTTCCCCGACGTCTGCAAGACCCCCGCCGCCCCGAGCCCGATTCCGCTTCCTTATCCCAACATCGCCATGTCCTCGAACGCGGCGGACACGGCGAGCACGGTCAAGGCAGACGGGAATCCAATCATGATCAAGACCTCCAAATACGCCATGAGCAGCGGTGACGAGGCGGGCTCCCTCATGGGCGTAGTGTCGAACAAGATCAAGGGATCGGCGAACCCGCAGAGCTTCTCCATGGACGTGAAGGCGGACGGCTCGAACGTCTTCCGACAGCTCGACATGATGCTGCAGAACGGCGGGAGCATGCCGGTCAACACCATCCCGGGCGTGAACATGCAGCCGCCGAAGCCGGGGCCGGCGAAGCCGCTGAACTACGACAAGTGGAAGATCGTCGAGGTCCGCTGGAGCGACCCCAAGCTGAAATGCGGCGATATGGTCAAGATCCGGACCAAGACCGAGAACTACCCGGACGGCGTGCCCGTCGCCCACGTCATCCACAAGACCGGATTGAAGGCGATGCACGATTTGGTCAAGGGAAAAGTCAGCGGCAACGCCGTCGAGATCGACTGGATCACCCGGAACGGGCCCTGGAACAAGAACCCCACCAAGCTCAAGGTGAAGGCGCACGGCGGAGGGGGCGTCAAGGAGTCCTCCAACGAGCTCGAGATCGAGGTGCCGCAGGAGTTCAACGACCGGGTCTACGTCCCCGCCAACCTGAATCGGGCGGAAGTACTCCAGGAAGTCACGGTTCCCGTATTCACGATCTTCGGTCTTTCGTTCGGGAAGAAGAAGGTCATCCGGGGGACGGGGAACTTCGTGTCGGGCGAGTATGGCTACGACATCAGCGTCAAGAAGGGTGTTTTTCAGATCCACTGCAAAATGAAAATTACGCCGCAGCGTCACGTGAAGACGGGCAAGAGATTGCAGCGCGCGATGAAGAAGTGGAAGAGCGAGATCGAAAGCACCTGGGACCGGAAGTGGAAGGAGCACCGGATCAATTGCCAGAGGGGCGACACGTGCAACTGCCCCGGAGGATGTTGTATCTTTCCGGTCCGCGTCAAGTGCTCATTCGTGTCGGGCGGACAGCATGTCATCGTCAAACTCTGGCCCGGCGCTCCGGCCGGCGTGCCGTCGGCCGGCGGTAATCCGGGCTGGTGGGACAGCTCGAACTGGTATGAAAGACTCAGCGGGAATGAAGGGAACGGCGGAGTGGTGCATGCGCACGAGTTCGGCCATACGATCGGAATGGAGGATGAGTACGCCACAGGCTCGACGATCAGGGAGTGCTACGACGTGCCCGGGAGCGTCATGCAGAGGGGAACGAAGGTGATGCAGGCACACTGGGAGAGACATCCGGCCAGCGGCAAGAGCATCCACACGAGATTCCTCGAGGGGGTGAAGGACAAGAAATACAAGCTGATCCCCGCGTGAGAGGAGCGGAACCGGACGAACCTGCCGAGGGGCCCCGCACCGATGAAGCGAAACCACGTCATTGCGGCCGTTCTCGCGGGAGGCGCAATCGTCGCCGTTCTGCGGGGACACTCCGACCGGCGCGCCGCCCCGGCGCCGACAGCCGGGACAAGGAGCGGAAACATGGCATCCTGGTTCATCACTTACGAACGACCGATGGCTCCTCCGGGGTCGATCAAGCAGGTGATCACGCCGGACCACGGCTGCCTTCTGAAGATCACGGGGAGCGTCGTGGGCGTGGACCTGCCGGACCGGGCGGAGATCGGGAGGTATGCGACCCCATTGCCCGCCGCGGAGGCGGAGACGCTGAAGGCGCTCGCGGTGTCGGCAGTGGACGAGGCGTCGGCCCTGAAAGGGATGACCGTGCCGCGGGGAACGAGGTTCATGACCTTCGGGCTCGGTCGAACGGGCGAAGACATCGACTCGCTGGCCTCCTTTCCCCTGTCGGAGTCGTTCCCTCAAGCGATCAAGCGGTTCGATGAGTCGATGCTGGCGCTCGCGAAACGGATGCTGGATCATCCTCAAGCCACGTTGAGGGGCACGGCCATCTGCGAACCCGGCACGCTGACCCCGCAGGAGAACCTCGCCGTGACGCTCACGCTGCGGAATTCGGGACCGGCACCGATCCGGATCCAGAACCCGGCCGCCGCGGCGAGCGACGAGAAGGTCGGACTGCAAGTCACGGTGGACAAGGAGCTCCCTCCGGGCAAGGAGGACGAGGGAGACATGAAATTCGTTCGACTGACACGAGGAGAGGTTTCACAACAAAAGCCCCGGGAGGCCGACCGCGGCGGTGCACTCCGTTCGATGGTGGAGCTGGCGCCTGGGGGGGAAATCGTCTTCTCCTTAAGGCTGCAGCGTCGCCTGTATCTGGGGACCGGGGCCTACCGGGCCTGGGTGACCTACGAGAGCTCCACCGAAAGTGTGCCGGAACAGGCGGCCGTGGAAGGCAGCCTGAAGGTTCCCGCGGGAACATTCTCCGTGAAGGCGAAGCGGTGAGGGTTGCCGGGAGCAGGAGTCGAGGCGATCCGCCATGGATGGGCGGTATGCTGGAGAGGAGAGCGCGGGACCGTGGGCGTTAGCGTCTGGGCAATGCACAACGATCTCGGGCTCGTCTGCGAGGATGCCCGCGTCCCGAGTAACCCCCGGAGCCTCATGACGCCGTTCCGCGGGCAGCAGGGCTGGCAGATCGGAATCCCATTCCAAACTCTGGCGGACCTGGCCGCCCGGCTTCAGCGGGGAGTTCCGATACCCGACGACATCCGTCGGGCGCAACCCTCTCTGGGATCGACCGCGGGAGCGGGGCAGATCGACCGCCTCGCCATGTTTGCCCACGGCTGGCCGGGCGGCTTCTTCGTGGACGGGGACGGGCACACGGACCTCTCGGCCCGGAACTTCGAGGCGTTCCGCGCGTCCCTGCTGGCGATCGGTCGCTTCGTGGCCGGAGGGGATGAAACGCGGCAGCGGAACGATTTGCCGACGATCTATCTGATGGGGTGCGAAGCGGGGCGGGGAAGCGGCGGGACCGCTCTTTTGAACCTGCTGTCCCAATGCTGGCGGGGGAGGAAGGTCGTGGGGTTCGTCACCATCGGGTTAAGGATTCCGACGGATATGGAGCGCCCGGTCCCGCCGAACGGAATGTGCTACAACCCCGGCTTTCGGTTGCCGCCTCGCTGCGATCCGCAGTTCGTCGCTCCCGAACAGGCGAACAGTTGCGACATCGACCGGATCCAGCAGATGCTGGCGAACGCCTCGTTCAGGCCTCTCGACGACACGAGGTTTCTGTCGTGGGCCAACGAGTTCTCCCCCTATGCGAAGGTCTCCTGGATGGGGCAGATCATCAGAGACTCTCAATGCGAAGCAGACTTCGCGGCCCATCCACCCGTTTCCGTTCCCTGCCCTCCAAGGGCCACGACGCGACAGGGCCACTGAACGATTCGACCCCGGAGCAGGGGCCTCAATGCCGCGCCCCGGACGATCCTCTCGCGCCACGTCGGCCAGGGGGGGAGGCGCCCCTGAGGAGGGGACTTGGCGTGAACTGCAGATGAGCCCGCCCGGATTCTTCAGAGGGATGACCCTCGACCTGGGCTCGGCCCTGCGGGCCGCCGCCGGCGTCGGCGCGAGTCCGTTCACCCCGCGAATCGAGTACCTGAATCCCTCGCCTCTGCAACCGGAGCGGCTGCCGCGGATCCAAATCCCCTCCGGCGTCTCCCCCCGAATGCCGCATTTTGTCGATACGGATCGCCTCATCAGAGAAAAGAGTCGACAGCTCCCTCCCCTCGCCAGCGGCTCCTCTGTTCAGGTGCGCGGCGGACTGGCGATCACGCGCGGGCTCACGATGGCTCACTTCTACCTCGACTTTCCGGACTTCGGAGCGCAGTGGCGGGAGGTGAACCTTCGCGGCCTGACCGAGCCGCACTGCCAGTTTCTGGGCGGGAACATCCAGGTCGTGGTGGCCATCGAGGTGTTCGTGCTGGAGAGTTACCGCCCGGAGGTCGATTCCACGAACAGCGCGATCTTCGCCCTGGTCCTGGAGCACGAGCTGCATCACGTGCGCGACTCCATCGATCTTGCGGTGTCCTTCATGCCGGCCCGGCTTCTCGGCGACGAGCTGAGCCGGCGCTATCTCATCGACAGACAATCGATTGAACGACGGTCGCTGTCGTACTATTTCGAGGGACACCGGTTGCCCCGCAACGTGGAGACGGAGCTGGACCAGCCTCGCAGCGGGCTGGGTTTCGAGACTCTGGTGCGCGGGAGCATCTGGGGGCCGGAGGCGAGCCGGCGCGCGGACGCGCTTCATGCCCTGGAGCTGCAGAGATACGCCGATAGAATCCAGGATCTGGAACGGGCTCGTGTCAATGGGCGCCTCTGGAGAGGTGGGCCGGGCGGCGACCCGTGGCGCGACTGATCGGCGATCAGGTCGTCTTCCGCGCCCCGCCGGCCGCGACCGGGGATGGGGACTCGAGATGTCGCGCGATCCAGGTCTGCTGGCGCGTCGCGAGATCGCGGGTTTCGAGACGCGGGGTCTCCTTCGCGTGGAAGGCGATCTCGAGCGCGGCCGTCTGCCGGTCGGCGAGGGGACCCGAGCGCAGAAGCGCTGTGGACTCGGAAGTCGAGAAGGGCCTTCCCGAGCGCAGGCGGCCGGTGCGGCCGAAGCGCGCTCCGTTTGAGCGCCACCACGAAGCGACGGCCGCCTTATCGGGAACGGGCAGGCCCGCGTACGGATCCAGCTCGAGGTCTTCGTCGTCCCCCCCGGCGGCGGGCGGCACCAGCTTTTCCGCCGCGAGATCGACTCCGAAGATGAGCGAGAACGCGTGCCCCGCCGGGCGGCCCAGCTTCCGGTCGGCCATCCGGGCAATGACCGGCTCGGCGGCCGCAACGGACCCGAGCCAGCCGAGGGCGCGCAGCGCCGCCGGCGCCAGGTCGATCTGATCCAGAAGTCCGATCAGGAACCGCGCGTCCTCGGGCGCGCCGAAGGCGCCGAGCGTTTCGAGATCCAGAGGGGAGGCCGCTCCCGCCTGTTTCAGCGACGCCCGCCACCTGTCGCTCGCGCCCCGGAAACCCAGGAGCACGGCGGCTTCGAGGGCGGTCTTCCGGACGACAGGCGAGGCCGATTCGAACAACGCCTCGACGCAGGCGTTGCATCCGGAGATCTTCGACCCGCCGACCAGGCCCAGGGCCGCCACCACCGCCTCTTCCGGCTGATCGCCGACGCGCAGGAGCGCCCGAAGCACATCGACAGGCGGAGCGATCCCGCGGAAGCGGCTGACCTCCGCGGCCGCGGCGCGCAACCCCGGGGTGTCGGACCGGATCCAGCCCGCCAGCCATTTCTCGTGGGTCTCGACGGGCGCAAGACACAGCCCGAGCACGAAGGGGCCCCGAGACGCGAAGCCCGGATCCTGCAGGGTGGCTTCCAGAGGACTCCGGTCGCGCTCGCCCCCCCAGCAGGCCAGCACGGCGCCGGCCGCGCAGGCCGACCCCGCGTCTCCCTCCGCCAGGCCGCGCTCGACGATCGACCGTGAGGCCTCCCCGCCGATCAAAAGCCCGTCGAGGTGCGCCAGCCAGCGCTCGTCCCACTCCGCCAGACGCGACAGGTCGACCTCGTACGAATGGAGAAGATGGGCGCGCGTGTCGTAAAGCCAGGAGAGCTCCTCGAGGTGCTCTTCGAGGATGTCGATCATCATGAGAGCGGCTCCTCCTCCTTCACGGGCCGGGGGAGGTGGATGTTGAGGCGCGAGGACAACCCTTCGGCCGCTTTCCCCTCGGTGCGTGCCGGGCCCTGCGCTTGCGCATCCGCGACCGCCGTGCCGGGAGCGCCGAGCCCGCGAAGGACGACGTCATCACGGTCGCGATCGCAGGTAAGGACCGCGAGCCCCGCGTCGAGCAGAAGGCGCGTCTCGGGCACGCTCAGAACGTATTCGAGCGGCACCATGTGTTCCGGGTCCTGCGGGCTCCCCAGCGGACGGAGCGCGACGCGCCCCACGACCGGAGCGTCGATCAGAAGCGCCGCTGCGGCGCCTTCGCGGCGGATCGTCTCGGCCATCGCCCTGCCGGCGATCCAAATGGCGCTGGCGTACGGTCCGTAAGCACCTGCGATGTCTTCCCGGAAGGTGCCGATGGCGGCCGGGTAGTCTTCCGGCAGATAGGGCGAGCGGTACAGGAAGCGGTTGCAGGTCAGGACGATTCGGCGTCCGCCCACCGCGGCCGTGAGTTCCCGCAACCCGGCCAGCGCCTCCGAACCCGCAAGGTCTGCGACCGGCCCCGGACGGGCCGCGGCGTGGTCCGCGCCGTCGCCGAGGAGATCGGGGTGGAGCGGCAGGAGCACCCGGCCTGGAACGGCCGACGCGAGGAGGACCGCGGCGCCCAGGATCCCGGTGGAGGTCTCGTCGGTCCCGATCGGATGATCGACCAGGAATGCCCCGCCGGCGCTCGCCCTTGCCCAGCCGGACTCGTGCCTTTGGAGCAACGCCGCGAGCGCCTCCGGGGCCTCGGCGCGCGTGGCCGGCAGAGCGTAGAGCCGCAGGTCGCCGCGCCGCAGGTCGGCCGCCTCGACGATGGCACCGAGCGAGCGCCACGCGGCCTCGAGGTCGCGAAAGACGGGGTCGCGCAGGATGGTCTCGATCTGCCGTCCCAGCGCCTCGTCGACCGCGGTGAGACCCTGGCGCAGCCTCGCCTCCCAGGGGGTCCCTGACATCCCGAGGAGGAAATTCAGCCGCTCGCGCAGGCCGAGAGCGGCCGTGGGCGCGGCCGGCGTTTCCGGTGGCGCTGCGGGTCCTTCCAGAAAATCGAGAAGTGCTTCGACCTCCCCGGTTCCGGAGGGGCGCGGTCCCGGGGCCGTTGAGGCCGGGCGCGAGGTCGGGCGGGGTGCTGTCGGGACGTCGGGCCAGAGCGAGTCCAGGGCGTCGAGGAGTCCCGCGGGACCGGACCCCGCGCGCGACGCTTCAATGAGGCGCTTTCGCCAGGCGATCAGGGGGATCGCCGGCGGAAACCGATCGAGGAGCGACTCGAAGTCGAAGCCACGCAGAGACGTGAACTCCGGGGTCCAGGCCACCTTGCGGACGGCACCCGTCAGCCGGTCCGGCGTGCGGAGCTCGAGGCGCGGCCTGAGCGCGGCGAACAGGTCCTGCGCCCCTCCGGGCTGTATCGGCAGAGGCTCGGACGAGCGCCGGGTGGTCGCCCCGAGATCGGCGACGATGGTCAGAGCAAAAGGACGACCGGTTTCCGGAGACGGTTCCGCCACGACGTCACCCCATCGACAGCGGGATGGAGATCTGGATTTCCTCGTCCCTTCCGCTGCCGGTCAGATCGCCGCGCAAAGAGGCGCTGGCGATCCGTTCCTGCGCCTTTCGTTCGATGGACGCCTCGAGGGCCGTAGCCGTCTCGCCCGCAAATCGAGGTCCGAGGGCCGAACTGAGCTCGCCCCGGAGGAGCGCGCCGGCCGCCTTGTCGTCGGGCTCGGCGGCCAGAAGCGGCGCGGCCCGGGCGATCGCAGAGACGAAATGCGCCAGGATCAATGTGTGCGCCAGAGTCCCTTCCACGGGAATCCGCCGCGGGTCGGGACGGAAGGCGTTGACCACGAGGGGAAGAACGGCGGTGCCGGCTCCCGCGGGCTCGAGGATCGGACTGAGACCGGCGCGGACGAACCGTTGCACCGCGTCCTGGTCGAAGGCGGCCTCGATCGCCGATGACTGCCGGGCGCCGCCGGCGCCCTTCCAGGACCATAAGGGCCGACCGAGGTGGAAGCGCTCCGGAAAGATGCCCGAGAGCGCCAGAGGATGCCCCTGGTCCCGCGCGCTGCGCAAAAGGTCCGCTCCGGCAAGCCAGATCCCCCTGCCCCACAGGTAGTCGCCCGGGCGGGCGGGGGAGGCGCTCTCCTGATGGCCGGCGGTATCCTGCGTGTAGGGCGAGCGCAGCAGGATGCGGTTCACGGTCAGGCCGATCCATCGGGCAGCGTCGGATTCGCGGAATGTCCGCCAAGCTCCGTTCAGAGCCGCGTCCAGCCGTGCGGCGGGATCGAGAATTCCCGGAAGGTGGGCGGCGTGCTGGAGACCGAGCAGAGCCGGCGCCGTCCCCAAGAGCGCGGGCGTGCGACGTCTTTCCGCCTGCGTCGCGAGCGCTTCGAGAAACGCTCCGTCGGCCGGAGCGGCGCCGAGATCCAGATCGATCAGGATCGCCGTGTAATGTCTCGCGGGGTCGCCGAACGCGGCGGAGAACAGGATCTCAGGTGAGCGCCGCAGGGCGGAGGTATCGATGTCGATCAGATCCACGCGGGCCGCGCCGTGCGCGTCGCCGCTGCCGCCGGGCGCGGCCGCCACCTGCGCGAGGAGGAAAGCGAGCCCCCTCCAGGCCGACTCGATCGACTGGAAGGCGGGGGCGTGCAGGGCGCTGTCGAGGTCGGACGCGGACGGCGCCTCTCCATCGCGACCGGGAAGCGAGCTCCGCAGACTTTCCGGAGCGAAATCGGCCAGGCGTCGGAACTCCAGCTCGCCCGGAGGCAAGGAGCCGATCGTGATCCTTGGCGCGGTCGCCGCGAGGAGGTCGTCGATGGGCGTACCGTCGGCGCGTCGGATCTCCCTGCGATCGCGCCCGCCGCTGAAATCCGAGACGACGAGGAGGCGAACCGGCCAGGCCAACGCACCTCCCGCGCGTGCTGCCGTGTCCGGCATCGAGCCTCTCCTGGGAATTCGGGTACGAGTGCCCACACCCTAGCATCATCGGCGCTTCCGGCGCAAGAGGCGGCGGGGCTGAGCTATCCCCAGTTGCGGGTGGCAGGCCGCAGCGCGTCGCGGCTCCTGCTCGCTCGCGCGGGGTCTTGGGTGTCCATCTCGTCCGCATGGCGCGGCTCGAAGTCGCCACGCCGCGCTGCGGCCTGCCACGTGCCGCTGGAGATCACTCCGTTCGCCAACCGGGAACTGCCTCTCCTCTAGCTGCACCAGGACGGGACGCGGAAGCCGAACGCAGCTGGCCAGAGATGGCAGGTAGTCCCGAATACACGCCCGGCCCACCCTGGGGCGGATGTGCTGGCGGAGTATGCCAGACGGCTGGCAAGCTGTGTCCGTCTGTTGCGCCCGACCCTGGTTCTGGCTTGAGAGGGGTGAAGGATCACCGGAGGAGGGCGACGGCCCTGCGTGCGCGGGGGCGTGCGGAAGTGAGCGACGGGGTCCCATCGCGCGGCTTCACGCGCGATGGGCGGAGCGAACGGAGCCGAGCCGAGGGCCGCGCCAGCGGCCCGGAGGCGTCCCCCGCGAGCGCAGGGACGGCGCCCCAAACTGGGGATACCTCAGGCGGCGGGGGCCTGTCGAGAGTCCGGGGGCGTTGGAGTTTGGCGGCGTTCGTGAGAAAATCCCAACCCAACGAGCTCCGAGGACATCCGATGACCCAGGCAGTCGGCCAGCCGGCGGGCCCGGAACCCGCACCGGACAGAGATTGGCTCGAGCGCTACGAGCCGCTCCGGCCGTTGGGAAGGGCCTACTGGACACGCAGCCTGCTCTGCCGCGATCGCCGGAGCGGTGCGCAGGTCGTGGTTCGGGAGGTCAGGCCCGCCATCTGGTGGCACGCGGCGGAGCGTTTCCGCGCCCTGGAGGCCCTTCGTCGAGAGGCCGACGTGCTGGCGCACCTCGGACAGGTACCGGGCGGCGCCGTGTTCCCTTCGCTCCTCGAGGCCGCGGTCGAGGGGGAGTTCCCGTGGATCGCGACGGAATACATCCAGGGCGCAACACTCCGAGATCGATTCCCCCTGGGACCGGACGGGCGGATTGCTTCCGAGAGCGGCTGGACGCTGCCCCAGACACTGCACGCGATCCTGTCGCTGCGCGACGGGCTCCGAGTCCTGCACCATCTGGGCGCGGTCCACGGCCTGATCCATCCGGGCATCCTGATCGCCGAGGAGACCGGCCATTCCGCCGCCGGCGACGGACCCCGGCTGCGTCTCCGGTCTCTGGGGTGGGCGGCCGCGCCGAAAGGACAGACGGCCGTTTTTGACCGCGAGTCGCTTCCCTACGTCGATCCGTACGGCCTGCGCAGCGCGGGTCCACCCGGGGCCGAGGCCGACGCCTGGTCCGTGGCGGCGGTCCTCTTCGAGCTCGCGGCGGGGAGCCCGCCCTTCGCGCTCCCCGAATCGCCGTTCGGGCACGAGGAGCGGTTCGCGCACTTCCGGGAGGCGGTGCAGGGACCGCCGCGGACCCTTCTCGACGGAATGTACCCCCGGGTCGTCGACCTGCTGGCCCGGTTCCTCTCCCGGCCGGCCGGGATCCCGTCCGACGCCGGGACGGGCCCGCGGCTGGTGGAGGATCTGTTCTCGGGGCTCGCCGCCTGCCGGGAGGCCGCCGCAGGTGATTCCCTCTGGAGCCAGGTCCCGCTTCCGTCACCGGACCTGGGGGCGTGGAAGAGAAAGGTACGACGGCCGCCCTCGCTGGAGCAAATCGATCGTTACAAGAATCTCGCTCAGCGATGGCGTCTGGCCACGGTTTCGATCGTCGAAGGGTTTCGACTTCTCACGGATCTCCAGGGAGAGGTGCGTTGGAGCGGCTGGAAAAAAGACGCCGAGCAGGACGCGGCGCTCTGCCTCGCGCGCGATCCGGTGGAGACGGCGGCGCTCGAAGATGCGCCCCTTCTGGCGAGAGAGATCGAGCGCATCGAAGGGCGTCTGGCGGGACTCGATCGGATTGCGTCAGGCGGCGGAGAGGCGCTGAAGAGCCGTCTACGGGGTGTCGTCGAGGATCTGTCGGACCTCGAGTCGGAGGAGCTCGCCGGGTTCCGCCAGGCGACGGAACGCCTCGACCCGCACGGCACCATGACGCCGGACCTCTTCCTGCAAGCGGCGCGGCTGGTCACGCAGGGTGAGTCGCTCCGCGGCCGGTCCGGAACGGTCCGGGCGGAGCGGGCCTTTCACGAGGCCGTGCGGGCCCAGGACTGGATCAAGGGCCGGGCCGTCCTCGATAGCTGGCCGGGAGGCGCGGACGACACCTGTCGGAATCTGGCCAGAAATTTGGGCGCCTGGGAGGAGATCGAGAGGAGTGCATCGGCCCTCCTGTCCGCTCAGAGGACGCCGCAGAACCTCAAGTCCATGGGCGACCTGGCCGGCGGGCTCGAGGCTTCGGCACCCGCCGGGTTCGAGGAAGCCGCGCGCCGAGTCGCCGGCAGACTCTCGGGTGCCCTGGAGACGGTGCGCGCGCAGGCGGGGGCGGCCCTGGCCGAGGCGCGCTCGTTCTGCAAGTCCGAGGACGAGGCGGCCGCCCGCGCCGCGGAGCGCTCTCTTCTCGAGAAGCTCCCCGATCGTCAGGCCGCGGCCGCTTTCTGCCGCGAGCTGCAGGCGCTCGAGCGCGAGATCGTCGCGGCCGAGCGCCGCCTGCAGCAGGCGATCCCCGATTCCGAGCTCCTGCTCGAGCTGCCGCGGAAAATCCGGGCCCTGCGGGAGCGGGCCGCGGCGGCCCGCTCGGCCTGGTGGCCCGGGGATCGACTCCCCCGGCCGGAGCGGGAGTGGGCGGCATTCGCCGACAAGGTGAACAGGCTTTTGGAGAAGGGTCGGGGAGGGATCGCGGCCGCGCACCGGCTCCGCGACACCCAGGCGCCAGCGGGGTGGGAAGAGTGGGCGCGCGGTCTTCAGATCCCGCCCGTCCCCGGGGTCGACAAGCGGCGATGGATGACCATGGCGGCCGCCGCCGGTCTGGTCGTGGCGATGACGGCGATCTATCTCAATTACGGCAGACTGCGGGATCTCCTCGGAGAGCCTTCCCGTCAGAAGGCCGCGCCCAGCGAGCCGCGCGAGATACCGACGCCGACGCCCCCGCCGTCCATGCAGACTCCCACGCCCTCTCCACGGATCGTCCCGCCGGGACAGAAGGTCTGGATCCACGGACCGGCCTTCGCCACCCTGCACCTGGACGTCAATGGGCAGGAGTCGACGTTCGCCTTGCCGGGAGCGGTCGAGATACCTCCGGAGGGACCGGCGTCGATCTGGCTGACCAGCGGCGCCAGGACGACCGGGCGCACACAGGCGCCGGAGGGCGCGGCCAGTCTCCAGGGAAAAATCGATGAGCTGTCGGCGCAGATGGATGACGCTCCGGCGCATCTGCCGACCCTGGACGCGGAGGTCAAGGGATGGGTCGAGGAGATCCTGCAGCGAGGCGCTCCATGAGCAGTAACCGGGGTCGATGCAGGCGCCGTTCCTCGCGGCGGGCGATTGTCGCGGTGGTTGCGCTCGGACTCGGCACGGTCAGGGCGCTGGCGCAGGCTCCGTGCGAGAGTCCCGCCGTGAAGGGCTACATCTCCGACTTCAGCGGCACGCGCGCGGGACCGCCGCCGGCCTGGAAGACCTGTCTCGATTCCCTGTCGCTCGATCCCCTGGGGATGCCCAAGACCGCGGTCCTTCAGTCCTTTGCCGCCCTGCGTGCCCGCAAGGGGGAGGGACGCGAACCGATCGAAGCGGAAAGGAGGCTCCTCCAGGGCAGCAGCCGCGTCGCCATCAACCGCCAGCTGCTCGACGGGTGGGGCGTCAACCTGGGCGTGCGGCGAGCGGAGCAGAAGTATGACAACGTGTTCTACCAGGCGCTCGTGGGCGCGCTGTCCTGGATCGTGCTCGATCGATCGAGCGGACTCGAGGATGCGTGCGTGGCGCCGGTCGTCAGATTGCGTGGCGCCTTGAGGGGCGGACCGAACTGGCGCGAAGCCGAGAGTGCCCTGCTCGGGTTCGCGGATGTCTCCCTCTGGAAGAGCGCGGGCCCGGACGAGGTGACCCTCACGGGAGTGAAGGCCCACATCTCGGGATTGAGCAAGTCGGACCTGGAGGGCGCCTGCCAGGACGTTCGGAAAATTGCGATGAGCGCGGAGTACTGGCGGACGGTGCAGAGCAGGCTCAAGAACGTCAACGCGCAGATCGCGGTCACCGTCCCTTCGTCCTGCCGGCTGGCCGCCTGCCAGGCCGCCGGCGCCTGGAAGCAATCCAGAAGCAGGGAATCGTGGCTGGGTGTCCAGAAGACATTCGCCGAGGATGTCACGGACGTCGGTCAGCGTCTGTCCACGCTGAAGGCGGCGCTCCCTGAGGGTATCAATTGGACGAGAGTCGACGATCGATTGGGGAGCGCGCGCGGGCGTTCCCAGCGGTTCGGTCAGGCGCGGGAGCCCAACGGACGTGAGATGGCGCCGGAAGTCACGGCGGGCCTCTTGGACCTGCTCGGCCTGGCGACGACGGTGGCCGAGCTGCGGGATGTCCTGACATCGAAACAGGTCCTGAGCAGTCTCCTCGCGGGCGACCTCCTGCATGCCAAGGAAGCCCTGGGCACGAGGAAGAGCTGGAGAGGGGCGGCGGCGCCGCTCATCGCCGCGTACGTCACGACGAGCTACTGGGAGAGGGGCAAGCCGGGAAGGCAGGCGGCGTGCCGGGAAGACGGCATCGATTGCTCCGGAGGGGCCGTGGCCCGCCAGCTCACCAGGGTGGCCGGGATCCTGGGTCTGCGTCAGGAGGACCTGAAGCCCTGAAGAGAATTGCGATACCTCTTGACGCCGCCCCGATTTGGTGGTAATCAGGAGCCACTAGAATCAGTCTGCCATCCTGTAGCGGGCAGTGGAGCGGGGGAAATCTCATGCAGCCCAAGGCGCCGGAACGAACGCGGCTCATTGTCATCAGTTGCCTCGCGATCCTACTCATCGCGGGCGGAACACGGTCGGCTGTCGCGGGCGGTGAATACCTCCTGGACATCAAAGGCACCGTCGAAATCGTCGGCGAACCGAGCCCATCGGAAAGCGCCGGGTCGGGACGCGAGGTGCACTACTGGGTCTGTTTCCAGTACCGGGAGCCGGGAGTGGAAGGACCTTCGTTCCTGGATCGTCCTGCCCAGGTCGAGGACGGCCGATTCGAGGTGGAGGGGCTGCAACCCGACAAGGTCTACAGAGTATTCGTGCAGCGGGTGATCGTCGACCCGAGTCTTCCAGGGGGAGGCTCGCGCGAAGAGATGCCGCTCTACGTTCCCTCGGATTTCTGGAAGACCGTCGAGGTCGGTCCCCAGGCACCACCTGCGGAGCCGCTCAGGATCGAGCTCGCGGTCGCGGGCCCGGAAGGCTCGGACGAGCCGCCCCGGTCGCTGTCGCTTCAGTACCATGGCAAGGAGGTCAGGCTGGCGGCCTTTACCGGTGGGCCAGGGGTGAGCTGAGCTTTTGTGTCGAGGGGCGCGCGGTCTTCCGGCCGCCAGGCGACCCGTTACACGTAATGGAGAGTGCTTCATGACTCGAGGGCTTCATCGTCGGATCGTTCTTTGGATGTTGGTCGGCTTACTGCTGCAGCTCCCCGGAGTCCTGCAGCTCCTGGCGGCCAACGGATCGGTGCGCGGGCGTCTCACGGTCGAAGGCGGCACACCGCCGCCCGGGGCCGTCGTGAGGGCGACGCCCCTCGATGGAGGGCCCGCGAGCACGGCGGCCCTCGGGGCAGACCTCGGTTATCAGTTCCCACAGCTCAAGGAAGGGGCCTATCTCTTCGAGCTGGTCAGTCCCGATGGGCGCCCCCTCGGCGCCGGCACGCGGACTCTCGTGCCGCCGGGAATCCTGCAGCTCAACCTGAGGGTCAAGATGCAGCCCGCGCCGGCGCCTCCGCCTCCGACGCAGGCGATAGCACCGCCTCCGGCGGTGCCGGCTGAACCCACAGCACCACCGGCGGCCCCGGCGCAGGCCGTCCCCCCGCCGGATCAGACGGTCCCGGCGAGCCAGAAACCTCCATCGATGAACAAGAAAAAGTGGGCGATCATGGGGACGATTCTCGGCAGCCTGGGAGTGGGTCTGGCGGTCGGCAACAACAGTAATAACAACAAGGACAAGGACAAAGATCACGACCACAATGGTTCAGAATGTGAGCCGTAGCCGCACTGGTGGAGTGATACTGGCGCTCTCGCTGACCGCTCTGTTCGGCTGTGCCAGCGGGCGCGCCGTCGCCCCCGCCACGATGCCGTCCGTGCCGGGAGCGATGGCGGCCATCGCGGAGCCTGTGGTTCCCCAGCTCCAGCGCATGAGGGTCACGCTCGCCCCGAGCGTCCGTGTCGTCACGGCCATCACCAACGTCTCCTATGAGGCTCCCGAGGGCGGTGTCCGCCTGCAGAGGGACGCTCCCTACTCGCTTCCGGTGACGGCCTCCGGAACTGGCAACCTGCGCGGCGAAACCTGGCTGGAGCGGGAAGGGACGATCACCGGAAAGACGCCCCTCAAGTACGACGCGCAAAACGACCTCTACCACGCGGACATCCTTCTCGATGCTACCCGCGTCCAGGCGGGCGACTACAATGTGATGGCGGCCCTGGAGTCGGTGGAGCCGATCACGGATCCTCGCCCCCTTCACGTCGAGCTCGGGACGACGATCCCTTCGGACGTGCTCACGGAGGTCGAGGTCTTCCGGGCGTTTTTCGATACCAATGTCTACACTCTGCGCGACGATGATCGTGCCAGGATTCAGGAACTCGCGTCGAAGCTCCGGCCCTACGGATCCGCGATCGTGACCATCAGCGTCGAGGGTCACTGCGATACGCGAGGAGAGGAGATTCACAATCTGGAGCTTGGCTCCAACCGGGCGTCGAGCCTGATGAAGATCTTCGGCGAGAGCCTGCCCGAAATTCCGATCGGAATCCACAGCCTGGGGTCGGACAATCCCGATCCTCCCGGGAACACGGACGAGGACTGGGCGAAGAACCGCTGGGCCCGGATCCGCATCGAGTCGAAGTAGCCGTCCCGCTCTCATCCCCGCGATCACAAATTTGAAAGCGATTTCATCCCCGACGCACTCGGCGCGCCTGAACATGGCGTCTCCAGAGTCCTCGCGCGGATCAATAAGGATGCGGGTTTCCTTGCTCTTGACCGATCCGGAACTTAAACGTGTCCCTGGAGGCGCCGGCAATCCATGGGGGCACGGTTCGGAGGAGGCCCGGGTGGGCGTGGCATCAGGATCCGAATCGGCGCGGGCCTCTGCGTTCTCGCCTGGGCTCTCTCCCTCTCCCCGGCGGCATCGTGCGCCGCGGCGGAGAACGCGGATCGATCGCGCAGCGTCGGCGCGGGCACCAGTCTTCGCGAGATGACCTTCGAGTATTCCCAGGTTCGGGGTCGCCTCTGGCCTGTGGCCTGGTCGGTGGAGCTGTCGTGCACCGAGTGCGCGCGAGCGTTGGAGAGCTGGCGTCGAAGCGGAGAGGGCCCGGTCCTCAGCCGGGGCGGCGCGGCCGGGCATCCGGTCCCGATCGGGTCCCCGTCCACGGCGGCCGACGAACGGTCGGCGGCGACCTGGCGGGTCCTCCTGACCGTGCACCTCGCGAGCGTCGTCGCGGACGTGTACACGACAAGCCGGGCGCTCGACGCCGGCGCCACCGAGGCGAACCCGATGTACTCGTGGGCGGATGATCGGACCGCCCTGGCCGCGCGCATGGCCCTGGGCGCAGGGCTGACGTGGATGCTTCACCGCCTGCACAGCGACAGCCCGCGACTCGCCCGCGCGCTGGCGCTGGTCGCCATCGTCGCCAACCTCGTGACCAGCGGCAGCAACGAGCACGTATCCCGCGCGGCGCGTCCCGCCGTTCCCGACAGATGATGTAACCTATCGGCGGTCAACAGGGAGTCCGCCGACATGACCACGAAAATCCCCATCGCCGACATCGCCGCACAGTATCTGTCGCTGCAGGCCGACATCGACGCCGCCGTGCGAAGGGTCCTCGCCTCGGGCCACTTCATCGGCGGTCCCGAAGTGGAGGCGTTCGAGCAGGAGTTCGCCGCGCAGTGCGGCGCCGGTGAGGCCGTATCGGTGGCGAGCGGCACGGACGCGCTCCGATTCTCTCTCCTGGCGACGGGCGACGGCGGCGCCCGTGCACGGGCGCGGGACGGCATCGATGAGGTCGTCACGAGCCCGCTGTCGTTCATCGCCACGACCGAAGCGATCAGCCAGGCCGGCGCGCGGCCGGTGTTCGCGGATATCGATTCGGAGACTTTCACCCTCGACCCCACAGCACTCGAGGCGGCCGTCACCCCGCGCACTCGCGCCATCGTGCCGGTGCATCTCTACGGGCAGGCGGCCGACATGCCGCCCATCCTGGAGCGGGCGCGGCGCGCCGGCGCGGTCGTGGTCGAGGACGCCTGCCAGGCCCACGGGTCGCTCGATCGGGGCCGTGCGGCCGGCACGCTCGGAGATGCCGGCTGCTTCTCCTTCTACCCCACGAAGAACCTGGGAGGCTGCGGCGAGGGCGGGATGGTCACGACGTCGCGCCGCGAGGTCGCGCAACGCATCCGGCGGCTCAGGGACCATGGGCAGGTGGAGAAATACCGGCACCTGGAGGAGGGATACAACGGTCGCCTGGACGCCCTGCAGGCGGCGATCCTGAGAGTGAAGCTGCGGCATCTGCCCGCCTGGAATGAGAGGCGGCGAGCCCTGGCCCTGAGGTACCGTGCGGGGCTCTCGGACCTGGCGGCGCCCCACGGCGACGGTCCGGGACGCGGCGACCTCGTCCTGCCCGTGGAACGAGCGGGGGCGCGCCATGTCTATCACCTGTTCTGCGTGCGGGTGAAGGACCGCGAACGGGTGCGCGCCGCCCTCCTCGAGAAAGGGGTCGAGACCGGCGTCCACTATCCAATCCCGCTGCACCTGCAGCCGGCCTACGCCTGGATGGGCCTGAGCGAGGGCAGCTTCCCGGTCGCCGAGCGCGCCGCCCGCGAAGTGCTGTCATTGCCGCTCTACCCGGAGATGACCGAGGACCAGGTCGACCGGGTGTGCGAGGCGCTGCGCGACGTTCTGGGCCGCGGATGAAGAAGCGCCCGGCCGCCCGAGCCTCCGCCTCGGGCAAGCGCGCCCCCGCGCCCGCGCGCTCGAAGCACCGCGCCCTTCGTCTCCTCCTGGTCGCCGGAGCCCGCCCGAATTTCATGAAGGTCGCGCCCATCCTGCGGGAGCTCCGGGCGCGACCCGATCTTTTCGACGCCCGCCTCGTGCATACCGGGCAGCACTACGACGAGCTGATGTCGGACGTGTTCTTCCAGGAGCTGGAGATTCCGAAGCCCGACATCCACCTCGGTGTCGGCTCCGGCAGCCACGCGGCGCAGACGGCGCGCATCATGGAGGCGTTCGAGAAGGTCCTCGAGGCCGATCACCCCGACTGGGTGGTCGTGGTGGGAGACGTCAACTCCACGATGGCCTGCTCGATGGTGGCCGCGAAGATGTCACCGCCCATCAGGGTGGCCCACGTCGAGGCCGGGCTGCGGTCGCGCGACCGGTCGATGCCGGAGGAGGTCAACCGGATCGTCACGGACGCGTTGTCGGACCTGCTGTTCACCACCGGGCCGGATGCGGACAGGAACCTCGTCTCCGAGGGGGTTGATCGCCGCAAGATCCACCGCGTCGGCAACGTGATGATCGACACGCTGCGGCGCTTCGTCGCGCGCGCCGATTCGTCCGACGTAACGCGAAGGCTGGGCATCGCACCCCCTTTCGCCCTGCTCACGCTGCACCGGCCGTCCAACGTGGACGACCCCGCCGCGCTGCGGCGCATCTTCAGGGCGCTCGAGGTCCTGGCGCGCGACCTCCCGATCGTGTTCCCGGCTCACCCGCGCACCGTGAAGATGATGCAAGACCTGGGAGCGCAGGTGCCGGCGACGGGCCTCCTTCTGATCGAGCCTCTCGGTTATCTCGACTTCCTGCATCTCCAGCGGCGAGCCCGCCTGGTCCTGACCGACTCGGGCGGGATCCAGGAGGAGTCTTCGATCCTGGGCGTTCCCTGTCTGACCCTCAGGGAGAACACCGAACGGCCCATCACCCTCTCACGCGGAACGAATGTTCTCGTGGGCAGCGACGAGAAGAGGATCGTGGGGGCGGCCCGGCGGATCCTGCGACGGCCCGCCCCGCGCGCCCGGCCGATTCCCCTCTGGGACGGCAAGGCGGCGGGCCGAATCGCCGCGGTGTTCGCGCGATATAAATCCTGTTGACACGGACCTTGCCTGTGGCCAGAATAAGTCGAGCGTGTTCCACATTTAAACACATTCCTATTTGCCGATGAAGCAAGTCGCTCTCCGAGCCGACGGCGCAAGCGGGTCTGCGGGCCCGAAGAGGCCTCTGCCGTCTCCGGGCGGACACAATAGGCGTCGGGACCTGCTCGCGGGTCGCGTCCGCAGCATGCGGCAGATGCGCGCCTTCTATCGTCTCTCGTTGCTCGGGTCGGCGAGGGGGCAGCCGGCCGAAATCGCCTCCAGGGTGCTGCGCGAGTTCGCGGGGACCATGGGATTCCGGAGGGCCGAGATCTGGCTCCTGGACAGGCTGAAGCGTCTGCGCAGGCTGTCGGGCTACGGCCGGGTGCCCGCGGCCTCGGACGCGCAGGGTGTGTCTCTTAAGGACTGTCCCTTCGGGCGGAGCGTGGTGCGCCGGCGGCAGGCGGTGCTGCGCGCCGTCGCCCCGCCTGGCGCGCCGCGCCGTCGCATGTGCCATGTGGGCTGGCGCGGTCAGACCTCGATGTTCGGTGCGCCACTGCGCGGGCCCGACGGTCCGATCGGCCTGCTGTTCGCCGATCGCGGCGGCCGGCCGTTCGACATGAGCGCCACCGACCTGGAGGTGGCGACCGCCCTCGCGGGGCTCATCACCGAGGTCGTGAAGGGGGCGCTGGCGCGCGAGGGCGAGACCCGCCGGCGGAACGGCCTCCTGCTGCTCAATCAGGTCGGCCGCGCCATCAGCACCGAGGAGAGTCTGCCGATCCTGCTGCCGCGTCTTGCCAGGAACGTCCGGGAAGGGTCGAAGGTCCTCGGAGTGGTGGTGGCGCTCTACGACGAGCGCGCTTCCGACTTCGAGGTCGCCGCCATCGCGGGGCCTCTGGGAAAGTATTATCAGGGATTCCGCTTCCCGGCGAAACAGCATCGATCCTGCCTGAGCCCGCGCGTCCTGCGGTCGGGCCGGGCGCTGCGCCTCGACGACCTGCGCGCGACACCCGAAGTCTGCGCCTACTGGCCGGAGACGCAGTCGGTGCTGGTGATTCCGATCAGGAGCAAGGGGAAAACCCTGGGCACGCTACGGTTGGAAGACGCGGAACCACGGGCGTTCGACGAGGAGGACATCAGGCTCTGCTCCACTCTCGCGGATCAGATCGGTCACGCCATCAGGCGCGCGCGCGTCATCGAGGCGCTGAGCCGCAAGCAGGCCGACCTGCGGGCCGTTTCGGAGAGCCTGGAGAAGAGACTCGAGGAGGACCGGAGGCGAATCGCCCGCGAGCTGCACGACGAGCTGGCCCAGTCGATGACCGCGGCCAAGATCAATCTCGGCCTTCTGCGGACCCTGACCCGGGGGGCGGCCCCCGGGGTGCGGCGCGCCATTCTGGAAACCGAGGCGGTGGTGCGGAGCACGATCGAAGACACGCGGCGGATCGCGATGGATTTGCGGCCCTCCATGCTGGACGAGCTGGGGCTCGTCCCCGCCCTGCGCTGGTACGCGGACACCTTCTCGCGGCGCACGGGCGTCGGCGTGGACGTGCAGGCAAATGGAGGGGGCGGGCCGGCGCAGAAGGACGTCAACACGCTCTTGTTCCGCTTCTTCCAGGAGGCGCTGACCAATGTCGCCCGCCACGCGCGCGCCCGGCACGTCCGGATCGGGCTGAGCGGCTTCAACGGGTCGTTGCGTGCGGTGGTCGCGGACGACGGTATCGGGATGAGGCAGGGCGGCCCGCCCGATCAGGGGCTCGGGCTGCTCGGCATGCGCGAGCGGATCGAGCGCGTCGGAGGGGTCCTGAGCATCAAGTCGCGACCGGGACGCGGCACCCGCCTGGTGGCGGACATTCCGATGCGCGCCGCGGGGCGGAGCGGCGGCCGATCGAGGCACGCGGCGAAGAACGCGGCATTCGAGGGAGGGCTGTCATGACCCGTGGAAAGAGGACTCGTGTGCTGGTGGCGGACGATCACGCCATTGTACGGCAGGGGCTGCGTGCCATTCTCGACGCCGAGCCGGACATCGAAGTCGTCGGCGAGGCGGCCGACGGACGGGAGGCGGTTCGCAAGGCGCTGACGCTCCTGCCGGACGTCGTGGTCATGGACGTGAGCATGCCGCGCATGAACGGGCTCGAGGCCACGGCGCGCATCGTCAAAGAATCCCCGGCGATCCGGGTCGTGGCCCTGACCATGCACAGCAGCGAGGAGTACGTCTACTCCCTGCTCAAGGCCGGGGCGCGCGGATATCTACTTAAGGAATCGGTGTCATCCGACCTGGTCGAGGCGATCCACGCGGTGGTGGGCGGCGGCACCTACCTGCACCCGGCCATCTCGACCAAGGTCGTCGACGGATACCTGAAACGGCCGAACCCGAAGACCCGCTCGGGGATGCTGGAGATCCTGAGTCCGCGCGAGCGCGAGATCCTGCAGCTCATTGCCGAGGGCCACACCAACAAGGAGATCGCGGGGCTTCTGGTCCTCTCGGTCAAGACGATCGAGAACCACCGCACGCGGATCATGGACAAGCTCGAGATCCACAACGTCGCCGGCCTCACCCGCTACGCCATCAGCCACGGGATCGCCACCGCGTCGCCCCGCCCCGAACGCCTGCGGGGCTTCCTCAGGGCACCGTCCTGATCGTGAGGTGGTCGACGTTCAGAGTGTCGAGGACGGAGCCGGCGGCTTCGACGGCGGCTGCGGCTTGATCGATTCGAGGATGTTCCGCGCGAAGCGCCCGCCTACCCGCTCCTTGTCCATCAAATCCACGACCTCCAGGCGCCGCAGGACGCCGCCGGTGCTGTCGCGCAGCATGCGCACGACCGGCCGGTAGGGATTCGTGGGGTTGACGCGCACGACAAGTCCCTCCTCGCCGGTGTCCAGGCGAACGCGCGTGCCGGGCGGATAGGCGCCCATGAGCTGCAGGAACGCCTGGGCGAGCTGCGGATGGTAGTCCACCCCGGCGCGATCGCCGATCAGGGCGGCGACTCTCTCGGGGGGGGACTCCTCCTGGTAGGAGCGGTGGCTGCGCATCGCGTCGTAGGTGTCGGCCAGATTGGTCATCAGGCTGCACGGATGGAGCGGCCGCGGGTGACGGGAGCGCGGGTAGCCGCCGTGGTTGTACCGCATGTGATGTTCGAGGGCGACGATCAGCGCCAGGTCCGGGACGTCCGGCGTCTCGCGCAGGATATGGACTCCATCCTGAGGATGTCTCTGCACCATGGCGAACTCCTCGGGAGTCAGCTTCCCGGGCTTGCTCAGGATCTCGGTCGGCAGGATCGTCTTGCCGATGTCGTGCATCATCGAGGCCAGGCCGAACTCCCGAAGGGCCCGCTCGTCCCCCCCCAGCGCCTCGATCTGCGAGACGGTCAGGATGCAGACGTTGACGATGTGGGTGAAGGTGTACGCGTGGTGCGACTTCAGCGCGGTCAGGATCAGGAAGGGCGAGCGGTCCTGCTGCATCTGGCGGGCGACCGTGCTCACGAAAGACTCAGCCTCCTCCAGGCTGATGCGCCGCCCCTCGCGCAGCGAACGGATCGTCTCTTCGATGAACGTGAGCCCGTTGTCGTAGGCCTCCAGGAGCTCGGGCCCGGCTTCATCCAGCACCGCCTTGTTCCGGTCGGCCTCGGGTGCATCGCTCAGGACGAGCCGGCCGGCCTCGATCGAGACGATCCCCTCCTTGTTCATCAGATCCGGCAGCCCGCCGCCGGCGAACCACTTCGGGTCGAGGATCATGAGCGAAATGAACCGGCGCAATTCCTCCACGTCCACGCCCCGTTTGAAGGCGATGGTCTCGATGTTGCGGGCCTTCAGGCTGTCGATGAACGACGCCAGCCCCTCGCCGCCTTCCTCGATCGTAAGGCCCGAGGCCAGGAGCTTCCCCTCGACCATCGCCAGACGCCACTCCGGCACGAGCGCCAGGATGCGCTCGAGATAGAGGGCCAGGGACGTCAGGGCCCGGGAGGCGATCGGGTGCTCCGGCGGGTACATCCGGCGCTGGGCGATGGCGGCGCCGAGCGCCCGCGCCACGGCCGGTGACAGCGTCCGGGCCTGCGCCTCCGGGCCGGGTGGGGCGGAGTTGCGCTCGGGTTCGCTCATGGATAAGACCTCAGCTCCGGGATGCCGCGGCAGACCCGGCGGGCCGCTGACCGACGATCTCCGCGCAGATCGTGCGCACCGGCGATCTCCACAGACGGGCTCCCTGCGCAAGCGCCGTCCGTGCCGACTCGGTGCCGATCCTCTCCAGGGCGCGGGCGGCGGCGATGCGCAGCGTGTCGCCGGCCGAGGGCGGCAGCCAGAAGCCGCGCATCAGGATGGATCGCAGCCGCGGCACCGCGTCATTGCCCCCGAGCGCCCCGAGCGTGGTCAGGGCGTCCTTGAGACGTCCGTGGCCGCGCCCGAACAGATCCACCTTCTCGGTCATTTCCAGGAAGGTGCCGATCGTCCGTCGCCGATCGATCGCCGCCAGCGCGCGCATCGCGACTTCGGAGACCTCGGGGTCCTCGAGGCAGTCCCTGAGCAGAGCGAAGGCGCGCGGCCCTCCGATCTTGCCCAGGGCCGCGGCGGCGTCGCGCCGCACCCGGGGCTCGTCGTGCTTCAGTGCCGGGGCGATGGCCGGGATGGTCGCGGCGTCGGCGATCTCGCCCAGGACCAGAAGGACGTTCCGTACCAGGTACCAGGACGGATCCGCCAGCCTCCGGACCAGGGCCGGCACGGCGACCTTGCCGCGCGCCGCCAGCAGGGCGAGGAAGGGACGGCGCACCTCCCAATCCTCCTCCAGGGCCAGGCCGTTCAAAAGACTCGGAACGGAGTGTTCTCCCAGCGCCTCCAGGGCTTTCGCCAGCGTCGCGCTTTGCTCCTTCGCCAGCTGGTGGAAGTCCCTCCGGTAACAGCGCACCAGCGCCTCGGCGATGGCACCGAGTGCGCGCAGGGCCGCCTCGCGGACGTGCGGCCGGGGCAGAGGCTCGGCCGCCAGGAGGCCACGCACCGACTCCACGACGCCCGCGCTGTCCGCGAACCAGTCGGGCGTGAGAGACGCGGCCCGCTTCTCGATCTGGTCGAGCGCGACCCACTGGCGTGCAGCCTCCTCGTCGATCGCCACCAGGTCCCCGAACATCAGCCAGGCGCGGCGCCTGATTCCCTCGGGGGTGAACGCCTCGCGGAAGTCAGGAAGCGCCATCAGCTCGTTCCGCAGCCCATCTTCGAGATGCGGCGCGTGCTCTCCGATCATCTCCAGGAGTCCTTTGTACTCGCGCGAGATCCAGTCGTCCTGGGACTCCTCGAGAAGCTCCTCCACCGAGTCCCACACGTCCGCCGGGGGCGGCTCGTGCTGGCGGGCGGCGCGCAACGCCTCTTGAAGCCCGATTTTCCCCTGCCCGGTGACCCCCGCATCGATCAGGACCTTGCGGATGACGCTCCCCAGCCGGGCGTTCAGGTTCCCCTCGCACTGCACCAGGGAGACGATGATCTCGCCCAGATTGTCCTCGGGGATCCGGGCGCGCACCGCCGATGCGAGGTCGATGTCCGTGCCCGGGACCGGCAGGCTCGAGCCGAGCACATCCAGGCGGGAGGCGGGATCGAGAGCCATGAGGGCGGAGGCCAGGTTTTGCGCCAGGGAAGGCAGCGCCTCGACCTCGTGCGCGGCGATCTCGGCGGCGATTTTCTTCAGGGCGGCGGTCAGGACGGAAGCTCGGGCCGGCCCCGCCGAGGCGACCAGCTCCTGCAAGGAGGCCATCAGGTCCCATGCCGCCTTCGCATCGCCGGCCACGCGCCTGATCAGGTGCTGCCCGCCCGGAGGAAGGGGTCCCTGCCCGGCGAGGTAGTGGGCCAGAAGATCGCTCCACCTCATGCTCGGTTGAGGCTTTTCTCCCGGCGGAGACACGCCGCTCTCGGTGCGCGCCGACTTGAGGGCCGCCGCGGGATCGAACTCGACGACCGAAATCCCTCCCAGGCGCTTCTCGGCCAGTGTCTTCTTGGGACCGCCCCTCGCGCGGAGCGTCCCGGGATCGAGGGCGATCACCTCGAGCAGGCCCCTGAGCGACTCTCCCTCGATAGGAGGCTGGAAGACAAGCGCGCTCAGATCCCGTCGACTGAGGTAGCCGGCGAATCCGGAGAGCGCGCGATCCTCCTGCTCGAGCACGGATCCATCCACGACGAAGGCCGCCTGGCTGACGCCGAGCGTGAGGGTCTCCCTGTCCGACAACGCCTCCTTCAGGAGGAGGACCGCCTTTTCGAGGTTGGAGACCACCGCCGGGTGCTGGGGGGGATAGAAAGAGATGACCTTGGTGGCCGTGGCCAATTGTTTCAGGGCTCGCGCCAATGGACTGGAGGCCTGCGGGCTGGTCGTCATCAGCATCCCGGCCGCGCGCGGCCTGAGGCTCCGAAAGCCGGGTAAATATGATGTAGCGACCCGAAGAAAGCAAACCAGCTGCGTTAACCGGCTCTTGGTCCATAAGTTATTTTGGGACAATAGATTGCGTTGCCAATTTCAGCTCTCTTCCCGCGATCCGCTCGAGCCGGGTGGCGGGGCCACCTTGACGGAGATTGGCCCGGGCAATTACAATCTAGCCACCTTCAGGAGTCTTCATGGTTCGAAGCCCCCGGACAATCAGGAGTCAACGGTCGCAGGTGCCGGTCTCGGCCGTCATCCAGGGGCGCCGCATCCTCCTCAGGGGACCGGTCGGCCACCTCCGCAAGACCCGGCCGTTACTCACCGACACCTAGCCAGCCTCGCCCAAGCCGGCGACAACCCGACAGAGGCCGGAAGGCCGCCAACAAAGGTCGCTGTCTTGGCTCATCGAGCCCGGGGGGGAGTTTCGCCCTTTTTTGGAATCCATAGAGGTCCTCATATGAAGAACACACTGAAGCGAGACGCGAGAGCGAAGGGTGGAGGCGGCGGGGACGTGGTGCTCCTGTCGAACGTCCGCCTGGCCACCGCCGGGAAGACCGCCGGAAACGGCGCCCGCAAGGGCGACCCGGCTCCCACAACCTCGATGCGGGTGGCGCCACGAAGCGGGGAAGCCCTGGCGGCGAGCCTCCCCGAGAAGCGCGCGGCCGTCCGCAAGAGCCTGAGGGCGGCCGCGAAGGCCCGGGCGCGGCGCGGCACCCGGCGCATGTCGCCCGAGAAGGTCATCAAAGAGTCCCAGCGCTGGCTCAACATCATCGCCAACGCCAACAAGCTGAGCCTTTCCAGGAAAAAGAAGGTCGTCAAGGAGACGGTCAAGTCGTTCGACGCCTACTTCAACTCAGGATTCCTCGAGTATCGCAAGGCCGTGGCGGAGGCGGAACAGTACGCCGCCGTCGAGTGGACCGGACAGGGCTCCTACATCGAAGACATCATGGGTCGGAAGTACGTCGACTGCCTGGGCGGCTTCGGAATCTACAGCGCCGGGGTGAGACACCCGAAGATTATCGAGGCGGTCCGGAACCAGCTCGATCGGATGCCGCTCTCGAGCCAGGAGCTGCTCGATCCTTTGCGCGGCGCTTTGGCCGAGCTCCTGGGGGAGATCGCCCCGGGAAATCTCCAGAAATGCTTCTTCATCAATAACGGCACCGACGCGGTCGAGGGGGCCATGAAGCTGGCCCGCCTCTACACCGAGAAATCCGGATTCATCTCCACGATTCGCGGGTTCCACGGCAAGTCGTACGGCTCGCTGTCGCTCATGGGCAAGGCGGAGTACCGGGTCGCCTTCGAGCCGCTCCTGCAGGATGTCTATTTCGTCGAGTTCGGCGACGCCGACGAGGTGGAGTGGCAGCTCAAGAAAGCGCGCGATGTGGGGCTGGACATCGCCGCCGTGGTGGCCGAGCCGGTGCAGGGCGAGGCGGGGGCGATCGTGCCCCCCGACGACTACTGGCCGCGCCTGCGGGAAATCTGCGACGAGTACGACGTGCTCCTCATCGCCGACGAGGTGCAGACCGGCCTGGGCCGCACCGGCAAGCTGTTCGGCGTCGAGCACTGGGACGTGATCCCGGACATCATGTGTCTCGGCAAGGCGCTCGGAGGCGGCGTGATGCCGCTGTCGGCCTTCATCTCCACACCGGAGATCTGGAAGGTGCTCGAGAAGAACCCCTTCCTGCACTCATCGACGTTCGGCGGCAACCCCCTGGCCTGCGCCGCCGGCATCGCGGCGATCAACGTGACGCTCGAAGAGGACCTGCCCGGCCAGGCCGCCCAGGCGGGCGAGTACTTCCTGGCGGGGCTGCGGGACATCCAGTCCCGCTTCCCGGAGCACGTCGCGGACGTGCGCGGGAAGGGGCTCCTGATCGGCGTGGAGTTCGACAACACCGAGTTCGGATATTCGGTCGCGGCGGGCCTGTTCCGCCGCGGGGTCCTGGTCGCCGGAACGCTCTTGAACGCCAAGACGATCCGCATCGAGCCGGCGCTGTCCATCTCCAGGAAGCTCATCGACGAGGTCCTGACTCATCTCGATGACACGCTGCGGAGCCTGTCGTGAACCTGCCGATCGAGCGCGCGCTGACCCGCGACGAGCAGGAGACGATCGCCGCCGAGGGCATCGACAACTGGAACACCTACCTGCGCCGGTTCCCGAAGGCCAAGGATCGCGACCGTGACCGGGCGCTGGTCGAGTGGAGCGGCGAGGGTTCGGTCATCAGGAACATCTACGGCGAGGAGTACATCGACTGCCTCGGCGGTTACGGCATCTTTTCGCTGGGCCACCGTCATCCCGAGGTCGTGCGTGCCGTCAAGGACCAGCTGGACCGGATGCCGCTCCACAGCCAGTATCTGGTCAACCCGATCACGGCGGAGGCCGGGCGGCGGCTGGCGGAGGTGGCGCCCGGACGCCTCCGGCGGACCTTTTTCTGCAACAGCGGCACCGAGGCCGTCGAGGGCGCGCTGAAGCTGGCGCGGCTGCACACGAAGAAACGCGGCTTCATCTCCACCGAGAACTCGTTCCACGGCAAGTCGATGGGGAGCCTGTCGGTCACCGGCAGACCGGTGTTCCGTGAGCCGTTCCAACCGCTCCTTCAGGACGTCACCTTCGTTCCGTACGGCGACGCGGCGGCCATCGGGAAGGCGATGCGGAAAGACACCGCGGCCGTCGTCCTCGAACCGGTGCAGGGGGAGGGGGGCGTCATCGTCCCACCCGACGACTACTGGCCCCGCGTCCGGGAGATCTGCTCGAAAAACGACGTGCTCCTGATCGCCGACGAAGTGCAGACCGGCCTGGGGCGCACCGGCGCCCTGTTCGGCGTGAACCACTGGAACGTCGTCCCGGACATCATGTGTCTGGCAAAGGCCCTGTCGGGAGGCGTGATCCCGTGCGGGTCGTTCACGACCACGGACGAGATTTACGCCTCCTTCCATGCCAACCCGATGTGGCACTCCTCGACGTTCGGCAACAACCCCCTGGCCGCGACGGCGGCCATGAAGGCGATCGAGATTACCGTGCGCGACCGTCTCAGCGAGCGCGCCGCCCGGCTGGGCGTGTCGCTTCTCGAGCGCCTGCGGTCGCTGCAGCGGGAACACCCCCGGGCGATCGATGAGGTGCGCGGCAAGGGACTCCTCATCGGGATCGAGATGCGCGACGAGGCCCTCGGCGCGACCCTGACCGAGAAGCTCTACGAGCGACGCGTGCTGGTGGCCTACGCGCTGAACCGGCCGCGGGTCATCCGGATCGAACCTCCTCTGAACATCCCTGAGCACCTCCTCGACCGCCTGGTCGAGGCCCTGGACGAATCGCTGCCGGAGCTGCGGCTCTGAGCTGGTGGCTGGGGTCCGGGTGTAAGGGTTCCCGGTATCAGCCGCGCGTCGTCTGCCCAGCGAATTGGCGGCAGGTTCCCAGCGCCGGCTGCATGCCGGGGGGGAGTTATAATGCCTCCCCGCTTAGCGGGTGGGGACGGAGACTGACTGATGCAGCGGATGTGGGTCGGGGGACAGTGGACCGGAAGCGTCTCGAAGAAGACCTTTCCGATCGACAACCCCGCCACCGAAGAGATCATCGACGAGGTGCCGCGAGCGGGTGCGGCGGACGCCGACCTCGCCGTGGAGTCCGCGGCGGAGGCGTTCCGCGACTGGCGCGGCGTCCCGGGAATCGAGCGGGCGGCGCTGATGCACGAGTTCGCCACGCGCCTGCGGGCGAAGGCCGGGGCGGTCGCCCGCAGGCTCACGCTCGAAGGCGGCAAGCCGCTCATCGAGAACCTGGACGAGGTCGAATGGTGCGCCGCATGCTTCGACTACTACGGTGAGCTGGCGCGCGATCAGGGCGGCAAGGTCCCCTCGCCGGTCTTCCGGCACCAGGTCAACTTCGTCCGCAAAGAGCCCTACGGTGTCGTCGTCGCCATCGTGCCCTGGAACTACCCGCTCTTGCTTCTGACCTGGAAGCTCGCGCCGGCCCTCGCCGCCGGCAACACGGTCGTCATCAAGCCATCGAACGAGACGCCCCTCTCGACCCTGATGCTGGCGGAGGACCTGGCGATCTTCGGCAAGGGTGTCGTGAACATCCTCACCGGGTTCGGGACGGAGGTCGGCGATCCGCTGGTCGTCCACCCGGACGTCCAGCTGATCGCGTTCACCGGCAGCATCGCCACGGGCAAGGCCATCGCGCAGGCGGCCGCGCCTCATCTCAAGAAGCTGAACCTGGAGCTGGGCGGCAACGACCCGTTCATCGTCTGCGACGACGTGGACCTCGACGTCGCGGCGCGTGGAGCCGTCTGGGCGGCGTTCCTCAACATGGGGCAGGTCTGCACCTCGGGCGAGCGCTTCTACGTCTTCGAGAAGGCGTTCGAGGAATTCACGAAGAAGTTCGTCGCTCTCGCGAAGACGCTGCGCCTCGGCGACCCCATGGGTCCGGACATCGACTGCGGCCCGCTCATCCGCGAGTCGCACCGAAAGCAGATCGAGGCCAAGATCGAGGAGGCGGTGTCGCAGGGGGCGCGCGTGCTGTGCGGCGGTCGGCGGCCGCCGCAGCTCAGGAAGGGCTACTTCTTCGAGCCGACCGTCCTCACCAACGTCAGCCACAAGATGTCCATCATGCGCTCGGAGACATTCGGCCCGATCGCCCCGATCATGGCGGTCAAGGACATCGAGGAGGCGGTGCGACTTGCCGACGACTCGGAGTACGGTCTGGGCGCGAACATCTACACCAACAACCTCGAATACGCCATGTACGCGATGGAGAACGTCCACGCCGGAACCTTCTGGATCAACGATCCGTTGACCGACAATGACGCCGCGCCATTCGGAGGTATGCGCAGGAGCGGCATCGGCCGGGAGCTCGGGATCGAGGGGCTCGACGCGTTCCGCGAGCCGAAGCACGTCCACATGGACTACAGGATCGAGGCGAAGCCGTACTGGTACCCGTACCGCTGGGACCAGATCAAGAAGGAATCCGGGGGATGACGAAGCACATCGTCCTGAAGACCGCCATTCCGGGCCCCCGCTCGCAGGAGCTGCAGCGGGCCCGCCAGGCGGCCGTGCCGCGAGGTCCGTACAACATCACGCCGGTGTTCATCGCCAGGGGCGAAGGCGCTCTCCTGGAGGACGTCGACGGCAATCGCTTCATCGACTTCGCCGGAGGCATCGGCGTGCTCAACACGGGGCACGCGCCCAAGAACGTGGTCAGGGCCATCCAGCAGCAGGCGGAGAAATACCTCCACTCCTGCTTCCACGTCACCATGAACGAGCCGTACGTGAGGCTCGCCGAGACGATGAACCGGATCACCCCCGGCTCGTTCCCGAAGAAGACCTTCTTCGCGAACTCCGGAGCGGAGGGAGTCGAGAACGCCGTCAAGGTGGCGCGCAACTTCACGCGCAGGCAGGCGATCCTCTGCTTCGAGGACGCCTTCCACGGCCGGACGCTCCTGGCGATGTCCTTGACCAGCAAGGTCCACCCCTACAAGGACCATTTCGGGCCGTACGCGCCGGAGATCCACAGGATGCCGTTCTCCTACTGCTACCGCTGCCCGTGGGGGAAGCGCTACCCGGGATGCAACATCGAGTGCGCCACGTTCCTGGAAGATTTTTTCAAGCGCTACGTCGACCCGCAGACGGTGGCGGCGCTGATCGTCGAGCCGGTCATGGGGGAGGGCGGCTTCATCATGCCGCCGCAGGAGTACTACCCGATCCTCGTCGCCATCTGCCGCAAGCACGATGTCTTGGTGATCGCCGACGAAGTGCAGACCGGCTTCGGGCGCACCGGCAGGATGTGGGCCAGCGAGCATTGGGGGATCGAGCCGGACATCCTGGTCGCCTCCAAGTCGATCGCCGCGGGGCTGCCCCTGGCTTCCGTCACCGGCCGCGCCGAGATCATGGACGCCCCGATGGAGGGCAGCCTCGGCGGCACCTTCGGCGGAAACCCCCTGGCGTGCGCCGCGGCTTTGGCTGTGATCGAGACGATCGAGAAGCAGGATCTCGCCGGGCGGGCGGCGAAGATCGGTGAGAAGGTGCGGGACCGCTTCGAAGCTCTGTGGAAGAGGTGTCCCTCCGTAGGCAACGTGCGGGGGGTGGGCGCCATGCGGGCCATCGAGTTCGTGAAGGACCGGGCGACCAAGGAGCCGGCCAGGGAGCTGGTGAACAGGGTCGTGCGCCTGTGCTACGAGCGCGGTCTCATCGTCCTCGGCGCCGGCACCTACGGCAACGTCATCCGGACGCTGATGCCGCTGGTCATCACGGAGGACCAGCTCGAGGAGGGGCTCGAGGTCCTGGAGGGCGCCATCATCGAAGCGGCCCAGGCGCTGCAGCCCGCGCCGGTCGAGACCAAGGTGCCGGCCCCGATCGTTCCGCGCACGGGCGGCGAGGGGATCACCGGGATCGTCTGAAGGGAGGTGCTCCATGCTCCTGGACGGGAAGAAGGGGCTCATCGTCGGTGTCGCCAACAAGCGGAGCATCGCCTGGAGCATCGCCGAATCGCTCCACCGCGAGGGGGCGCGCCTCGCCTTCAATTACCAGGGCGAGCGCCTGGAGGAGAACGTGCGATCCCTGGCCCAGGAGCTGAAGGGGTCGATCGTCCACCCGTGCGACGTCACGAGGGACGACGAAATCGACGCCCTGTTCGCCAAGGTGAAGGAGGAGTTCGGCCGGCTCGACATCCTGGTGCATTGTGTCGCGTTCGCCCGCAAAGAAGACCTGGAAGGTGAGTTCCTGGCCACCACGCGCGACGGCTTCAAGATGGCGCTCGAC
>QHXX01000024.1 GCA_003223135.1 Acidobacteriota bacterium | reverse complement strand
ATTTCTTGGCGTTGTCCCAGGCGCCGCCGCCGTTGTTCATGACGGTGGCCATCAGGATGCCGGCGATGGTGCCGACCATGAGCAGCGCGGCCACCGATTCGGCGCCGATCTGGCCATAGGGCGAAAGGTACTTGAAGCCGAAGCCGACGGCGACGGGCGTGAGCACGGCCAGAAGCCCCGGCAGCACCATCTCCTTGAGCGCGGCCACGGTGACGATGTCGACGCAGCGGGCATAGTCCGGCTTGGCGGTCCCCTTCATGATGCCGGGATTGGCCTTGAACTGCCGGCGCACTTCCTTGATCACGACCTGGGCCGCCTTGCCGACCGCCTTGATGGCGAGGGCCGAGAACACGAAGACGAGCGTTGCGCCCAAAAGGCCGCCCACGAACACCGGAACGCGCGTCAGATCGACCCCGATCTCCCGGCCCGTGATCTTCATGACCTCGTCGAGGTAGGCCCGGAACAGGAGGAACGCGGCCAGGGCCGCCGAGCCGATGGCGTACCCCTTGGTCAACGCCTTGGTGGTGTTGCCGACGGCGTCCAGGCGGTCGGTCTTGCGGCGGATCGCCTCCGGCTGCTTCGACATCTCGATGATGCCGCCGGCGTTGTCGGTGATGGGGCCGAACGTGTCCATGGCCAGGATGTAGGCGCAGGGCGCCAGCATCCCCATGGTGGCGATCGCCGTGCCGTACAGGCCGGCCCCCTGAATGTCGCCCAGCGCCTGTTTGCCGCACCAGTAAGCGCCCATCAAGGCCGCCGAGACCGTCAACACCGGAAGACCCGTGCACTCGAATGCGACCCCCAGGCCGCTGATGATGTTGGTCGCCGGACCCGTGCGCGAGGCCTCGGCGATCTCGCGCACCGGCCGGTAGCGGTATTCGGTGTAGTACTGCGTGATCAGCACGAAGGCGAAGGCGGTCAGGATGCCGATGATGCCGGCGCCGAGCAGATACCCCTGGTGGACGGCCCCGATGGACGTCGAGACCGGCCGCAGCAGCATGTAGACCGCAGCGGCGAAGCCGAGCATGGCGATGACCGTCGTCACCATGTAGCCGCGGTTCAGGGCGCGCATCGGGTCCTCCTCCTCGCGGCAGCGCACCGTGAACACCCCGACGATGGTGGCGATGAGACCGAAGGCGCGGGCGAGGAGAGGGAACAGGATGCCGCCCATGCCGAAGACGGGATAGAGCGCGATCCCCAGGATCATGGCGCCGACGTTCTCGGCGGCCGTCGACTCGAACAGATCCGCGCCGCGTCCCGCGCAGTCCCCGACGTTGTCGCCCACCAGATCGGCGATCACCGCCGGGTTGCGCGGATCGTCTTCCGGGATGCCGGCCTCGACCTTGCCGACGAGATCGGCTCCGACGTCGGCCGCCTTGGTGTAGATCCCGCCGCCGAGCTGCGCGAACAGGGCGACGAACGACGCCCCGAAGCCGAAACCGACGATCTGCAGCGGCACGTGACTGTAGTCCTGCATCCCGCCGAAGAGGTAGAACAACCCCCCGACGCCCAGAAGGCTCATGGCCACGACCGACAGGCCGCTCACAGCACCCCCGCGCAGGGCGATCTGCAGGGCCTTGTTCAGGCTGGTCATGGCGGCCGCGGCGGATCGGACGTTGGTGCGGATGGAGACGAACATGCCGATATAGCCGGCGATCGCCGAGCACAGAGCGCCCACAACGAACGACAGGGTGATCTTCCAGGCGGTCCCCCTGCCCATTTCGGCGATATTCTTGACGTCGCTGTTGGCGAAGTAGAAGGCGAAGATGATCGCGGCGGCGACCACGGCGAAGATGCCGATGGTGCGATACTGGCGCCTCAGGAAGGCCTCGGCCCCCTCGCGGATGGCGTCCGAGATGGCACGCATCTCGGGTTTCCCGGTGTCGGCCGCCAGGACGTGTCTGGCCAGAAAGCCCGCCACAACCAGGGACAGCACGCTGATGGTGAGGACCAGCGGCAGAACGGTACCGACGTCCATGAACCTCTCCTTCTGACGTTAGGCCGGGTACGGGTTCGGGGCGCGCTTGGGCGCTCGTGGACGGCCCCGCGGATCCGAACGCCCATCCGGCTGACCGGACAGACTCATCGTGGGTCGGGGGCGCCCCGCGAGCGCGGGAGAGTATCCTTCCTGCCTCTCTTCCGTCAAGCGTCCGTCGGGGTCCTTGCGCGTCGGGCGGAGTTGGGCTAGGCTTCGCCCGCTTCTCGTTCGATCCATCTGCCCCAAAGCGCGAGACGTATGACACAGCCGGCCGTCCTGGTCGAAGACAAGTCCACCGGGTTTCTGCGGGAGCTCGGACTGCTCGACTCGACGATGATCGTCGCCGGGTCGATGATCGGATCGGGCATCTTCATCGTCTCGGCCGACATCGCCCGGCAGGTCGGCTCGGCGGGCGGCCTCATCCTGACCTGGGTCATCACCGGTCTTTTGACCATCACGGCGGCCCTGTCCTACGGCGAGCTGGCGGCGATGATGCCGACGGCCGGAGGACAGTACGTGTATCTGCGAGAAGCGTATTCGCCGCTGTGGGGCTTCTTGTACGGCTGGACGCTCTTTCTCGTCATCCAGAGCGGCACGATCGCGGCCGTGGCGGTCGGCTTCGCGCGCTATCTCGGCGTCCTCGTCCCCTGGATCTCCCCGACCAATTGGATCGTCAGACCGTTCAATCTGTCCTCGGGGTATGCCCTGAGTCTTTCCACCCAGCAGCTCGTCGGCGTCCTGATGATTTCCCTTCTGACGTTCATCAACACGCGCGGCCTGAAGCTTGGCAAGATGATCCAGAACGTCTTCACCTCGGCCAAGACCCTTTCGCTTCTGCTCCTCATCGTCCTCGGCGTCCTCGTCGGGCGGAACGCCGAGGTCATCGCCCTTAACTTCGCCGCCCCCTTCACGCCGCGCGACCCGGCCACCATCACGCCGGACTTCTCATTTCTGCCGGCGGTCTCCGCCGCGAGCGGATTCTTCGGTCTCATCGTGGCGTTCTCGGTCGCCCAGGTCGGGTCGCTGTTCTCGGCCGACGCCTGGAACAACATCACATTCACGGCCGGGGAGGTGAAAGAGCCGCGGCGCAACATCCCGCTCTCGCTGGCTCTGGGGACCGGTCTGGTGATGACGCTCTACATTCTGGCGAGCGTCGCGTATTGCAGCGTCCTGCCTCTCGCGGCCATCCAGCACGCGCCCGACGATCGCGTCGCCACCGCCGCGCTGCAGGCGATCTTCGGCGACATCGGGGCCGCCATCATGGCGGTGGCCATCGTCATCTCGACGTTCGGCTGCAACAACGGCCTGATTCTCGCCGGCGCCCGCGTGGTCTACGCCATGGCGCGCGACGGCCTGTTCTTCCGTGCCACGGGCGCCCTCAACGACCGGCACGTCCCGGGCAAGGCGCTGCTCATCCAGGGAGTCTGGACGGCGCTTCTGGTCCTGCCCCGGACGCGGCTGCGGGACGCCACCGGGAACCCGATCCTCGATCCCGCGAGCGGCATGGCGACCTACGGGAACCTGTACAGCGACCTGCTCAACTACGTCATCTTCGCGGCGCTCGCGTTCTATGTTCTCACCATCGCCGGCATCGTCGTCCTGCGCAGGAAGCGCCCCCATGCGGAGCGCCCCTACCGTGCGATCGGCTACCCCGTCATTCCAGTGCTCTACATCGCCGCCGCGACGCTCATCATGCTGGTCCTCATCGCGTACAGGACCCAGACGACGTGGCCGGGTCTTCTGATCATGGTCATCGGAGTGCCGGTGTATCTGCTGTGGCGGCGGCTCGGCGGCGCTCGACCGGACGATCCCGCCTTCACGTCCCAGGTCCCCTGAGCGGGTCCTCCAGGGAGCGCGCGCGGTCCGGATCGTGGCGCCCTCTCAATTTACAATTCTTTACACCCTGCAGCTCGTCCCATCTGCCGGGATGTGGTTTGCTAGTGCGCTTCTTTCCACCCGGAATCGGACTGGTCCTGAGGGTCGTCCTTTCGACCGTCTCGCCCCTCTTGGCGACTGTCGCCCTGGCGCAGAACGCGCCGCCACCGGGTGTGCTGCAGCCGCCGTCCGCCCCGGCACTGTCCGGGCCGGCGCCGGTCTACACCATCCCGCGCGCGACATCCCCCATCCGGGTCGATGGCGTGATCGACGAAGACGCCTGGAAGAGCGCCCTCCGGCTCGACCTGCCTTACGAGATCGAACCCGGAGAGAACATCCCCGCGCCGGTGCGAACCGAAGTGCTTCTGATCTACGACGGTGGAGGCCTGCACGCGGCATTCCGGGCCTATGATCCGGATCCTTCCGAGATTCGCGCGCATCTCGCCGACCGCGACCAGGCGGGAGACGACGATTGGGTGGCGCTGTTCCTGGACACGTTCAACGACGAGCGCCGCGGGTTCGGGCTGTTCGTGAATCCGTTCGGAGTCCAGATGGACGCGTCGCGCAATGATGTCGGCAACGGCGGCGATCAGAACGAGGACATGACCTGGGACGCGATCTGGCTGTCGGCCGGGACTCTCACGCTGGAGGGATACGACGTCGAGATGACAGTCCCGTTCACCTCGCTGCGCTTCTCCCGGGCGGACGAGAACCTGACCTGGGGGCTCTCCGTCATGCGCAACTACCCGCGCAATCTCAGACACCAGATCAGCCTGCGGCCGATCGACCGGAACCGTGACTGTTTCTTCTGCCAGGAGGCGAAGGTGGCCGGGTTCAACGGCATCACGCCCGGGCGCAACCTCGAGCTCGATCCAACGTTCACGGCCCGTCGCGGGGCCGGGAGGGAGGAAGTCCAGGGCGCACCTCTTGAGACCCGACCGCTTGCGGGTGAAGGGGGCCTGTCGGCGCGCTGGAGCATCACACCCAATCTGACGTTCAACTCGGCGCTCAATCCCGATTTCTCGCAGGTCGAGGCCGACACCGCGCAGCTCGCCGTCAACACGCGCTTCGCGCTGTTCTTTCCCGAGAAGCGGCCGTTCTTCATGGAGGCGGCCGACTTCTTCACGACGCCGTTGAGCGTGATCTACACGCGCACCGTCCTGGCGCCGCAATGGGGCGCGAAGCTGAGCGGCAAGGAGGGGCCGCTCGCCATCGGCGCGGCCTTCGGCCGGGACGAGAAGACGTCCCTCATCTTTCCATCCAACCAGGAATCGGACGACACGACGCTCGACCAGGAGAACGACGTCGGTGTGCTGCGCTACCGGCATGACGTCGGGAAGAATTCGACCCTGGGCCTGCTGCTCACCGATCGCCAGGGTGTGACCTACCGCAATCGTCTGTACGGCTTCGACGGTCACCTTCGCCTGGGCGCCACCGACACCCTGCGCTTCCAGGCGCTGCGCTCCGATACGCGCTACCCCGATGAGGTGGCCGTCGAATTCAATCAGCCGCGGGGATCGTTCGGGGACGAAGCGCTGACGCTCCGCTACGTCCACGCTTCGCGCGACTGGTTCTGGCTCGGGACCTTCGAGGATCTCGGCCGCGACTTCCGGGCCGACACCGGCTTCATCCCGCGGGTCGACACGCGGCGGGGAGAATGGATCACCGAGCGCACGGTCTGGGGCACGCCCGACGACTGGTACACGCGGCTCATCTTCGGCGCGTGGGGCACCCGCGTCGAGAACCACGACGGCATGATGACCGACAGCGACATCGGCCTTCACGGGCTTCTGTTCGGCCCACGGCAGTCGTTTCTATTCGCGCGCCTCGCCGGCCAGACGGAGTTCTTCGACGGTGTCACCTACGACAGGACGATCGGGGAGTTCTTCTTCAATATCCGCCCGAGCGGCGACCTGACGTTCTCGCTGGGCGGGAAGCTGGGCGGCGCCGTGGATTACGACAACGACCGCCCCGGCCGGCTCGTCCGCCTGGTCCCCGGGGTCACGCTCAACCTGGGGCGGCATTTTCGCGCCCGGCTCGACCACACGTTCGAGCGTCTGAACGTGGCGGGCGGTCGTCTCTACCGGGCCAACCTGTCGCAGCTCCGACTGGTGTACCAGTTCAGCGTGCGCACGTTCGGGCGGGCGATCGTGCAGTACACCGACATCGCGCGGAATCCGGTCCTGTACGACCCGGTCCTGAACCCGGACGGTGTCCTGGCGAGGGATCGCACCATCCTGGCGCAGCTCCTTTATTCGTACAAGATCAACCCCCAGACGCTCGTCTACGTCGGCTATTCGGACGACCGCACCACGGAAGACTTCATCGACCTCACCCGGAAGGACCGGACCCTCTTCGTCAAGTTTGGCTACGCCTGGGTGATGTAGCCGCCCGTGAGGGCGGATGTCTTCTCCTAAGCTAGAATGTTTGCGCCATGACACGCTTCGTGCAGGGTCCGGTCCTGTTCACCCTGGTGATCTTCTCCGGCGCCATCCTCGCCGGCCCCGGCGCACCGGGGGCGGCGGGCGTCGGGTCCAACCACCTGGCCGGCCAATCGAGCCCGTACCTCCTGCAGCACGCCGACAACCCGATCGACTGGTATCCCTGGGGTGCTCTGGCCCTGCGGAAAGCGAAGAAGGAGGACCGCCCGATTTTTCTATCGATCGGCTACTCCGCCTGTCACTGGTGCCACGTCATGGAGCGCGAAGCGTTCTCCGACGCCGAGATCGCGCGCCTTCTGAACGAACGCTTCGTATCCATCAAGGTGGATCGCGAGGAGCGCCCGGATCTCGACGCCATCTACATGAACGCCGTCCTGGTGATGACCGGGCGGGGCGGTTGGCCGATGACGGTCTTTCTGACGCCGGATCGCAAGCCGTTTTTCAGCGGGACCTATTTCCCGAAGGAGGACTTCAGGCGGCTCATCCTGTCCGTCGCCGATGAATGGACGAACCGCCGGCCGGACGTGCTGACGTCGGCCGACACCGTCGCGGCGCTCCTCGCCGACCTGCAGCACTCCGCCGAGAGGACAGGGGGCGCTCCCGCAGGCGCCGATCTCTTCGAGGGAGCCGTGGGTGCCTGGAAGGCGACGTTCGATTCGAAGAACGGCGGCTTCGGGAAGGCGCCGAAGTTCCCGCCGCACGGGGCGCTCCTGGTCCTGCTCGAGGCCAGCCGGTCGCGCGGCGACGCGCAGGCGCTCGATATGGTGGCCCGGACCCTCGACGCGATGGCGCGCGGCGGCATCCACGACCAGGTCGGCGGCGGCTTCCATCGCTACTCGACCGACGAGACATGGCTGGCGCCGCACTTCGAGAAGATGCTGTACGACAACGCCCTCCTCGTGCCGGTGTACCTCGACGCCTGGAAGGCGAGCGGGCGCGACGACTTCCTGAAGGTCGCCGAGGAGACTCTCGCCTGGGTGACACGCGAGATGACCGATCGGGAGGGCGGCTTCTATGCGACGCTCGACGCCGACAGCGAGGGGGAGGAAGGGCGGTACTACGTCTGGACGCGGGCGGAAATCGAGGAGACCCTCGGACCCTTGGACGGTCCCCTCATCGGCGATTACTTCGGCGCGACGGCGGCCGGCAACTTCCAGGGAGGGCGCAACATCCTGAACGTGCCGGTGCCGCTCCGGGAGTTCGCAGCGAAGCGCGGACTGGACGAGGCGGCGCTACGGGAGAAAGTCGAACGCGCCCGCGAGGAGCTCCTTCGGACCCGATCGCTCCGCGCCGCCCCGCACCGCGACGACAAGGTCCTGGCGGGATGGAACGGACTGATGATCTCCGCCTACGCGCGCGCCTACGCGCAGACGGCGCGGGCCGAGTACCGGCAGGCGGCGGAGCGCGCCGCCCGCTTTGTGTTGCGTAATCTGAGACGGGACGGAGTTCTCCGGGTGTCCTGGCGCCAGGGTCGGGTGGGCCCCCCCGGTTTCCTCGACGATCACGCCTTCCTGGCGCGCGGCCTGCTCGACCTGTACGACGCGACCTCCTCCGTCGTCTGGCGGGACGAGGCAGAGCGCGTCGCGCGTTCGGCGGAACGCTTCCATGATCGCGATCGGGGCGGCTATTTCCTGGCGGCCGCGGGGCAGGAGGACCTGATCGTGCGGCCGAAGAGCCTGGTGGACGACGCCCTGCCGTCCGGAAACGCCGTCATGGCGGAGTGCCTGCTGCGCCTGTCGCGCGCTCCCGGGCATCAGGGACTGCGGGTCGAGGCGCTGCGCACGCTCGACCTGGCGGCCCCGTTTCTCGCGACGTCTCCGACCGCGGCGCCGTACATGGTGCTCGCGGCGAGGTTCAGGGATGCGGGGTCCGTCGACCCGCCGGGCGCCCGCCCAGCCGGAGCGGAAGGCGACCGGGTCGTGACCGGCGCCATCGTCGGCCGCGCCAATCCGCAGCGCGTCGTCACGACGCGCCTCACCGTCCCCGATCGGCCGGTGCGGCCCGGGCAGGCGGTGACGCTCTCGATCCGCCTCGACATCCAGGCGGGCTGGCACGTCAACTCGAACACCCCGAGCCTGGAATACCTCATCCCGACGAAGATCGAATTCCCCGACGCCGGAGCCGTCCGTGTCGACCAGATCGTCTATCCCGAGGCGCACCTGGTGACACTGAAGTTCGCGGACACCAAGCTCTCGGTCTACGAGGGGCCGAACACGATTCGCGCCACCGTCCGCCCGCCGCGTGACAGCGCCCGGGGCGAGCATCCTGTGAAGGTCCGCCTGACCTATCAATCGTGCAGCGACACCACCTGCCTGGCGCCCGAGACCGTCGAGTTCACAGTACCTCTCGCGATCGAAGGAGAGCCGGTCTCGCTGACGGAGATGGGGGAGCGCGCCGTCCCGGCCGTGTCCGCGGCGGCCGGCGCCGAAGGGGCGTCGCGCCCGGGCGTGTTCACCGGGAGCGAGGGGGTCGCGGCGGTCCTCCGGGAGCGCGGCCTCCTGGCGCTCCTGGGTCTGGTGTTCCTGGGCGGATTGGCGCTGAACCTGACGCCCTGCATCTACCCGATGATCCCGGTGACCATCGGCTTCTTCGCCTCGCAGGCGCGCGCGGGCTGGCTCCTCCGCATCGGCCTGCCGTCGCTGTACGTCCTCGGGATGGCCATGACCTATTCCGTCCTCGGAGTCGTGGCGGGTCTGTCGGGAGGGCTGTTCGGCTCGACGCTGCAGAGCCCCTTCATCGTGGGCTCGCTGGTGGTCCTGTTCGTGGTCTTAGCACTCGGTATGTTCGGTCTGTTCGAGCTCCGCCTGCCCGGGTCGATCACCCGACTGGGCGGCGGACGCCGAGGCCCGCTCGGGGCTCTGGTGATGGGGCTGACGATGGGACTCGTCGCCGCGCCCTGCATCGGGCCGTTCGTCGTCGGGCTCCTCGCCTTCGTCGGCGCGTCCGGCAGTCCGTTCCTGGGATTCTGGCTGTTCTTCGTGATGGCCGTCGGGATGGGTCTGCCGAATCTCGTCCTCGGCGTCTTCTCCGGCTCCCTCTCGAGCCTGCCACGCTCGGGGGAGTGGCTGGTCTACGCCAAGAAGGTGATGGGGGTCGGGATGCTGGGCGTCGCCCTTTATTTCCTCCAGCCGTTCCTGAAGGACCGGGTGATGGGAATCCTGGTCGTCGTGTTCGCCCTCGTTTCGGGCGTGTATGTCGGCTTCCTCGAGAAGACGCGGCTGGCATCGCGACTGTTTCCGGCTCTCAAGGCGATCATCGGCACGGCGCTGGTCGTGGGGGGGATCTGGCTGTCCATGCCGCTTCTCAGCGCCCGCGCCGAGCCGGACTGGGTGCCTTACTCCCATGAGGCCTTCGCCCGGGCGTCGACGAGCGGCCGACCGATCCTCATCGACTTCTATGCCGACTGGTGTCTGCCATGCAAGGAGCTCGACCGGTTCACGTTTTCCGATCCCCGCGTCCTCGAAGAGTCGCGACGCTTCGACCTCCTGAAGGCCGACCTGACACAGTTCGAGTCGTCCCAGGTGCGGGAGGTTCGCGACCGCTTCGATGTGATCGGCGTCCCGACCCTGGTCTTCCTCGACGCGCAGGGGAATGAGCGCAAGGATCTCCGCGTCTACGGCTTCGAAAACCCCGAGGCGTTTCTCGCCCGCCTGCGCCAGGTCCGGTGACGAGCGCCTTCGATCACCTCGAATGCCCGCGCTGCCGCGCCCGCAAGGCGGACGGGGCGCTGATGTGCGAATGCGGTTCGCCGCTGCTGGCGCGCTACCGGATCGAGGAGGCGCGCGGCACGTTGCGCAGGGAGCACCTGGCGGGACGCCCGCCGTCCCTCTGGCGCTATGCCGAGATGCTGCCGGGTGTCGAGCCCGTGTCCCTGGGCGAGGGGTTCACGCCCCTTCTCCGATCGCGCCGGCTCGGAGACGAGCTGGGGCTCCCGTCTCTTTACATCAAGGACGAGGCGGTCAACCCGACGGGATCGTTCAAGGCGCGCGGCATGGCGCTGGCGGTGTCGGTGGCCGCGGCCCGCGGCGTGAAGGTGGCGGCCGCCCCGTCGGCCGGCAACGCAGGATCGGCGCTGGCCGCTTACGGCGCCGCGGCCGGTATGGAAGTGCACCTGTTCCTCCCCGAGACCACGCCGCGACCCTTCATCAGCGAGGCAGAGCGCTTCGGCGCGCGCATCCGCCTGGTGCCGGGATCGATCGCCGATGCCTCACGGGCGATGCGCACGACACTGGGCCCCGCGGGTGGCGATGGCGGCTGGTTCGACGTCTCGACCCTGCGCGAGCCGTTCCGCGTCGAGGGCAAGAAGACGATGGGGTATGAGATCGCCGAGCAGATGGGCTTCACGCTGCCCGGCGTCATCGTCTATCCGACCGGCGGCGGGACCGGCCTGATCGGCATGTGGAAGGCCTTCGACGAGATGGAAGCGCTCGGATGGATCGGCGCGGCGCGGCCGCGCATGATCGCCGTGCAGGCGTCGGGTTGCGCGCCGATCGTCCGCGCGTTCGAGGGCGGGCGCGAGACGGCGGAGGCGTGGAGCGATCCGGTCACGGTCGCCTCGGGGCTGCGCGTGCCTTCGAGCCTCGGAGATCGCCTCATCCTGGACGCCGTGCGCCGGAGCGGCGGCGCCGCCGTGGCCGTGCAGGATCGTGAGATGATCGAGGCCGCCGCCCTTCTCGCGTCACGTGAGGGAATCGACGCCTGCCCGGAAGGGGGCGCGGCCCTCGCCGGGGTCAGGCGCCTGCTGCGGTCCGGGACGATCGCGGCGAGCGACAGTATCGTCATCTTCAACACCGGGACCGGGCTGAAGTCCTTCAGCTAGGCGGCCCGCGGGTCCCCGGCAACCTAAGGAGGAGGTCGCGCATGCGCCTGCAGTGGAAGGGCATCGGTGTTCGAATCGGCGCCGTCGCGTGCGCCGCCGCCGTTCTCTTCGCGATCGCGACCGCCGGGGCCGCGCCGGGCGGAGGCGTCATGAAGGGCGCTGGCTCGGCGCAGACGGCGCCGGCTCCGCGGGCGTCGCCCGCCCCACAGCCCTCTCCCTCCCCCGCGCCGTCCGCGTCGCCTTTGGAGTCGCCGGCCGTGCCGGCGGCCCCGCAGGAGGAGCCGCTGCCGCGGATCATCCGCACCGTGTGCACGGATCACGTGTGCGGGGGGTGCGACGGCAAGTGCCGCAAGAGCAGCGGTCACGTGGCGGTGGACAAGAAGGGGCACTGCGCCTGCACGCCCGCCGAGGGCAGCGCCCTCGATCGCGCCATCCGACAGGCCTACGAGAGGCGACCACCCCAGTGAAACACACGCGGGGGGCCCGTCGCGGCGCGGGCCGGCCACAACCCCGCCGGCGCTCCCGGGGGCCCGATCGTGCGCTCATCCTGCGCGCGGCGCGCCTGCTGCTGCAGGGGATCGGCGAGACCGGTCTGAGGCGCGACATGCGGTCGACACCGAGACGGATGGCCGACGCCTGGAGCACCGAGATCGTCTCCGGCTACCGCGCCGATCCCGGGCGCATCCTGGCGAGGACGATCCCGGCTTCGGACCACGACATGGTCGTGGTGCGGGACATCCCGTTCACCGCGGTGTGCGTGCACCACCTGCTGCCGTTCTTCGGCACGGCCCACGTCGCCTACGTGCCGGGCGATCGCCTTGTCGGCCTGTCGAAGATCACCCGGGCCGTGGACGCGCTGGCGCGGCGCCTGCAGCTTCAAGAAAGGCTGACGCGGCAGGTCGTGGAGGCGCTGGCGCGGGCGCTCCGGCCGCTCGGCGCCGCCTGCACGATGGAGGCGGAGCACCTGTGCATGACCATCCGCGGGGCGCGGAAGAAGGGGACGCGAGTCGTCACCGCGGCTTACACCGGCGCCTTCCGATCGAGCCCCGCGCTGCGGGCCGAATTCCTTCGCCTCGCCGGTGGACGGTCTGGGAAGGGGGCGCGCGGGTGAGGTCCGACTGCATGTTAGACTTCCGGGCTCGATGACGCCAAGACACCGCGCCTTGACGATCCTGCTCGTCGCCTCGGCGATCGTGGCCGGCGCCCGCGCAGCTTCCGGCCGCGCCGCGCGGCCGCAATCCTCCGCGCCACCCTCCGGCCCCGTCCTTCTCGCCCCTTCCGGGCCGAAGGTTCGCATCGGCCTGACGACCGACCCGGTGAAGGTGCGCGTGTCGGCCGACGGCGGCATCGTGGTCCGCGACCCGGTGAGGAAACAGCCGATCTGGAAGAAGAAGTTCGACGGTGGCATCTACCTCGTGAGCGAAGTGTCCGGCGGGGGCGAACCCGGTGTCATCTATCGCGTGCAGGTCGCCTCGTTCGTCGCCAAAGAGCAGGCCGAGACCAAGAAGGCCGAAATGGAGACGCTCCTTCCCGGTGAAAAGGTCCTTCTGGTCTACAACCCGGACCGCCGGGCGTGGCGAGTACGAGTGGGAGAGTTCCTGACCCGCGAGGACGCCTCCCAGCTCGTGCAACGACTCAGCGAGGAGGGGTTCAACGAGCTGTGGATCTCGGACGAAGGACGCACCGTCGGAGGTCGCCTGCGGATCCGCCTGGTGGACGAGCGCTGGCGGAACTTCCTGACCGGCTACGACCGCGTGCTCATCCAGCCGGCGCGTCCCTCGTCGCTTCTGCGCGTCGACCAGAACCTGTACCGGGGAAGTCTCGAGGGGCGCGTCAGCAAGGCGGGCAATCTCCAGCTCATCAACGAGCTCGACATGGAGGACTACCTGCGGGGCGTCGTCCCGAACGAGATGGGGCCGGGAGTGTACCCGGAACTGCAGGCCCTCAAGGCGCAGGCCGTGGCGGCGCGCACCTACATCGTGGCCAACCTGGGCCTCTACTCCGACGACGGGTACGACGTATGCGACGGCCCGCAGTGCCAGGTCTACAAGGGGGCCGGGACGGAGCACCCGCTCACCAACCAGGCGGTGGACGAAACACGCGGCTTCATCCTGACCTACGACGGGCGCCCGATCAACGCGCTCTACACTTCCACGTGCGGTGGACACACCGAGGACGGGCAGCTCATCTTTCCCGAGGAGAAGGGTCCGTACTTGAAGGGTGTGACGTGCTACCCGGAGGTGGAGGCCGAGAGCCGGACCGTCCCGGGTCGCTCCTGGATCGATCCCGTCACCCTGGAAGACGGTTCGCCCGTGAACGAGGAGGTCACGCTCCTCAAGACACTGGGCGTCGTCGGCGCGGAGGCGCTCAACCGGGCCTACCTGCTGACGCCGGCGGACACCGATGAGGTCGAGCGCTGGAGCGCGTTCGCGTTCGGTCTCGTCGGCAAGATCCCGGCGCAGGGCGGTCTCAAGGGGGACGCGCCCCAGATGCACGACCTGGCCGGGTACTTCGTCCGGTCTCTGGGTTGGAACGAGAAGCTGCAGCTCTCCCTGGATGAGAAGGACCTGCCGTACCTCCTGGCGTTCAAGGACCGGGACGACGTCCCCAAGGAGGCGCAGCGCCCCTATGCCATGCTGATCCTCGAGGGGATCCTGCAGCCGTTCCGCGACAACACCCTCCGGCCGCACTATGGCCCGTCGCGCGGGCTCGTCCTGCGCTCGCTGTATCGCATCCTCGACTATTACAGCGCCCTGGGCGTGGTGAAGGCGACCTACCGGGGCTGGGACGGCGACAAGATCCTCCTGGAGGTGAAGCAGGACGTGCAGACGCTGCCGATCAAGTCGGACGTCAGCCTCTACCGGTCGTTCCGCGACGTGTCTTACCCCGCGCCGATCCTTCCCCTGGTCCTCGGCGACCGTGTCGTCTGCCACACGGCGCACGACGGAGCCATCGACTATCTCAAAGTCATTGCCAATCAGAGGGGCGTGAGCGACGATCGCTACTCGTCCGCCTACCGCTGGGAGCAGCGATACACGCGGCAGGAGCTCGAGACGCTGGTCAGCCGGCGCCTGAACGTGGGACGGCTCCAGGACGTCGAGCCGACGCGCCGGGGCGTGAGCGGCCGGGTGGTGGAGATCAAAATCACCGGCAGCAAGGGAACCTTCGTCATTCGCGGGTTCCCGATCCGGACGGCGCTCGGCATCCGTGAGAACCTTTTCACCATGGACCGCACCCTCGCGCCCGACGGACAGGTCGACTCGTTCATATTCAGCGGCAAAGGATGGGGGCACGGCCTGGGGCTCTGCCAGGTCGGGGCGTACGGCATGGCGCTGCGCGGCAAGTCCTACGAGGATATCCTGCACCACTATTACACCGGCGTCGACATCGTCCGCCGTCCGCAGCCTTGAGATGTGAGCGCTCCGCCTTTCCGGTCGACGCCGAGGTGTCCCCGGTCAGGGAGGCAGGCCGCAGCGCGGCGTGGCTCGAAATCGCCGCACCGCGCTGCGGCCCGCCTCTCAGCTTGGGTCTCCTCAGGAAACGACGTCGTGCCGGCAACCCGCGCAGAATGCCCGTGATCGGCGCCGAACGGTCGCGATCGATCCTGCGACTGACCAGAGCGTCGGAGAAGGCGCGGCTCGAGGCGCCGCGCAGGGACGGCGCCTCGGACCGGGGATAGCTCCCAAGGAGACGCTGTTGACCGCGCCGACGGCGGGGGACGATAATCAGCGGCCGGCGCAACCTCCCCGGATCCCGACGAGCGGCCGGACAGGATCCTGATCGCGGCACAGAGTGGACGGCGTGGCAGAGATTCGCGGCAGGCTCAAGGCCCTCAGTTGCGCGGACGTCCTGGAGTTCCTGCGCGTCCTGAACCGCGCCGGGCTTTTATCCTTGACGTCGGCGGGCGCGACGATCGGGCTGTACCTGCGCGGGGGCAGGGTGGTGCACGCGACGTCGACACGCGTCACCGATCGGATCTCGGAATGTCTCGTGCAGGCGGGCCTGATCACGCGCGAGCAGTGCGGCGAGGCCATGCGCCGCGCCGCAGGGGGAGAGAAGCTGGGCCGGGCGCTGCTCGGATCGGGCGGTCTCACCCCGCGCGGACTCATGGAGGCGCGGCAGCGTCTCGTGAGGGGGATCGCGACGTCCCTGTTCGAATGGGAGGAGGGCGAGTTCGTCTTCCTCGAGGGCGAGGCGCCACCGGACGCGGAGGTCGAGGTCGACCTTTCGATCACCGAATTGCTTCTGGAGGGGATCCGCTCCGTGCGGGACCTCGCGCTGTTCCGCAAGCGCATGCCGTTCGACGACTGGGTGTTCGAGAGGATACCGCGGGACGGGCCGCAGGCGGAGGTCGGGCTCGAGGCGCACGAAGCCTACCTCTTGAGACTGGTGGACGGGACGCGGTCGGTCGGGCAGATCGGAGCGCTCTCGGAGTTCGGTCCGGAAGAATCGTTGCGCACCCTGTTCCTGCTGTTTGTCGTCGGCCGCCTGAAGATGAAGGCGCGCGTCTCGGAAGAGGTCGAGGCGGACACGGTCGATGGAGTGGACGGGATCCTGCGCCGGTACAACGGCATGTTCGGCATGGTCTACCAGTACCTGATGAAGGAGGTCGGGCCGATCTCCGAGCACCTCCTGTCGCGATCGCTGCGGGAGCTTTCAGCCGCCCATCCGGCGCTGTTCCACCGGGCCTCGCTGGGGGGGGACGGGACGGTCGACGCGGGCCTCCTGCGCGAAAACCTGAGCGCGCTCGCCTCACGGCGCCGGCGCGAGACGCTCATCCACGGGCTCAACGAGCTCCTGTACTCCGAGCTTCTCGTTCTGAGGAAGACCCTCGGTCCGGACCACGAGGGACGGGTGCTGCGTGCCTTCCGGGAAGTCCGTCTGCGCGAGCCCGGGGCCGGCGGCGTCTGATGGCCGGGGCCCTTCTGCGCCTTGGCGGGTTTTTGATCGTCGCATCCGTCGTGTACCTGGCCGCGGCCCAGGTCCTGGCGGGGACCGTGCACAGATCCCTCTTCTGGATGATTGCCACCGGCGGCGCCGCGTGTGTCGCTCTGGGGCTTCTGCTGTCGATCGCCGGTCGGGGGATGGCCGCGATGGTCGGTCGCTCCTGCCCGCGCTGCGGCCGGCGAGTGGCGCGCGGGCGCGTCTACTGCGAGGAGCACCTGCAGGCGACCATCAACGAGTACCGCGACCATCAGCGGAACAGAGGGGTCTGATGCCCGGGCCGGGCGCCCGGACCGCAGCGGGTGAAGTTCGCAGCGAAGGGCCGCCGCTCCTGGTGGTCGTCGGCCCGACGGCGGTCGGTAAGAGTGAATGCGCCGTCCTGGCCTGTGAGCGTTTCGGCGGGGAGATCATCAGCGTCGATTCGATGCAGGTTTACCGCGGCCTCGACCGAGGGACGGCGAAGCCGGGTACCGGAATGCGCCGCCGCGTGCCGCACCACGGGATCGACTTGGCCGACCCGGGGGAGGATTTCTCGCTGGGCGATTTCGTGCGCCATGCCGAGAAAGCGATTGTCTCGATTCGGATGCGACGGCGCGTCCCGGTCCTCGTGGGGGGGACGGGTCTGTACCTGCGCGGGCTCCTCAAGGGGATCGTCGAAGCGCCGCGGCGTGACGAATCCCTGCGGGCGCGCCTGCGCGCCCTGGGGGAGCGGCGCGGCATGGTCTTCCTGCACCGGCTCCTGGGCCGCGTCGATCGGGACGCCGCGGCACGGCTGGGTCCGGGCGACCGCCAGAGGCTGGTGCGGGCGCTCGAGGTGTTTTTCGCCGCCCGCCGGGGGCTCTCGGATCTGATCCGGGATTCGCCCTTCGGTCGCGATCGCTTCGCCTCGGTCAAGATCGGGCTGAACATGGATCGCGAGGCGCTGTACCGCATCATCGATGCGCGCGTGGAACGCTTCTTCGCGCAGGGGCTGGTGGAGGAGGTGAGGCGACTGCTGAAGGCGGGCTGCCCCGAGTCGGCCAACGCCTTCAGGGCGCTCGGCTACCGCGAGACCCTGCGCCACCTGCGCGGCGAAGCGAGCCTCGAGGAGACGATCGTCCTGACGCAGCGCAACACGCGGCGCTACGCCAAGAGACAGTGGACGTGGTTCCGGAAGGAGGAGGGCGTGACTTGGTTCGAGATCGACCCTGCCGACCCGGAACGCTTCGGCCGAGCCCTCGCCCATGCCGGGCGGGCGCTCGGTCTCGGGTGATTTCGATGGACAAGGACGCCCCGGGCACCAGTATCCAGGACCAATATCTCACTCGCGCGCGCAAGGACCGATGGTGGCTGACCGTATTTCTCAACAGCGGCAAGACGATCGGCGGCCGGGTCGTCGGCTTCGACCGCTACGTGGTCGTTCTGGAAGACCGCGGCCAGGAGCAGATGGTGTTCAGACACGCGGAGCCGGGACGGTGCTCCCGCCGGGGAGGACACCGGAATGCGCGGCGAGGAGACGGGAGGCCGGACGACTTCGGGAAGCACGGGCGCTCCGCCCGGATCGCCCGGCGTGGAATGAGCACCGCTCTGGTGCGAGGACCCGACGGATGCTGACGCTGGCCAACCAGCTGACCATGTTCCGCATGGTGATGATCCCGCTTCTCATCACCCTGCTCCTGCGCAATCTGCATGGCTGGGCGCTCACGGTGTTCGTCCTCGCGGGTCTCACCGACGCCCTCGACGGCCTGATCGCCAGGCGTTACCGGCAGAGCTCGCATCTCGGCGCCTTCCTCGATCCGATGGCCGACAAGCTCCTCATGACGGCCTGCTTCATCGTCCTGGCTCTTCCGGACCATCCCAAGTCGGTCCCCGATTTCCACATGATCAACCATATCCCGGTGTACCTGACCATCGTCACCATCAGCCGGGACGTGTTCATCGTCATCATCGCCCTCCTCGTCCACCTGACGTCGGGCCTCACGAGCTTTCGGCCGACCTTCCTCGGCAAGCTGACGACGGTCGTGCAGGTCGTGACGATCGGGACGGTGATCCTCCTGAACTACCTGGGCAAGGAGCAGGAGGTGCTCGTGGCGGGACTCGTCTGGCTGACGCTCGCCGTCACCCTGGCGTCGGGCTTCCACTACATCTACCGCGCCACGATGACCGCCGGCGCCGAGTGACGCTCCCGCTCCCCCCTATCGGGCGGGCCGAATCAGGCGGGCTTCTGGTTCATTCCACCCAGATCAGCTCGGCCTTGATCGTTCCGATCGGGCCGCTGTAGTCGAGAGGTATCTCGAACGTGGCCGTCCCCTGCGGCGGGATGACGGATGGGTCGAGGGGCGTCTCCCCTTCGGCCGCGGTGTTGCCATTGTCCAGAAGGATGCGGACGCGCACCCGGGCCTGCGAGGCCACGCCACCGCCGTTGTTCTGGACACGGCCGAACACTTTAATCCGGCCGTCGGGGAGGATGGAGTGGTCGTTGGTGACGAACGCCAGGTTCGCGCGGCTCTTCTGCCGGAAGCGCTCGCGCACCCTCTCGTCCCCGGAGAGCCCGGCCCGCAGGCCCTGCCGCAAGCTGTCGCCCGCCGGGCGGCTCGTAAAGCTCATCTGGGTCTCCACGGGGGCCGGGCCGGGCGCCGGTCCCTCCCCGACGCCCGCGAACGTCCCCGGGGCGGCCGCGGTGGCGGCCAGGACGGCACGACGGTGCTTGACGATTCCCGCCGCGACCAGGATTCCCAGGAGCGCCGCGAGCACGATCAGGACCCAGGGAACCCCTCCCGGTCGCCCGGGCGTCTCGACGGTCCCGGCGGATCCGGGAAGCGGACTCCGGCCGGCGCGCCCGCGCATCTCGGCGCCGGTGGTGCCGCTCCATGACTGGGCCGCCGCGGCGGCGCCGGCGCGCATCGTCACCGGTGCCTCGGAGGAGGTGATGGCCAGCGCCCGCTCCAGCTCGCGGATCAGGGCGTCGTAGTCCTGGAACCGCTCGCCGGGGCGTTTCGCCATCATCTTCTGGATGGCGGAGGCGACAGGGTAGGGCACGGAGGGATTGACGGCGCGCGGCGATCGCAGCGGCTCGCTCATGTGCTTGACGATCATCGCCACCGGCGTCGGCGCCTCGAACGGCAGCCTCCCGGTCACGAGATGATAGAACGTCGCTCCGAGCGAGTAGATGTCCGAGCGCGCGTCGAGGGCGACTCCTTGCGCCTGCTCCGGCGAAATGTAGCCCGGCGATCCGAGGACCTCTCCGGTCGCCGTGAGCTGCGTCTCCGCGCGCGCGGCCTTCGCGAGTCCGAAGTCGGTGATTTTGACGACACCGTCCTCGGCGAGCATAAGATTGCTCGGCTTGATGTCGCGGTGAATCAGGTCTTTCTGGGCCGCATGCCGCAGTCCCCTGGCGGCCTGGAGGATGTAGCCGGCCGCCTCGTGCGCGGGGATCACCCCCTTCTCCTTGACGATCGCCTCGAGCGACCGGCCGCGAATGAGCTCCATCGCGAAGAAGGGTACGGACCCCTCCTGCCCGATCGTGTAGATCTGCGTGATGTTCGGGTGATTCAGCGCGGCGGCGGACTGCGCCTCGCGCTTGAAGCGCGCGACGAACTCGGGGTCGGCGGCGAGAACGGGAAGAAGTGTCTTGAGCGCCACCTGGCGCTGCAGCGCCTCGTCCAGGGCGAGGTAGACGACACCCATCCCGCCGGCCCCGATCCGCTTTTCGACGCGGTAGGAGCCGAAGCGCTCCGGGCGGACGTCCGCCGCGATGTCGTTGCGAATGTCGTCGGTCATCCCGCGCCTCGCGCTCCCGGAGCCGATGCCCCGGCCGCGATCACGAACTCGTCATCGCCGGCCGGAACCGCACGCTGCAAATCTATGGACGGGGAGATGCAAGTCAACGCGGGATTGAGCCCTACTTCTTGAACATGCCGAGAATGCCTTTCCTGCCGCCGTCTCCCTGAGCCAACCCTACCTGCGCCTCTTCGTTGGCGGAGTCCCACTGCAGCGCCTTCTTGAACATGTCGCGGGCCTTGGAGTGCAGGCCGCCCTTCGCGTAGAGCGATCCGAGGTGGGCGTAGATCTCGGCGTTGGTCGGATCGTGCTCGAGGGCTCTGAGGAAGTTCTCTTCGGCGTCCCTCTTCCATCGCGGGTTCCTGCTCTGGGCCATCGCCAGGTAATGAAAGTGCTCCGCTTTCGAGGGGTCCTGGTCGCAGGCGTTCTGCAGGAAGGAGATGGCCTCGCCGAATTTGCCCTTGTCGAACATGTCCTTGCCGTGCCTGAAGTTCATGCGCGCCATGTCGCCGCTGTCGACTTTCTTCTCCTGCGAGTGCCCGCTCTTGCGGAGCGCCTGGTCCTCGTCGTACTTGCGGCGCCCCTCGGTGTTGGTGAGGGTCGAATAGGCCTCGGTGATGTGGGCGAAGACCTTCTCCGCCTTGGCCTTCAAATCTTCACGCGTGAACTTGTCGGGATGGAACTTCTTGGCAAGGCCATAATAGGCGTGGCGGATGTCGTTCCCCGTGGCCGTGGACAGGACCCCCAGCACCTGGTAGAGGTCCTGCTCGCGCATCTGCTCGAAGCGCCGCAACATTTCCGCCTCGAGGTCGGGAGTAGTGGACGGCCGCACCCTTTCGGTGATCGACGTCACCCGGCGCTTGGCCGCGGGCGGCCCCGCGCGCCTCACCGGGTGCGCCGTCGCTCCTGTCTGTGCGGCGGGCTTCACGCGGGGTGCCGGCGTCGCCCCTGCCTGGGACGCGGGGGCCGTCGCGCCCCCGTTCGCCGGCACGCGCGAGGGGGCGACCGCGGGCGGGACCGGCGCGGGCCGCGCCAGCGTCTCGTGGGTGTCGGGTGGACTCCGCCGGGCGTCCGGGGCCGGGCGGACCGGTGCCGCGCGGGCCGCCGGTGCTGTGGGTCGGACCGGGTCCGTGGCGGTGTCATGAGGCATTTCGAGAATTCCCGCGAGGGCGAGACCGAAGAGGGCGCGCAGGGTGGTCTCCTCGCCCATCGGGCTCACCATGCAGATTTCGCCGACGCTCGTCCGGCCGTCGACGCGCGACATGATGTACCCCTCCGCAGGGTTCAGCGGGACCTTGTGGTAGCCCTCCGGCGGGCGGGGCGACATGGTGACGCGCGCCTCGAGGGATCCGAAGCGCTTCCTTATCGAATCGATGTCGGGGAGAGCGCGGGCCCATTCCAGAAGAATCTCGGGAACCTCCAGGCCGCCGTCGAGCTGCTCGCGAAAGGGCAGCGCTCCGGCCTGGAACTCGTAGGCGCCGTCGCGCATCGCCAGGGCGCCGACCACGACGCGATGAATGTGCTCGCGCGTGAGGTCGGCGAGCGTCTCTCGTGACAGGGAGCCCAGGCGCACGAGTGTCGTGCCGAGAAGTTCCTGCGGCTGCTTCGTCGTCGTCGCCTGGCGCACCTGCTCCTCGGTCACGCCTCCCTTGTCCCGGAACAGTGCGGTGATGCTCTCGTTGGGGAGCGTGCTGACCGCGAAGCGGATCATGACGCCGGCGTCGATGAATATCTGCCGGGTCGTCGCGTCCTTCTGCAGCCTCAAGATGCCCGAGGCCTGGCGCCTCTGAATTTCGGCCAGAACATCGCCGGCCGCCCTGTGCGCGAGAGTGCCGTTCATCCGGACACCTTTCCCACCCGGGCCGTCCCGGGAGCGGACTTCCGCCCGGCACGCACCGGTCCGTGCATAACTTGTGGCTCGCGAAGGATTATTGCAAGTATTTCCGGACCAGGGCCTCGCCCCAGGCCTGGCGCAGCTCCTTGAGCGGGTAGCGCGTGAGCTGCTCGAAGGCCTCCTCGGTCGGGACCCCCCGCGCCATGGCCGCGAGGACGTCCATGAGGACCGGGAAGCCGAGCCGCTCCTCGAGGTACTCGACGAACGACAGCGCGGAAGCGTAGGTGAACGTGTCGCCCCACTCCTCCTTGCTCTCGGAGGTCTGGTACGCCTTTGCGAGCGCCACGCCGGTCATGGTCGAGGTGGTCTTCCCCTCGATGTCCTGCGCCAGCCCCTCGTGCAGCCAGCGGGGCGCCGTGCCGTGGCTCTTGCCGGCGATGAAGGCGTGCGCCAGCTCGTGCAGAAGGACGTGCCGGGCCTCGGCGTTGAGCTGCTGCAGGCCGCCGATCGGCACGCGGATCTTGCCGTCGAACAGGCCGGCGACGTCGGGATCGGCCCGGGTCGCCTCATAAAACTGCCGCTGCGGGTAGAGGATGACGACGATCGGCTGCAGAGGATAGTGATCGAAGCGCGTCTCGAGCGCTTTGAACTGGCTCTCGAGGAAATCGACGATCTGCCCTCCGAGGTCCGGGCCGGCGCGTTCGCCATCGTACTTGAGCGTGAAGTGGGCCGCCTCGGACTGCCGGTAGGATCCGTCGATCGAACGCTCGCGGACCAGCTTGTCGATCTTCGACTTGAGGACGTCGTTCGGCTTCAGCTCGTAGGCCCTCTTCCATTCGGCGAGCGCCTCAGAGGTGCGCTCCTGTCCGTAGTACACGTCGCCGAGCAACGCATGCAGGTCGGGATCTTCCGGGTGGTCGACGAGCGCCCGTTCCAGCGTCGAGCGGGCGAAGACGTCCTGGTCCGTGCGCAGATAGGCCGCGGCCAGGCCGAACTGCGCCCGGGCGTCGCGCGGATCGTATCCCAGCGCCTCCCGGAACCGGGCCAGGGCAGAGTCGTAGTCGCGGCTCTTGAGCGCCCGCGTCCCGAGCTGGTCGAGGAGCGCCACCAGACGCCGCGTGTTCTCGGGTCGGGCCAGGGAGTCACCATTGATTCGGCGCTTCAAATCGTCGACGGCGCGCAGGATTCGATCCTCGGACGGCCCGGGGGCTCCCACCGTCGGAGAGGAGGCGTCCGTGCTCCCACCGTCCTGACCGGCGGCGGGAGCGCCGCCCGGTGTCGGCGAGACCTGCGGGGAGGGCTCGATGCGAACGACCTCCGACCGCGGCACGGTGATCCTCCCGCTCCCCTGGCGGATGACCAGATGATCGCCGCTCACCTCCCAGGTGTCGGCCGTGATGGTCCCGCCGTTCTTGAGATGGACGATGTCGGCGCGCGCGGGAGAATTCAGGCACGCCAGGCACAGGGCCATCGACGCGCGGACCAGGGTCACCGTTCGGGTCGCGGCCACGCGCACTCTAACCGGACGTTCGCAGCCGCGACAGCGGCACGACGAGAGGCACGGTGTTCCCGGTCAGGGCCGGGGGAACCCCACGAATGGCGTCCCGCGCCGAGTTGGAATCGTCGTAAACACCCCAGCAGATGCGGTAGCAGGGCCGTCCCTTCAGATCATAGGGAAGAATGAACAGTGAGTCGCCGGCGCCGGCGCGTGACCGCGCGCCCTTCACGGTGTCCTCCTGGCAGGCGATCATGAGCTGAAGCGAAAAACGGCGGGGACTGCCTGAGACGAGCCATTCCTCGAACAGCCGGGCGGCGCCGGCCGCGTCGCCCCGGTCGAGGCGCTCGAGCGCGGCGCCGAAGCGCCGGTCGGCACCGGGACCGCCCGCGTTGACCGCGGGCGAGGTCTCCGGGGCACGGGCCGGCGCAAGCGTAGGCGGCGTCGCCCGTACGACCGCCTGCGTCTCCGGAGGGGCGGCCCGAGGGGCGGGCCTGTCCGCCTGCGTCTCCCCCTCAAGGGCGGGTGTGCTCGACGGCGTTCCGGGCAAGGGGACGGCTCCGCCGGGAGCGGTCGCCGCAGGGCTCCCGGATGGGGGCTCGGCGACGGTCACGGACCGGGGAATCGTCTCGGTCACCCCCGTCGATGCGACACTCGGCCTGGCGGAGGGAGCGCCGGGGACGCGGCGCAGGATCACATACCCGAGGGCGCCGGCCACGACGAGGGTGACCGCCCCCGTGGCCAGCAGGATCCACATGAAGTTCCTCGACTCGCCGCTCCCCGGGGCGATCCGGCCGTCGAAGGTCAGCTCGATCGGCCCGACGTGGACCCGTTCGCCCGTCACGGGATCGATCTGCCACTGAGGCTCGTTGCCGGCGCCCGGCGCGGTCTCCGGCCCCCCGAGGGGCTCGCCGGCTGTCTGCGCAAAAGCCGGCAGCTCGTCCTGCGGGATCGGGGGCGGCTCGTCGGCGGCCGGTTCGGACGGCGCGACCGGGAGCGGGGTCATTTCGAAGGGCTCGGTCGCCGCGATCGCGGCCGACGGGGCGGCGCCGGGAATCTCCTCCTGGATCGCCGCGGCGATCGCGGCGGGAGCCTGCGCCGAGGTGTTCCCTGCGGCGATCCCGGCGCCCCCGGAGTCGACGAAGATCTCCGCGAGGGCGGGCTCGGTCCGCTCCTCCTGCGCCTCGGTCACGATCGGGATCGTGCGGCCGCGCCGGGCGGCCGGGGCCTCCACTCCCTCCTGCGGCGGCACCCTCTCCGCCGCCCCGAGGAGATCGAGGGCCAGCACGATCTTGCTGACGGTGAGATCGTCGAGGGACGTCCGGCCGCTGATATCGCGCAGGCTGGCGCTCCCGTTCAGGAGCCGGCCGACCCGGTCCGTCTCGAGTTCGAGCTTCAGCGATGCCAGGGTGAAATTCAACTGGCCCGTCGGCCGGTACACCGCCTCCATCGAGCCGACCTGGCGTACGATCGCGGCCCGATCGCCGGCTTCCATCAGGCAGTCGAAGAGGAGCCGCCTCGTGTTGAGGCCCAACGAGGTGACCTCCGCGGGAAGCGGGCCGGGAACCAGCTCGTAGTTGCCAGAGGTCGCCGCGAAGCACGAGGCCATGATGATGCGCACCTGCTGGCGGGCCCCCTGCAGGAGCTCGGTGGGCGTCAGGAATCCCATCTCAATGAGGACCTTCCCGAGCGACGCTCCCGCCTGCAGGCGCGCCCGCGCCAGGTCGAGCTGTTCGGCCGTGAGCCGCCCCTCGTGCATCAGGATATTTGCCAGCCGGTCCGGCTCCGCGTTGCTGGCGGCCGAGGCGATCTCCCCTTTCTTGAAATAGAGGACTTTGATGGCGTCGGGGAGCGTCAGGCGCAGCATTCCCTCGAACTCGCGCAGATGCAGGCCGGCCACCAGGCGGGGCGTGAAAATGTCGTCGATCGATCCCTGGGGTGGAAGGTCGTGCATGTTGGATCCTGCGGATCTCCGCGCCTTTCGGGCGACGCGACTCATTATCGGGTCGCCCCGGGGCCCTGTCAACACAGCGCGAATCGGTCTAAACTCCGGCGCCTATGGGCGACACGCGTGATTCGAGTTTCGACGCTGTCGTGGTCGGCAGCGGCATCGCCGGCCTGCGCGCCGCCATCGAGATTGGCCGGGGCGGCGGGCGCGTGGCGATCCTGACGAAGGACGACCCGACCGACTCGGCTACGGACAAGGCGCAGGGCGGGTTGGCGGCGGTGCTGTCGGACGATGACGAGATCTCGCTGCACTATCAGGACACTCTGCTGGCGGGTGACGGGCTGTGCCACGAGGGGGCGGTGCGCGTGCTCGTGGAAGAGGGGCCAGCGCGCGCGCGGGAGCTCATCGACTGGGGGGCGCGCTTCGACCGCGAAGGGGCGGGCCTTGCCCTGGCGCGCGAGGCGGCGCACAGCAAGAGACGCATTCTGCGCGCCCAGGGAGACTCGACCGGACGGGAGATCGCGCGGGCGCTCGTCGTGAAGTCCTCCGAGGACTCCCGCATCACTCTCCTGCCGCACATCTTCTCGGTCGATCTGATTCTCCAAGGCGGACGCTGCGCCGGTATTTTGGCCGTGGATGAAGCGCAAGGCAGGCCTGCGATCCTGCGCGCCCGGGCGGTCGTCCTGGCGTCCGGAGGAGCCGGGCAGGCGTACCTGGAATCGACCAACCCGCCGCAGGCCACGGGGGACGGCATGGCGATGGCGTACCGGGCGGGCGCGGAGATGATGGACATGGAGTTCGTGCAGTTCCACCCGACGGCGCTGTGTGTCGAGGGCGCGCCGCGCTTCCTGCTGTCGGAGGCGATGCGCGGAGAGGGAGGGCGCCTGGAGAACTTCGGCGGGGAGCGCTTCATGGCGCGGTTCGATGTGCGCGGCGAGCTGGCGCCGCGCGACATCGTGGCGCGCGGCATCGTCGCCGAGATGCGCCGGACCGGCCACCCGTGCGTCTATCTGAGCATGCGGGACCTCAACCCGGAGCTGGCGCGGCGGCGTTTTCCCATGATCGCCGCCACCTGCGCGGCCTACGGCCTGGACATCGGTGACGACCGCATTCCGGTGGCCCCTTGCGCGCACTACATGATGGGCGGCGTGAAGACGGACCTCTGGGGACGGACGTCGATCACCGGCCTGTACGCCGCTGGAGAGGTCGCCTGCACGGGCGTGCACGGCGCCAACCGCCTGGCGAGCAATTCGCTCCTGGAAGGCCTGGTCTTCGGGGCGCGGGCCGGGCGCGCCGTCCTGGGCGATTCTCTGTCCTCGCTTGAGGGCGGGGCGCTCCTCACGGACGCGGGCACGGCCCTGGCCATCGACCGGGACGCTGCCGAGGCGACGATTCGATCCCTGAAGAAAGTCCTCTGGGAAGGTGCCGGTCTGCTCCGGGAAGGTCGGGGCCTGGGGCGATCGATCGACGCCATTCTAAAGCTGGAGCGCGGGCTCGGTCTCCGCGCGGTGTCGCGCCGCGGCGTCGAAGCCCGCAATCTGATGTTCGTCGGGAGGCTGATCGCCGAATCGGCCCTGAAGCGCCAGGAGAGCCGTGGAGCCCACTACCGTGAAGACTTCCCGGAGAAGGATCCCGGCCGCGGCCGGCACTCGATCATCGCGCCCGGCGCGCCCGCCCCCGACCTGCCGCGCTTCGCGGTCCCCAACACCGAATGAGCCTTGCTCGGGACGGCATTCGGGGTCGCGCGTACCCCGTCCCGTCCGCCTGTGAGGATCCGTCCCTGTGCCCTCGTCCGCGGCCGGACAAGCGGGAGCGACGGAGGGGCGCGAAGCCCGCGCCGCCATTCGATTGCGCTCCGAGCATCCGATTTGCTAGGGAGGCCCGATCAAGCGCGAGCGACGTCCCGGGAGGAGGGCCGACGAGAGGATGAGACGATCATGCAGGTGCGACCGTCGCAGGCTTATCTCGTCACCCTGTGGACCTACGGCATCGAGCCGCTGTTCGCCGACCACTCCCGGGCGGCCTTGTTCTTCCACGTGCTCGGCGGGCTGCGGCAGAGGCTCGGCTTCCGGCTCCACGCCTACGTGGTCCTTCCCGACCGTGTGCGTTTGATCCTCGGGGCGCCCGGGGCGGACATGCGCTCCGTCCGCCTGACCGTGCAGCGCCTCAAGTCGCGGTTTGCCCGGGAGGTCAACGCCCGATCCGGGCGGCTGGGTCTGGTGTGGCAGGACGCGGATCAGACGCTGCCCCTCGTCGGTGCCGACGACGTGAAGCGGAGGGCGGACTTTCTGCACCAGAATCCGGTGATGGCGGGACTGGCGCGCAAGCCGGGAGACTGGCGATGGTCGAGCTATCGCGCCTGGGCCGGCCACGGACGCACGCCACTTTCGGTGGATCTCCCGGCGGGCGAGCCGGGGCGACGCCCGGCCCCTTCCTGCCGGATCACTTGATGATCTGGAAGCTGCGCTCCCAGCGCGACTTGGTGAACAGGTGCGTGACCTTGTCCCAGATGCCGCTCGCTTTGTCGGCCAGCGCGGTCCTCTGCCAGGCGTCCCGGTCCTCGTCGTACGACCACCAGATCATGAAGGCGCGTCCCTTCACATAGTCGCGCGGCACGAATCCCCATGATCGGCTGTCCTTGCTGTTGTCACGGTTGTCGCCCATGCAGAACAGGGAGTTCTCGGGGATGCGCGTCGGCGGGTAGTCGTCTTGATCGAAGTTCAGGCCCTTCGGGTTGCGGTGAACCTTGTACTTTTCGTCGAGAGGCTTGCCGTCGATGTAAACCTGCCGGTCGCGGATCTGGAGCACCTCGCCGGGTAGACCGATGACCCTCTTGATGTAGTCCTTTTCCGGCTCCTCCGGGTACTTGAAGACGATGATGTCGCCGCGCTTCAGGTCGCGCACCGGCAGGAGGGCGTGCTCGGCCCGCGCCAGCGCCGGGGCGGACGACAGCGGCGCGAAGGCGAACTTGTTCACCATGATGTAGTCGCCGACGAGGAGGGTCGGAATCATCGAGCCCGTGGGGATCTTCGACTGCTGGAAGACGTAGGTGCGGGCGAAGATGACGAAGATGACGCAGGTGACGATGGTCTCGAAGTAGTCGCGGAAAATTCCCTTGGGCGCGTCGTCGGGCAGCATCCTCCCTCCCCTCAGTGACAGAGGGATTATAAGGGGGGCGCCGGGGCCAGGCAACTGAGGGGATGAGGCGCGAGGGAGCCGTGGCCGCCGCGGGCGGCACGCCTCCATTTCATTCGATCCAGATCGAAACTCGTTCGTCGTCCTCCTGCACCTCCACGATCTGGCCGGGCTCCATGGATTCGAGCTCCCGCAGGACTTCGTCGAGGTCGCGGTCCTTGAAACGGAATTTCGTCTTCCCGCTTTCGGTGGAGCCTTCGATCGACGTGTCGATGGTCGCGTGCCCGGCCCCGCTTCTGGCCAGGATTTTCACGGCGGCCGACACGAGGCTCATCGGCAGGTTCACCAGGACCGTGGGCGTGCTCGATCCCTTGGCGTAGACACGGATCTTCAGCCACCGTCCCTTCTGCGGGTCCTTCGCGGCCGCGGGAACCGCGGCGAGCGACAGGGCCAGAAGGCCGACGAGCGCGACGACGGCCACACTCTTGAGCGCACGATTCATCGACGTTCCTCCGGCGGATCGGGTGTTTCGGCCCGTCCGGTCCACACGGATCGAACGCGCGGGAAGGGAAAAAGTTCCCGCGGGGCGAAAGCGCTCCTCGAGCGACCTGCGCGCCGCGGCGGACGGGTTCAGAGGCCGGCGCGTTCCTTCAGGCGGCGTACTTGCTGCGCCAGACGCCTTAGGCGCAGCGAGAGGCTCAGGAGGTAGACCGCCAGGACGACCCAGACGGCCGTATACGCCAGGTTGAGGAAACGCAGGCCGCGCTCCACGATCTCGGGGCGCGCCGCCACATTCTCCGCCGTGAAGCCTGTCACCGGCTCCTGAGCCAGGAGGGCGAGGAGCGGGACGACGGACGAGAAATTCGGATCGATCATGCCGGCTCCGTATACGGCGCTCTTCGGTTGGCCACAAGGGTCAGGGACTCCACTTCGTCCTGGAGCCGCCCGAGGCGGACGCGTTGCAGCAGGAGGAGAAGAAAGAGGAGGATGAAAGTGGTCGAGCACAACGTGAGGGCCTTCGCCATCTCAGCGTCGAGTCCCTGGCCGCCGGAAATCTTGAGGACCTTGGGGTGCAGCCCGCGCCACCACTCCACCGAGTAGTAGATGATCGGGACGTCGAGCGCTCCGACCAGGCCGATGACGGCGCAGAAACGCGCTCCTTGCTCCGGGTTCTCCGTGCTCTGGCGCAGGATCAGGTAGCCCGCGTACAGCAGCCACAGCACCAGGGTGGACGTCAGACGCGCCTCTCCCGTCCACCAGACGCCCCACACCGGCCGGGCCCAGATCGGGCCCGTGAGCAGGACGATCGTGAGGAACATCACGCCGAGCTCGGCGGACGCGTGCGCCAGGAGGTCCAGGCGCCGGTCGCGCCTCCATAGGTAGAGGGCGCTGAACAGAGCGCAGAGACCCACGCCGAGGAAGCCCGCGAGGGCCGACGGGACGTGGAAGTAGAAGATGCGCTGCACGACTCCCATCTTCTCCTCGGTCGGGACGGCCCGGAAGATGGCATGCAGGCAGACGGGAACGAGGATCGCCACCAGGACGAAGAGCGCCTGCTCGGTCAGGCCTGACCACGCCGTCCCCGGGGGTTTCTCCGCCGGCTCAGACATCGCCACTCCGCGTCCCTCTCAGGCTCACTCCGCGAGCGGGGACGGGATGATACCACCATCGCGCCGGGTGCCCGTCCCGTGCCGGACGGGCTCTCATTCCTCCAGCGCCTCATCGAACAGGAGCACGGCGGCGGCGAGGAAGATGACGTCGTAGGCCGCCGACATCAAGACCCAATGGCTGTAGGCCGCGAACGGGTGGCCGGCCAGAAGATGCGTCGTCGTCTTGACCGCCGCAAGCGCCACCGGGACCGCCGCGGGGAAGAGCAGGAGCGGCAGGAGCAGCTCGGCGCGCCGCGTGCTCGTGGTCATGGCCGCAAACAGCGTGCCCACCGCGGCGAAGCCGATGGTGTTGAGGATGAACGCCAGGACCACGAGAGCCGTCTGGCTGTTGAAGCGGAAGTTGAACATGACCACCGCGACCGGCACCAGGATCGTCTCGACGGCCGCCATGAACAGGACTGTCGCCGCAACCTTCCCCAGGTAGAAAGCGCTGCGGTCGATTGGGGCCAGGAGGATCCCCTGGATTCGGTCCTGCTCCCGCTCGATCTGGAACGACCGGCTGATCGCCAGCACCCCCGAGAAGATGAAGGCGACCCATAGCACTCCCGGGCCCAGGGTCACGAAATCGATCACGGTGAAATCGAACGCGAAGTTGAACACCACGAGCACCAAAAGTGCGAAGAACAGGAGAGTGACCACCTGCTCGCGGCTGCGCAATTCAACTTTCAAATCCTTCTCCGCGACGAGCAGGACGGCGCGCAGGTAGGTCACGAGGCCCTCGGCGGGGGGGCGGGTGAAGAACCATGCAGGAGGTCATCCAGGCGAGAAGGATCGAGACCTCGCGACGGGGCGTCGAGCGTCAGACGGCCGTCCGAGAGCCCCAGGACGCGATCCGCGGCGCGCAGGCCCTGGCCCTGATCGTGCGTGGCCATGACGCAGGTGCACCCGGTTCCGCGCGCCTGCCGCAGTCGGTCCTCGAGCCTCGAGGAGGATTCGCGGTCCAGGCCGGTGAACGGCTCGTCGAGCAGAATCAGGTCGGGCCGGTGCAGAAGGGCCCGGGCAATCGCCAGACGTTGCTGCATGCCTCGCGAGTAGGTGGCCACCCGATCGTCCTGGCGGTGTGAAAGGCGCGCGGCGCCGATCGCCTCCAGGGCCGCGCCCTCGGGGTCGGCCAGGCCGTAGAGGCGCGCGTAGAACTCAAGGTTCTCGCGGGCGGTCAGGTGCCCGTAGAGAAAGGTCTGGTGGGAGAGAAAGCCGATCCGCCGGCGCAGCGGCGCGGCGTCCGATCGCCCCGCCTCCGCGCCGAACAGGCGCAGGTTCCCCCCGGTGGGATGGAGCAGTGTGGCAAGCATGCGTAGAAGGGTGGACTTGCCGGCTCCGTTGTGTCCGAGGACAACGACCCACTGGCCGACCGGGACCGTCAGGTCGATCCCGTCGATCGCCGCCAAAGGCCCGTAGCGCTTCGAAAGCCCCCGAGCCTCGATCGCTGGCGGCGTGTCCCGTCCCGCCGCGCTCACCTAAGCGCCCGGGCGCCGGCCGGGCCGCAGGGGCACCTGGGCCTCGATCTCCTCGATGCGCTGCACCAGGCGCACCGCCTCGTTCGTGTACCGGTCGGTCATTTCCCGGAAATCCGGCTCGCTGATCTTTCCGGCGTGGTAGTCGAACTCGACGTCCTGAAGCGTCTCGTAGACGACGTTCTTGAGAGCGTGCAGCTCGCGCAGCCGGGCCAGAAGGTCGGGGCCGTCGGTGAGCGGAGCGGAATCGTGGCGGACCATCGGCGAGAGGACGAACGCCGCGACGGCCAGCGTGAGCAGGATGCCCGCGAGGACCAGCATCAGCGTTTCTCCCTCATCTCGCGACGGACGCGCTCCAGTGCCCTGCGTTCCTCCGGCGTGCGGGCGCCTGCGGCCTCAGCGCCGGGTGAGCCGGAAGCAGTGACCGGAATGCCCCGGGCCTTGCCCCAGCGCCGTACCAGCACGACCAGGGCCGACCCGGCCAGGATCAGGGCCACGAAGGGAGTGACCCAGGCGACGAGGTCGAAGCCGGACTTGAGCGGCGCCGAGCGGATCTGCGCCCCGTGACGCGCGACGAAGGACGCGACGACCTGTCCGGGACTCTCGCCGTCGGACAGCCGCCCCGCGATCTCCGCCCTGATGGCGTCGGCCGTGCCGCATGTGCACACCCGAACCGTCAGATCCGAACACCCGCAGTAGCACATCAACCGCCCTTCGACCTCTTGCTGCGGCGTCACCTCCGCCGCCAACACGGACGCGACGACCAGGGGCGGAGCGAGGGACAGCATGAGCGCCGCGACAGGGAGAAGGATATTCGCCCGCGCGTTCCGGGAGAGAGCGCGGACGAACTCAGGCCGCACGACTCTCGACCTCGAGCAGCCGCGCCTCGGCGTCCCGGCGCCGGTCGCGGAGATCAGGGAGCATGGCGAACCAGGCGCCGAGGATCAGGACCCCGCCGCCGATCCAGATCCAGTTGATCAGCGGGTTCAGGTAGGCCTTGAGGGTGGCGCGCCCTTCGTGCGGATCGAACCCGGTCAGGATCGTGTACAGGTCCTCGCGCAGGGTGTAGTGGATGGCGACCTCGGTGGAGGGGTTCTGGCCCGCCTTGTAGAAGTTCTGGCCGGGGACGAGCGTGCCGACGCCGCGCTCGCCGTCGAAGATCGAAAGGCGCGCCCCCATGAACTCCGCGTTCGGGGAATCGCGGCTCACCATGTCCTCGAAGAGCATGCGGTAGCGCCCGACCGAAAAGCTCTCTCCGCGCTTGAGCGACGCCGTCGCCTCCTGCCGGAAGGCGGATGAGCCGGTCACGCCGATGATGATGAGGATGAATCCCAGGTGCACGGTGAACCCGCCGTACCGGCGCTTGTTCCTGTCCACCAGGCTCAGGAGAGCCCCGCCGAACCGCTGGCCAGTCACCTTCTGCCGGGAGCGCGCGCCCCAGACAAACTCCATGACGGTGGTGGCGATGACGAACACCGCCAGGCCGAATGACACGAGCGCGTACACGTCGCGCACGCCTCTGAGAAGGAGCGCCACGACGCCTCCCAGGAGCGCCCAGAAAGGGATCTGGATCTTCTCCACGAGCTTCCTGGGGCTGGCGCGCCGCCAGGCGATGACCGGGCAGATGCCGGCCAGGGTCACGAGCGCGAAGGCGATCGGCACCATCACCTCGTTGAAGAAGGGCGGGCCGACGGTGATCTTCACGCCGCGCACCGCCTCGGAGAGGATCGGGAAGAGGGTGCCCCACAGGACGGCGAATGCTGCGCCGACCAGGAGAAGATTGTTGAACAGAAAGGTGCTCTCGCGCGACACGAACGAATCCAGACGATGCTCGCCCTTCAAGTCCGGCAGACGGTAGAGGAGCAGGCCGACCGACACGAGCGTGCTCAGGCCCAGAAAGCCGGCGAAGACCGGGCCGATGTCCGACTTGGTGAACGAATGCACCGACGAGATGACGCCGCTCCTGGTGATGAACGTGCCGAGGATTGCCAGGAGAAAGCTCATGATCACGAGCGCAAGGTTCCACACCCGCAGCATCTTCTTGCGTTCCTCGATCATCACCGAGTGCAGGAAGGCGGTGCAGGTCAGCCAGGGGATGAGCGAGGCGTTCTCGACCGGGTCCCAGGCCCAGTAACCGCCCCAGCCGAGCTCGACGTAGGCCCACCAGCCGCCGAGGAGGATGCCGGTCCCCAGGAAGAACCAGGAGAGGATCGTCCAGCGCCGGGTGGTGCGGAACCAGGTGTCATCCAAGCGACCGGTGGCGAGCGCCGCTATCGCGAAGGCGAACGGCAGCGTCAGCCCCACGTATCCGAGGTAGAGACAGGGGGGGTGGATCGCCATGAACGGGTTCTGCAGCTGCGGGTTCAGGCCGCTGCCGTCCTCCGGGGAAAAGGCCAGCCGGACGAACGGGCGGGCCATGAAGTTCACGAGGCCCAGGAAAAAGGTCGAGACGAAGGCGAGTGTCGTGACCACGAGCGGCAGGAGCGAACGGTTGCGGCGGCGGTTCGTCAAGACAATGAGGGACGCGTAGCTGATGAGGATCAGCTCCCAGAACAGAAGTGAGCCGGCCTGGCCGCCCCACAGCGCCGTGAACTTGTAGATTTTCGGAAGGGCCCGATTGGAGTAGGACGCGACGTATTCCAGGCCGAACTGGTCGGTGAAGATGCAGTACTCGAGGCTGAGGACGGACAGAACGACGAGAGCCCACGTGGCGTACACCGCCCGCTCCGCGGAGAGCACGAGCTCTCCCAGGCGCGCGCGCCAGCCATTGAGGGAGGCGATCACCGCCCAGCCCGATGCGGCGAGGGCAAGGAAAAGACACAGAGTCCCGAAGTCTGCCATCGGTCAGAACCCGAATCTGGCGGACGGTCTCACCGCGACGGGACCCCGCCTTCCGCCGGATCTGAGGAAGGCGTGGCTCGCGCGGGTCTCCTGTCGTTGTTCGTCAGCCGGTTCTGGGCTTCGTACTTGGAAGGGCACTTGGCCAGGAGGGTCACCGCGACGAAGGTTCCGTCGGCGCCCAGCGATCCCTCGACCACCGCCTCCGAGCCGTCCACGAAGGTATCGGGGACTTCCCTGTTGTAGACGACGGGGAGCTGGCTCCGCCCATCTGTCAGGATGAATCGCGCCCCTGGCGCTCCCTCGTGCTTCTTGATCGATCCAGACAGGACGTTGCCGTTCACGCGGAAGTGATCGCCAAGATCCGTCCGTCTTCCCGGATCCATGAACTCGGAGACTGTGAGGTAGTAGACGAGCGATCCCTTGAGCCCGACGCTGAACAGGATGGCGAAGCCAGCGACGAGCAGGATGATCGTGATGACGATCTTCCTGGAGATCCGCTGAGCCACGGCGTTCCTTTCCCGCGAGGTTGGAATCAGGTCCAGACGGGGATGATAGCCGACGCTCCGGACCTAGTCAACAGAACCGCCCGTCGCGAAGAGAAGCATCGCGCGGCGAGTGAAGCCGCGTTCCGCCCTGGAGTTACGCCACGGATCACGATTTCAAGATCGGCCGGCGGCGAGGTGTGCCGAGCGGTTTTCTCTTGCCCGGCTTGACTCTGCGCGGGCGGGGATTACATTATGCGCCAGACAGTTCGTATATGCGTTTGTGAATCACTTTAGATGGCGATATATCTAACGCGCATATGCGAACATGAAGAGAATCCCGAATCCTCCCTAAAACCCAACCCGAGACGAGGGGGTCGAAAGACCCCCCACCCGCCTGCCTTTCCTGTCGCGCGATTTTGACAACCCGAGAAGACGGGTGCTACTCTCTTACCGCAACCCTTCAGAAACCAGATGAGGAGTGTGCCGGTGCTCGACGAAGCGATTGGCAGGCTTCAGAAGGAGCTGAAAGGACTGGAGAAGGAATACCGGGTGGACCTCCCGAAGGAGATCCAGCGCGCCCTGCAAATGGGGGACCTGCGCGAGAACTCGGAGTACCGCTCCGCCCTCGACCGGCAGCAGTACGTGAAGGCACGCATCGGCCAGCTTCAGAAGCAGCTCAAGGAACTGTCGCTCGTCGATCTCAACACGCTGCCGAAAGATCGCGTGGCGCTGGGTTCGACCGTCTCCCTCATCGACGCGCAGTCGGGAAAGGCGTCGACCTACGAGCTGGTGATCCCCGACCAGGCCGATTTCTCGAAGGGGCTGGTCTCCGTGACATCTCCTATCGGGAAGGCGTTGGTCGGCCACAGGGTGGGGGACGAAGTCACGATCAAGACCCCCGGAGGGACCCGGGAGTACGAGATCGTCAAGCTCGCCACCGTGCACGACAGGGAGGATAGATGAATCCCCGCGCGGCCTTTGGCTGGACGGCTGCAATCACCGCGGCGGCGTTCCTATCCTGCGCCCCCGCCTATGACTTGCAGACGCTGTACGGCGAGCTCCAGGGCAGCGACCCCGAGGCGCGTCAGGACGCTGCCGAGAAAATCGAAAAGGTCGTGCGTGAAGGGAAATATGATCTGTTCGTGCGCGCGGCCACCGGTCCCGTCAAGTCCGACCGCGCACCTTCGATCATCTACCTGTCACAGATGACGCAGCCGAAGGCCCGGGCGGCCCTGCGCGACCTCCTGCGCATCGACGCACGCAACCTGATCCCCTACAACCCGATCCGGATGAAGCCGTCGAGCGAAGAGGCCGACAGCCGCATCCTGGTGGCCCACCTGATCGCCGAAAACGGTGGAGATCCCGGAGCCGTGGAGGCGCTGCTCGAAGGAATGCAGGATCAGCCGTCCGACGTCCTTGTGGGGACCTGCTATTCACTCGGGGCGCTGCGCGACCCGAAGGGCATTCCTTTCCTGACGACTGCGGTCCGCCACCAGGACGCCGAGGTGGTGCGGGCTGCCGCCCAGGCCCTCGGGATGTTCACCACGCCCGAGGCCCGGACCGCCCTGAAGTCACTTGTCGGACATCCGTCGCAGGAAATACGCAGCGAGGTCCTGTCCGCGCTTGAAATGCACGAGGATCCGTCCGTCGTCGAGATCCTCGAAGCCATCGCTGCCTCAGACCCCGCGCCGGAGCTCCGCGCCGCCGCCATGGGCCGGCTCGGCCACTTCAAGGACCACTCCCCGGTGCCGTTCTTGATCCAGCAGCTGAAGGGGAAGGACGACACGAATCGCCAGGCTGCCCTCGACACCTTGCGACTCCTGAGCGGCCAGACGTACGGCCCGCGCCCCGAGCCGTGGGCCCGCTGGTGGGAGCAGAACCAGAAGTCACGCGTCGCGGGACCCTGACGTGAGCCTCGCCTTCTACCGAAAGGTCGCCCGCCTGCTGCGATCGGGACGTGTCCTGGCGATCGCGACCCTGTGCTCGTCCCAGGGCTCAACACCGCGCTCTCCGGGGTCGAAGATGATCGTCACCGATTCGGGGGAGACCGTCTTCAGCATCGGCGGAGGCGCCTTCGAGGCGCTCGTCATCGAGGATGCGAAGGAGGCGATCCGGACCGGGCACGGCCTCGAGAAGGAGTACCGCTTCACGGAGCAGGGAGACGGATCCACCGGGATGGTCTGCGGCGGCAGCGCCCGCATCCTGCTCGAAGTGGTCCGCCCGCCGCTGCCCCTCATCGTCTTCGGAGGCGGCCACGTCGGCCGCGAGCTGGCCCGTCTGGCCGCGCGGCTGGAGTTCGAGGTGACGGTCGTGGACGACCGTCCGGAATGCCTCGAGGCGAGACGCTTTCCCTTCGGAGTGCGGACACTACGGGCGGGGCGCGACTATTGTTCCGGGTTGCCGGAGATTCCGCCAGGGGCCTACGTCGCGGTGGTGACGCGCTGCCATCGGACCGACCTCGCGGCGGTGCGCCACGCCGTGGGGCGCGGCGCTTCCTACGTCGGCCTGATCGGCAGCCGCCGGAAGGTGGCGGTCGTCCTCGAGCGGGCCTTAGAGCAAGGGACTCCCCGGGAGGCGTTGCGTGAGGTGCGCGCGCCGATCGGGCTGCCGATCGGCGCGGAATCGCCGCAAGAAATCGCGGTCAGCATCGCCGCCGAGATGATCGCCGTGCGGCACGCGGCGCCGGCCGCCGAGATCCTACGCGCGCCGCGGCGCAGCGCCCACGAGATAAGGGTCCTGGATCTCCCGCTGGCACCGGTGCCGATCGCCCGTGGCCGCGGCCCGCGGAGAGACTCCTAGAGCGCGTTCCGGCCGATCGTCCAGAGGATCTTCGCACCCGCCTTCAGCGTTCCGGACAGTGTCCCCGTGATCTTCGACCTGCCGACCCGGCGCCGGTAGGAGACCGGCACCTCGCAGACCCGCAGCCCGCGTTTGAGCGCCTTGACCTGCATCTCGGCGGTCCAGCCGAAGTCGCGATCGGCCATGCCGAGACCACGCAGCGATTCGAAGCGGACGGCCCGGAAGGGCCCGAGGTCGGTGAAACGGCCGCCATAGAGACAACGCATCAGGCGCGCCGCCAGCCAGTTCCCCAGGCGCGCCTGCGGCAGGATCGCCCCCGGCTCCCGCGTGCCGAGGACACGTGAGCCGATGACGAGGTCCGCACCGTCGCGGGTGATCGGCTCGAGCAGCCTGGGCATCTCGTCCGGGTGATCGCTGTAGTCGGCATCCAGGAAGACGACGACCTCGGGTCGCTTCGTCTCCAGGTGCGTGACGCCACGCAGGCAAGCGGCGCCGTACCCGCGCCGGGGCTCGAAGAGGAGCGTGGCGCCGCGCGACCGGGCCGCGTCCGCGGTCCGGTCGGTGCTGGCGTTGTCCACCACCACGACCTCCTCCACGAGGCCTTTGGGAATCGCGTCGAGGACCAGCGGAAGGGACGACTCCTCGTTGTGAGCCGGGATGACGACGGCGATGCGCATACGCGAAGCTCGACTCCCTCCTCAAGCGCACACCTGACTATACTCCCGCGGGGGACGGGTGCTTTGACCCTGCCGAGAGCGGGTGCTAAGATTCCCGGCCTTCACGCTTCCGCGCTGCCTCCCGAGGAGGATGAAATCGTGGCAAGGACCGCCGTGGATGTCTGGACCTCCCGCGCCTCCACGCTGGCCGGCATCGTCGTCTCGATGCGTCCCCGCCAGTGGATCAAGAACCTCGTGGTGTTCGCTGCGCTCATCTTCGCCAAGAAGTGGATGGACCTCCCGCTCGCGGGGCGCGCGGCCGCAGCCTTCGGGCTGTTCTGCCTCGCCAGCGGCTCCGTGTACATCATCAATGACCTGTTCGACGCCGACCGGGACCGCAAGCACCCCCTGAAGGCGCGCCGTCCAATCGCCTCGAAGGCGCTCGGTACGCTGCCCGCGGTCACCGCGGCGATTCTCCTTCTGACCTTATCGCTCATGGCCGGGTTCGCGCTGTTCCCGGCGTTCGGCGCGGTCCTGCTTGCGTACGTGGCGTTGAACCTGGTGTACTCGTTCTGGCTGAAGGAGGTCGTGATCATCGACGTCATGGTGATCGCCTCCGGGTTCGTCCTGCGGGCCGTCGGCGGGGCCCTGGTCATCAATGTGCCGATCTCGCACTGGCTCGTCATGTGCACGATCCTCCTGTCGCTGTTCCTGGCCCTGTGCAAGAGGCGCCAGGAGCTGGCGAGCCTCGACAACGCGCGCGTCCACCGGGTCAGCCTGCAGGACTACTCCCTCGACTTCATCGACCAGATGATCAACGTGGTCACGCCGTCGACCCTCGTGGCCTACATCCTCTACTCCGTGTCCCCGGAGGTGGAGACCAAGCTGGGCACCAGGCACCTCTATCTGACCGTGCCATTCGTCCTGTACGGAATCTTCCGCTACCTGTACCTGGTCCACCGGAAGGGTGGCGGCGGCAGCCCCACGCAGACCCTGCTCACCGATCTTCCGCTCCTGGCGTGCGTCGGTCTATGGGCCTTGACGGTCGTCGTGCTGATGTCCCTGGGCGGAGGGCCCGCCTGAGAACCCTTCCGCGCGGCCCTTCCGGCCCCGCCGCCCGTGCCCCGGGGGCCGGGCGGTTCTATAATGTCGGCCTGGGAGTACGTTCCGCCCAGGGAGCGCGCTCATGACCCGTTCGAAGATCGCCGTTCTGCGTACCCGTCCCCAGACGGTCGTGGACGACTACGGCCGCCTCATGCGGATGGCGTCGTACACGTCGGTCATCGATCCGTCCCTCCCCACGATCATCAAGCTGAACCTTTCATGGACCAAATACTTCCCGGCCTGCTCCAGCCAGCCCTGGCAGGTCGAGGGTGTCGTGAAGACGATGCTCGAGGACGGCTACGCCCCGACGCGGTTGATGCCCGCCGAGAACAAGACGGTCGTCACCGATCCGTGGACGGGCGCCAGGAACAACCGCTGGCTCCCGGTCCTCGAGGCGTTCGGGCTGGGTTTCGTCGCGCTCCCGGAGGTCGAGTGGCGCGTGCATCGGTTCAAGTCGCCGCTCTTGAGGCTGAACGAGATCTTCCCGGACGGGATCGAGATCCCCGCGATGTATCCCGGCAAGAACATCGTCCATCTGCCGACGGTAAAAACGCACGGCCACGCCACGACCACGGGGTCGATCAAGAACGCCTTCGGCGGCCTCCTGAAGGAGGTGCGCCACTACGCCCACAAGTACATGCACGAGGTGCTGGTCGATCTGATGTACATGCAGAAGGAGCTGCACCCGGGCATCTTCACAGCGATGGACGGCACCATCTGCGGAAACGGGGCGGGGCCGCGCACGATGGAACCCGTCGTCGGCAACGTGATCCTGGCCGGGGCCGACTCGGTGGCGATCGACGCGGTGGCGGCGCGCGTCATGGGGTTCGACCCGATGTCGATTCCGTACCTCAGGATGTGCCACGACCGGGGACTGGGTGTGGCCGATCCGCGCCAGATCGACCTGGTGGGAGACGACATCGCCGGATTGAACCTGGGCTTCAAGGTGTCGCGGTCCTTCGTCATCTGGGGGGACCAGATGCTCCGGAAGGGGCCGCTGCGCTTCCTGGAGAAGATCGCCCTGCATTCGCCGCTCGTCGTCTGGGCGCCGGCCGCGTCGAACTTCTACCACGACCTCCTGTGGTACCCGACCGTGGGGAGGGCCAGGATCGCCCGGTTCCGCAACACGGAGTGGGGCCGGCTCTTCGACGAACGCTACGGCGGTCCGAGAAGCCGGGCGAGCACCGTGCCCGGACCCGCCGACGCCACCGCCCGGAATGCCTGACGAGAGAAGCCTGCGCCGGCGCCGTTTCCCCGGACTCGCGGTCCTGGGTTTACTTCTCGGCGGCCTGTGCGGCTGCGCCGGGGGCGGAACACCCGCCCCGCCCGCGGCCGGCGGCAGGCCGAACGTCCTGCTGATCACCGTCGATACCCTGCGTCCCGACCACCTGGGCTGCTATGGCTACGGCCGCCCGACCAGCCGATTCATCGACACCCTGGGCCGGAGGGGCGTCGTGTTCCGCGTGGCGCTCACCGCCGCGGGCCGCACCGTGCAATCGTTTCCATCCATCCTGACGGGCGTCTACCCGATGGTGCACGGCCTGCGTTACGAGGGACAGAGCTACGAGGTCATGGAGGGGCGGCTCACCCTGACGCGGGTCCTGAAGGAGAACGGCTATGAGTCGTTCGCGGTGACCCAGGGCCTCAACGTCGGGCTGCACCGCGATTTCGACATGTATGACCCGGACATCTACCTCGACGCGGCAGGAAAGAAGGTCTATCTGCCGACCAAAAGCGACAGCGACGCGTCTCGCAAGGCGGTGCAGTGGCTGCGTCGCCGCGAGCGCAAGGACGCGCCCTTCTTCCTGTGGGTGCGCTACAACGCTCCGCACTGGCCTTACGAGGCCCCGGCTCCTTACACCGAGATGTTCGACCCCGGGTACAAGGGACCGCACACTTTCAACGTCGAAGCGGGGCCGGGGGTGGAGCGCGGCGACCTCATCTTCGGAAAGACGAGGCTTAAGACACGCGAGGTGGAACACGCCGTGGCGCACTACGACGGTGAGGTGGCGTGCGCCGACCAGGCGACGGGCGAGCTGCTCGGCGCCCTGGAGTCGATGGGCCTCCTGGCTCGCACTCTCGTGGTCCTGACCGCCGATCACGGCGAGAGCCTGGGGGAGCACGACTACTTCTTCGAGCACGGGGCCTACCTCTACGAGCCGACGGTGCGCGTGCCGCTCATCTTCAGCTACCCGCCGTCCGTGCCGGCGGGCAGGACGGTCACCACCCAGGCGCGCACCATCGACATCGTCCCGACCGTCCTCGACGTGGCCGGCATCCCGATCCCCCCCGGCCTGCAAGGCGCCACCCTGCTGCCGCGCATGCTCGGCAAGACGGGCGGTCCGGTGCCCTTCGCCTACTCGGAATCGGGCCGGAATTTCTACCGGGAAAACCCGCGGCAGTACGTCGACGGCGTGGCCGGGAAGTGGCGCATGATGCGGAGCGACCGTTTCAAGCTGATCATGATCCCGACCCGCTCGGGCGGGCCGATCTGGGAGTTCTACGATCTCGAGTCGGATCCCGGGGAGACGACCAACGTCCTCGGCAAGTTCCCCCAGGATGAAGAGGCGCTCCGCCGGGCCCTGCTCGAGCTTGTGGCCGCGGACCCGATGAAGGACGACCGCAACGAGCCGCCGCTGCCGCCCGGCCTTGAGGAGAACCTCCGCTCCCTCGGCTACGTCGGCGGCAAGAAGCAGTGATTCGTCACCGGCGCGCCGTTCTCCTGCTTGCCCTGGTGTGTGTGCTGGTCAATCTCGGAGCGCTCCGCCCCGGGTTCATCCACGACGACCATCGAATCATCGAGCAGAACGATCTCACCCGCGACCTGTCGCAGCTGCCCCGGATCTTCGCAAGCGGTTACTGGAGCACGGGCGAAAGGCAGGTGCCCAACCTGTACCGGCCGGTCACCATCCTGTCGTTCGCCTTTGGCGGCGTCCTGCGCCCTCGGTTCCGTCCTCGCCTTCCTGCGCGCCCGCGAGGCCGGCGCTCCAGGGCGGCTCGGTGCAGGACGCGCGAGCCTCTACGCCCTCTCGCTTGCCCTGTTCGCCCTGGGATTTCTGGCCAAGGAGAACGCCGTGGTCGTGCCGGGACTCCTTCTGCTCGCCGATCTTCTCGTGGTGCGCCGCCGGCCCGCATGGAGATACCACGCCGCATCGGCTCTCACGCTCGCTTTGGTCCTGGCCCTGCGGGTCCATGTCCTGGGAGGCCTCAACCCGGCGGGGTCGATTCATTTCATCGACAACCCGATCGCCCACCTGCCGTTCGTCGAGGGGCGCCTGACGGCCCTGAAGGTGCTGGCGCGCTATGCGGAGGCTCTCGTGTGGCCTGCGCGACTGTCGATCGACTACTCCTACCGCACCATCTCGCCCCCCACAGGTCCCTTCGATCCCGGGGTCATCATCGGCGCGGCCCTCGCCACCGCCTGGATGGCGGGCGTCGTCCTGACGTGGAGGCGCGCCCCCGCGACGGCCTTCGCGCTTCTCTGGCTCGGAGTGACTCTCGCTCCGGTCGCCAATTTCCTGTTCCCGATAGGCACGATCATGGCGGAGCGTCTTCTCTACCTGCCCTCGGCGGGCTTCTGTGTGTTGGCGGCCGACGCCCTCGCGCGGGGCTCGCCACCACCCGGAGCCGCCACCACCAGGGCTCCCCTCGGCCGGCGCGCCGTCGTCGCGCGGCTCATCGTAGGGCTCGTCGTTGTTGCGCTCGCGGCCCGGAGCGCCGTGCGCCTGCGCGACTGGCGTGACGACCACACCATCTTCAAGGCAGCGCTCGGGGTCGCGCCGGAGAGCGTGCGGGCGCTGTTCAATTACGGGTCGACGTGCGAGGAGCAGGGCGATGATCCGTCGGCGGTCGAGGCGTACCAGAAGGCGCTCGGAGTGTGGCCCGAGTTCGCCGACGCGCACTACAACCTCGCCGGAGTCCTGGCGCGGCAGAAGAAGTGGCAGGAGTCCGTCGATCACTACCGGGAAGCGCTCCGGCAGCAGCCAGGCGACGTGCGGTACCTGGTGAACCTGGCGCACAGCCTGATGGGAATCAACCGGCATGGGGAGGCGCGCGACCTCCTGCGCCGGGCCATCGACATCGATCCGAAAAGCGCCCTGGCCTACACGAACCTGGGAGCGGCCGAGCTGGCCCTCGGGGAGGCCGCTGCGGCCCTTCTCGCCTACACGGAGGCGGTGCGGCTGGAGCCGGGGAACGCCGACTACCTGCGCAATCTCGGCGTGGCGCAGCGCGGGGCGCACGACCCCGGCGCCGCCGACTCCTTCCGCAAGGCGCTTCTCATCCGATCGGGCGACCCGGATTTGCAGGACGGCCTCGGCCTGACTCTCCTGGACGCGGGCGATGCACCGGGCGCCCGCGACGCCCTCGAGCAGGCGGTGGCCGCCCGTCCCGCCCACCCGGTGTACCGCTACCACCTGGCCCGGGCACTCGAGCAGTCGGGGAACTTCCAGGGCGCGGCGGGGCAATACCGTGAGGCGATCCGCCTGGCTCCCACCGCACCTCTCCCCTACAAGGCGCTGGGTGTGCTCCTCGATCGTCTGGGAGATCGTGATGGAGCGTTGTCGGCGCTGGAGCGGGCGGAGGCCCTCGATTCCGGCGACAGCGTGATGGACGCGACGACGCGCGCGCTTCTGGCCGCGCTTCGTCGCGGGGCCGCCAGACCCTAGCCTCCTGGGAAGTCCGGCCGGGCGATGTTCTCTTTCAGCTTGTCCAGGACCGCCAGAGCCACGGGGTTCTTCGGGTCGAGCCTGAGCGTCCGGTGAGCCTCATAGTCGGCCAGATCGTCCATACCGAAGCTCAGATACAGAGCCGCGATGTAGGCGTGGGCCTCGGCGTTCCGTGTGATGTCGTAAACCAGGAATGAGTACCCGGGCATGGCGATCGGTTTCTGCCGGCGCAGGGGTGCCCACACTTCCGTGTCGGTGAAGTGAACCGAGTGCAGGACCATGGCGCTGACCGCCAGCACCTCGCGCGGCAGGCCGTCCGGGACGCGCACGGGCCGTTGCTTGGCGTTATCAAGATTCCCGGACCCGGGCGCGTACTGGTAGCGCACGCCGTAGTACCAGGGATCGGCGTTCCCCGAATAGGCGCAGTAGATGAGCGGAAGGTTCTCCGCCTCCACATAGCGTCGGAGCGCCTTGGACGATTGTCCCCAGTCGAGATTCGAGTCGAGGAGATGAAGGTGCCCGTTGGCCGGCCCTCCGACCAGCTCGTTGAAATAGGCGAGATGATAGGGAGCGATCCTCGCCGCCTCGATGACATTCCAGCCCAGGCATGCGACGACGAACCCGGCGGCCAGAGGAGCACGCCAACGTCTCCCGGCGCCGGAGCTCCCGGCTCGAATTGGCGTGACGAGCCGCCCGGCGGCCAGGTATAGGAAGGGATAGATCGGCAGGAGGTGTCGGAGTCCGATGTTCACTTTCCACAGGCAGGTGATCAGGACGACAAGTGCTATCGGGGTCCACAGGAAGAGCTCGTCCTTGAGGCGGATCCGGCGCCACAGCGCCAAGGACAGAAGAGACGCCGCCACGATGAGGAGCGTGCCGAGAGGTGTCTTGATCAGGTACGCGTAGAGGAAGTAGTACCACCATCCGTCCTCGGAGTATTTGCCCATCAAGTACGCGCTGTGTCCCACACCGGAATGACGCAACCCGCGCGCAAGCCCCACGAGATAGGACCCGATCCCCGCGCCGGCGTAAGTCAGAGCGACGACCAGGAAGGCGAGGAGGGCCACGCACGAAGCCCAGAGGACCAGGCCGGCCGCGCGGCGCGCCAGAGGTGCGGCCGGCGCGTCCACCTGCCTGCTCCAGGGCCTAAGCGGCAGCGGCGTGCGCATCGTGAACAGCACGATGAGCAGGGCCACCAGGATCGGCAGCAGCCAGAAGGAGGTGAACTTCGAGGCGAACGCTCCGCCCACCGTCAAGCCGCACGCCAGAAGGAGCCCGGGTGAGGGACGCTCGGACCAGGCCCACAGCGC
>QHXX01000014.1 GCA_003223135.1 Acidobacteriota bacterium | reverse complement strand
CTCGAGCGCCGGCCGTACGTCGGCGGAGCCTCGGTCACGGAGGAGCCGTGGCCCGGGTACAAGGTCTCGACGGCGGCGTACGTCATCAGCCTGCTGCGCCCCGAGGTGGCGCGCGAGCTCGACCTGAAGCGTCACGGGCTCGTCATCTATCCCCAGGATCCGCCGTACTTCCAGCCGTACCCCGACGGGCGCTCCCTGATGATCTGGAACGATTACGCGACGACGCGCGAGGAGATCCGCAAGTTCTCGGTGCGCGACGCCCAGGTGTACGAGGAGTACGAAGCCACGCTCAACCGGCTGGCGGAGTTCGTCGAGCCGCTCCTCCTGATGACGCCACCCAATCCGACGTCGTCGCGCGCCCGCGATCTTCTCGGGATGCTGCGCGCCGCCCGCCTCGCCCGCGGCCTCAAGAAGGATCTGTTCCGCGAGATCGAGATTCTCGTCGGCAGCGCGAAGGATTTCCTGGATTCGTGGTTCGAGTCCGAGGAGCTCAAGGCCCTCCTGTGCGGCCAGGCGGTCATCGGCACGTTCGCGGGGCCGCGCACGCCGGGGACGGCGTACGTCCTGTTCCACCACGTCATGGGAGAGGTGGACGGGATGCGCGGCTGCTGGGGTGTGGTGCGCGGCGGCATGGGACAGGTGTCGGAGTGCATCGCCCGGGCGGCGCGCGAGCGCGGTGTCGTCATCCGCACCCGGGCACCGGTCGAGCGGATTCTCGTCAAGAACGGCCGCGCCGAGGGGGTCGTCCTGAAGGGCGGCGAAGAGGTGCCCGCCCGTGCGGTCGTGTCGAACGCCGATCCGAAGGTCACGTTCCTTCGCCTCATGGACGCCCGGCGCGAGCTGCCGCCCGAGTTCGCGCGCGCCGTTGAGCGTTTCCGGGCGAGCGGCTCGTCGGTGAAGGTGAACTACGCCCTCGCCGAGCTTCCTGATTTCACGGCGCTTCCGGGAAAGAACCCGGGCCCGCAGCACCGGGGCACCATCGACATCTGCCCGACGCTCGACTACATGGAGCGCGCTTACGACGAGGCGAAGTACGGCCGCTGGTCGTCCGAGCCGTTCCTGGAGGCCGTCATCCCGACAGTGTACGACGATTCCATCGCGCCGCCGGGAAAGCACATCATGTCGGTCTTCTGCCACGCCAGGTGATCAGCCCGCTCGACCTCGAGCGCGACTTCTCCCTGACGCACGGCAACATCTTCCAGGGAGACATGACGCTCGACCAGCTCTTCTTCATGCGGCCCGTCCCGGGCTACGCCGACTACCGCACGCCCGTGCGCGGGCTCTACATGTGCGGCGCCTGCACCCACCCCGGCGGCGGCGTCATGGGCGCCGCCGGCCGGAACGCCGCGCGCGAGATCCTGCGCGACCGGCGCCGGGGCCGTCTTTCCTAGGGAGCCTCCCCGGACATGCGGCCGGCCTCCCGGTCCCGGCCTGTCTCCCGGCGCCGGCCGGGCTCTCCGTCCCGATCGCGCAGGAGCAGGGCGCCGCGGAAGAACAGGTAGTTCGCCCCGATCTGCACGACGTGGAAGAGATCGTTGTGGTTGAAGTGCCGGTGCAGGTCGACCTTCGCCTGCTGCAGGATCGCCGCCAGGAGCGAGACCACGACCCCCATCACGATGGTGCCGCCCGCCGGGCCCGTTCTCGCGTAAAGGTCGTAGGCGTGCAGCAGGAGGATCGCCGTCATGGCGGTCAGTTGATCGTAGACGACGTAGCGGAACTCATTGTGACCGGCCATCCACAGGATGTAGGCCGCGAACTTCACCCAGACCAGCCCGATGAGCGGGCGTCGCAGACGGCCGGGCAGGGTGGCGGTCAGGCTTCCCGTGAGGCTCGTCAGAGAGGAGACGCCCGCCAGCCCCACGGTTCCCTTCCAGAGGATCCTGGCGGCCGCCAGAGAGGCGCCCCCATCGACCCCCGAGAGATAGAGCCGCCTCAGATCGTCTGCTGACGGCAGGTCACGCAGCCGAAAATCGCGCTCCTTCAGGAAGGCGGAGACCTCCTCCGGCCGCAGGCCCCAGATGAATGGCTCGCCCTTGAGGGCGAGCCAGAGATCGCTCGACTTCGCGCGCCGTCGGAACCCGGGACGCCCATCGGAACCGACCTCCATGAAGGTGAAGATGAACCGGCTCCCGGGTCCCCCGCAGCGGCGTGCCGAGGCGAAGGCTCGATCCACGTCCCCGGGCGAGAGGTACATCAAGACCCCCTCCATGATCAGGACCGTGCGCGCGCTCCTCTCGTATCCCGGGCAATCGGCGAGGACCTCGTCCGCGTTCTTTTGGGTGAAGTCGGCGGACAGAATCCGCAGATTCTCTCCCGCCCGTCCCTCGGCCGCGCCGTCGGGCACGCCGAGCGCTTTGCGCTTCACGCGCTGTGTGGCGGGGTGATCAAGCTCGACGAACAGCACCCGCGGGAATTTCTGGTGCAGCCGGAGCGCCAGCGTGTCGAGACCGGCGCCGAGGACGACCACCTGGATCGCGCCTTCCGCCAGGGCCCGCCGCGTTTCGTCCTCGATGTAGCACTTGCGGACGGCGTGGTGCAGCATGAGGCCGGGCATCATCCGGTTCTCGACGAACCTCAGGATCAGGCGAAACCAGGCGTGCGGCAGGCCGCCCGCGAGGATGGCGGTCTTGAGCGGTGAGCGCGCCCTGAGAAGCCTCAGGATCGCCTCCGCCGCTTCCTTCGAGACGAGGTGGCCGACGCCCGGCTCGTGGTGGACGAACAGCACGCCCGAGGCGACCACACCCGCCGTGCTGCTCGCCCTGCCCGCCTTCACGGCGCTCCGTCGGCCAGGGATCGGTAGTGCCGGTACCACTCGCTCTGGAAGATCTCCGCCGGATCGTACGTCTTCTTCAGGCGCAGGAAGTCCGGGCCGGGCGTCCGGCTCGCGCCATCGCTCTGCGCCGCGACCAGGTACTCCACGAACCCGGGCCAGTCGATGCCGGCCTCCGCTTCCACCAGTCCGTTCGTCCGGTCGAAGCGCAGGACCCGGTTCATCCGCGACATGTCGATCAGGATCGTCCCTTCACCGAACTGCTGCCCTCCCATCGCGTGCCGGGCCCCGGTGATGCTGATCGATTTCCCCTCTTTCCCCGCCTGGCGGAGGGTCTCCTGGATCTCCTCGATGGAGCGCGGCGTGACGATGCGATCGACGCGGGTGGGATTGAGCTGCGAGTGGAAGGAAGAGACCGAGAGCGAGCGCGACGCCGCCCGCACACGTCACGCCTCCCGCCGGCGACGGTCGCCACCTCATCGCAAGCCTCCCGGTCGGTTTCCGTCCAGTTTCGGTCCAAAAGACGACGCAATCTGCCCGTCATCATGAGGGACAGGTTTCCCGGAGGTCAAGAGCCGCGCCGCGAGGCGCCGCGGGCCGCGGCCCGGCGCCTCGCGACCCCCGGCCGACCACCTAAGGCAGGAACTTCTCCGTGTGCTTCAGCTTCTCCGGCAGGTACTTCTCGATGACGTAGTTGAGGCCCCACTTGGCGAGGGCCTGCTGCTCGGCGCGGACGCCCATCTTGAGGAGGTGCTCCATGGCGCCGACCCAGTCCTTGTGATGCTGGAAGAACGGGTCGTTCTTGATGGCGTCGCGGGCGCGCTTGACGTCCACGTCCTTGAGCGGGTGGGTCGGGAGCTTGTAATCCAGGATGTCCTGCGGCGTGATCCCCAGGTAGCGCGCCTGCGGGACGCAGAAGTACTCGTTCAGGTGCGCCGCGTTGCCCGAGCCGACCTTGAGTGTGCGGTAGATGTTCGAGATGCCGTAGGGGTCGCCGTCCACGAACACGTACACGGGGATCTTCTTGAAATCCGCGAGGCGGCGCACGAACCGGCGGCAGGCGCGCGTCGGCACGCCTCCCATCGAGACCAGGACACAGTTCGAGGTCTTCCAGTACTTGTGCTTGACCAGGCGCTGGAACATGCCTGCGGTCTCGATGACCAGGATGAAGTCGGCGTCGGTCTGGAACTTCAGGTGCTCGACCGAGATCGGGATCGAATAGGCGCCCGATCCGAACTTGGTGCAGTCGATGCGCAGGGGCTTGCCGGTCTCGGAATCCTTGTCGACGATGAACAGCTTGCCGGAGATCTCGCCCCCCTTCTCCTCCGGTACGAAGCCGATCTGCTCGCGGTTGACTTCGAACAGCGCCTCGACATCGTCCATGACGGCGTCGGACTCGGCCTGCTCCAGGAAGCGCGCGTCCTCCCAGTTCTTCGAGACGTAGTACGCCTCCCTCTTGGTGGCGATGTCGTCCTGGGCCACCAGCTCCTTCGAGAGCGCCATCATGCGCAGCGTCTGGGCGAACGTCTTGACGGTCGAGACGGTGAGCGTCCGCTCTTTCTTGCGGCCGCGCATCTCGAAGTGTCCCTTCTTCGGGTCGTACTTGACGTTCGACAGGCTCCTGAGCGGGAAGCGCAGGCGCGGCTTCTGCTTCTTCAGAATGGTCCTGCGGACCTCTTCGGCCGTGCTCTCGATCTTCTTGACCGTCGCCGAGGGCATGGTTTCCTCTCCTGGTCAGGCGGCCTGAGACGCAGCATCCGCGCGCGCGCTCACGACCAGCGCCTTGAGCGGCAGCCGCACCGGGCGATCGCCGAACTCGCGCGCCACGGCCGCCGCCACCGCCTCGATGACCTCCCCCACCGGGATGCCGCCCCGCTCACGGATCGTGGTGCCGGTCGGATTCCCCTCGACGAGACCGATGGCCAGCTCGCCGGCCGACGGGCTCAGGCCTTCGAGCGCGACCTCTTCGATGTGCGGCTCCATGAACCGGCTCTCAGCGAGGAGCGACAGCAGCTCGTCACGCCGGTGCAGAGAGAAGGGGACCTGGTAGAAGGTGGGCGGGTCCACCGGGAAGAGGCTGCCGATGGTTTCGTGCGCGATCCGTGCGAAGGCGTTGCGCTCCAGAGAGTCCCAGACGCTGAACAGGAAGGCGCCGCCCGGCACGAGGACCCGCCGCGCCTCGTGGAACGCCGCGCTCTTGTCGGGGACGAACATCAGGCCGAACTGGCAGACCACCGCGTCGAACGACGCCGCCGGGAACGGGAGGGCGCAGGCGTCCGCGGGACGCCAGTCGATGCCGCGCACCCCCACGAGTTTCCGCTGCGCGAAGTCGATCATCGGCGGGTTGAGGTCGGTGGCGACGAGGCGGGCCCCGGCCGGAAGCCGGTTGCGCAGGTGCCGTGTGACGATGCCGGTCCCGCAGGCGATCTCGAGGACGCGCGCCTCCTCCTTCACGTCGAGCCGTCCCGCCAGGTCCCGCGCGTACGGCTCGAACAGCACCGCCCCGAGGTGCCGGTCGTAGTTCTCCGGGATCACCCCCGCGAACACGGCGTTTGCCTCGGTCATGGCGTCCGGCTCTTTTCGAGCGTCTCGGTGAGCGTCTTCACGACCTTCTCCTCTTCCGCCTTCGACAGGCCGAGGATTTCTCGAAGCGCGATGCCGATGTGCGGGATGTACGACTCGATGTAGGAGCGCTTCTTCTCCGCCTCGGCCAGACGCTGGCGGTGACGCAGGAAACCGCCCAGGCGGCGGCCCACTTCCTGGAGCCCGAGCTTCAGCTCGCGGATGATCTCGGGGTAGGAGGCGACCGCCTCCTTGCTCTCGGAGGTGAACGGCACCCAGACGCTGGCGACGTGCACGAACAGGACCATCGGCCCCAGAGGCAAGGCCCCCTTGCTCTGCTGCATGCCGTAATTGTGCCAGTCGGTGGTGAGGGCGCCGCGCGTGATGGCGCAGGCCGACTGCTGGTACTGCAGCGGCACGCGGTTGGCGAAGCGCCACAGGTCGATCAGCTCCTCGGCCGGCAGGTCGCCCCCGTACGCCAGGCCGGCCTCGACGATGAACGGGTTGCCGCGGTACACCGCCGGTGGCCGCGTGGTCGAGGTGTAGAAATCGGCCTTCACCGCCTGCTTGAGCCCCTCGAGGATGAGCGCCTCGCCTATAGGCACGATGCTGCTGGTCGGGGGCGCCATGATCTTGACCTTGGGGATGGCCCTGAACAGCGATTCGACCTGGTCGACCTTCAGGGCGCGCGGCTTCATCTCGGGATTGAGGCCGG
>QHXX01000059.1 GCA_003223135.1 Acidobacteriota bacterium | reverse complement strand
GACGATGGCCGCCGCGAGGGGATGCTCGCTGGCCCGCTCCAGCGAGGCGGCGAGGCCCAGGATCTCGCTCTCCCGGAAACCCGGCGCCGTCACGACGGCAGCGAGACGCGGCTTCCCCGCGGTGAGCGTGCCGGTCTTGTCCACGACCAGCGTGTCCACCTTCTCCAGCCGCTCCAGGGCCGAGGCCGAGCGGACGAGGACCCCGGCCACGGCGCCCCGCCCGGTCGCGACCATGATCGACATCGGCGTCGCCAGACCCAGGGCGCACGGACAGGCGATGATCAGGACGCTCACGGCGCTGACGATCGCGTGAGACAAGCGCGGCTCCGGGCCGAACAGTGTCCAGCCGAAAAAAGCGAGCGCCGCGATGCCAATCACGGCCGGCACGAACCAGGACGACACCGCGTCCGCGAGGCGCTGGATGGGGGCGCGGCTGCGCTGCGCCTCGCCGACCATCCGCACGATTTGCGCGAGGAGTGTGTCGGCGCCGACGCGCCCGGCGCGCATCACCAGCATCCCCGTGCCGTTGACGGTGCCGCCGATCAGCGGGTCGCCCGGCCCCTTCTCGACCGGGATCGATTCGCCGGTGATCAGCGACTCGTCGACCGCGCTCCGGCCCTCGAGTACCGTGCCGTCGACGGGAATCTTCTCGCCCGGACGGACGCGCAGCCGGTCGCCGGGCACCACGCTCTCGAGCGGGACGTCCTCCACCCGGCCGCCTTCCGCCAGGCGCCTCGCCGTGCGCGGGGCGAGCGCGAGCAGCGCGCGGAGGGCGCCGCCGGTCCTGCTCCGCGCCCGCAGCTCGATCACCTGGCCGAACAGCACCAGGACGGTGATGGCCGCGGCGGTCTCGAAGTAGACGCCGACCTGGCCGCCGTGCATCCGGAGCGCGGGCGGAAAGAGGCCGGGCAGAAGCGTGGCGACCAGACTGTAGACGTAGGAGACGCCGGTGCCCATGGCGATGAGCGTGAACATGTTGAGACTGCGGTTGACGATCGACGCCCAGCCCCGCACGAAGAACGGCCAGCCGCAGTACAGCACGACGGGTGTCGCGAGCAGGAGCTGCAACCAGGTCACCAGGCGGGAGGACGCCGAGTACGGGGTGGGGAAGGCGGGCACCATCCCGGACATCGCGATCAGAAGGAGCGGGAACGTCAGGACCAGGCCGATCCAGGCGTGGATGGGGCCGGCGTTCGCCGGTGCGGCGAGGTACTTTGCCGGGTCGGCGCGAAACAGGTTCAGGCAGCCGTCGCAGCAGAAGTAATAGGTTCTGCCATGGTGCTCGATCTTCGCCGCCGCCCGTGCCGGGTCGACCTCCATCCCGCAGACCAGATCCATGGTGGTGCGGAGGTTGTTGCTCACGCCCGGCGCCGGCGAATCATGGACATAGAGTGACGGCTGCTCCACTCGTGCAACAAGGTCCGCACCACCTTGAGTCGGATCTGTTGTGAGAAAACGGGCGGGATTGTAGCATCGCGGGCTGTGAGGCGATGGAGCCCGTTCATCCTGGTCGCGATCCTGCTGGGGCTCGTCGCCGGCGCGCTCAGCCGTTCCGGCCGCGCCGGCATCGAGGCTATCTCACTTCTCCTCGACGTCTGGTCGGTCGCCCGGGAGGGCGGGACGACGGGTCCGCCGTGGACCACGATCACCTACGCGGGGCCCGGGGGCGAGGACCGCCGGGCCGATCTCTACTGCGATCCGTCGTCGCCTCCAGGCGCGCGTCTGCTCCTCGCCCACGGGCTGGTCGAGACGGGCAAGGACGACACACGGCTGCGCGCCCTGGGACGCGCGTTCGCCCGGCACCGCTTCCTGGTCATCGTGCCGGATTTCCCGGGAATGCGGGCCCTGAGAGTCGGCCCCGGGGACATCGACGAGGTCGCCGCGGCGATCGAGGCGGCGCGCCGCGTCGCGGCCTGCCCGCCCGCCGGGGCTCCGACGGGCGTGACGGACGGCTCGGCCCCACCCACCGGCCGGGCGGAGCCCCCGGGCCTTCCCACCGGCGCCGTCGGATTCTCGTACTCGGCCGGTCCGGTCCTCCTGGCCCTCGACCGGGAAGAGTCCTCCCGGCACGGTGATTTCGCGGTTCTGTTCGGGGGCTACGACGACCTCGTCGATGTCGTGCGCTTCCTGACCACCGGCCGGCATCGCGACCTCGGCACCGACTACGGCGGGGAAGCCCTTCCCGAGGGGCGCTGGATCGTCCTGCAGGCCAACGCCGACGCCATCGCCGGACCCTCCGATCGGGCGATCCTGAAGGAGATCGGCCGTCTGAAGCGTCGCGCCGCGGATGCCGACATCGAGCCGCTTGCCGCGTCGCTCGGGCCGTCCGGGCGCGCCGTCCTCGATCTCTTCGCCAACACCGACCCGGCCCGCTTCGACGCCCTCTACCTTAAGGTGGACCCGGCGCTGCGCGCCACGCTCGAGGCGCTGTCTCCGGCGAGAAGCCTGCGACGGTCGCTCGATATCGATCTCTTCCTCCTGCACGGGCGTTCCGACGCCATCGTGCCGTTCACGGAAAGCCTCAAGCTCGGCCGCTCGGTTCGCACGAGCGGCGCCGTCCACCTCGCCCTCCTGGGCGGATTCCGCCACGCCCGGCCGCATGACGACGGGGAAGGCCTCGCCTGGGAGGCAATCGCGCGGTATCCCGCCGACTCGGCGCGGATCCTGGCCGTCCTCGAGGACATCCTGAAGCGACGCAGGGAAAGTCCTTGACACGGGGCCGCCCCCATCGGCGACAATCCGGCATCATTGCCTCGGAAGGATTCCGGACATGAGAGACGAACCGCGCGGGCTGACGCTGGAGCCGGATCGGTGCAGCCGGCACAGCGTCGGCATCCATGCCTCACCGGCCGAGATCTATCACGCCCTGACCGATCCGCACGAGCTGTCGCGCTGGTTCGTCTCGGAGGCGAGCATCGACCTGCGCCCCGGCGGCTCCTACCGCTGGGTGTTCGGGGAGGGGACCGGAGCCGCAGGCCCCGACGCGCTGGTGACTTCGGGGGAGTTCGTCGCCATCGTTCCCCAGGAGTATCTGCGGCTCAGCACTCCGGTGGAGGGGACCGAGACCCTCCTCGAGTTCCGCCTCGACCCGTGGCGCGACGGCAGCATTCTGACCGTGTCGCACTCCGGCTTCCCGGGCGAGGAATCGTGGGACGATACGTTCCGATCCATCGACCAGGGCTGGCAGTCGGAGATCCAGATCCTGAAGCTCTACATGGAGGCGGCGCGCGGCATGATCAGCCGCTCGCATTTCCACGAGGCCCGGCTGTCGGAGGGCGCCGAGCCGATCTACGAGCGCTTCACGACCTCGGCCGGTCTGTCGTCCTGGCTCGCCGACCGCGCCGCCGCCGACGCCGCGCTCGGCGGGGAATTCCGGCTCGACCGCGACGGCCGGCCGCCGATCAAGGGCCGCTACGTCGTCTGGGACCCGGACCGCTTCCTGGTCATGACCTTCGAGGCGGAGCGCCCGTCCGTCGTTCGTCTGTGGCTCGAGGAGTCCGAGGACGGAACGATGACCGATCTGAGCCTGGAGCACCGTCTGTTCGCCCCCGACCAGAAGAGCCTCGCTCCGTTCGACTGGGAGGGGGCGATCGAGAAGCTGGCGGCTGCTAAGCGGACTCCGTCGGCACCGTGAAGGCCGCCTGACGGCCGAGCACGAGCAGGTCGGAGTCGACCTTGAGCTCCAGCTCTTGACCGGCGTCGAGGAAGAGCAGGAGGGCCGATCTGACCTTCACTCCGAGCGACTCGATCGCCACGGCGTAGGCGGCCGCCTGAGGGCGGTAGATACCGGCGCGCTGATTCACGAAGCTCGCCGGGTCCTGCCCTCTCGGGACCGAGTCCGTCTTGTAGTCGACCAGGACACAGCCGTCCGGTTCCTCGATCAACAGATCGATCCGCCCTTCGAGCAGGACGCTTCCCGAGCGCTCGTCATGAAGGGTCACCGCGAACGGAAACTCGGGGTCGTAGCGCCCGGCGCGTGACAGGCGGGCCGGCAGGGAGGTCGCGTACGCCGCCCGCACCAGGCGCGCGATCTCCGTCTCATCTTCCCTGGCCAGCCCCGCCTCGAGGGCGGCGGCCGCGGCGGCCCTGCCGATGACGTCGGGCCCTGGCAGAGATCCCGCGGGGGGCAGTCTCTCCAGGAGCGCGTGCACCGCGATGCCGATATCCCGGCGCCGGGCGCGGCGGTCGGTGGCCAGGGATGCCGCGCCGGGCTCCGCGGCGGCCGACCGAGTGCGAGGCACGAGAGACCCCTCGAGAGACGACGCGGTGCGGATGAGCCGGCCGCGCGACGCGATATCGAGGGCGCGCCGCAGGCCTTCTTTCCAGGTCATTCTTTCGATCGTGAGTCGCGCATCGACCGCCGTCTGATCATCCGGGGCCATGGTGATCCGGAATGGTGCCGAATCGGGGGAAGTGACTTGAAGCGTGCCTGAATCCACCACCCGGCAGTGGGTAAGGGGCCCCGAAGCGGGATGGGCGCATTCCGAGGGGCCTTCCGGCGGCAGCGTCCGTGCCTCGCGGAGGAGGCCGAGAAAGGAGGAGTACTGGCCGCCGTGGGGCACGATCGGCAGGACCAGGTGGTCGCGCGCCCGCGTCGCCGCCACGTACAAGAGCCGGCACATCTCCTCCTGGCCGCGTGCTTTTTCGGCATCATCCGCCGCCGCGAATCCCCAGGACCCGGATTGAATGTTGTAGTCCTGGAAGGTGAGGGAAAAGTGGAAGACGCCGCTTCTCCGGTCGACGCAGAACCCGTCGCCGCCTTTGGCGCGGCCAGCGGCGTCCGCCAGGATCACGATTGGAAATTCAAGCCCTTTTGCCTGGTGCACGGTCATCAGGCGGACGATGTCATCCCGTTCCTCGACCGTGGGAGATTCGGACTCGTCGCGCTCTTCCTCCCCCATGGACGACAGGAAACGCACGAACGATCCGAAGCCCGGGTCGCCCATCGCCTCGTGCCGGCGCGCCAGATCGACGGTCTTGAGGAGATTCGCCGCCCGCTGCTCTCCCTGGGGCCGCAGCAGAACCAGCGCCAGGGCGCCGGTCCGCTCGAGCACGTCTTCGACGGTGGCAGAGGACGACCTGTCGTTGCGCTTCAGGTGCAGGTCGCGAAGGAGGCGGAAGGCGTCCCCGACGGGCGTCTCTGCGGGGACAACGTCGGCATCACGAAGGTAATCGAAGCGCCCGCCCGCCCCTCCGCAGCCGGCATACAGAAACAGGTCCTCGTCGGAGCAGCCGAAGAAGGGAGAACGCAGGGCGGCCGCGACCGACACGCCATCGTGCGGGTTGTCGATCGCGTTGAGAATCCTGTGCAGGTGCTTCGTCTCCTGACGCCTGTAGAACGCCCGGCCGCCGATCACCCGGTAGGGAAGGTCCCGAGCCCGGAGCGCCTCCTCGAAAGCATCGACTCCGCGCGCCCCATCGGCGGTGCGCGCGCGCTCCGCGGCGGCGGGAGGCAGGCGAACCAGCGTGACCGCCGGATCGTCCCCCGTCCGATCGCGGAACGGACGGATCGGAGTGTAGGCGGGCTGCTGGCTCTCTTTGTCGCGAGGCCGGAACAGCGTGTCGAAGACCTCGTTGACCCAGGCGATGATCCCGGGCACGGTCCGGAAGTTGACGGTGATCGATTCGCTGCCGCCTCCGGGGCTACCGGCCAAAATACCGCTCGCCGTCCGGTAGACGCCGATGTCGGCCCTCCGGAAGCGGTAAATCGACTGCTTCGGGTCTCCCACGATGAACAGGCGGCCGGCTCCTGGTCTGGCATTTTGCCAGTCGGCCGCCCGGGGTTCGTCCTCGGAGAGGAAGAAGACGATCTCCGCCTGCAGAGGATCGGTGTCCTGGAACTCGTCCACCAGGAGATACCGATAGCGGTCGCGGAAGTAGGCGCGCACCTCCCGGTTGTCCCGCAGCATGTCGCGGGCCCCCAGGAGGAGACCCTGAAAATCGAGGCCGCCGCGAGCCTGCAGCGCCTCCGCGAACGCAATCGCGAACCGACGCAGCCACTGCCCCAATCGAAAAGCCACCCGGCCGCCGAACACCGCCAGCGTGTCTTCGCGGTCTCGCGCGACCTCCTCGAACAGGCTCTTGACCTCGGCCAGGGTCTCGGGGGGCGACCAGTTTCCCCTGGGACCGGCCTTGCTGTTGACTTTGCCCTCGGACAGGATCCGCAGGAGAGCGGTGTCGGGGTCGAGCCCCGCAATGCCGTCGCGTGCACCCATCAGGGCGCGGATCTGGACCAAACCGCGGTCGTCTTCGACCCGGCAGCGCGCGGACAGGCGCTCGAGCCGACTGACGCGCTCCCCGAAGCGCGCGACAAAATCCGAAGAAGCCGCGGCCGGCGGCGGCGCGGGAGGCGGGTCAACGTCCCTGTTCTCGACCGCGAAGTCCGCCAGGGTGCGGACGCGCTCACGGCCGACGCCGAGGTGAAGAGCCGGCCCGAGGTCCGGATCGCGAGTCTGCAGGGACTCGCTCCAGAAACTGTCGAAGACCTCGTCCTTGAGGATCTGGCTTTCCAGGGCGTCGAACACCCGGAAGCGGGGATCGATACCCGCCTCCACGGGACGCTCCCTCAGGAGCGAGGCCGCGAAGGCGTGGATGGTCGTGACCATGGCGCGATCGATGGACTCCAGCGCCTGGCTGTAGAGGGCGCGTCGCCCGCCTCCTTCGCGAATCTTTCCTTCGATGCCTTCGCGCAGCCGGACCTTGAGCTCCCCGGCCGCCTTCTCGGTGAACGTCACGATGGCGAGCCGCTCGATGGTGGCGTCGGGCGAGGTCAGGATCCGGAGAGCGCGCTGCACCAGGAGGGTGGTCTTCCCGGTGCCGGCGCCCGCCTCCACGACGCAACTGCGATCGATCCGTTCGATCGCCCTCTGCCGCACGTCGCGGTCGGCGGGCGGGTTTGGATCGCTCGTCTTCACTCCTCTTCGCTCCTGCTCTTGAAGTCCAGGAAAGGGGCCGCGACGGGATCGGTTCGCTTGCGGCCGAAACGCGCTTCGCGCGCCTCCCCACAGACCGGCCGGACCCGGCACCTCTGGCACATGGTCTTCTCCGGATACAGGAAGAATGCGCCCGAGGCGATGCCGTCCTCGACGAGGCGCCCGACCACGCGCAGGTCATCCAACATGGCCTCCCACGCCCGCCGGTCGAGCCGCTTCGACCGGAAGCCCCCCCGGAGCGAGACGGACTGGTAGAGAGCCTGCTCGACCCGGGTACCCGGCAGGAGATGCCCGGCAGCCAGCACGTACACCGGCGCCTGCAGAGCCGTCCCCGCGCGATGTGAATTGTCGGGGTAGTCATCGAGCCGGCCGCTCTTGTAATCGATGACACGCGCGCGGGCGCCGTCGGCGGTCAGGTCGATGCGGTCGATCTGGCCTTTGAACAGAAGAGCCCTGTCGTCAAATGCGAGGGAGACGGGCTGGCCCGTGGACAGCGGGTCGTCCGGGAGGTCCGCGGTCGCCGGAGCGGGCGGGGGCGGCATCCCGAAGCGCACCTCGAAGTGGGCCGGGCGGAACCCATCCGTCCCCTCGGCCTCCGCCGCCTCGATCTCGCGATCCAGGTAGCGGCCGAGGTCCTCCCCGATCCTAAGGCGCTCGATGTCGCGCAGGAGCGGCAGGCCGGTGAGCCCCAGCGCGTCGGCCTCGGCGAACCGCCGGTCCACGATCGCCCTCAATCTCTCCTGCAGGGCCTGTCGCGCGGGCCTGCGGAGCGGCGACAGCCCGGCGTCGTGCAGGCCCGCGAAGAATCCATGGAGCACCCGATGCACCAGGATGCCGCGGTCCTGCGCGGACAGCCTCTCGATCTGCTCCGGTGCCTCCAGGGGCTCCAGCCCGAGAATCCTCTCGCAGAAATACTGATAGGGACAGGCCATGTACTGCCCAAGCCGCGTGGGGGAGACGGCCACGCCAGCGAGGCCGTGCCGGTGGGAAAGCAGTGCCCGGGCCGACGGAGCGCGCAGCAGACCGTCCACCGGTGTGAGATGCCTGTCGCCCCAGCGCCGCTGCTCGAACAGGATGCCGCGCGAGAAGAAAGGCGGCCGGTCCCGGTTCTGGGCGGGAAACAGCGCGCGCGCCGCGTCCCTCCCGCGGATCCCCTCGGCCACGACCGACAGATCGAACTCTCGATCGCGAACGGAGAGACCACGGTCGGCGGGGAACAGGTCCGAGATTCGAATCCGTTCCACGTGCGCTTCCAGGCGTTCGTAGTCGCAGGAACGGTTCAGCAGCGCCTCCATCGTCCGGAGCAGGTACGACGAGGGCAGCCGCTCCCGGGCCGTCTGCGGGTCCAGCCGGGAATAGGTCAGGACGAGGGCGTCGCGCGCGGATCCGGCCGCAAGCGCGAAGAGAAGCCGCTCCTCCTTGAGGCGCTCCGCCTTGATCGGGAGCCGGTGGCCGTCTCCAGCGGCCCGGTTGAGCGTGTGTCGCTCGGTGTCGAGCAGGACCGGATCCTGGCGAATCGGCGGAGGGAATGACTGCTCTGTCAGGCCGACGACGACGAGGGCGCGAAATCCGAGCCCGCGCGCCGTCTGGACGTCGCCCACCAAGAGATGCCCGCGCTGGAAGTGCCCCTCGCCGGGGCCGCGTGTCTCGAGCTCCGCGTCGAGGAGCCGCCTGAACTCGGCGAGCGTGGTGCGAGGCGTGATCGCGTCGAGCGCCGCCAGGTTCTCGGCCGCTTCGAGGATCGACTCCCGCTCCTCGGCGGGGGCCAGAAACCGGCGCGCGAGGCCGGCAACGGCGTCCGACATCTCGCTCCAGGCCGCTTCCCTGGGGAGCCCATCGAGGGCCTTCGCCAGGCGCGCATACAGTCGTCGAAGGCGGTGACACTCTTCGATGAGACGCGGGTCGGGTGGCGGCCCGACCTCGGGGTCCTCCGCGGCGCTGGCTTCCGCAGCCCTGAAGGTGAGGGCCCGCGCCAGCCGATCCAGGCGCTCGTCCCAGGCCTCCCGTCCGGACACGATTCCCGCCATGCGACTGAGCAGGTCCCAGTCGGCGGGGTTAGGCGGGGAAGCCGGCGGCCGATCGCCGGCGGGCTCCGAAGCGGCTCGCAGGACTCCGGGGTCGAGATCCGCGACCGCGAGGAAGTCGATCACGGCCGCCCGTTCGTGGTCGCGTTCCCTGATCTCGAGCAGTGAGAACAGGGCGCGGGCCGCGCGTGTCTGTCGCAGCGTCCGCCCCTCGAGACTGAAGGACCGGATCTCAAGGGGCGCAAGTTGCGAGGCGATGAGGCGGGCGTACGGGTCGGCGCCACGGTAGAGAACGCCGATCTCCTCGAGCGGCACGCCCCGCCGAGTCATCTCCGCGACGGTCCGGACCGCCTCGAGGACCTCGCGCGCCTCTCCGGGCGCGGCGATGATCCGGAGCGAGGAATCGAGAGGAGCCGGTTCGACGCCCTCGGGTGCGTCCTCGCCGGCATGAGCGAGCGGCAGGAAGAGATTCCGCTGGAGCCGCTCCAGGGTCACACCGGCCCCGGCAACGGACGGCATGGGCGCGGCCGCCGCCGGAGGTTCCGGAGGCGCAGACCCAAAACCTGCGTCCAGAAGACGCGCGCGCGCGTTCTTTGCGAACTCGAAGGCCGGCGTCTCGCGGTAGGGGAAGAAAATCGCCGTGGGGAGGATCCGGGCGAGACGCAGCAGAAGGTTCTCCTGGAGCCACGTGAAGTCGTAGAAACCGTACACGAACAGACGGGTCATCCCGGCGAACGGTTGTCCGTCCTGCAGGGTCGACGTCCCGGCGGCGTCGCGCTCCAGTACGGCCAGCGCGCGGGCCATGAGGCCGGGGCGATCGATCAGGCGAGCGCTTTTAAGCTTTTCCTCGTAACGCTCGTGCACATCGGCCAGATCGCGAGCCTTCCGGTGGCCCTTGGGGAAGCACCGGCGCAGGTCGCCGGGGGTGAGCCCGGCGTCGCGCACGTCTCGCAGTGTGGCGAGGATCGCCTCCTCGAACCCTTCCGTCCGGGCGATGCTGGCGAAGTACGAGGTGTCCGGAAGAGCCTTCGCCAGCACGCGTGCCAGCAGGCGCTCCCCGGCCACCGGGATCGCGCGCAGGCCTTCACGGTCGATTTCCGCCCGCGCGAGCGTTCGGGCGAGGTCGAGGAACGTCATGACGCGCAGACCGCCCACCGCTCCCAGGCGGCGGGCGAGGAGCCGCGTCAGATACAGGCCGAGCAGATTCGATCCGACGAGAAGAACGGCCGGCGCCAGCGGACCTCGCTCATGCCGGTGAGCCGCGACCGCCGAAGCGAGGGCGTCTTCAAGATCGGGCCGGAAATCGCCGAAGACGATGCGGCGCTCGATTGCGGATGGCACGTGACTCCTCGTTGGAGGCGCGCCCTGATGATAGAACGAACCTGACCGCGGCGAGAGGACGTGTTTGGAAACGGAGCCGCGAGGTGGGCGGGGGCTGCCCTGGAACTCAGTTCTTCTTGTCCGGGTCGGGCTTCGGGTCGAGGGCGTTGTCGACGAGAGCCGCGAGGTCGTCGTCGGGGGCGAGAGCGGTCTGGTCGCGGTGCATGAATTCGGCGATCTCGTCCTGCAGCGACTTGGGCTCTTCTTTCTTTTTGGCGGCCTTCTTCCTGGAACGTGGCTTCGGCGCGGGCGCGTCGTCCTCGGGCTCGCGGCGGCGGAACATGTTGATCTCTTCCTGGGTCATGTCGGGGACGGGCAGGGGAGACGGGGCCTGCGGCGCCACGGTCGGCGCAAGGGTCTCGGGAGCGGGGAGGAACGCGTCGACCAGGATGCGCTTCTTCGGCGTCCTCGCCTGAAGCTCGAAGCGCTGGTAGATGTCCTTGGTCTCCGGCCCCATGGCGTCGTCCCTAGTTGTTGCCGGGATCCTGCTGGAACATGCGCAGGCACCGGCGGGCGTTTTCGTTCATCGGATCGAGCTCCAGCGCCCGGCGCCAGGCCTCGACCGCCTTCTCGGGCTGCTTCATCTTGTAAAAGGAGTTGCCCAGGTTGGTGTACGCCACGGCGGAGTCGGTGCTGCTCTGGATCGCCTGGCCGAACATCTCCGCGGCGCGGTCGAACTTTCCGGACGTGTGGTACATGAAGCCGAGGTTGTTGTACACCTCGGCCATGCCCGGGTCGAGCCGCAGCGCCTCCTGGAACGCCTCGGTCGCCTCCTTTTCCTGCCCCAGCTTCGAGAGCACCAGGCCGAGGTTGTTGTGCGCTTCGGCGTACTCGGGGACGAGCTCGATCGCCCGGCGGAAGGCCGCGAGCGCCGCCTCCAGGGCGCCGCGGTAGTACAGCGACACGCCGCGGTTGTTGCACTCCTCGGCCTCCTCCTGGCGCCTGCGGGAGAGGTCGGCCTGGTCGCGCTGCAGCTGGGTCTCGACCGCCTGGATGACGGCGCGATTCCCCTCGTGGAGGCCGCGCAGGGCGGCGTGCGTCTTCTCCGATTGGCCTTTCACCAGGAGGAGTTGTTGCGAAATCTGCAGACTTTCGTCGGCCGACTTGTCGGCCTTCTTGTCGATCGCCGCAAGCGCCTGCTCCAGCTTGCGGGCGTTGGCGCTGAGAAGGGACATCTCCTCCAGGAGCCTCTCGGCGACCTTCTGCTGCAGGTCGGTGATGGCGGCGAGCTGATCCAGGCTCTGGGAAGCGGCGGCCGCCGTGGCGCCGACGCCGCGACCCTGCTCTTCGAGGCGGGCCTGGACGCGGCCCATCGTCTCGTCGAAGGTGGCGCGCATTTCTCCGAGGTAGGCCTGCAGGCCCTGGGCGGTGCGCGCCTCGCTCTCCTCGAGGACGGCCGCGATCCGGCCGTCGTTCTCCTGAAGTCTGGCGGCGATCCGCGCTTCGACCTCATTGAGGCCGGCCGCGAGGCGTGTCTCGAAATCATGGGGTCCGGTCTTCAGCTGGAGCTCGAGCCCCTGGAAACGCTGCGCCAGGGAGGTCCCCACCTCGGTCACCTTGCCGATGGACTCCTGACCGGCATGGCGAATGACCTCAATGACCTCCATGGACGAGTGGAGAAGGCCCTTGCCGACGTCGGTGAGACGTCTCTCCATGTCGGTGAGGGCGGTCGGGGACAGGGCGGGAGCGGCCGCCTGCGGGCCCTGCTCGGCCATCTTCAGCATGGCGCGGCTGGCCATCATTAGATTGCAATCGCGCTGTTGCTGATTGAAGAAGCGGCAATTGTCGTAGATGCATTCCCGGTCGACAGGGTTGCCGTGGTCGTCGGTCGGCTTGAGCGCCGACAGCATCGGGCAGATCATGACGTCCTCTCACGCGAGGTCATGACGCGGCTCCTCGATCAAATGTCAATGTGGTCTCGCCGAGGAGGCGCCTCCGGCCACCCATCAGCTCGGCGGCCACGAGATCCCGGTACACGCGGGCCAGGGAGATGTCGAGTCCCGGCTCCGAGCTGTCCCGGGCGAGCGCCTCCAGGGTGCGGGCGGCGAGGGCGTAATCGCCGGACCGTGCCGCGGCAAAGGCGAGCGTCCGGCTGGCGCCCAGGCGCGCCAGGTGCTCCGTGGCGCGCGGGTAGTCGCCGTGCCGGAGCGCGATCTCGGCCCTGAGGTGCTGCGCCTCGTTCTGATCGACCTGCGCCGCGTGCCGGTCCAGGAGCGCCGACGCGTCACGCAGCTCTCCCAGGTCGACCAGGACGCGCAGCATCGTCTGCAGGTCGGCGCCGCGTCGCGAGCCGCGCTCCACCTGCTCCCGCAGGCGCGCCGCGACGGTCCGCATCACCTGGACATGGGTCTCGTGCACGCGCTGGAGGAACTGGTTCTTGTCGGGGGCCAGTCGCGCCGCCTCGGCGAGGTATTGCCGTGCCGCCTCCTCATCGCCGCGCGCCGCCGACAGGCGCCACAGCCTGATCAGGATGGGCAGGCGTTCACTCTTGCTGCCACCCTTCTGGAGCTGGTCGGTGAGGACGCGCACCGCCTCGCTCTCCTTGCCGGAGGCGGCGTGGTGGTCGGCCACGAGGAGCGCGCAGCCATGAGATTCGGGCGCGCGCGCCCGCAGCGCCTCGGCCTCCTCGATGATCGCGGGCCAGAGCTCCGGCTTCAGCCGGGCCGCCTGGTGCAGGTCGGCCAGCGCCTGGTCGACGAGCATCCGATGGGCCCGCAAGCGCCCCCGCCACAGGTAGGCCTCACCCATCTTCGGGGCCGCCTTCAGGACGGCCTCGATCCCCTGAAGCGCCCGCTCGATCAGACCCGCGTCGCGGCGGGCCGACTCGCCGTAGGCGGCGAGCGCACGGTCGTGCTTCCCGGCCCGCATGCAGGCGTCGGCGAGGAGCAGGGAAATCGTGGCGCTTCCCTTGTTCTGCTTCTGGATCTCCTCCAGGCGCGGCAGGAGCCTCTCCGCCTCGCCGGGCATCTTGTCGAGGGCCTGCTCGATCTTCTCGGCGGCGGCCTGGAACTTGCCGCGCGCCGCGTGGATGGCGCAGGCGGCCACGTAGGGGTCGGGGCAGGTCGGGTCCGTCTCGATCATCTCCTGAAGACGCTTCAGGACGAGCGGGGCCAGGGAGGCGTCCAGGCGGAACGCATTGAGATAAGTGGCGGCGCTGCGCGGCATGAGCTTCAGTTGCTGCAGCGCGCGTCCCATCTCGAAGGTGGCGAACGCCAGCTGCGGGTCGGCCTTCAGGATCCGGTCGAGGTGGCCGGCGAGGACGCTGGCCAGGTCGGTGCGCAGGTCGAGGAGGGATGAGATCACCTGGACGGCGCGCTTGTGGTCGCCCGTCTCGCCGAAGATGAGGAGCATCGACAGGCCGACTTGAGGCTCGTCGGGGAAGGCATCTCTGAGTCGCTGCAGCTCGCCCAGCACGGCGTCGGACAGCTTCGGGTCGGCGGTCCGCGCCGCGCCCAGCGCCTCGACCGCCTCGGCACAGAGCCCCTCCGATCCCAGCACCTTTCCGAGGGCGAGCGCGGCCAGCGGGTGCGTGCCTTCCGCGTCGATCAGGCTCCGTAGTTTTTCGATGACCGCCGAACCCAGGGACCGGTTCTTGCCGTACGCAGCGAAGTAGCGCTTCACGGCGGAGTCGGAGTCCCCCCTCTCGCGCAGCGCGTCGCCCATGGCGACGGACACCCGCGCGGTCGTCTCGTCGTCCTTGAGCTTCAGGGTCTCGGCGCCGGCCGAGAGCACGCGGTCGTAACGCTTTCCCTGAAGGAGGGCCTCGACGAACCCGGTCCGCGCCTCGAGGTCGTCGGGAGACCGGGTCAGGATTTCCTCGTATTTCTCGATGACCCGATCGAGGAGCGGGCCGGCGCCAAAACCGCCGCGCGCCAGCTCGGCAAGGGCCCCCTTGTAGTCCTGACGGTCGAGGCACAGCGTCGCCAGAAGGACGCGCGCCTCCGCCGCCTCCGGGCTGTCGCGGTCGAAACGCATGAGGGCGTCCCTGATCTCCGCCGTCCGCTCGGGAACCGCCTGCAGCAGGTCACGGAAAATCGCCCCGGCGGGCGCCAGCTGCCCCGCGAAGAACAGGGCCTCGCCCAAAACGAAGCGGACGGCGTGGGGGAGCGGTGTGCTCGCTTCGAGGCCGCGCAGGAGTTCGGCGACCGCCGCCGCCTGGTCGGGGGCCGCCTCGGCGAGGAGCGACAGGAGCCGCAGGAACTCGGCCGCCAGGTCCGGGTGCGTGCCGGCCACCGCCCGGACATGCTGCAGCGCCTCGGGGTAGCGCTTCATTGCCAGGCAGGCCTCCGCCGCGCCGATGCGGCCGCGCGGCGACTGCGGATCGTCCTTGAGGATGGCGGCGAAGCGCGCCAGTCCCTCGCCGGAGGAGACGGGCGCCTCGCGCACGAGGTGGCGCAGGAGGACGATGGCCCGGTCGCGCTCACCGCTCTTGATCAGAAGATCGGCCAGGAGCAGGTGGGCCTCGGGCGAGGCGGGGTCGGCGTCGAGGATCTTCGTCAGCCGCGGAATGAGGAGACTCTCCTCCTGTGGCGCCAGGGCGCGCGCCTTCCGCAGGCACTCGACGGCCGCCCCCGCCCGGCCTTCCGCGAGATGGACGTCGGCGAGCAGATGATGAACCCGGGCGCTGGCCGGTGTGGCGGCCGCGATGGTCTCGAGCGGCTCGCGGATCGCCGGCAGTCCCTTCTCCTCGGCGATGGCCATGAGGATGTCGACCGCCGTTTGAGGTTGCCCTCGCCGCGCCAGGGCCGAGGCGAGGAGCAGGCGCGCGTGGCCGCCCTTGTCCTTCTCGGAGGCGGCGAGACCTTCCAGGGCCGGCACGACCTGGTTGAGGAGAGCGCCGCCTTCCACGAGGGGGCGCATGGCGTCGACGGCCGCCTCCTCGTCGCCGGCCGCCAGGAGGGCCGACACCAGGATCCAGCGCAGGCCGGGCTTCTCTCCCTTCTCTTTCAGGTACTCCCGGACCCTCTCGGCCACCGGCGCGCCGCCGCGCGCGTCGGTTTCGAGGACCAGGGCGAACTGCTGCACGGCGTCGTCCTCGCGGCCGGCGCGCAGATGGAGGTCACCCACCGCGGCGCGCAGGGCGGCGTTCTGATAGTCCCTGGCGAGGAGGGCCTGCAGCCGCTCGAGGACCCTGGGGAGCTCCTCGGGGTTGTTCTTGGCCACCAGCCGGTAGATGGTCGCGGCCGGGTCGTACTCTCGCAGCGCCTCGTGGCACAGAGCCAGGGTGTAGGCGGACTGGAGCGACGTCTTCGCCATCTTCGCGTCCGGGGCGCTCTTGCGCAGCCCGTCCCACTTGCCCTTGTGGCGCGGCAGGAACGAGCGGATCTCCTCCGGCCGCATGCGCTCGAACGCGTCGAGGGCGCTCTTGAAATCATTCTGTCGGATGAAGTGCTCCGCGACGGCGTCGAACAATGGCGAGACGGTCGCGTGCTTCGCGCGCAGCTCCTCGATCATCTCGCTGGCGCGCCGGAACGACCGGGGGTGCCGTCGCAGGACGGAGCGCAGGGCCTCCGCCGCCTCGCTGCCGCGGTTGGCGAGAACCAGGTAACGGCACAAGTCGAAAAGAACGTCGGCGTCTTCGGGGGAGGTCTGGCGAGCCTCGAGGAGGATCTCGATCGCCTTGTCGAGCTGTCCCTTGGAAAAGCATTTGAGCGCCCGGGACACGGCGCGGGCCTCGGCGCTCTGCGTGAGGTCCTTGACGATTTCCTTCAGTCCGCTGAAGTCCATCCCGGCCTATGCCACGCGACGGCACACGAGCCCCTGTGCCGTGTGCCTCACTGCAATATAGGTTCCCAAGAGACCGGCGCCACTCTCGCGTCCCCTCGCGGCCGCCCTTGACGCGGCGCGGACGATCGTCAATGATCCGCGTCAGACGGGCGCTCCTGGCCCGACCGAGACGATCGATCCAAGAGGAGAGCATGCGCGCATCCGAAATCATGACCCGAGAGGTGGCCACCGTGACACCCGAGACCCCGATCGAGGACCTGTGCGACCTGTTTCGGGAGCGTCGCATCACCGGGGCGCCGGTCGTGGACCTGGGAGGACGCCTGGTGGGGATCGTCTCGAAAGACGACGTCCTGTTCCGCGGCCGGGGTGTCCCGTCCGAGCCGCGTCAAACTCCCGACATCAAGGCGCTCTTCAGCTCCGGGTTCGTCGGCTTCGACCAGGGGAGCGATGGACCGACGACGGTTGGCCAGATCATGACCCGGGAGGTCTTGAGCGCCCCCGAAGACTCCAACGTCGACGATCTCTGCCGGCTCATGTGGGAGCACCGAATCCACAGGGTGCCGATCGTTCGCGGTCTGCTCCTGGTAGGAATCGTCAGCGCCCTCGATGTCTGCCGGGCGGTGCTGGACGGACGGATCCTTCCGCACTGACCATTTTTGGACTTCGCTCACGTATTTGTCGATCGGGTGGGTCTCTTGCTCGGGGGGAAACTGCACATTTCGGGGATCCAGACGCAAGCCTCGACCCCCGGGCGCCCTATCTGACGTTTCCTCAAGTCGTTGCCCGAAGTCGCCTCGGATTCGCCCACGCGACTGTAGGACATTCTCCTCTCGATAGTTCTGTCAGAACGCGAATCTGGACAGGCGTGTTCAGATCCGCTCCGCCCCCACTAACCTTCTGAAAACCCGCCCCTAACGGGTCCGCGCCAGGGAATCGACGCGATTCGCGTCGTCAGGCTGGACATTTGGGCGTTTCTGCGCCCGCATATGCAAGCGGCCTCTCCGATCCCCGAAGGCCCCGTCCTGTAAGGGTTTCGACCGAATGGCCCACGGAATCGTGCTTGGCAGCGGGGTTGCTCTCTTTAAGGGTGTTTGCCGGTGGCGTTCTGGCCCCGGCAGGAGGAGGGCGGGCACGACATGAGTGCAATCCGTGATTCGGGCCACTGGTTGAGACGGTCGCTGGCGGCCGGAGCGATTCTGCTCGTGCTCCTCCTGTCGGCGCCCGCCGCTCTGAGCGGCCAGGGCGGCAGCAAGTTGTCGCGCGAAGTGCAGGACAAGATCCGCGCGGCCGGCGCCGACGATCTACTGCGGGTCATCATCCAGACGACGGGTGAGCCGACCTCGGCGCACTTCGCCCGGCTGCACGGACGGGGCGGGGCGGTGAAGGTGCGCCACGAGGCGATCCGCGGATATTCGGCCAGCGTGCCAGCGTCGCAGCTCGAGGCGCTCGCGGATGACCCGGAAGTGGCCCACATCTCCTACGACTCCCCGGTCAAAGCGCATCTCGATATCGCGTACAAGGCCGTAAAGGCCGATCTGGCGTTCATCAATTCGGGCGGCCTGAACGGTAAGGGCGTGGGCGTCGCCGTCATCGATACCGGGGTCGCCTCGCACCCGGACCTGCAGCGTGCGAAGGGGAACGCGCAGGTGGTCGAGGTCGAGGTCGTGGGACACGAGAACGGCCTGGCCGACTATTTCGGCCACGGCACGCACGTCGCCGGCATCATCAACGGCAGCGGAGCGGCGAGCAGCGACAAATTTTCCTTCCGGACCTTCCAGGGCCTGGCGCCGGGCGCGCAGATCATCTCCATCCGCGCGCTGTACCCGGACGGCACCGGCTACAGCTCCGACATCCTGTCGGCGATCGACTGGGCCATCCAGTACAGGACGGCCTACAACATCCGGGTCCTGAACCTGTCGCTGGGCCACCCGGTGTTCGAGTCGTACCGCACCGACCCGATGTGCCAGGCCGTGCGCAAGGCGTATGACAGCGGCATCCTCGTGGTGGTGGCGGCCGGCAACGACGGGCGCATCGGCAGCGGCTTCGGCACGATCACGAGCCCGGGCAACGAGCCGACGGCGCTCACGGTGGGCGCGATGGACGACGGCAACACCGTGACCACGACGGACGACGTCCTGGCGGCCTATTCGTCGAAGGGACCGTCGCTCGTCGACTATGTGGTGAAGCCGGACCTGGTCGCACCGGGCACGGCGATCGTATCGCTGCGGGCGGCCGGCTCCTGGCTCGACACCAACTATCACGCCCTGACACTTTCGACCAGCGACTACAAGAACGATCCCAGGAACGCCACCAGGGACGGCGACTACTACGAGCTGTCGGGGACGTCCATGGCGACGCCGATGGCGTCAGCGGCCGCGGCGCTGATGTTCGAGAAGGAGCCGTCCCTGAACCCGGCGACGGTGAAGGCCCGCCTGATGAAGTCGGCGGTCAAGGATGATCGCCTGGTGTTCGAGACGGGGGCCGGATATCTGGACGTGGACGCCGCCCTGCAGGCGAGCGGCCACACCGAAGACGCGCCGTCGCCCAAGTCGATGCTGGCCTCGGACGGCTACATCTACATCGAGGACACGGGACTCATCTGGGGCATCAATTTCACCATGGGTGTCATCTGGGGTACCGGCGGCCACTCGTCGAAGGCGAAGTGCGTCGGAATCGACATGACGGACGTTCCCGACGCCATCACGGCGACCTATGGCGGCATCTGGAACGGCGGCAAGGCGGCGCCCAGGTCGATCGTCGACAACGACATGATCACGGCGAGCGGCCTCATCTGGGCGGGCGACCGCTGCCTGCTGGACTCCTCCACGGGCACGGTCGACATCCTGGGCGGCATCTGGAACGGCGGGAAAAGGCCATGAGCGGCTTCCTGGCGGCGGTTCTGGCACTGGGCGGGCTCGCGGCCCTCGAGGGGCTGATGCACGGGATGTTCAGCCTGAGCGCCGACTTCGTGCTGCTCGTGGTGTTCGCCTGCGTGGCGGCGCCGCACACGCTCAACCTGGGACACAACGCACGCATTTCCACGCTGCAACCGTTCCTCCTGGGCGCCATCGTCCTGTTCGGCGTGAGGCAGGCCATGTTCCTGGCGGCGGTCAGCATGACTTACTTCTGGATCGTCGGCCGGCCGCGCCTGCAGACCCACAAGGGTCTGTTCAACCTGTGCAACTTCGTGTTGTCGGCCTGGCTGGGCGGACATGTCTACGAGCTGAGCGGCGGGCGCGTGGGGGACGTGACCTCCCCGGAATCGCTGGTCGCCCTCCTGCTCTGCGTTGTGACCTTCTTCGTGGTGAACACCGGCCTGGTGTCGGTCGCGGTGGGACTGGAGCAGAAGATCGACCCGTTCAGGGTGTGGTATGAGAAGTACTCCTGGACGATCAACAGCCAGCTGGCCGGGGGCTCGCTGGTGATCCTGATCGGGATGCTGCGGCAGCACTACGGCGTGCAGGTGTTCTTCCTGGTGGTGCCGTTCTGCATCATGAGCTACCACTTCTACAAGGCCTATTTCCCGAGAGCGGTGCAGAAGGCCCACAAGACCTAGACGACCTGGTGCATCTCACGCACCCGACGGCCGCGCCGAACCCTCCCCGGCGCGGCCGTTTTCCTTTGAAAATGCAGGGGTTCTCCCTTGCGCGCGATGGGCGGGGGCTTATCATCTTATAAGCCGTCACCAGGCCCGCTCCGGCATCGTGGGGCCTCACGGCGCGAGCGGGGGAGCGATGCTGACCCTTGGGAACTCCGAAGGGAAGGGGAGCGGCCGCGAGATCTGCGAGACGCTCGAGAGGATGATGGCGTCGGGCGCCTCC
>QHXX01000058.1 GCA_003223135.1 Acidobacteriota bacterium | reverse complement strand
CTTCTATCTGGTGATGAACCAGTTCTAGAGGCGTGTCCGAATCATCGCTTGGGCCGTCGGGTCCTTCACCCCAGGGGGCCGGGCGGGCTCAGCGCCAGGTGACGACCAGCTCGCCGTTCTCGACTCTCAGACTGCGGATGTCCGGCGGCAGGCGAAACCGCTCGCGGTTTTCGGGGGACTCGAACAGGGAGCTGACGGCCCGGTCGACGGTGACCTGCGGGATCGGAAGCGAGCCGAGCATCAGCCGCGTAGGTGAGAGGCGGAGGTATCCGTCCTGGACCGACAGACGCCCCTCGAGCGTGAGCGACAGTTCCTTGCCATAGAGGTCGAAGAGCACGTAGGCGCTCAGGTCGGATTCCCCATGTGCGGCTCCACCGGGGGTGCCACCCGGCCGGGTCAATATGAGTCCCGGGCCGGTGGCTGGCAACGGGGAGCGTGGAGGAAGCCACCGGGCGGCATGCGAGGTTCGGCGGGTCATTCGGTATAATCCCCGCCAAAAATATCCTGGAGAGGAGTCCGGTCATGAAGGCGCTCCAGCGTTCGCGAACGCCGTTGCATCTCGCTGATCCGAAGGACACCTGCGCATGACCGCTCTTCCCGGGACCGCGGACAATCGTCTTCTTGACGCCCTGCGCGCGCGATTCGGCTTCGACAGCTTCCGGCCCGGTCAGGAGGAGGCCGCAGCGGCGGTCCTGGCGGGGCGCGACCTGGTGGCGGTCATGCCGACCGGATCGGGGAAGTCGCTCTGCTTCCAGTTGCCGGCGCTCCTGCTCGACGGCACGACCGTCGTGGTGTCGCCGCTGATCGCGCTGATGAAGGACCAGGTGGACGGTCTGAAGGCGCGGGGGTTCGCCGTGGCCGCGGTGCATTCGGGGCTCGGAGCGGCCGAGCGCGCGGCGGCCGAAACCGATCTCGCGTCCGGGCGGCTGCGGTTGGTGTACCTTGCGCCGGAGCGGCTCGCGAGCGCGGCGTTCCACGCGGCCCTAGGCCGGGTCCGCATCGCGCGGCTCGTGGTGGACGAGGCGCACTGCATCAGCCAATGGGGGCACGATTTCAGGCCGGACTACAGCCGCCTTGGCGACCTCCGGCAGAGGCTCGGGGTCCCCGCCGCGGCGTTCACCGCCACGGCGACTCCCGAGGTTCGCGCCGACATCGCGCGGCAGCTCGACCTGTCGAACCCGCTGGAGCTGGTGACCGGTTTCGACCGTCCTAATCTCACGCTCGCCGTCGAACCATGCCGCTCGCGCGCCGACAAGGTCGATGCCCTCGATCGCCTGCTCAAGGAGATCGGACCGCCCGGCATCGTCTACGCCGCGACCCGGAAGAACGTGGATCTCTGGGTGACGCATCTCGAGGGGCGAGGACTGAGGGCCGGCCGCTACCACGCCGGGCTGGGCGACGCCGAGCGCATCCGGGTGCAGGACGACTTCCTCGCGGGCCGCCTCGACGTGATCGCGGCCACCAACGCCTTCGGCATGGGCGTCGACAAGAAGGACCTCAGGTTTGTGGCGCACGCCGACGTCCCGGGCAGCCTCGAAGCGTATTACCAGGAGGTCGGGCGCGCCGGTCGGGACGGCCTGCCGGCGCGCGGAGTGCTGCTGTTCGGGCCGGCGGACGTGCGGACGCAGGAGTTCTTCCTCGTGGGATCGAACCCCCCTCCGGAGGTATTCCGGCGGGTCTGGGCGCTCATGGGCGAGGGGGTCGACGACGCGGCGATCGAATCGGAATTTTCCGGCGACGCCGCCTCGAGCATGGCCGCGGCGACCGCGGCGCGCCTGCTGCGCCGGTCGGCGGAAAGCCTCGGACGGTCTCCGGGCAAGGGCGAGCCGCCTGTGGATTTCGATACCCAGGCCCGGAAGGCGCTGCGCGATCGGGCCCGTCTCGACACGATGCTCCGCTACGCCTTCGGCCGCGGCTGCCGGACGCGCCTCATCTACGATTACTTCGCGGGCGCGGGACGCGGCGGAGCGATCCCCCGCTGCGGCACCTGTGATGTCTGCCTCGGCTGGCGGCGCTCGCAGGGGCGTCCTCTGGATGATCGGGAGTTCGAGCGCGTCCGCATTGCCCTGTCGGCCGTGGCCCGACTGCCGGCCCGGTTCGGTGTCGCGCGGATCGCCCAGGTCCTCGTCGGCAGCCGCAGCCGGGAGGTGCTCGATCGCCGTCTCGACCGTCTGCCGACGTTCGGCCGTCTCGCGGACTTGCCCGTGGAGGAGGTCAAGAGTCTCCTGGATGCCTTGCTGGAGGCGGCCCTGCTGGAGCGTCGTGGCATCGAGGGCGGCCGTCCGGGGGCGTTCGTCCTGGCGCTCACCGAGGAGGGGGCTGCCGTCATGCGCGCCGAGCGCCGGCCATCGCTCGCGCTCCCCGGCGGGGCGCTCCCGAGGCCGGCGCGGCCGCGCTCGAAGAGCCGCGCCCTGAGCCGGGGCGTCGCGCAGGCGAGCGTGGCGGGGAGGGCGGCGCCCGACGCCCGCCTGCTCCACCGCCTGAAGACATGGCGGGCGGCAGAAGCCAGGCGCCGGGGCGTCCCCGCCTACGTCATCTTTCACGACGCGACGCTCGAGACGCTGGCGATCGAAAGACCCCGTGACAGCGGCGGGCTCCGGGCGGTGCGGGGGCTCGGTCCTGCCAAGCTCGAGGCCTACGGCGAAATGCTCTTGAAGATGCTCACCGGGTCCCTCGGGGAGGTCTGATCGCAGAGGACGCGCCCGGGATGGTGGTTCCGCTTAAATCCTGCCGCTCGCGTAATAAATCCTAAACGTTCCTCGCCGGTGGCTCCGCGATCGGGCCCGAATCGGCGGGTGTCGGCTGGCCCGATTCTTGCTTTTCTCCGACAACGTTCCGTCAACCATCTCCAGGGACGACAGGAGGAATCATGACTCGGGCAAGAACCACCTTCGCGGCGGTCTTCGGTCTCCTGGCGACACTCTCAGCGGCGAGGCCGGCGGGCGCGCAGGGCTGCATCGTGATGCGGCAGAATACGCCGGTGTTCGGTGCGGACGAGCAGATCGTCTTCACGCCGGGCGAGTGGGTTCTGTCCTTCAACTACCGTGATTCGAAGGCGAACGACCACTACAACGGCACGCAGTACCAACCCCAGAGAAAGTCGATCGGCAACTATGTCGACAATACCCAGCAGTTGTTCGACATCGCGGCGTCGTACACCTTCGGCCCGAGGTTCAGCGTCTTCGGCAGCATTCCCGTGGTGAACGCCTCGTGGTCCGTCCCCGAACCGGCCCAGACGCCGCTCGGACCGCGCCGCGAGCAGAGCGCCAGCGGCATCGGCGACGTCAGCGCGGTGGCGCGCTTTTGGCTCCTGGATCCGGTCAGGCACGCGCGCGGAAACGTCTCGGCGGCCGTGGGATTCAAGGCGCCGACCGGCGCGTACCGCGTTCGGGACGAGTACCCTGATATCAACGGGACGAACAACGTGTCGAAGGCAGTGGACCAGTCGATCCAGCCGGGCGACGGCGGCTGGGGTGTTCTGTTCGATTTCCAGGGATACAAGCGGCTGAGCCCGGTCACCTTTTTCGGGTCCGGCTCGTACCTGGCCAACCCGCGCGACACCAACGGGACGCCATCGATCATTGTCGGGCTCGGTCTCTCCGGGAACCCGGCCTTCGCTTCCCTCCTGGAGAACTCGGTCCCCGACCAGTACGTCGCGCGCGCGGGCGCCGCCTTCCCGGTCGTGAAGGATCTCTTTACGATGAGCATCGGCTTCCGGATCGAGGGGGTGCCGCGCTACGACCTCATCGGCGACAGCCACGGCTGGCGACGTCCCGGTTACGAATCGTACGTCGAGCCCGGCTTCCTGTTTACTCATGGCCGATCGACCTGGTCGATCTACGTGCCGAGGGCGCTGGTGCGAAACCGGAGGCCGAACCCGTACACAGGCAACGCGGGAGACGCGACATTCCCGGACTACGTCGTCATCATGGGGTATTCGTACAGGTTCGGCGGAGCGGCGCCGGCGCCGTCACGCACCGCGCCGGAGCCGAGCGAACCCCGGATGCCCGGCGGCCCGCCCGCGGCGGCTTCCCCCGACGTGTCGTGATCTGGCGAAGGGGATCGGAGGAGCCCCGACACGTGAAGAGCCTGAGCCGTCCCGAGTCCCCCTCCGCTCGTCGAAGCGCGGGGATCGCCGCAATCGTCGCCCTGGCGGGCGTTGTTGCGGTCGCGCCGCTCCGGGCTGCCGGGCCGCAGCTGAAAGTCTACTTCGCGTCCGACTTCACCGACGCGGCACTCGACGCGGTCACGAAGGCGGCGCCATTCGATCCTCTCCCGAAGAGCTACCCGCGACCCCGTGTTGAGGTTCATTTCCACTTCGAGTATCTCTGAGCGGCGGCCCCTCGCGCGCTCGTACCCCATGACCGCCCCCGCCGGGCTCCGCAGGCGCCCCGGCGAGGAACCGACCCGTCCCCCAAACCGCCGTTCGGCTTGATCCAACTCCTGCCGGAACCTAGGTTTCAGCCGTTGGGGTGAGGTGTGCCCGCCGTCGATCGCCGGCACCCTCGGGGAGGGTGGTTGATGAACGATTACAGATTCGTCCTCGCGGCCGTGCTGGCGCTGGGCCCGTGCGGACTGGTCGCCGGGGCGGACGACAAGGTGAAGCCGGCGGCCGCGACGAGCACCCATCCGAATCCCGGCGAGGAAATGATCCTTTTCCAGGACCTTCCGTCGGTCTTCGGAGCCTCCAAGTACGAGCAGAAGCCGAGCGAGGCGCCCGCATCGGTCAGCATCGTCACGAACGAAGAGATCCGGAAGTTCGGCTACCGCACTCTGTCCGAGATCCTGCGCAGCGTCCGGGGGTTCTTCACGACCTACGACCGGAACTACAGCTATATCGGAGTGCGCGGCTTCGACCGGCCCGGGGATTACGATACCCGCGTCCTTCTTCTACTCGACGGGCATCGCATCAATGACAACGTCTACGACCAGGCGTCGGTCGGCACCGAGGCGCTCATCGAGGTGGATGCGATCGAGCGGATCGAGATCATCCGGGGGCCGAGCTCTTCGCTCTACGGCACCAACGCCTTCCTGGCGGTCATCAACGTCATCACCAGGTCGGGGCGCGACCTGAAGGGGACGGAGGTCGCGGCGACGGGGGGCAGTTACTCGACCGGTGAGGCCCGGATGTCGTACGGCGCCCGCTTCGACAACGGCGTCGAGGCGTTCTTCGGCGGGAGCTACTACGACAGCGGCGGCCAGAACCTCTTCTATCGAGAATTCGACAGCCCGGCGACCAACAACGGCTGGGCGAATGGCGCCGACGGAGACTCCTTCGGGCGCCTGTTCGGCAAGATGTCATTCGGAAATTTCCGGGTCGAGGCCGCCTACTCGTCGCGTGACAAGCAGATCCCCACCGCCTCCTTCGGAACGGACTTCAACGACTCGCGGGAGAAAACGACCGACGAGCGCGGTTTCCTGGACCTGCGTTACGACCGCGATGTCGGACTGAAGTCGCGCTTCGTGGGGACCGTGTCGTACGACGGCTACTGGTACAGGGGCACGTACCCCACCTCGGGGATCGTGTCCAGGGACATCGGCAACGGCCAGTGGTGGACCGCCGAGGCGCAGTCGATCACCACGCTCCACGACAGGCACAAGGTTATCGGAGGGGCAGAGGTCCGTTATAACACGCAGCAGGATCAGAGCTACTACGACACCAATCCCTACTTCCTCTACCTCGATGACCGAAGGCAGACGTCCTTCCGGGCGCTGTACGCCCAGGACGAGTACCGTGCGCGCGACAACCTCATCCTGAACTTCGGGGTCAGACACGACAACTACGAAACCTTCGGTGGCACCACCAATCCACGCCTGGGCGTGATCTACGCCGCCCGCCCGTCGACGACGCTCAAGTTCCTCTACGGCCGGGCGTTCCGCGCCCCGAACGTCTACGAGCTTTACTACGACGACGGTGGAACATCGCAGAAGGCGAATCCCGGGCTGGAACCGGAGTCGATCAGGACCTACGAGATCGCTCTCGAGCACGCGTTTCACACCCGCTTCCGCGGCGTCGCCTCGGTGTACCGCTACGGCATCGACAACTTGATCACTCTCATGACCGATCCGGCGGACGGCCTGGACGTGTTCAGGAATGTCGACCGGGTCAAGGCGGAGGGGGTGGAATTCGAGCTGGAAGGGTCCTTCGCGCGTTTTCTCGAGGGCCGCCTGAGCTACGCGCTGCAGCGCAGCGAAGACGCGACCGCGGGCGCGACGCTCACGAATTCGCCAAGGCACCTGGCCAAGGCCAACCTGACTGTCCCGTTCCGCGACGACAAGTTCCTGGCCAGCCTGGAGGCGCAGTACACGAGCGCCCGCGTGACAGTGTCCGGGGCCCCGGCCGGCGGGTTCACCGTGGCGAACGTCACGCTCCTCACTCGCAACTGGAAGAAGGGGCCGAGCCTGTCGTTGAGCGTGTTCAACCTGTTCGACAGGAAGTACGGCGATCCGGGCGGGGCGGAGCACGCGCAGACCCTGATCCCGCAGGACGGCCGGAATTTCCGCGTCCAGGTCCGCTACGAATTTTAGGAGCCTGGCGGTGGCGATGACACGAGCCCCCCTGTGCGGGCCCTTCCTGGCGTTGGGCGGGATCTCTCTGGCCGTGTCCTCGATGCTGGGGGCCGCGACCGTGAGGTCGGAGGTCCGCATCGCGGTGATCGTCAGCCAGGACGCCTCGCCGTACCAGGAAGTGCTCGACGGCTTCAAGCAGGCTCTGGAGGCGCAGGGGGTGCGCGCGCAGTTCGACGTCCACGCTCTGCACGGCGACGGCGCGAAGGCGGAGGAGGCGCTTCTGGGCGCCCGTCAGGACGGAGCGGGGCTCCTTTTGGCCCTCGGATCGCTCGGGGCGCAGGCGGCCGTGCGCGAGGTCCGCGACATTCCGGTGGTCGCCGGGCTGATCTTGAACGCGGATGCCCTGGCGAAATCTCCCAACGCCACGGCCGTCGTTCTCGAGTTCCCGGTCGAGACCGAGCTGCGATTCCTGCAGCGGCTCCTGCCAGGGCAGCGCAACGTCGGCGTCCTGTTCAACCCCCTGGAAAACCAGGCCCGCATCGACGCGGCGGCCCGCGCGGCGGGTGCCCTGGGGCTCACGCTGTATGCCCGGAAGGTGGTATCCCCGAAGGAACTTCCGGACGCGCTCGAGAGCCTGAACAAGAGGGCCGACGTCCTGTGGGGCGTCGCGGATCAGATCGTCCTGAACTCGCGGACCGCGAGACCGATCTTGCTGTTCTCGCTGCGCAACCGGATCCCGTTCGTCGGGCTGTCCGCGACCTGGGTGAAGGCGGGGGCGCTGTACGCGCTGGACAGGGACTACCACGACATCGGCGTGCAGTGCGGCGAGATGGCCGTCAGGATCCTGCAGGGAGCCGCGCCGTCCACGCTACCGCCGGTGCCACCGCGAAAAGTCGTCTACACCGTGAATCTTAAAACGGCGCGCCTGCTGAGGCTCGACCTCCGGGCGCCGGTCCTCCAGGCGGCGCAGGCGGTGATCGAATAGGCGGATGAGGATGCGACTTCCACGCACGTTCGGACTGGCCACCAAGTTCAACGCTCTGATCGTCGCCTCGATCCTGGCGACGACGCTCGGCACGGGCGCCCTGACCGTGCGCGAGGAGATCGCGGCGAACTTCCGGCAGCTCCTGTCCGATGGCGCCGCCCTGGCGGCGATGGTGTCGCAGAACAGCGAGTACGCTCTCTACACCGAAAACCGCGACGCCCTGCGGCAGGTCGCCTCGGGGCTCGACGCCTATCCGTCGGTCGCCTATGTCCGGTTCGCCGATCGAGGCGGGCGCAGCCTGCTGGAGCGGGCCTTCCAATCGATCGGTCTGCCGCCGCTCCGGCACCACGGCCGCAAGGTGGACGGGACCGAGGCGGCCGTCGAAGAGTTCCGGGACCGCCTCGACGGCACCGCCTACCTCGATGTCCTGGTGCCCGTCCACGGCGCGAACAAGGGCGAGGAGGAGTCGCTCTTCCAGGACGCGTCTGCGCCCTCCGCGGCGGGGGAGGTCATCGGCTACGTGCAGCTCGGGCTCAGCCAGGATGTGATGCAACGCAGGCTGAGGACGCTCCTCCTGCACGCGGCGGCATCGGTGGCCCTCTGCGTCCTGTTCGGGGTCGCGGCGACGGTCCTACTGACGCGCAAGATCACGTCACCCATCCGCTCGCTGGTGGAGGCGACGCGCGCCGTAGCCGAGGGACGCCTGGAGCCCACCATCGCGGTCAACACCCGCGACGAGCTGCGCGAGCTCGGGACCTCGTTTTCCGGCATGCTGGCGAAGCTGCGCGAAAGCCGCGAGCAGGTGGAGAGCTACCGGCGCGACCTCGAGCGCAAGGTCGAGCAGCGCACGCGCGAGCTCGAGCTGGCCACGAAGAAGGCGTATGAGCTGGCCCACCAGGCGGAGGCGGCCAGCCACGCCAAGTCGCAGTTCCTGGCGAACATGAGCCACGAGATCCGCACCCCGATGAACGGCGTCATCGGCATGACCGACCTGCTGCTCGAGACCGACCTGACGGCGAAGCAGAAGAGGTTCGCGGACACGGTGCGCAACTCCGCCGAGTCGCTCCTGGGAGTGATCAACGATATCCTCGACTTCTCGAAGATTGAAGCGGGCCGGCTCGAGCTCGAGCTGGTCGACTTCGACCTCCGCCAGACGGTCGAGGACGTCTGCGATCTTCTGGCCGAGCGGGCCCAGAGCAAGGGACTGGAGCTGGCCTGCGTCATCCACGACGGCGTCGCCACGCAGGTGCACGGCGATCCCGGGCGGCTGCGCCAGGTCCTGATCAACCTGGTCAGCAACGCCGTCAAGTTCACCGAAAAGGGCGAGGTGGTGGTGCGGGTCACCTCCGAGGAGCAGAAGCGCGACTCGGCGCTCCTGCGGTTCGAGGTGATCGACACGGGCATCGGCGTGCCCGACGAGGCGAAGGAGCGGATCTTCGGCGCCTTCACCCAGGCGGACGGCTCGACCACCCGTCGCTTCGGGGGCACCGGCCTCGGCCTGGCCATCGCCAAGCAGCTCACGGGAATGATGGGCGGCAGCATCGGTCTCCAGAGCGAGCCGGGGAAGGGATCGAACTTCTGGTTCACCGCGCGGGTGGGGAGGCAGCGTCTGGCCACGAGGCGGGCGGCGCCGCGGCGCAACCTGCAGGGCCTGCGCGTCCTGATCGTGGACGACAACGCCACGAACCGGGAGCTCCTGCACCACCAGGTGGCCTCGTGGGGGATGAAGGACGGCAGCGCGGACAGCGGGCCGGACGCGCTCGCAAAGATGCGCGAGGCCGCCGGCGCCGGGGAGCCTTACGACATCGTGCTCCTCGACATGATGATGCCGGGCATGAGCGGGCTGGATCTGGCCAGGAGGATCAAGTCGGAGGGGTCGATCGAGGGCGCGCGGCTGATTCTTCTGACCTCCGTCGGTCTGCGCGGCGACGCGGCCGAGGCGCGGCGGTCGAAGATCGAGGGCTACCTGAGCAAGCCGGTGCGTCAATCGGATCTCTACAACTGCCTGGCGGTCGTGATGGGCCGCCCGGCGGAGGAGTACGTCCTGGTGACGCGCCACAGCCTCTCGGAAAAGCGCCCGCCCCTGCAGGGACGCATCCTGCTCGCCGAGGACAACCCGGTCAACCAGGAGGTCATCCTGGCGCTGGTCGAGTCGCTGGGTTGCGGTGTTGTGATCGCCGCGGACGGCGTGGAGACCCTGGAGAAGCTGTCGACGGGCGAGTACGACCTGGTGCTGATGGACTGCCAGATGCCGCGCATGGACGGGTACGAGGCGACGACCGAGATACGCCGCCGCGAGGACGCCACGGGTGGCAGGCGCGTCCCGATCGTCGCGCTGACCGCTCATGCCATGGAAGGGGACCGCGAGCGCTGCCTGACCGCCGGGATGGATGACTACCTCAGCAAGCCGCTGGGGCGCGACGCTTTGCGCGCGGTCCTGGAGAGATGGCTCCACGGCCGGGCGGAGGAGCCGGGAGCCGAACCCTCGATCGAGGCACCGCGCGCGATGCCGGACGCGCCGGTCGCGGCCGCAGTCGCCCTCCCGGGGACGGAGGCGTCGTCGGGCGCCGGCGAGGAGGGCCCGCCGATCGACATGAAGACCCTCGAGAGTATCCGGCCGATTCAGCGGCAGGGCCAGCCGGACTTTATCGCCCGCGTCGTCGGCCTCTACCTCTCGAACGCCCCGGGCATGATGAAGGAGCTTTTGGAGGCCGCGGAAAGAGGCGAGACGACGACGGTGTACCGGGTGGCTCACAGTCTCAAGTCGAGCAGCGCCATGATCGGCGCGCTCCGGTTGTCCGAGCTGTGCAAGAAGGTGGAGGCGCGGGCCCGGCAGGCGGCGGAGGGCGAGGGTGTTGTGGACCTGCAGGACATCGAGGCGGAGTACGGCCGCGTGGTCGCCGCCCTCGAGAGCCTGAGCCAGGGGTCACGGTCGTGAGCGACCACGGACAGGGTGAGACGAAACCCCTGATCCTCGTCGTCGACGACGACGCGGCGATCCGCGACCTGGTGCGGGAGGCGCTGGAGCACTTCCAGTTCGCCGTGGCCGAGGCCCGCAACGGCGCGGAGGGGGTGAAGACCTTCGCGAGACTCAAGCCCGAGCTCGTCGTCATGGACGTCCGGATGCCGGAGATGGACGGTTTCCAGGCCTGCGCGGCGATGCGGCAGGTTCCAGGCGGCGCGAACACGCCGATCCTGATCCTCACGGGGCTCGACGACACCGAATCGATCAAGACCGCCTACGAGGCCGGGGCCACCGACTTCGCCTCCAAGCCGATCAACCTCTTCATTCTTGGCCACCGCCTGCGCTACATGCTGCGCGCCAAGCGCACGCTGGACGAACTGCGCGAAAGCGAAGCGCGGCTGGCGAGCGCGCAGCGCATCGCGCGGCTCGGCAACTGGGAACGGGATTTGAGGTCCGGGCGGATGCGCTGGTCGGGGGAAACGTACCGCATCTTCGGGGTCGACCCGAAGACGTTCACACCGGATCTCGCCTCCTACCTGGAGCGCGTGCATCCCCAGGACAGGGAGATCGTTGCGCGCGCCACGGGTGAGGCCGTGCGCCGGGAAGGCCCCTACAGCTTCGACGCCCGGGTCCTCATGCCGGACGGAACCGTGCGCTTCGTGCACGAGCAGGCCGAGGCGATCTTCGACGACGACGGCACGCCCCTGAGGCTTGCCGGCACCACCCAGGACATCACGGAGCGCAAGCAGATCGAGGACCAGATCCGTCTCCTGGCGTATTATGACGGCCTCACGCGCCTGCCGAACCGCGTGCTGTTCATGGAGCGTCTCACCCAGGCCCTGACCACCGCGCAGAGACAGGGAGGCACGCTCGCCATGCTCTTCCTGGATCTGGACCGGTTCAAGAGGATCAACGACACGCTGGGACACACCGTAGGCGACCGGCTCCTGCAGGCGGTCTCGGAGCGCCTGAAGAAATGCCTGCGCAGCACGGACACCATCGCCCGCGGGGACCCGCTCGCCTCCACCGACACCGTGGCGCGCCTCGGGGGCGACGAGTTCATCGTGACGATCACCGACATCGCGCGCGGCGAGGATGCCGCCAAGATCGCCTGCCGCGTCCTGGAGGCGCTGAACGAGCCGTTCAAGCTGGAGGAGCATGAAGTCTTCGTCAGCGGCAGCATCGGTATCAGCCTGTTCCCACACGACGGCAAGGATGCGGACACGCTCCTGAAGAACGCCGACTCGGCCATGTACCACGCGAAGGACGCCGGACGGGGAACCTACCAGTTCTACAACAAGTCGATGAACGAGGCCGCGCTGCAGCGACTGGCGATGGAGAACAGCCTGCGCAGGGCGCTGGAGCGCCAGGAGTTCCTGCTCCACTTCCAGCCGCAGATCGACGTGGTGACCGGCCGGATCATCGGCGCCGAGGCGCTGGTCCGCTGGCGTCACCCCGAGCTGGGGATGGTCTCCCCGGGCGACTTCATCCCGCTGGCCGAGGAGACCGGCCTCATCATGCCGATCGGCGAGTGGGTGCTGCGATCGGCGTGCGCCCAGGGCAAGGCCTGGCGGGACGAGGGGTTCGGCGAGATGATCGTCGCGGTCAACCTCTCGGGCCGGCAGTTCCGCCAGCAGCCGCTGGTGCACACCGTCGATGAGATCGTGAAGTCCACGGGCTTCGACCCACGCTGCCTCGAGCTGGAGATCACGGAGAGCATCCTGGTGCAAAGCGTCGATGACACCGTCTCGGCGCTGAAGCGCCTCAAGGACATGGGCCTGCGCGTCTCGGTGGACGACTTCGGCACGGGGTACTCGTCGCTGACCTACCTGAAGCGGTTCCCGATCGACACGCTGAAGATCGACCAGTCGTTCACGCGTGACATCGCGACCGACCCGGGCGACGCGGCGATCACCGCGGCGATCATCGCCATGGCGGACGGTTTGAAGATGGCGGTCATCGCCGAGGGCGTGGAGACCGAGCAGCAGCGCGACTGCCTGCGGCAGAGGGGGTGCCGTCTCATGCAGGGCTACCTGTTCAGCCGGCCCGTGCCGGCGGACCAGTTCCGGCTCCTCCTCCAGAAACAGGCAGGCGGCGAGCCGCCCGGCGGCGAGGCGACCTCCGCGCGCAGGGTGGCCGGGTGAGCCCGGCAACGCAAACTGCGCGCCCGACCCGTCCGGCCGCTTGACGGCGCACCTGATCAAAGCCGAACCTCACAGGAACCCGGCGACCTCCCGAAATGCCGAAGTGTGCGACAATCCGCGCTTCCGGGAGGAAAGGGAATGCGACAACGCACGCTCCTGCCCGCCGCTGTCATCATAGGACTCGCGACCCTCCCGGCCCTCGCCGATGACCCCGGGACGAAGGCGCGGCGCCTGCACGCGCGCGCCATCGTCGTGGACACGCACGTGGACGCGCCGTACAGGCTGGAGAAGAAGTGGGCCGACGTGGGCGAGCGCGGCGCGACGCCGCACTTCGACATACCGCGGGCGCTGGAGGGCGGGCTGACGGCGCCCTTCCTGGCCATCTACGTGCCCGCCAGCTTTGCTGAGGCCGGAGGCGCCGCGCGCGAGGCTCTCGACCTCATCGACCTGGTGCAGCGCGTCGTGCAGGCGCACCCGAAAGACCTGACGGCGGCCGGTTCGGTGGCGGACATCCGGCAGGCGAAGCGCGACCGCAAGATCGCCGTCCTGATGGGGATCGAAGGCGGGCACGCCATCGAGGACTCGCTGGGGGCGCTGCGCGAATTCTACCGGCTGGGGGTGCGCTACATGACGCTGACGCACACCAACACCAATCACTGGGCCGATTCGTCGGGGAAGTTCTACCTGCCCGACTTCAACCCGGCCGATTTCCAGGTGCACCATGGGCTGAGCGACTTCGGGCGCGCGGTGGTGCGCGAGATGAACCGGATCGGGATGATGGTGGACGTCTCGCACGTCTCGGACGAGACCATCGACGACGTGCTCGAGACATCCCGGGCGCCGGTGTTCGCCTCGCACTCTTCGTGCCGCGCGATCTGCGACATCCCGCGCAATCTCACGGACGATCAGATCGCGCGTATCGCCGCGAAGGGTGGCGTGGTCATGATCAATGTCTCGTCCTATTTTGTCGACCCGGCGGTCGTGAAGGCCATGAATGACGAGCGGGCAAAGCTCCTCCCCGAGTACCTGAAGATCAAGCAGGACCTCGCCTCCGACCCGAAGAAGCGCGATGAGGCCATCGTCAAGCTGTTCGACGCCATCCCGAGGCGTCGCACCACCTGGACCAGGGTCATCGACCACATCGAGCACGTCATCCAGGTCGCCGGCCCGCAGGCGGTCGGCCTGGGTACCGACTTCGACGGCATCGAGGACCCGCCCGAGGGCCTGGACGACGTCTCGAATCTGCCGGTCATCACCGCCGAGCTTCTCCGCCGGGGCCACTCGGAAAGGGTCGTCGAGGGGGTCCTCGGGGAAAATTTCCTGCGCTTCTTCCGGCGGATCCAGGAGATCGCCCACGATCTCGCCGGCGAGTCTCCCTCGACGGCGACTCTTCCCCCCGGGTAGCGGACGTGCGGGGCAGGCGGATCGTCCCGTTGCTCCTGTGCCTTCTGGGCGGCGGCGCGGCGCCCGTCGGCAGGGAAGCGCTCGCCGTGTCCGGAGACGGCCCGCTCAGGGTCGCCGCCGTCCGCGCCGACAGCGCCGTCGAAGTGGACGGCCGCCTGGATGAGGCCGCCTGGGAGCGCGCCGGCGTCATCCCCGATCTCACCCAGCACGCGCCCCGCCCCGGCGA